>JADLHZ010000090.1 GCA_020848545.1 Deltaproteobacteria bacterium | reverse complement strand
TCGCAGCGTGAGAAAGTTTCTGGCCGCCGCGTCTCTCGTTCCGCCAGCAGCGCCGCTTCGGCGACGACGAAGTAGATCGAGAAAAACTATCCGGTGACTATCGATTCAGCCCGAGCGCCGACACTTGGCCGTACTGGTAACCCTCTTCGAATTTCTGAAGTCGCCGGATGCAGAGATACCCAAATTGGACGAAGGCAAACGAAGCCATCTCGCTGTTGCCGTGTTGTAAGGACAAGTTGGCCAGCCTGACGGAGCTCCACTGAACCAAGTCTTCTCTGGAGACGAGGTAGGCGCTCATCCACAGGCTCATCAGCGTTCTCAGCGTGGCCGCGATCTCAGGTGCCTCGATCTCCGGAGCGTCTGCCAGATCGGCGACCTTCCTGCTGCCGAGATGTTGCCGGCTCAGCGAAAGCTCCGCGTCGATGGCTGTCTCGAGCTCACCCGCGCTCGAAGGCACCGGCTCACCGAGCAGGCGTAGCGCTTCTGTTTGCACGCCGATGGCCCTGACGTAGTCTCCCTGCAGGTGGTAGTCGTCCATCTGAACGGTGTGGACTCGGACTTTGTCCATCACCGTTCGCGCCCTCTCGAACAGGACCGGGTACAGCGCGTCCGCTTCGGCGAATTGGCCGGCGACCGAGCAGCTCTTTGCCAGGCCCAGATGGATCTCGAACGCCAACGCGTAGTCCGCGTCGAAAGCTCCTTCGCTCAAAAAGCTCTTCGCCATCCGAAAATGGTCGAGCGAGGCGTGGTGCGCGGAGGCCTTCTTGGCCTTCGAGCCTGCCTGGAGGTTCAGCCTCGCCGCGCGTTGCCTCTCGTCCGGATCGGTCAGCAGCGCCGCGCCTTGCTTGATGTGACTGACGATCTCGAAGAGCCGCTCCTCGAGATCGCGCCTGACCAACGCGTCGTCGATGAGGTGCCGCGCAATGTCGAGGTGAACCCTCTGCCGCTCGACTTCGGGGATCAGCGAGTAGGCCGCCTGCTGGACGCGATCATGCTGGAAGGCGAAGCGGTCTCTACCAGGATGGTCATCTGCGTCGCTGCCGGCGCGGTTGAGGCGGATCTCATCGCGGGGCACGATCACGCCGAGCTGTACCGCTGGCGCGAGCGATTGCAGAACCAGTGGGACCTTGTCGGTGCCGTCGGAGATGATGGCCAGAGTTTGAAGGTCGAACGCGCCGCCGATGCACGCCGCCAATCGGAGCAGCTTCTGCGTCGCGGCGGGCAGCAGCCGGATGCGGCCCGCCATCAGGTCCACCACGTTGTCGGTGATCTGCCGGGCGTGGATTGCGGCAACGTCCCACTCCCAGCGCGGCCCCACCTGATTGAAGAGTAGAAGCCCCTCGGCATGCAGCGCCTTCAGGAACTCGGTCGCGAAGAAGGCGTTGCCCTGTGTCTTTGCGTGGATGATGCCCGCGAGGCTCGCCGCTTCATCCTCGCGCAGTGAGAGCGTGTCCGCGACGAGCCTCGTCACGTGGGCGAGCGTCAGGTTGTCGAGGTGGATCGTCCCGATCGCTAACCCGGCCTTGTGGGCATCGTCGACGAGCAGGAGCAGGGGATGGCTAGAGTCCACCTCGTTGCCGCGGTAAGCGCCGACCAGGTGCAGACCTCGAATGGTGTGATTCTCGAGGACCGTCCGAAGCAAGGTGAGCGAGGCGATATCGGCCCACTGCAGGTCATCGAGGAAGAGCACCAATGGCTCTTGCGGACGACAGATCGCCTGAACGAACTCCTGACAGACTTGGTTGAAGAGGTTCTGCGCCGACTGGGCGTCGCGTTCGGGCAGGGTTGGCTGCGGCCCGATGATCGCTTCGAGACGCGGGATCACCTCGATGAGCGCTTGACCGTTCTTTCCGAGCGCCTCGACGATCCGCTGGCGCCAGGCCTCCAGGATCTCTGGCGCCTCGCCGAGGAGCTGGTCGCAAAGCGCGTCAAACGCCCGCCCGAGAGCCGAGTACGGCACGCTGCGCTGATACTGATCGTACTTGCCCGAGACATAGCGTCCCCTCGCGACGGCAAGCGGACGATATAGCTCCTGCACGAGCGAGGACTTGCCCACCCCCGAGTACCCGCTGACCAGGGTGAAGACGAGCTCACCCGCGACGACTCTTCGGAACGCGCCGACCAGCGCGCTCACGTCGGCCTCTCTCCCGTAGAGCTTCGCCGGGAGTCGAAACCGCCCGCGGACGTCCTTGCTGGCGAGCGCAAACGCACGGATCGGCTCATGGCCATCCAGCTGTTTCAGGCACTCGGTGAGATCGTGCCCTGCGCCCTCGGCGCTCTGGTAGCGGTCTTCAGGCTCCTTTTCGAGGAGCTTCATGACGATGCTTGAGAGCGCCTCGGGCAGTGTGGGATCGTGGCGGATCGGGGCGACGGGCTGCTTGGCGATGTGGGCGTGAATGATCTCGAGTGGGTCGTCGCTCTCGAACGGCCGCTTGCCTGCGAAGAGCTCGTAGAGGGTAACGCCGAGCGAATAGAAATCCGTGCGGTAGTCGACAGGATGGTTCATGCGCCCGGTCTGCTCCGGCGACATATAGGCCAACGTGCCCTCGAGAAGACGCGGTGCATGGGGCGCGGTCGCGGTACGCTGGAGGCGCGAGGCGATGCCGAAGTCGCTCAGCTTGGCGATGCCGGTGGCGCGGTTCCAGAGCACGTTCGAAGGACAGACGTTCTTGTGCACGATGCCGGCGTTGTGGACGTCGGCCAGCCCGCGGCAAAGGCAGATCGCGATTTGCAGCGCCTCTCTCAGTTTTGGTCGGTCGCGCTGGATCCACCGCGCCAGAGACTCAGCGCCGAAGTCTTCGAGGACGCCGACGAGCGTGCCCTCGAACGGTGCGACCCGCTGTACCGCGACGACGTGGGGGCTCGTGATCTCGAGACCGAGCTCGAATTGCCGACGGAAACGCGCGAGCCCTTGCGCCGGATGATGTTCCCCCTTGAGGATCTTGAGGATGACGCTCGGCTGTCCGCCGTCTTGCCGTGTTCGGTAGACGATGGACCGCTGACTCTCGTGCAGCTTTTCACAGGTCTCGAACTCGAGCACCCTCATCCGCGATCCTCGTTGAGACCAGCAGGCGTGGAGCTCATCGCCCAGGCTTTGCTTTCCGCAAGTCCGAGATCCCCCGTTTGGGGGGTACCACTGAGCTCGTCCGAACGGAAGCCCCTGTCGAGCGCGCACGCAAGAACATCCTCGACGCCGCCGCCGGATGGCTCGATGTGGCCGTGAAGCACGGCGACCATATTCCTCCCGCGCCAAGAGGCATGTCCGGCAAGCTGCTCGTGCGCGTGCCGAAGTCCTTGCACGAGAGCATCGCGCGCAGAGCTGAGATCGAGGGCGTGAGCATCAACCAGTGGATCGTTGCCGCGCTCGCTCGCGCGGATTCCTGAGGAAAAAATGGCGCGCGGTCTTCTGCTTACCGTACGAGAGGCGGCGGATCGGCTGCGCGTGAAGCCCGTGACTGTCTACCGTCTGTGCGCTCGCGGCGAGTTGCCGCACGTTCGCGTGTCGAACGCGATTAGGATTCTCGTTTCAGACGTCGACGTGATTATGGCGCGGTCAACGAGGTCGACCGAAGGCGCCGTCACCCGGCGAGCTCCTCGAGCGCGCGATTGATGATCGTCTGGTAGCCGACGCCTCTCTTCTTGGCTTCACGTTTCGCCCATCGCAAGACCTTCGGCGAGAGACGGATCGACACCGGCATCGCGCGCCCGGACTCGGAGCTCGGCGGTCGCCCTTTCTTCGGCGGTAGCTTGATGCCGAGCTTCTTCTCGATCGCCTTTCGCGCGCCCTCCACCTCCTCGGGTGAGATGCGGCGCGCCTTCTTAAAATCGAACGGCTTTTCGTTGCTCATAGTTCTCCTTCTGCCTTCTCGTCGCCCTCGCGCGCTGATGATGCGGATGACGTCCCCTTCCAACTCCACGTAGACGACGACGAGCACGCCTGCGTCCGTCGCGCCGATCAGCCGATACCGCACCTCGTCGTCGTGCTCATCCGTATCGATGAGCGCGTACTCGTCGTAGAACGCGAAGACTGCCTGTTCGAACGACACGCCGTGCTTCTTCAGGTTCGACCGCGCTTTGCGTTCGTCCCAGTCAAACTCGCCGATCATGATTATGTATATACACAATGCGCCATGTATGCAAACGAATCGTCGTCGCTCGTGCAACGAGAACGACCGCGCGCGCTGTGCTTTGATAGAAGTGACTCGAGCTGAGGTCATCAGCGTCTGCGGTGAGGATCGCCAGACGGGACGGCGGTTGTTGCAGTGTTTGCAGAGGATGGGCCTGACGGGATCTCCACCAAGGGAGCGTGGAAGAACGCGCTCGCGGGTCGGCTAGCGAACTTCGCGGCAGTAGATGCACGTGATCGTCTCAGGCACGGGCGCGTTCACTCGTCTTCCTTCTTCTGGTCGATCATCTTCTTCGCGAGCCAAGTGCTGCCGATGACGGCGCCAATGGCGGTCCCGATGCCCGGCAACAACGCCGTCCCGATCGCAGCAGCAGCGATCGCGCCTGCCGTCATGCCGGCGGTGGCCGCTGCGGTAGCGCCCATCTCGACGGCCTTGGTCCTGTTCTTCGCCACGCCGGAGCGGAGCAGCCGTCGCATCGTCTCCAATTCCTCGGCGGTGAGGGGAGACCGAACGTCCTTGACCTCCGAGATCGAAGAGGAAAAAATGGCGCGCGATGCGGGAGTCGAACCTGTGACCTACGGCTTCGGAGACCGTCGCTGGTGGTTTGCAGGGAGTTGCACCGCTTAGCAACGCGCGTGAAATCTTTGACGATTTCGGATCCAGCGAGCGTGGCGACTTGCTTCCGCTAGCACCGGTTAGCCGGCCGTTTGCTGCACCGGTGCTGACACCCTCGGAACGCTTGCTGACGGTGAAAGAGGCCGCCGGCCGCATGTCCGTGTCGACGGCGACGATCTACCGGATGTGCGCGCGCGGGCTCCTGGCCCACGTTCGCGTGCTGAGCGCGGTCAGGATCCCAGAGTCGGCGATCACGGCAATGCCCGTTGGTCCGAAGGAAGGGACCGGCGTATAGTAGACACGTGTTCGATCAAGAAGAAGACGACGATCTGAGCCCCGCCGAATGGCAGACGGCGTGGACGAAGGAGATCAGGCGCCGGCTGTCCGAGATCAGATCGGACAAGGTCAAGTTGATCGCCGGTGACGAAGTTTTCCGCCGCGTCCGAGAACGCCATCGCTTGGTCGACCATGAATATTCGAGCCCACGTGAAGAACGGTCGGTTGCTCGTCGATGAGCCGACGACACTGCCCGAGGGAACTGTCCTCGACCTCGTGCTCGACGACGAGGGCGACGATCCCTGATGCCGAGCGTGCGCACTGCACGGGGCGATCAGAGCGGCCGAAGCAGACGTCCGAGCGGGCAACACAGAGCTGGCGTCGGAGGTGATCGAGGCGCTGCGTGCTCGATAGCAGGCTCGCACGGGTCGGCAGACGGTGGTCAACGGCTCAAGATTCGCCTACAATATGCATGGAGCGGAAAGCATGACGACCAAACAAATCATCGAGCAAGCCAAGCGGCTGCCGGCGCGAGAGAGAATCAGAGTGGTGCGTGCACTGGAGCGATCCCTGGCCAAACAGGCCAAGCTGGCCGCGCCTCGCAAGCGCGCCGCGAAGACCAAAAGGTATAAAAGGTCTCTTGAGCTCGCCGGCACGGCGCACGCCGACGTCACCGACCTCTCGACCGACAAGTACAAGCACGTGGCCGACGCGGCGATGGAAGGGCACCCCGAGCGGTGACGACCGTTTTCGTGGACTCCGGCGGCTTCGTCGCCCTTCTCGTTGCCGAAGACGCCTGTCACGAACGTGCGCAGGCCCTGTGGAGCCAAGCGGACCAAGAAGGTTGGACCTTCGTGACGACGAACACCGTTGTCGTCGAGACGTACTCAGTGTTGCTGGCGAGGTCGCGGGAGAAGCGGCGGGCTGCGTTGAGCTTTCTCGACATGCTGAGCACGGACGGCTACCGCATCGAGCGCGTGCGTCCCGCGGATGAGACCAAGGCCATCTCGCTGTTGAAAGCACACGAGGACAAGACGTATTCCCTGTGTGACGCGCTCAGTTTCACCGTGATGGATCGGCTCAAGATTCGCCGAGTCATCGCCTTCGACCGCCATTTTCGCGAGTACGGTCGGTTCGAGGTCTTGTCCGCCTGAGCGACCGTTTCACCCCTGGAGTCGGTGTCTCCGCCCACGAGCATCGCGTCTTCCAAGGTCTGCGCGTGCATGCGGCCGACCCGCTCGCCTTTGCGAAGTCGACCGCCATTGCGTCAACTCCCACCCACGAACTGCGGCCGCTCGGCTGGAGGGAGCGTCAATATCGCCGCCCAGATGTCTTTCGATTTCATCGCCATCATTAGCAGCGCGACGCGATCACGACCGGAGCGAATGTGTGTCAAAACTCATCGGATGTGCGCGTTTTGCGAATTTGATTTTGACATGAGTTTTGACGCGCTGTTGAACGAAGTCGCTGCGCGACAGTGGGGGATCTCGTCGCCGGCCTCGACGTGAACGCGTAGCCGCGTGCCAGCGCGGCAATTCATCCCTGGAGCGCTCTCCAAAAAAGACCCACCGCTGCTCTCCAAAACCAGTCCACCGGATAGCGGATAGCGGATAGCGGATAGCGGATAGCGTGAGCCGCGCCGCGGCGTAGGGGGGGCGTCGGTTTCTGGGCCGCGACCACGACGCCACCGAGGCTCGCGTCATGAAGACGCGACGCAAGCGATGCAGCGAGTGCCGGTGTTGGTTCGAGCCGAAGCGCACGGCATCGCGAAGCCAAGTGACGTGCTCAAAGAGATGTCGAACGAAGCGGCGGCGTAAGCTGGCGAAGCGACGGCGGCGGCAGGATCTGGAAGGCAGTCGTGCCGAGGAGAAGGTGCGCCAGCAGGAATGTCGTGTGCGCCACGGCCACTGGCTTCACCCACGTTCAAGCAGCAACAGGGTAGGCTTCGTGGTGATCAAAGCCTGCTGTTCGACCTGCTTCAAGACGCACAACGCCAGATCGACGGTGCCTACCTTCAAACGGCACAAAACACTTTAGAACTCGCTAAGTCAGCGAAAATGTTGGTTGAATCTCGCGCCCCACAAGAGCGGCTTGAGTTTCTAAAAAAGCTACTTTCGAACGCGGTTCTTGACGGAAGAATCATCAAATTCGAGCTGAAAAAGCCCTTCCTCGTGCTATCCGAGGTGCGGGAAGTGCCTGAAAATAGTGTATGGCGCGCGGTAGAGGAGTCGAACCTCTGACCTTCGGCTTCGGAGACCAACGCTCTATCCAGCTGAGCTAACCGCGCGTGGGCTGGGTCGGTAGCAAACTTCGCCGACAAGAGTAAATACTCACGCCATGTGGCTCGCCATCGTCCTCGCCGCCGTCCCGCTCACGAAGACGCAACAAGCATGGCGCGCGCAGGCGTTGACCGCGGGGGAGCGCCTGCAATCCGCCGGCAAAGATGGCTGCGAGATCGCGCTGCAGACGGCGTTCGTGCTCCACGCGACGAAGCCCGAGCTCGTCGAGAAGCAGAATGCGAAAGCCGAGTTCATGCACCTCGTGCTGCAAGCCGGGCCGAAGGACGCGTTCGATCTGGCGTACGTCTACGATCGGGACAAGGACGCGCTCGTCGGCGCCCGCATCAACGCGCTGCCGAAGGGCTGGGTCATCGCGTTCTCGGACGCGAGCCGCATCCTCGTGAGCGATCCGAAGCGCTGCGTCTACGCGCTCGACACGAAGCAGCCGTTCGCGGCGACGGTGCTCGCGCAATAAATGACGCACCTGACGCGACGGGCTGCCGATGATCCGCGGCCGTATGCCCGTCCATGCCGTCACCACCGTCGCTCAGCCGCAAACGACCACCGCTCCGAAGCTCGCCCGCCGCGAGATCACGGGCTTCCAGCCGACGAGCAAGAAGGTGAAGGTCGCGTTCTTCGACGCCGACAGCACGCTGCGCGTCTCGAAGTCCGGCAGCGTCAGCGCCAACTCGGAGAAGGACGTGCAGCTCCTGCCGTTCGCGGCGAAGAAGCTGAAGGCACTCGCGGCGCAGGGCTACCTCATCGCCATCGTCTCGAACCAAGGCGGCGTCGGCAAGTCGATCACGCTGGCGACCGCCGACAAGGCCCTGCAGTACACGAAGGATCTCATTCGTCTCGGCGGCGGCGAGGTGCACTACTTCGACTTCGCCGAGTTCAAAGATCACGATCGCAAGCCGGACATCGGCATGGGCGAGCGCTTGGAAAGCGTCATCAAAGCGCAGCTCGGCGCCGGCTACTCGATGGACAAGGCGCGCTCGTTCATGGTCGGCGACAGCTCGTACACGGACAAGCAGACGCGCCCCGACGGACGCAAGGGCTTCAGCTTCAGCGACAGCGATCGCCTCTTCGCCGCGAACTACGGCATCCCGTTCCACGAGCCGCAAACGTTCTTCGGTTGGGACAAGTACGGCGTCGAAGAGTTCGAGCGCAAGGCCGACGTCGACGCGTTCTGGAAGAAGTTCAAGCCTTGAGCGCGAGGCCGGCGTAGTACTCGTGGCAGAACACGAGCGCGGTCGCCGAGCACAGGTGCCAGATCGCGTGGCCTTGCACCACGTGATCGTTCGGATCGCAGAACACGCGCGCGAGATCGAGGCCCGAGAAGGTGGCCGCGACGATCAAGAACCCGACGCCGACGGCCAACATCGTCAGGGGTCCGCGCGCGCGTGAACGGCGCGCCGCCCACGCCTCGCTCGCCAGCAAGAGCACGACGCCGAGCGCGATCATCAGTTGATACTTCGCGCCGAGCACACGCAGCACGAAGAGCAGCACGACGCTCGCCGCAATGAGCCCCACGTAGGTCGCGTTCTCGTTGCGCACGAGATCGAGGCGGCGCAAGTTGATGGTCACCGGGATGTAAAGAAAGCCAAACATTCCGACGAAGTCGAACACCTGCAGCGCGAAGGTGAGCGACGCATGGTACGCGAACGAGCACAAACCGAGCACCAGGCAGGCGGTCGGGAACAGCCGCGCGAGGGGAAACAGCGGCTCGCCCTTCTGCCGCGAGCGCCAGAGGATCAGCGCGGCGGCGAGCAAGTAGGCGACGTTCGACCAGGTGTTCGCCGGCTCGTCGATCCAGGCGCAGGTGCTCGCCTCGCACCAGTCGAGGTTCGGCACGCCGACGACCGCGCGCCACGGGTCCCAAGGGCAAGCGTTCTCCACGAGGCTTGTCTAGCGCCACGGCGCGCAAAAGGACACCTTTCGCGCGCGCCGCCCCGATAACGCCGCCGGATGCTGGCGCTCTCCATACTCGGCTCGGACGACGAGCCCATGCCGATCTCCGAAGATCCCTTGCGGCTCGCCGTGCGGGCGTTCGCGGTCGCCGGCCAAGCTCGCCCGCAGGAAGCGATCGGTGAGAAGAGCGCGGAAGGCCGCCGCTTCGCGCCGAAGGACGTTCAGCGCGTCTGCGCCGTGCTCCGCGAGGCCGTGATCGCCCTCGACGCGGCGATCGACGGCGAAGGCGACGCCAAGGATGGGACGAACCACTTCAACCTGCGCCAGGAGCTGAACGGCGCGCTCGCGTTCTTGATCGCCGCGCAGCTCAACGCGGCGACCGTGGTGCTCGAAGTATGATCACGCCTGTCCGCGGCATGCTCCCGCTCATCGCGCCGGCGAACGACAACGCCGCGCCAGCGCCTCCGCCCGCCGCCGGCGCCGCGAAGGACATCGAGCAAGTCCTGGCGCCGCTGCACCCCGCGGTGCGACGCTGGCTCGAGGGGCCGCTCACGCAGCATCAAGACGGAGAGGCCGTCCGCGGCGCGCTGACCTTGCTTGCGCAGGCCGGGACGTACGGCAAGGGATCCTACGCCGTCGTCGGTGCGCTGATCGGCGCAGGGTGCGTGCGCGAAGGATCGTGGGAGGACCAGGCCGCCTCGGGCGATCCCGTGCGCGCGCTGGCCGAGCGGCAGAAGTCCGGCGCCGACGCTCCGCAAGAGATTGAGACGCTCGCGCGGGAGCTCACCGCCGACGGGCTGTGCACGAGCGAAGAGTGGGTGAAGAAGCCCGAGCTCTCGAACCGCCGCGGCGTGCTCGGCGAAGTGCTGCGCCTGCAAGAGATCGATCAGGATGCGAACGCCGCCGGCCTCGTCAAAGAGCGCGGCATGCTCGTGCTCGATCAGCCGCCGCCGCTCGCGGCTGCGCGCACCGGTGGCGAGGCCGTCCGCGCGTGCGGCGAGAACGGCTACAACGCGGGCCGGCTGTTTCGCTTCGAAGGCACGGACGGCGTCATCCGCTACGGCCTGATGCAAACCGAGATCGACGTGCTCGTCGCGAAGAAGACGGCGCTTGGCCTCGAGCCCGTGCGCTTCGAGAACGTGAAGGCCGGCATCGGCAGCGCCAGCACGGCGCGGCATCAGAACGCGCTCGCCAAGGACGTGCTCGCGCGGCCGAGCGGCGTCTTCGTCCGCGTCGTGGACGGCCGGCCGAAGGACGTGACGCACACGATCGACCGCCGGCCGGAGGTGCTCGCCAAGCTCGAGCTCGTCACGGTGGGGCCGCTCGAAGACCCGGGCTACGACGCGGCGCTGCCGCTGACGGCGAACGACATCACGACGCTCGCCGAGCGCCTGGATGACGCGCAGGCGGCATAGACGAGGCGCCGCCAGGGCGTCCTGACCGATCGGTCAATTTTCACCGAACACCGGCGCCAAACCGCCGATATCTCTTCATATGCCGCTCGGACCAAACCCTGCTCACCGCGCCCGTCCCAATCTCGTCGAGCACGAGGACTGGCAGCTGCGCGTCGCCGCCGGAGTCGCCAACGACAACCTGACGCCGCGCCTGGTGCCGTCGTCAGTGCAAGCCGTATGGGCCGACGACGATCGCTTCACCCACGACACCTTCGCGAGCGCCGCGTGGAGCCAGGGCCAGAAGCGCCTCGAGCTCTCCGCGACGCTGCGTTACTGGACGATGCCCGGCGGCATGGAGCGGACCGACATCATCGATACGGCGGCCTCCATGGGCCAGACGTATCGCTTCGGAAGCTTCGCTCTGAGCGGCACCGGCATCGTCGGCGTCACGACGACCGGCGACTACGCGGGCGCGGCGGTGCAAGATCGCTGGCACGGCTTCTCCGGCATGGGCCGCCGCCTCGGCTCGACGAAGGGCAATAGTTACCACCGGACCCCGCTCCAAGATCGCTACGATGGCGAGCGCCGCTTTGGCCTCACGCTCGGCGGCGACACCTCACTCTCGCTCAATCTGCTCGGCGATCACCTGCGCGCCGAGGCCGGAGTCGAAGGGCAGCTCGCGGTCGGCAAGACGGGGCTCTCGTACGTGCGGCCGCACGCTGGGGTAGACGCGCACTATGGGGTCGGTCCGATCGACGCGTTCGTGGCGCAGCGCTTCGAAGCCACGCGGGCCGTGACCCGCGATCCCACGCTGCAACAGCGCGGCGGGTACGAGCTGCGGCGTTGGTTCGCGACGCCGGAGTCGCGCGTCGGCGTGCGCGTTGGTCAGCTCGAAGGCGGCATGCTCATGCGGCTGAACGAGGGTGGCACCGGCTTTCACACGAGCGCGGTCTACATCGCCGGCGGGCTGCCCTGACGATCTTGCTCCTGGGCCGCGTCACTGACAGAGTGCGCGCCACGATGATCCGTTCGGTCCTTTGTGTTTCGCTCCTGTCGCTCTTCGCCGCTTGCTCTGCCGATCGGCCGGGCTGCCTCGATAACCCGAGCAAGCAGTGTGTTCCCGCCGCGCCGTGTGATCTCTTTACCGACGCTTGCCAAGTGACCGGCGGTGTCCGGGCGTTCGTGATGAGCGACGCGAGCGAGCGTCCCGCCGGCATCGACGCGCAGGCCGGCCTCGGTGACTTCATCTTGCAGAACGACTTCGTCACGGCGGTGGTCGACGCCGCCGATCATCCCTCGCAGGTGGCGGTGAGCGGCGGCATGCTGATCGACCTCGTCGCCGCGGGCGGCATCGATCACTTGGTGCACGTGTCGCACGCGACCGGCATCCTCCCGCGCGATCAGGTGGAGTACACCTCGGTCGAGATCGCCAGCGGGGGCGACGGCAACGCCCAGAGCGTCATCGCGCGCGGCCGGCTCTATGGCGATCATCGCTACGTCGTCGTCACGCGCTACGAGCTCCGCGCGTGTGATCGCGGTGTCCGCATGCGCACCGAGATCTACAACGGCGGCCGCATCGCCCAGACCTTGTTCGTCGCCGACGGTTACTTCTGGGGCGATCGCAGCGTCACGCCGTTTACGCCGATCGCCGACGGTGGCTTTCACTATCCGGCGCTCGATCTGCTCGATCTCGGCACGGCGTTTCGCACTTACCCCTTCGTCTCGGCCGCGAGCCACACCGGCGTGAGCGACGCCTCGTACGCCACCGTGGCTTGCGATCGGCGCACGCTCGACGGCTTCAACACGACGACGCTCTCGGCCTCGGGCACGCCGCGCACGGTGGTGCTGCCGGGCGACGGCATCGCGTTCGAGCGCATGATGTTCGTGGCCAACGGCGCTGGCACGGCGCCGGCACAAGCGTTGGCGATGCAGGCGCGGGCGGCGCTCTTCGCCGAGCAGACGGTCAAGGTGAGCGGGCGCATTCGCTTCCTTGGCGATCTCGCTCCGAGCGCCGGCGAGCGTGACGCGAGCCTGCTCTTCGTCGAAGGCGAGGTCGGCGCCGGTGTCGTTTGGGCGAACGTGGTGCCAGCCGCCGACGGTCGTTACGAAGTGATGCTGCCGGCGAACAAGAGCTACTCGGTGGCGCTGCACAGCTTCGGTCGGCCGGCGCTCGAGCCGCAGGCGCTCGCGCTCGGCGACGCCGACACCACGCTCGATCTGCTCGACATTCCCCGGCCGGCCACGCTCGACGTCGTCGTTCGCCAAGGCGTCGCCACGCCCATCGACGCCGAGATCGTGCTCGTGCCGGCCGAGCCGGCGCAGGACTCGGCAGGATCGCTGCATGGGCTCTTCCGCGGATGTGCGCCGTATCTCGGTCCGCCGCACGGTAGCTCTCCGGCGTGCAACCGCGCGCTGGCGCCGGCAGGTCGCGCGACCTTCGGCGTGCCGCCCGGCGACTACTTCGTCTACGCGACGCACGGGCCCACGTTCTCGCTCGCGCGCCAACGCGTGACGCTCACGTCCGGCACTGCGACGCGCGTCAACCTGAACCTGAGCGAGCTCGGGGATCTGTCGCTCACGACTGCGCTCAGCGCCGACTTCCATGTGCACGGCGGCCGCAGCTTCGACACCTCGATCCCGGACTTCGATCGGGTGACGTCGTTCATCACGAGCGGCGTGCAGGTGATCGCGGCGACGGATCACGACGTCGTCGGATCCTATTCGAGCGAAGTGACGCGCCTCGGCTACGGCTCGCGCCTCTTCATCATGCCTGGCATCGAGATGACCGGGCTCGTCCTCTTCTACAAGCGCGACGGCAGCAGCGTGCCGAAGACGCTCGGGCACTTCAACTTCTGGCCGATGCCCTTCGATCCCGCGCTGCCCCGCAACGGCGGTCCGTGGGACGAGCTGATGGAGCCAGGCGCGCTCTACGACACGATGGCGGCGTACATCGGCCCCGACGGCGTCATGCAGCTGAATCACCCTTACGCCGAGTCGAAGCTCGGTCGCGACGAAGGCTACGCGAGCGCGATCGGCTACGACGTGCGAAAACGCATCCCCGACACGCCGAACAAGACGCCGGAAGGGCAGTGGCGCAAGACGCCGAAGGGTGGCTCGGACAACCTCGGCCACCACGTGCAAGAGGTGATGAACGGCGCCAGCATCGAGCAGTTCTTGAAGTACCGCGCGTTTTGGTTCTCGCTTTTGCGCCAAGGCATCGTGCGCGCCGGCACGGCCAACAGCGACACGCACACGTTGAACATCGAGCAGACGGGCTACCCGCGCAACCTCGTGTTCGGCGGCGCCGGCGCGTTCGGCTTTCCGAACGTCGACGTCGCGAGCTTCAACGCTGCCGTGCGCGACGGCCGGATGATCGGCACGAACGGCCCGGTGATCTTGGCGTCGATCACGGACGCGCAGGGCGGCAGCCGCGGGCCGAGCATCACCGCGTTTCAACCGGCGACCGGCGGTCAGTTTCACGTGTCGGTGCGGGCGGCGCCGTGGATCCCGGTGAGCGAGCTGCGCGTCATCGTCAACGGCGAGCTCGCGAAGACCATCCCGATCTCGCCTTTGAGCGCGCCGGCGGATCCGTTTGGGACGACCGGCGTCGTCCGCTACGAGGCCGACCTGCCGCTCTCGGAGCTGCTGGCGAGCGACGGCTTCGTCGTGTTCGAAGCGGGGATGCCGCTGCCCGAGTCGGCGGATCTCGACGAGCCGCCGGACGGCGTGCCGGACACGCTCGACTTCAACGGCGACGGCGCCGTCGATAAGGCGGATCACGAGAGCGAGGCGCGCTTGTTTCCGCCGACGCGCGCGGTCGACAGCGATCCGCGCCGGCACATCGATGTCGTCTCGCCCTACACTTGGCCGAACGCGTTCACGAACCCGTTCCTGGTCGATTTCGCCGGCAACGGTTGGGAGGCGCCCGGTCTATGAGAGCGCTCCTTCTTCTCTTGTCCTTCGCGTCAGCGAGCGTGGCGTTCGCGGATGATCGTCCCGAGGTCGGCGCGCCGACGCGGCTCTCGCTCGGCCTCGGTGAGCTCGGTGAGCAACCGGAGGCGGTGCCAGCGTCGCGCGTGCTCGCGTCGGCGAAGGCGGCGCTGCTCGTCGATCGGCCGGACTTCTTCGGCACCATCGCGATCAGCGCGCGCATCCGCGGCTCGTATGTGCTCGCCGAGACCTTGTGGCTCAGCTTCGGCATCGAAGCGTTCGAGATGCGCAACGTGATCAACGCGTCGGTCGTGCAGACGCAGTACGCGCTCGGGCCGATGACCACAGGCGTGCACTGGAACGTCTTGCGGACGCCGTCGTTCAGCCTGTCGCCGTACCTGCGCATCTTGTGGCCGACCTCGACCGCTTACACCTTCGCGCGGCCGTTCGGCCTCGAGCTCGGCGCGTCGGCGAGCTACGAGATCCACCGCATGCTCTCGTGGATCTCGGGCCTCATGCTGCCGCTCGAGCTCGTTGGCCTCGGCGCCCGCATGCATGCGCGCTTCTTTCCCACGCTCGCCACCGAGCTCGCGTTTCATCCCGCGCGTTGGTTCGACTTGCTCGCCGGCATCGAGATCAAGTTCGGCACCGATCCTTCAGCGGGCGTCGAGTACTTCGCGCCGAAGGCGGCGCTGCGCTTCTATCCGGCGAAGGGCTTCGTCTTCGACATCAAGGGCATGTTTCCGATGCTCGGGCTCGAGCGCAACGACTACGTTCTCTCCGGCAGCATCGGATGGGTCTTTGACGCGACGCTTCCTGCGGCTCCGGCCTCGGCCCCGATGGCTCCGGCCCCGCTTCCGGTGGCTCCGGCGCCCGCCGCGACGCCGGAAGAACCCACGACTTTGCCTGCGTCTGCGCCGGCTTCGGAGCCTTTCGCAGCGATTCGCTGAGTATTCGCTAAGTATTCGCTAAGTATTTTCTAAATACGCCTGCGACAGGAGTCACATCCGCTGAGTGAAGGCTCGCAAGCGCGTATTCGCTCGCGCGAAAGCACACCCATGCCCGCGTCTTCCGTGCATGAACACTTCAGCCACCTTGATCCTTCTCACCTTGCGCACCTGGCTCGAATCCCGGCTTGGCGCCGATGCGTCGATCGAAGACGCGGCGCTCGCCCTGCAGATCCCCGCGCGGACGCTGCAGCATCACCTGCGCGCCGCAGGCACGACCTTCCGCACCGAGCGGACGAGCGTGCGCCTCGCGGTCGCGTCGCGGCGCCTATCGGAGACCGACACGAAGATCGACGCGATCGCCTGCGAAGTCGGCTTCGCGACCTCGCAGTACTTCAGCGTGTGGTTCCGCTCGCTGACGCAGAAGACGCCGAGCGGCTTTCGCGCGGAAGCCCGTCGCGCCGCCGTGCAGCCGGTCGCGACCGCAGCGTAGGGCGCGTGGCGAACAGGGTCTAGCCTGGCTCGAACTCTTTCGGGCGGATCTTCTGCTTGTGATCCGCCAACGGCTCGCCGGTCCCGTCTGGGTTCGTGCCCTTGGCGTACCAGCCTTGGAAACGCTCGCTCGACTCTTTGCCGATGAGTGTCCCCAGGTTGCGCTGCAGCCGACCCGACACGTAGTGGGCTTGCAGCGCCGGCTCGCTCGCCAATGCCTTCAGCTTCGGCTCGAACGCTTCGACGGCGCCGCGCTGCACAGGGAAGAAGAACGCGAACGGCTCGCCCTTCTGAAAGCGGATCCACTGCTTCTTGCGCGTGAAGCGCCAGTTGATCGTGAAGGTGAAGGGCATCCAATCGGTCTCGACGACGGCGTTCAACGCGACGATGCCGTCCTTGCCCTCGTTCGGGGGCGCGCCGAGCCAGAGGTCCCAACCCTTCGGCGTTCTGAAGATCATCATCGGGTTGAAGGTGAGGACGCCGCTGCCAAAGTGCGAGTCGAGAAACTGCGACGGTCCCTTGTCGTCCTCGGGGTAGGTGATGCTGATGTCCTTGGCCGTGGCGCCCCCGTTCCAGGTCGCCGCAAAAGTCACCGGGCAGAGCATCTCCCAGCCATGTGAGTTGGCGACCGACAGCGGCACGCAGCGGTACGCGAAGCGCTCGGGCGTCTCGTCCATCCACTGGCGGCGATGGCTGGCGGCGCGCAGCGGCACCCGGCCGGGCTCGACTTCGTAGCAAGTGAAATCCATGGCCGGCTCATCGCCGAGGTCCAGGGCGAAGTCACGACCACGCTTGACACTTTGGCGCCATATCGGCGAAGGCCGGCGTTCTTTCTTGGAGAGTCATCGCATGTCGAAGTTCGCCGAAGTCGTCAAAGAGTGGGGCGTCAAGCCTGAAGAGATCGTCGCCGCGTCGCAGCGCATCGAAGTGCGCAGCGCCGAGGACAACCTCGTCGCCATCGCGCGCCGCAACGCCGTGAAGGGTGGCAAGAAGCTCGTCGAAGCCGGGCTCAAGAAGCCGCGCCTCGGCCGGGGCATCACCGTCAAAGCGGTCGAGCAAGCGATCGCCGGCGCGCCGCAAAGCCGCATCGTTCGCGGCAAGCTCACGCGCGCGATGAAGCAGCTCGCGAAGCTGAAGAAGAAGAAGGAGCTCGCCGTCAACGACCTGTTCGGCGAAGCCAAGCGCAAGAAGGGCGAGCCGCCGCAGAAGGCCAAGCCCGGCGCGAAGGCGTAAGCATCTCGATTCTGGCGCGTCTGCGGCGTCGCTTCGTCGCTGCGCTGCTCGACGTACACGGGAGCGTTTCGCGGCTGAGAACACTACTACTGCTGCAGGCAGAGCAGCCCGCGGCGACCGCTGCAGTATCCGAGGGCCGCAGACGCCCAATCTTCGCCGCTCAGCGTCCCGTAGTGCGCTTGCGGCGGCATCTTCTTCGATGTGAGGCACGACTCGCCGGCGCTGCCGTCGCTCTTGCTCGCCGTCCACACATCGTTGCTGGCGAAGCTGCCGTGCTGATCTTGGAAGCTGTAGCTCGCCGGTGTCGTGCGCAGGCTCGCGAGGTTCATGAAATTGAATCCCTCTTTGGCGCAGTGCTGCTTCGGACAGCCGGCCGGATACCACGGGCCGACGTCGGTGATGTGCTCGTTCGCCGGCGCGCTCGGCTCGGATAGCCACGCCTTGAAGTTGCGGCCGAGGCCGGCGCCTTCGGCGGCGTCGGCGCACTTTCCGTCAGCGTCTTCGTGCGTGGCGACGTCGTCGCCCGCGTACGTCGACTTCGTGACGAAGACGAGCTTGCTGCCGGCGGGCATCTCCCAGTTGTTCGGCGTCGGGCTCACTGGCGTGGACGTCTGCGGCTGGTAGGGCGTGTAGACGCGCGCGACCGTAGGATCGTTCGTGTATCCGCAAGCCGCGAGCAAACAGAGCACCAGGTAACGTTTCATCGGCGTCCTCACAGCTTGAAGCTCAGGCCCACGCGGCCCTGCGGCATGAAGTAGGTGTAGATCGGTCCTGCGAACACGACCTGCAGCGGCGCATCGAACGAGGCGTCGACGGCGACGTGGCTGTGCACGTGGAAGCGAAACAAGAACGAGAGCTCGTTCGAGAGCACGATCGCCGTCTGATCGTACTGGCGCGCCGGGACGCCGACCGCGACGTCGTTGACGAACTGGTCGGCGGTGTACTGGCTGATGCGCTGGCTGGCGAAGCCGAGGCCGCCGAAGAGCGAGCCGCGGAAGGTGAAGAAGCTCTTCTTGATGCCGAAGCCGTAGCCCGACATCAGCGTGCCCCAGGTCTCCCTGAAGTTGAGCCCGGTGTTCGTCATCACCGTCGCCACCAAGCTGAACGCGCTCGCTTCGCCACGCTCGAACGCGAGGCGAACGGGCACGATGACCGGCATCGTGTTCGTCCACGACGCTTGCACGCCGGTCGACGCGGCGATGTACCAGGTGCGCGGCGAGACCTTGCCCGGCACGACGACGACGCGTGGCGTGACGTCGATCTTCGTCTCGGTCATCTTCGGCGGCTCGATCGTTTGGCCGACGAGGCCGCCGACCTTCACCTCGACCGCGACGACTTCGCCACGCGACGCGACGACTTGGCCCTCGACTTCCTTGAACGCCGGCGCGTCGATCTTCTTCGTCTCTTTGGCGCCGACGTTGACGCGCGCTTCGCTGACGGCGCCGTCTCTTTGCATGCGCAGGAGGTATGCGCCGGGAGTGACGCTCAGCTTCTTCTGGGCGCTGACCTCGGCGATGACGGCGTCGGTCTTGCGATCGATGACGAGCACGTTCGACAGGCCTTCGCCGAGCACGATCGTCGACGTGGCTTGGCGCAGATCCGAGAGCACGACCTCGCCGTTGCCCTTCAGCTTCATGTCGAAGCCCGGGTGCTGGGCGCCGACGGTGGTCTTCGACGTGGCCTTCAAGGTCTGCTGATAGGTGTACGGGTAGAGCTCGCTCAGCGTGACGCGGCCGTCTTGCGAGGTGTCGGCGGCGCCGCGCAGCCCGCTGACCAAGTGGTGCGTGAAGTACGAGCCGCCGACTTCCTTCGACTCGAGCGCGAGCTCGCTGGCCGACGAGGCGCTCAAAGTGATCTGGCCCTTCAACGCCGGCGCTTCGCTCACGTTCATCACGTAGCCGGCGGGCTTGGCGCCCTTGGTTTGCACGAGCGCGCCGGCGTGGCAGGCGTCCATCACGGCGAGCCTGAGGTCGGCGTCGGTCGCCGCGATCGCCTTTTGCAGCGCGTCGTTGCTGAAGCGATCCTCGTTGAGCTCGAGGGCAACGCCATCGGAGTGGCCGGAGTAGTAGAACACGAACATCGCCGGGTCCTTCGACGCCTTCTTGTGCGCGGCGATGCGCTCCTTCATGCGCACGAAGGCGTCGCTGATCTCGGACGGCCGCGGCGAGCGCAGGAAGATCGCGTCGTCGTAGTCGACCCCGGTGACCTCGGTGAGCGTGGCGTAGATCTTCTGCGCGTCGGACTCGGCGAAGCGGAGCACGCTGCGGCCAGTGCCGCCGTGGTTCGCGCCGACGACGACGGCGAAGCGGCGAGGCGCGGCGTGGGCGGTGACGGTCGTGAGAGCAACGAGGAGAACGATGAGCGCTTTCACTTCTTCTCTCCCGCGTTCGCAGCTTTGGTGAACTCGAGCCAGGTGCAGCGCGCGCCCTTCGGACAGGCGGCGAGCGACGTGAACGCCGCCTTGCTCTGCGCGAGCGTCACTTGCTCGGCCGAGAGCACGACGAGCCAGCGCTCGTTGCCTTCGGCGTCGTCGAGCACGAAGAGCGCGTCGGACGCTTCTTTTTGAACCGCCGTCGCCGCGCGGCCGCCGAACGGGAGCAGCGCGGATTCGGCGTTCTCGGCGATGAGCGCGTAGGCTTCGCCGCCTTGCAGGTGCAGCTGCACGCGCACGCCTTCGCCGGCCTTCAGCGCTTGGCCCTTGCTCACCGGCTGCCAGGTGTCGCCGCGATAGACGTACATCGAAGCGACGGCGTCGCCCTTCACGAGGAGGTCGTCCGTCCCAGACCCGCGCTGCTGCATATAAAGGAGGAGCGCGCAGGCGGCGGCCATCGGTGCGAGCAGCCAGGCCCACCGTTGAGCCGGCTTCGCACGCCGCGCTTCCATCCGCTGCAGGCCGCGGTGCAACGCGCGGGTGTCGATGAAGGCCGCTTGCAGGTCTTGCAGCGCGTCGCGGCGCGAGCGGCAGGCGTCGCAGGCGTCCAAGTGCGGATGCCCGCTGCGGCCGAGGATGAGGCGATCGAGGTCGAGCGCGCTCAGGTGGCTGGGTTCAGGTTGGAGCTGGGTCACGCCCTCTCAACCCGAAAGGCGGGCCGGATGTGCAAGGACGCCGATCTCTTTTTCGTAAAACGCTTTGGCGATGGTCGTGAACTCGGCCAGGCGATAGCCAAGGGTGCGGCGCGAGATGTCGAGGACCTCACAGACGTCTCTTTGCTCGAGGCCGTCGACATAATAGAGCCACGCCGGTTCGCGCAGTTTTTCCGGGAGCGAAAGAAAGAGCGGGCGCGTGCGGTCTTTGTCGTGCAGGAGGTCCATCGGCCGGACGCAGTTTTCAACGGCGAGGAGCGCGTCGGCTTGAAGATGACGTTTGTTGTCGCGCAAGAAGTTGAAGCAGAGGTTGGTCGCGATCCGATAGATCCAGCGCAAGACTTCGTCGTCATTCGGGCTGCGCGAGAGGTGCTTCAACACGCGGATGAAGGTCTCTTGGCAGAGGTCCTCGGCCTGCGCGGCGTTGCCGACGAGGCGCCGGCAGCGGGCGTAGATCGCCGGCGCGTAACGCCGGTAAAGGTCTGCGCTCTTGTCGCCCTCTGCCATTCCGGGCGGGGCGGGTAGCGGTTTCTTTACATCTTCGTCAACGAAAAACTTTGCACATGGCGTCTGCGGACGGGGTTATCGGCGAGTGACCACGAAATCGATCCTATTCGTTCTCTTCGGGTGCATGGGCGCGTGCGCGGCGGCGTTGACTGGCGAAGAAGCCGGCGTGCGCTTCGCCCACCAGACGCAGTGTCAGGAGGCGATCACCGCCTACGAGCGCTCCGGCGGCTACGAAGTGCATGGCTGCGGCAAGCACGCGTTCTGCGGCCGCGGCGGGTTCTGCACGCCGTTTCTGACCGCCGAGGAAGCCGAGCAGGCCCGCCAGGCGCGTATCGTCGCCGCGCGCCAGAGCTTCATGGAGGGCTTTGGCTGCACCATCTCGGAGACGACGCTCGTGCCGCAGGGCAGCGACTTCATCGCCGAAGGGTGCGGCCGCTACGCGCGCTGCTCCGGCACGAGCGCGATGATTTGCGTGGCGGAAATGAAGCCGACGTGCCAATCGCTCGCCCGCGTGCGCTACGACCAATGTACGATCGGCGCAGCGCAGCAGGGGGCGCAGGCGCGCAAGTGGCGCTTCGCCCCGTGGCAGATGAACGTGGCGAACTCGATCGTCGGATCGATTCAGGCGAACAAGGCGTCGTCGCAGTGCGCGGCGGCGTACCAGATGGAGCTCGACGTCTGCGCTCGCGGACAAGGTGGTTAGCATGGTGCGATCGATTGCCCTGGGATGTTTGATCTTCGCGGCGTGCGCCGGCAAGGCCCGCTACTTCTCGGTCGAGCCGAAGGATCTCGGTTCGCCGCGCGCGAAGGCCACCGCGTACTTCGGTGGCCACAAAGAGATGGTGCCGCCCGAATTGCCGCACGACATCGTCCTCGACGAAGCCACGCTGATGGCGAGCGCGGACGGCGCCGTGTGCATGGACGTCATCTTGCGGACGTTCGTCGGCTTCGACGAGCCGATCGATCGCCTGGAGCCGTGGTGCAAGGTCGACGGTGACGCGCAGGACGTGCACATCGAAGAGATCGCGCGGCAGCAGCGCGACTACCAGTTCGTCGGCACCTTCGACAAAGCGAAGCTGAAGGCGATGGGCCGCGCCGGCATGGTCAACTTCTCGCAGAACGAGCAGCGCCCGTCGATCTTCAGCGTCATCGAGCGCCGCGCGAACGTGTGCTGCCACGGCACGATGATGGCCCGGTCGCTCGTGTTCGAGCTGAAGAACCCACGCATGAAGATGAAAGAGACCGTCGCGTTCTCGCTGGCGGTGCCGGAGTGATCGATCACACCGGCGGCCTCGTCGTTCGGGGTTAGCGCCTGCGGGCAGCTTCGAAGCGATCTTTCGATGACGGCGCGATGAGGCCGAGCTCGCTGAGATCTTTCGTTCTACGCCGAATGAGCACGAGATCGTCGACGCGCGCGTTGTAGCTCGCGATGGCGGCCGCTTTGTGATCGCTGGCGGCCGCGGCGTTTTCCGTGTGGGAGCGGCAAGTACTCGCGTAGCGGAGCGTCGTTCGGTCATCGACGAAGTAGGGGAAGCGGCGGCAGACGAGTGGGCGATCGTCGTAGATCGTGCAGCGGATGTTGGCGTCGAGGAAGACGCAGGTGCCGTCGGAGTTCTTTTTCAGCGTTTGTTCTTCCGTGATCGCGTGTCTGTGGCCCGCGTCGATCAAGCGCGCGACGTCGTCGAGCCGCAGCGCCACGTCGTGCGGCGCTTTGCAGCAGTGATCGGTGCAGCGGGCGCAGTCGGGGGCGCGGTGGTTCGTCGTGTCGGTGACGCGTCGGGTGCGGCGGAAGGCGAGGGTGATCTTGTCGCGCCAAGGAAGCCGGCGGCGGAGATCGGCGAGGGCGCGGGCGAGGGACACCTACGCCTTCATCTGCATCAGGATCGCCTCCGCCGCCATCCGCGCGCTCACGAAGTCCCCGATCGCTCCGAGCCCCGGCAGCGTCTCCCTCCCGACGCGGAACAGATTCTTGAACGGCGTATGAAACGGCAACCCGGTCACGCCTAGCCACGCGTCGGCCATCGGCTCGTAGCGCGGGTGCAACTGCCACGGATCGAGCTTGCGCGCGCCTTGCTCCTGCGAGTCCCAATCGCTCTGCGCCATCGGCGAGCTCTCGGCGACGACGAAGGGCGACAGAAACGGCATCATTCGCTCGAGCTGCTTCCTGACGCGCCTCCTCTGCGTGGCGAGCTGCTCCGGCAGTGACGTGGCCTCACTGTCCTTCACCTCGATGGCGGCGCTGATGAGGGCGTGCTCTTTGGTGTGCTGGCGGCGAACGGTCACCCACACCGCGCTGTCTGCGTTCTCGCCATCTCGGGTCGCGCGGCGGCCGTTCAGCAAGAGCAAGTTGTCGCCGAGCGCGACGGGCAAGCCCTCTTCCTTCACGAGCAGGTGGTGAAAGTACATCTTGGCGCGCACCCTGAGCTGCGCGTTCTCTTCGATGAAGCGAGAGAGCGCGCGGGATCGCGGCAGGCTCTGCCAGAGCTCGTGGCTGTAGAGCGCGGTGACGAAGAAGTCGGCCTTGAACGCGAAGCGCGTCGCGCCGCTGGTCTCGACGGCGGTGATGCGCTTCGGATCCGACGCCAGCTCGTCGACGAGGGTGGCGCGCCGCACGGTGCCGCCGGCTTGGGTTACGAGCTGCGCGAGGACGTCCAAATAACTGCCGCCGTTTCCGTCGAGGCGCACGCTGCCAGAGAGCGCGCGCTGCGAGAGCAACGCGAGCACCGAGCGCGGCAAGTCCCCGGCGTCCAGGTGCGTGGCGAAGCGCGCGGCTTCGACCAGCGTTTCGCCGAGCGGATGCTCACTGGGCAAGTCGTCGAAGATCGCGCTCTTCGATGCGGGCGTGCGCAGCGAGGTGCTCTTTCCGGAGAGGCGGCGGCCTTGGAAGAAGCGGCCCCACCAAGACGGCAGCGGCAGCGCCCGCTCGGCCTCCAAGGTGCTCTCGAGCTCGGCGGCGGTGGCGTCGATGCACGAGAGCGCGTTCTTCAGCTTGCCCGCTTCGTCGCCGAACTCGCGGCGCGCCTCCGCCACGATCTCGTCGTTGGTGCCGTCGAGGTCCAAACGGTGGCGCGCGAAGATCGCTTGCAGGCTCGGCTTCGACTCGATGTAGCGGCGCGGCAGATCGATCTGCGCGCCGAGCTCCTCGAGCACGCGATCGGCGGCGCGAAAGCCGCGCAGGCCGACGAGCGGCTGCGGCAAGAGCGGATAGGCGACGCCGCCCTGCTTGTACTGGTCGAAGCCTTCGCCGTGATCGATGAGCACGACGCGCTTCTTTCGCTTGGCCAAGAGCGCGGCGGTGAGGAACCCCGCGGGCTGCCCGCCGAGCACGCAGACGTCGAAGTGCTCAGCCATGCGCCCGCACCCGCCGGCCGTCGAGCGCCAGCCGGCCCGACGCCCACAGCTCGACCGCGAGCGGGACGATCTCGTGCTCGATCTTCTGCACCCGCGCGTGCAGCGCCGCTTCGTCGTCGCCGTCTTCGATCGGCACCGCGCGCTGCAAGATGATCGGCCCGGTGTCGGTGCCCTCGTCGACGAAGTGCACCGTGGCCCCCGTGACCTTGACGCCGTATAGCAGCGCATCGCGCACCGCGTGGGCGCCGGGAAACGCCGGCAAGAGCGAAGGGTGCACGTTGATCACGCGGCGCGAGAACGCGTTCAGAAACACCGGCGTCAACAGGCGCATGAAGCCCGCGAGCAAGACGAAGTCGACGCGTGAAGCTTCGAGCAGCTTGACGATCGTGGCGTCGAACGCTTCACGCGAAGGCGAGTCTTGATGGCGAATGACGTGCGTCTCGACCCCGTGCGTGCGCGCGACTTCGAGGCCGAGCACGCCTGGCACGTTCGAGATGACGCACGCGACCTCGACGCCGCGCGGCTTCTTCTCGAGGACAGCGCGCAGGTTCGAGCCTTTGCCGGAGATGAGCACGCCGAGGCGCTTCATCCATTCACACCGCTGAGGATGCACACTGGCTCACCGATCCCGGCTTCGACTTGCCCGAGGCGATAGACCGTCTCGCCTTCCGCTTTCAGGACGCGCTCGACTTCGGCGGCGTGGGCTTCTGCGACGACGAGCACGAGCCCGATGCCCATGTTGAAGGTGCGAAACATCTCGGCCGGCGCCGCGCCGGAGGCCGCTTGCAGCACGCTGAAGAGCTTGGGCATCGGCCACGCGACAGGGCTGAGCACGGCCTTCGTATTCGGCGGCAGCACGCGCGGCACGTTCTCGATGAGGCCGCCGCCGGTGATGTGCGCGATCGCTTTGACGCTCGATCGCTTCACCGCTTCGAGCACCGGCTTCACGTAGATGCGCGTCGGCGTCATCAGCACGTCCTTCACCTTGCCGACGTTCTGCGGCAAATCGCCGTCGATGCTGAGGCCTAGCACGTCGAAGACGAGCTTGCGCGCCAAAGAATAACCGTTCGAGTGCAGGCCGCTCGACGGCAGGCCGAGCACGATGTCGCCCGGAACGACGTCGGGCCGCGGCAGGATCGCCTTCTTCTCGACGACGCCAACGGCGAAGCCCGCGAGGTCGTACTCGCCGCTCGCGTAGAAGCCGGGCAGCTCGGCCGTCTCGCCGCCGACCAGCGCGCAGCCGGCTTGCATGCAGCCTTCAGCGATGCCCTCGACGACGGCCGCGGCTTGCTCGACGTCGAGCTTGCCGGTGGCGAAGTAGTCGAGGAAGAAGAGCGGGTCGGCGCCTTGGCAGAGGATGTCGTTGACGCTCATCGCGACGAGGTCGATGCCCACGGTCTTGTGCGCGTTGGCCATGAAGGCGAGCTTGAGCTTGGTGCCGACGCCGTCGCAGCCGGTGACCAACACCGGATCCTCGAAGCGACCAAGCTCCTTCAGCGAAAACAGCGCGCCGAAGCCGCCGATCCCGGCGAGCACCCCCGGCCGATGCGTCCGCTTCGCGAAGCCCGTGATGCGATCGACGAGCGCGTCGCCGCGTTCGATGTCGACCCCTGCGTCCTTGTAAGTGATCGCCGCCATGGCCGGCGCTTCCTAGCAGCGCGCCGACGAAATGGACAGAGCCGCCGGCGATACTTTCGAGCCCTAGGCCGCGCGCCGCAGCCAGGCTTCGAATGCTTCGAAGGAGTAGGGCCGGCCGAGGAAGCGCTCGACGATGGCGCTCGCGTCCTCGCCGCCGCCTTTGGCGAGCACGCCGTCGCGGTAGGCGGTCGCAGTGGCAGCGTCCATCAAGCCGCGCGCTTCGAACTTGCTCAGGAGATCCTTCGCGATGACCAGCGACCACATGTACGTGTAGTAGCCCGCCGAGTAGCCGTCGAGGTGGCCGAAGCTCAGGTGAAAGAAGGTGCCGGCCACGTGCTGAAACGGGCTGTACTTCTTCTGCAGCTCGGTGAGGATGGCCGTCGTGTCGAGCGTCTTGGGATCGCGCGAGTAGAACGCGAGCGACACGGCCGCGTAGAACATCTGCACGCGCGCTTGGATGCCCTTGGCGAATTCGTCCGCGGCGCGCATGCGTTGCACGAGCTCCTTCGGGATCGGCTGGCCGGTCTCGTGGTGCTTGGCGAAGGTCTCGAGCACCTCGTAGTCCCATGCCCACTCTTCGAGCATCTGCGACGGCGCTTCGACGAAGTCCCACTCGGTCGCCACGCCGGAGAAGCGCGCGTAGCGTTGAGCCCCGCCGAAGATGTGGTGCATCAGGTGGCCGAATTCATGGAAGAAGGTGACGACGTCCTTGTGCTCCATGAGCGCCGGCGCGTCTTGCGGAAAGTTGCAGACCAGCACGCCGATCGGCAGCTGCCGATCCTTGATGCCGCTCTGCCAAGTGAACTGCGCGGCGTGCTTGTACTTGTCCTTCCTCGGATGCATGTCGAGCATGAAGCGGCCGATCGGCGCGTCGTCTTTGATCACGTCGTAGACCTCGACGCTCGGGTGCCAGACCTCGGCCTCGGCAGCGACGAAGCGCACGCCAAAGAGCCTGGCCACGGTGTCGAGCACGCCGCGCTTGACGGCGGGGTACGCGAAGTACGGGCGCACGGCCTGCGCGCTGAAGTCGAAGCGCTCGCGCTTCACTTTTTCTTCCAAGTAGCCGCGCTCCCACTCGTTGACGATCGTCGCGCCGGGCTCGTCCTTCCGCTTGCGTTCGAGCAGCGTCGCGTAGTCCTTCTTCATCTGCGCTTCGGCGAGCGTGCTCACGCGATCGACGAACGCCTGCGCCGCTGTGCCCGAGCGGATCATGCGCGTCTCGGTGACGTAGTCGGCGAAGTTTTCGTAGCCGAGCAAGCGCGCGAGGCGGTGGCGGTGCTCGAGCATCGCCTGCAGCACGGCCAAGTTCTTCGGATGCGCGCGCTGGCGGTAGATCGTGTAGAGATCGCGGCGCAGGGCGCTGTCGTCGGCGTAGGTCATGAACGGGACGTAGTCGGGCGAGTCGGTGGTGATCGCGAGCTTGTCTTTGTGCGCCGCGACGTAGTCGGGCGGAAGGCCCCGCAGATCGTGCACGGACTTCAACGCCAACTGGCGCACGTCTTCGCGGATGTTGCGCGCGAAGTCTTGGCTCACCTGCACGAGCGCTTCGTTGATGCGCTTGATCTCGTCGCGGGTCGCCTCGTCCTTGTCGACGCCGCTCCTGCGAAAGTCGCGCAGCGTGTGATCCCGCCAGCGCTTGCCCTCGCGGTCGAGCGTCGCCGCGTCGACGGCGAAGACGGCGTCGTAAAAAGCGCGGTTCAAGCCGAGCTCGGTGGCGAAGCGCGAGGCCTCCTGCTCGATCTTCTCCGCGGCTTCGCGCATGCCTTGGTCAGGGTGCACGCTCTGAAAGAGGCTCGCGCGGGCCATGACGGCGTCGAGGGCGATCGCGATGTCGTTCGCCGGCACGACCGTCGTCGCGAGCGTGCGCGGACCGTTTGCGTTCGTGATCGTTTCGAGCAAGCGCTTGGCTTCGGCGAGCTTTTGCTGTGAAAGAGTGACGTAGGCTTCGATGGCTGGCGACATGGCATAGCCATCTCCGCGCGGGAAGATCGATGCAAGGGGTGAGGACGTTCGCGGCGCTCTGGGCTTGTGCGCTTCTCGGTTGCGATCTGCAGCCGGCGGCGCGGCCCGAGGACTACAGCTTCCCGTTGTTCTCGGCCACGCTGCCGAGTGGGCTGCAGATCTTGCTCGAAGAAGATCACCGCGCGCCGATCGCTGGCGTCGTGTGGGTGGTCGCCGCCGGCTCGGCCCAGGATCCGCCCGGGAGAGAGGGGCTCGCGCACCTCGTCGAGCACTTGGTGTTCGCCGCGAAGCACGATGGCAAGGTGGAAGCGTTCAACCACTTGGCTGATCTCGGCGTCGGCTCGCTCAACGGCTTCACCGACTTCGACAGCACCGTCTATCACGCCTACGCAGCGAAGGCGGCGATCGCCGAGCTCACGGCGTTCGAGCTCTCGCGCATGCTCGATCCGCTCGCCGGTGTGGACGACGCGATGCTCCGGCGCGAGATCGCGGTCGTGTCGAACGAGCTTCTCTTGCGCACCGAGAGCTCGGACACGCTGCGCTTTTTTCCGCCGCTGCTCTTGCAGGTGTTTCCGCGCGGGCACCCGTACCGTCACGGTCCGGGCGGCACGCTCGAGAGCGTCGCGACGATCACGCTGGCCGATGTGCGCGCCTTCGTCGCGAAGCACTACGTGCCGGAGAAGCTCACGCTGATGCTGAGCGGCGACATCTCGGATCGTGAGAGCGACGCGCTCCTCGGCCTGGTGCCGGCGCGGCTCGCGGGCGACAAGACGCGACCCGTCGTTCGGCAGAAGGACGGCGCTGTGCGCAGAGAGATCGCGCTGGCCCCGCCGAGCGAGATGACGCGGCACGAAGCCCACATTCCGGCGCCGGAGCTGTGGCTCGCGTGGGCTTTGCCGGGCGGCATCGGGCCCGACGACGTCGCCGCTGACTTCGCGGCGTATCTCTCCGAGTGGCGTTTCAACGATGCGTTCTTCGTGGCGCGCAACCCGGACGTCGCCGCCGTCGATGCGATGCATGTGTCGGGCAAAGAGGCCGGCGCGATCGTCGTGCGCGCACAGCTCTATCGCGGCGTCGAGCCGGTGGCGACGGCGCGGCAGATCGCCGTCGTGATGGAGTCGGTGACGAACCCGGATCGGCGCCGGCTGCGCGCGGCGAAGATCATCCGCAATGAATACGCGGCGCGGAACATCTTCAACGTCGACGCGCCGGACCATCGCGCCGTCGCGGTGGCCCAGCTGGCAGCGTGGACCGGCGACCCCGGCTACTTGTTCTCGGAGCTGCGGACGTACGCCGGGCTCGATGTCGACGCGGCGTTCGATCGCGTGCGGCCTTATCTTCGCGCGAGCGACGCGCACGTGGCGCTCGTCGAGCCGGCGGGCGGGGCAAAGGCGGCGGCGCCGGCGGTACAACGCCCGCTGATCGACGTCGCGAACGGATCGAGACCGCGCACCGACGCTGAGCTTCGCGGCCTGCGCGCGACGGCGGTGCTCGCCGGGCGCCGCGAGGAGACGCTGGAAAACGGCTTGCAGATCGTCGTGCTTCCACGGCGCGGCGTGCCGGTCGTCACGGTGAAGATGGCGTTTCACGGCGGCGACTCTGGCCCGCCCGTCGCGGCGGCGCTCGCGCCCTGGGCGCGACGGTACATCGCGCGCGGGGAGATGCACTTCACTTACGTGGCCGATGCGCACAAGGATCGCCACGCCGACCTCGAGACCTATCGCACGCCGCCGTCGAACCTCGGCTGGATGCTCGATGCGATCGCCGAGCTCGGTGCGGCGACGCCGGACGAGTGGCCGACGACGTGGGTCGAGGCGGCGACGACGCAGCTCAGGGCGCGCTTCGGGAAGCCGCGGGAGCAGGCCCGCGCGGCGTTCGAGCGGCGCTTGTTCGGCGCGCATCCCTTTTCAGCCAGCGCTGCGTTGCGCGAAGCGAAGCTCGACGACGGGAACAGGAAGGCGATCCGTGCTTGGCTCGAGACTTCGCGCGTCGGCGGCAACGCACTGCTGGTCATCGCCGGTGACGTGGACGGTGAAGCGGCGTTGGCGCGGGCGCGGCTGGCGTTTTCGCGTTGGCCGAAGGGCGCGGCGCTGCCGGTGCCGCCGCCGTTGGCCGAGACGCCCCTCGATGCCGCCGCGGATGCCGTGATCGCCTACGACGACGGCGCGCGCCAGGTGCAAGTGCGGCTCGGCTGCGCGTTCCCGGCACTCGGCGGGGTCTTTGCGCTCGAGGTCGTCCGCGCGGTGCTGGCGGGCGAAGCGAAGAGCCGCGTGCGGCAACGCGAAGGCGCGGCGTATGACGTGAGCGCGGGGGCGCAGCTCTTGCGCGGCGGGATCGGGCTCATCGAGGCCGAGACCAACGTGCGCAGCGCTGAGCTCGCTGCCGCGCTCGGCTCGCTGCTCTCCGTGTGGCGAACGGAGCGCGTCTCTGCCGACGTGCTCTCCGACGCGAAGTGGCGCTTGCTCCGCACGCTGCCCTTTCGCGGCGCGAGCTCCAGCGGGCTCGCGGCGTTGACGGCGGCGGTTTGGGCGCGCGGCGGTCAGCTCTCGGAGGTCGACGACGCGGCGTCCGCGATCATCGCGCTGACGCCCGCCGACATCGAAGCCACGCTCACCGCCTGCCGGGCGCGCACCGTCCTCTCCCTGGTCGGCGATCGCGCCGCGATCCGCACAGGCTACGAGGCTGCGTTCCATCGCGACCCGCCCGCCCCGGTGCCCTGATCGCCCCGCGAAAAGGGACCGGGGAGCGCTAAACGAAAAGGGACCGGGGAGCGTCAAGGTCCGAAAAGGGACCGGGGAGCGTTGGCGGTGACGATCTTGGCGCCGCCCGTGGGCCCGACCGACACGATGGCGACCGGGGTCGCGAGGGCGCGCTCGATTTCATCCAAGTAGCGGCGGGCGTTCGCCGGCAGGTCGCTGAGGCGTCTGACCGCGCCGATGGCCTCGGTGAAGCCGGGGACAACGAGCCATTCGAGCGGCCGGCAGGCGAAGAGGATGCGGGTCAACGCACGGGCGCGATCCAAGTCGCCCGGAACATGGATCGCCGTCACCCGCGCGCGGCCTGGACCGAGCCCTTCGAAGGTGACGAGCCCTTCAAGGACAGCCAGATCGCCCTCATAGACGTAGGCGCTGCACAGGCGCAGCTCCGAGAAGCCACGCAAGCGGTCGAGCCCGGTGACCGCGAGCGCGCCGACGGGGCTCAGCGTCAGGCCGTAGCGCAGCATCACGAGGTCGAGCCACCCGAGCCGGAACGCGCCCTGCCAGCGGTTCTCCACATTATATATGTCGGCCAGCGGGGCGCTCAGCGTCACGTCCTCGGTCGGAAACGGTCCGGCGCCGTGCCGATGGCCGTACGCCCGCAAGACGCCGAGCCGAAACGGACCGGGAGCGTTGGCGGCGTCGGCGGTCGTGCGCGACGGGGTGACGTGCGGGACGAAGCCGCGGGTGCGGTCGAGCAGGGCACCTTGGGCGCCCTCGAACACGACGGGTCCAGGCGCGGCCGCGATCGCTCCGCCGACGCCCGCGATGCACACGCCTGCGAGCACCTCACGATAGCGAGCGAAGAGCGCGCGCGGATCGCAGCGTTCGCGAAAGTACGCCACCACCGCCCGCCCTTCCTCCGTCGTCGCCAGCGGCTCGGCGAGCGTGAACGCTTGCGTGCGCAAACGTTCGAGGCCGGCAACGGAGACGTCGCCCGCGCGCACGAACACGCCGCGCTCGCGCCACTGCACGGCTTCGCCCACGCCCATGCCGCACGAGCCCCTCGGCGCCGAGAGCTCGCGCAGCTGCCCCACGAGCTTGTGCATCGGCGTCACCAGCGTGCACTCGGGGTCGATCGTGACGCGAGCGGCGCTGGCCTTCGCCGCGAAGACCTCGGCCTCGACCGTGAGCGCTTCGAGCTCGACGAGCATGCCGGAGGCGAGCCACGTCTCGGCGCCTGCGAAGCTGCCGGCGCCGAGCTGCGCGAAGCAATGCCAGCGGCCGTCATCGGTGACCACGTTGTGCCCCGCCTGCGGTCCGCCGTTGAAGCGCACGACCGCGCGCGCGCCGCTGCGACGCACGACGGCGTCGACGATCGCGCCCTTGCCCTCGTCGCCAAAGCCGAGGCCGCAGACGATCACGCGAGCGCTTCGAGCACCGCCATCGCGGCCCGGAACGACTCTTCGTGGAAGCACAGCGTGTCGCTGAGCATGAACGTGCGATAGCCGAGCCGCAGCATCAGCTCGACGTCGGCGATGTCTTGCGCAGACGGAACGGAAGCGTGCTCGAGCGACTCCAGGATCCGCGAGGCGACGATCGCGCTCGGGTCGATGCGCGCGATCTCCGCGAGCGCCGGCACGTACTCCTTCGGCGTCTCGGCCAAATGCACGTAGAGATCGTCGCGCGCCGCCATCAGACGCACGCCGGCGCGAGAACAAAACGCGAGCCCGCGCCGCGACTCGATCTTCGCCACGATCACGGCCGCAGGATCGCCCGCGCGCACGGCCGCGAGATCGCCCGCGTCTTCGGCGAACGAGAGCATGTAGTCGTGCAAGCCGAGCGCGACCGCCGCTTCGATGTACTCGCGATCGCCGTCGGTCAGCACGCCCTCGATGCGCAGCGAAGGGTGCACGATGTTCACCGGCTCGCCTTCGCCGACGACGCGCAGAGGGCGCCGATTGAGGATCAACTTGTCGCCGCCGACGATCTCGACGACGCGCGAGACGCCGTCACGAAAGTGAATGTCGCACGGAAGATCCACCGCGATGCGATGGCTGAGCGACACGTACGCGTGGGGCAAGTACGCGAACTTCGTGATGCGCAGCTGCCGCCCCTTGAGATCGATCCACAGCTTCTTGCCGGCGCACTCGCGCTGCAGCCGTTGCAAAGTCTCCGCGCGCGACACCGCCAGCGGCGAGATGGTGTTGAAGCGCAGCGCGTCGACCCGCGGATGCTCGATGATCGCGCGGCGGTGGTCCACGTGCGGCGGCAAGGTGGCGATGACGGCGACTCTCAAAAGACGCGGCCCTTTTTCTTCGGCTCGGGCGCCGCCGGCGAGCCCGCGCCGCCGCCCGGCTTCAACGCCGCCACGCGCGCGAGCGCCGTCCGCACCTCCGCCACGCGCTCGTCGGACTGCGCCACCGCGCGCTTCGTCTTCAAGTCGTCCAAGTACTCGTCGAGCGTGCGCGAGCCGGTCATCAGGGCGAAGACGCCGAGCGTGATGTCGGCGATCGCTTGGTCGCTGGTCAGCGGCACGACGTAGTCTTTGCCGAGCGCCTTCTCCCACTGCGCTTGGATCTTGTCGTTGTCGCCGCTCTGGTACGGCCGGCGGATGATGAAGACGTTGCCTTTGAACTTTTGCTTGAGCTCGTCCCAGATGTCTTGCGCTTCGGTGTTTTGGTGCTTGCCGCCGAAGTGGCGTGAGAGATCGCTGCCGTAGAGCGTGTCGCGAAAGCCTTCGTCGCCGGTGATCATGAAGAAGGGCGCGTCGGCGTTCTTCAGGTCGCACATGCGCGCGTAGTAGTACGCCGTGTATTCGTAGGACTCCTGCGCCTGGCCGCCGCCGTTGCCTTCGAGCCAGATGCGTTGCAGCCAATCGTCGAGCTTTCGGATCAACGAGAACTCGGCGACTTGGATCGGCGCTTGGTCCGACAAGATGTCGCCGATCGCGGCCAGGCTCAGCTCGGGGTCGCGCAGGTAGCCGCACTCGGCGATCTGCCCGGCGATCATCGGCATCTTGTCGTAGATGATCCGCGGCAAGTTGCCCATCGAGCCGGTGACGTCGAAGGCGTAAACCACCGGGCACTTCGCCGCGCACTCGAGGCGGCGATCCTTCGGCAAGAGGCCGGGATCGGCGGCGCGCCGGCCCATCTTCTCGGCGGCGTCCTGCGAGAAGCCGTCGGTGCCGCGGTTGTAGCCGTCTTGTACGTCGCGATCGTAGTAACTGCCGCCGCCACCCATGCTCAATTCCCTTCGTTCGACGGCAGCGTCTTCGCCACCGTGATGATGTTGCGCACCGCGAGCTGCGAGAGCGTGGCTTCGAGGTCGTCGACGAGCCCGCGCGCCGCGATGGCGTCGACGATCTCCTGCGTATTCTCCGGCAGCAAGCGCCGCGACGACGACTCGGCGAGCCCGGCGATGGTCATCGCGTCGATCTCGGCTTGGCTCGCGCTCGGGATGAAGTCTTTGATCGCGGCGTCGAGCGTCTGCGCCGTCACTGCCGTTCCTTTGGCGAGCCGAAACGCCGAGAGCACGAGGCGCTCGATGTCGGCGCCGGACAAGCCGTCGGTGGCGCGCGCAAACGGCGCAAAGTCGGTGACCCCGCTCGGGATCGCGTGGCGGCGCATCTGCACCGAGAAGATCGCCGCCCGCTCTTCCAGTGACGGCATCGCCATCAAGATGCGCTCGTCGCTCCGGCCGCTGCGCTTCAACGCGGCGTCGATGCGATCCGGCCGGTTCGTGCAGTTGATGACGATGATTTGCCCGCGGATCTTCGGATCCGAGAGCAACTCCATCCACATCTTCATCAGGCGCTCGGAGACCCCGGAGTCGCCGCGCACGCTGTCACGCCCGCCCTCGGCGAGATCGGCCTCGTCGTTCATCACCACGACCGGCGCCAGCGACTTCAAGCCGTAGAGCAGCTTCTCCATGCGCGCCTCGGACTCTCCCACCCACATCGAGCGCACGTTCTTCGTCTTCACGAAGTTGAAGCCGGCCTCCTTCGCCAACGCTTCGACGATGGCGGTCTTGCCGGTGCCTGGCGGGCCCATCAGCGTCACGCCCATCGGCACCAGGCGCGCGTCGCCGCCGCGAATGCCAGAGAGCACCTCTTGGAAGTACGCCTTGATGTGCGCAGAGCCGCCGATGTCAGCGAGGCCGCGCGCGGGCTCGACGAGCTCCATGACGTCGCCGTACTCGACGTTCAGGATCTCGCGCTTCTTTCGCTTCAGCGACGCTTCGTCCAAGGTGCCGCCGCTCTGCGCGAGCACGTCTTGCAGCTGCTTCAACGAGAGGCCTTGGCTCGCGCGCGCGAGGAGCGGAATGTTCGTGGCCTGCGCTGCTTGGAGGAACGCGGTGCGCTCGGCCTCGCTCGGCTTCGGGATGAAGATCGTCGGGATGCCGCCGGCGGAGAGGCGCAGCTCGCTCGACACCTTCGCCGCTTGGTCCGTCACGAGGACGACCATGTTCTTCTTCTTGCGCAGGTCGTCGTCGTGCGCCCAGTTGAGCAGGCGCTGGATGTTCGCGCGCTCGTTCTGCGGCAGCGGAAAGGCGGCGCTGACCGCGGGCGCCACGAAGTGCGCGGACGCGATGATCACCGCGACCGAGCTCTTGGCCCGCAGCGCCTTCTCGATCAGCGGCAACGCCGTCTCGGGATCCTTCGGCGCCCCACGGCGCTGCGCGAGCCCGGCCTTCGCAGCCGCGATGGGATCGCCATCTTGCAAGGCGAGCAGCGCGCGCTCCATCTCCGGCCGCAAGAAGGTCAGGCCCGACGCTAGATCGTAGAACACGACGATCTCGCCGGTGTCGAAGATGCGCTCGAAGAAGCCGTCGAGCGTGACGTACGGCGGTGCCTCGTCAGGGTTGGCGAAGAGGCCGGCGACGTCGCCGTGGAGCAAGAACACCGAGGCGACGTTCGCCTTGAACGCCGGCATCAGCTCGCGCTCGAACCAGGCGGGCAGGTCGCTCACGACTTGCCTCGGTTCTTGTGCAGGTGCGGATGCACGGCGCCCTTCGGGATCTTCTGGCCTGCGCGCTTCTCGCCGGAGAGGCGCAGCGTCAGGCCGAGCTTCTGCGCCAGCGCCAAGAAGCGCGCCTGCTCCACGGCGAGCGCATCGTCCGAAGCGAAGTGCTCGAAGCGCACCTCCAGCGCGTCACCTTTGGCCACGACGCAGAGGTACTCGTGCACGTGGTGCTCGCCGCTGTGCGTCGTCTTTTCGGCTTCGAGCATCTTGCCGTTCTCCGACACGACGACGTTGTAGTCGAGGAGCTCGCACACCATGCGCAAGAGATCGATCACGCCGCCCTGTTGCAGCGTGTCGAGCAAGGGCTTCGCATCGAGCTCGCGCAGCCAGCTGACGAACGCGGGATCGGCGGCGGCGAGGCGCACGATCAGCGGCTCGTCGACCCTTTTTGGCGGCGCCTTCACCGCGGGCGTCTTCTTCTCCACGGTCGCCCGCGCGACGCTGCGATATCCGATGTCACACGGCACGGCGCTGGAGCCTCGCCGAGGGTCCCCACGGTGTCAAATCTGGCGGGGCGCGCTCGAGTGGTCTACTGATGCGGGGCATGACCGCCGTGCTCCTCTGCGCGCTCCTCTTCGGAGACGACCCTGCGAGCGCGCCGGCAAGCGAAGAGTCGTTCGACGTCTTCAACATCTTCGAAGAGCAGCAGACCGTCTCGACCGGCGCGGTGCGCGAGACGCGCTTGCGCGAAGCGCCGACGAGCGTGTGGGTCGTCGATCGCGCGACGCTCGAGCGGCAGCCGATGCTCACGCTCTACGACGCGCTCCGCCTCGTGCCCGGCATCAACATCATCGAGTACAACATGGGCCAAGGGGAGGCGAACCTGCGCTTCATCGGATCGTTCCCCGAGCACCAGTCGCTCACGCTCGTCGACGGTCGCGCGGTCGCGTCGGACGCCATCGGCTACTTCGACTACACGCAAGTCGATCGCAGGAACGTGGAGAAGATCGAGGTGGTGCTCGGCCCGAGCTCCACGCTCTACGGCGCGAACGCGTTCTCCGGCGTCGTCAACATCGTGACCAAGAAGCCGACGCGCAAAGGCCATGAGCTCGGCTTTGCGTTCGACGGCGGCTTTGCCTCTGGAAACACCGGCGTCGCGCGCAACCAGCCGCTGCGCTTCGGCCTCATGACGCAAGGCCACGCGTCCTACGGTTACGGCTGGCAGAGCGGCGGCTTTCGTTTGTCTGCCAGCGGCACCTTCATGGAGACCGGCGGCGCGCAGGGCAACTACATGCCGCTCGTCGTCGCCACCCCGGTGCGCCAGAGCGCCTTCACCTTCGACCTCGCGCAAGACATCGGCAAGGTGCAGACGCGCCTGCAGCTCGGCGCGGCGATGAAGAAGAGCCCGTACATGTTCTTCGAGGTGAGCGACGCGGGCCAGCAGGACTACTACGCGAACTTGATCATCGAGCGTGACGCGATCGCCGGCAAGGACGATCGCCTGAGCGCGAACGTGTGGGTGAAGCACAACCGCATCGACTTCGAGGGCACTTACGCCGGCACCGAGACCATCCCCTTCGTCATGGACACGACGAGCGTCGAGGGCCGCATCGCTTACACGCTGCCCACGTTCTACTGGAACAGCTTGACCGTTGGCGCGCAAGCCCGCGGCATCTTCGTGACGACGAACAGCGCCGTGCAGCTCGCGGAGGCCGGGCAACGCCAGCTGCTCGCCGGCCTCTTCGTCGAGGACATGTTCCGGCCGCTGCCCGCGTGGCAGTTCAACGCCGGCCTCCGCGTCGACACGCGCGAGATGGCGGCGACCAAAGCGTTTCGCTACCTGTCGTTCTCGCCGCGCGCGTCGATCGTGTGGCTGGTCAACGACGGTCACAGCTTGCGCTTGGAGTACGCGTCGGCGTTTCGCACGCCCACGGCCGTCGAGCGCGGGCTCTACGTGGCAGCGAGCGACGGCACGCCGATCGTGGTCGGCAACCTGAACCTGCGCAACGAGCGCGTGCACTCGTTCACGCTCTCGTACATGGGCCGCGTGAAGTGGTTCTCGATGCGCATCGAGGCGTGGCTCGAGCGGACGCTCGACAACATCATCCCGGTGCTCGCGGCCGCCGGCGATGTCACCGAGGAGATCGCCGGCCAGCAGCTCTTCGTGGTGCCCGACACGCGCTTGAAGGTGCCGTTCTACTTTTACAACGCCGTCGGCTTCTGGATCCCGGGCGCGTCGCTGAAGCTCGCGATCGAGCCGATCAACAATCTGCGTGTCGCGCTGACGTATATGTTCATGCCGTCGCCGCTGACGAACCGCATCGGGCTCACCGCCGACTACCAGCCGATCCCGCGCCTCAACGTGGCGCTGCAGGTCTTCTACTATGGCAACGTGTATTCGCAGCCCGTCCAGTATCCGACGCGGATCATCTTGAACGCGAAGGTGGCGTATCAGCTCGACGACGCCGGCGCGTGGCACCTGTCCGCGAACGTGCTGAACGCGCTCGACCTGCGCATCCCGCACGCGCTGCGGCCGAACGCGACACACGTGTACAGAGAGTCTATCGCCGGCGGCCGCGTCGGCCCGCGCGCGTGGATCGGCCTCGACGCCACCTTCGACTAGAAGTCGCGCAGCAGACGCATGAGCTCGGGCGCGCTCACGTGCTGGCGCAGGCGAAGCGGCTGGACTGCGCGGCTTGGCGCGTCGACCACGAAGGGAATCCCGTCGCACGGCTTGCCGGCGAGCTTCAGCGTGCGCGAGAACTCGTCCATCGCTTCCGCCACGCAGTCGAGGCCCGAGCCGAGCACGTTGTGGCCTGCGTGCGGAACGACGACGAGCTGCGCCTTCGTCAGCCCGAGGCCCACCTCCATCGCCCAGCGCGGCGGCGTGCGTGGATCGAGCGCGCCGGCAAAGAGCAACACCGGCACCGAGCTGGCGACGATCGCGAAGTCCTCGGCTGGCCGGCGGCGGAAGCTCCACAGGTCGCAGAGCGCGAGGATGTGCCCGGCGTCGCCGACGTGCGGGAGGAAGGCGGGGCGCAAGCGCGCGGCGTCGGCGTCGATCTTCGCGCGATCGACGAATTGATTGTCGCTGCACGCGACCGACATGTACTGGCCGAACGCGAGGCTGGAGGTCGCCGCGTCGTTCGACTCGAGCAGCGCCGCGAAGGTGTCGGAGAGCCGCAGCGATCCAGACTTCGCGGCGGTGTGGAGCTCGTCGATGAAGCGCGGCGCCACCTTCGGCTCGGCGCTGAGCAACGCCATCGCCGCGCTGAAGAAGACCTCGGCGGTGAACGGCTCCTTGCCTTTGACCTCGAGCGGCGTCGCGGTGAGCAGCGCCAAGGTCTCGAGCATCTTCGCTTCGAGACCGCCAAAGCGCGTCTTGCAAGTCGCGTCGGCGGCGCAGGCTTGGAAGAGCGCGGTGAACGCCTCGTCGATCGCGATCGCGGTCTCGCCGAGCGGTGGTGATTGCGGTGAGACCACCGAGTCGAGCACCACCGCGTGCAGGTGTTCACCGTAGCGACGCAGGACCTCTTGCGCCCAGCCCGTCCCGTACGACACGCCGATGAGCACGATCTTCTCGTAGCCGAGCGCTTGGCGGAGCGTGTCGACGTCGCCCGCGAGCTCTCGCGTGTTGAACGCCGACACGTCGACCGCGCGCGCGGCCCAGGCAGCGTTGCAACGGCGCACGTAGGCTTCGTCCGTTTCCCCGTCGTTCTGAACGCCGCAAGCGAGGCGCGGATTGGCGATGCCGGTGCCGCGCTGCTCGATGAACACGCGGTCGCCGCCCGACTGCTGCGACGCCTGCCGCGTAATGCTGTCGAGCCCGAGGTCGGCCCACGATTGGCCAGGGCCGCCGTTCAGCGTGAACACCGGCGTCGCGCGCGCGCTCGTGCCCTTGAACACGACGACCGGCACGTCGATGTAGCGCGCGGGCGCATCGTGAAACTCCGCGGTGCGCAGGATGCCGCAGCGCACGCTCTCGCCTTGCACTTGGCTCGCGTGCAGGCGGAACGGACAGATCGACTCGTCGAAAGAGCCTTGGCAGGCCGCGAGGAGGAGGAGCGGTGCCCATCTCATGCGGTGATCCGCGCGAGGGCTTCGCGCATGCGCGCGGGGATGGCGAGCGGCCGGCGCGTCACGCGATCGACGAACACGTGCACGACTTGGCCGTGCGCCGCGGCGGTCTCCACCTTCTCATCGAAGATCGCGATGCCCCAGGTGAGCGATCGCGCGCTCAGCTTGTCGACGCGCACGCCCGCGCGGAGCGGCGCCGGGTATGCGACCGGTGCGTGGTATGCGCAAGACGACGCGACGACGAGCGCGATCTCCGGCGAGCGTTCGAGATCCAGGCCGCCTTCTTGGATGAGGTAGCGGTTCACCGCGCTGTCGAAGAAGCTGTAGAACGCGACGTTGTTCACGTGGCCGTAGACGTCGTTGTCCATCCAGCGCGTGGTGATTGGCGCGAAGTACTTGTAGGCGCTCGGGGCGGGCGGTGGCTCTCGCTCGGGCATGCGCCGCTCTACCAGTAGCGCATCGCGCTGTGGAAGAGCCGTTCGAGCACGCGCCCGTCGACCGCGATCGGACGACGCCTGCGAGCGAAAAGGGAGCGGCATCGCCTCGAGTAGCTTCACCTTGCGCAGCGGATGGCTCTTCGGAACCCGGTGCTCAGGCGTGATGAGGCTCAACGTAGTCGCTTGCTTGTTGTCGCTGCCGCGCAGGCCGAACACCAAACAGGCGCGCGCTTCGCAGTCGATCTCTTCGCTGTCCGCGCTTGGTCGCTTCGGCCCTCGCCTCCCATGCCCTGGCCGCGCACGCCCTGGCCTCCCACGCCGTGGCCGCGCACGCGACCCTGACCGCGAATCCGAACGTGGCCTCGGCCTTCAGCGGTTCAGCTGCGGCAATCCAAACCGAACGATCGCCGCTCGACACAAGCCTATGTTTTCACACCAGACACGCCCTCATGCCAACCGCGCGGTCATGGTCACGGTCGAGGTCGCGTGCGCGGCCAGGGCATGGGAGGTCAGGGCCCAGGGCTGGGTCAGGGGCCAGGGAAAATTACAAAGCCGATCGACCACGCTTCATCCGGGACGGCCCGTCGCTGCCCTTTTCAACGACCTGCTAGCGGCGGGGCGGCGGGGGTAGCGGACCGGCGGGGGCGGGGGAGTGCGCGCCATACTTCGAGTACTTCTTGCCGGTGCGCGCTTCGACGCAAGTGTCGACCGGGAGCTGCGCGATCTCGCACGCGTGGCGGTCGAGCGGCAGGTTGTCGTGGTTCGACATGAAGCCCTGGTCGCCGTCCTTCGGGCGAATGCGCCACATCTCGACGGTGAACCAATGCAGCCGGTCGCCTAGGTGCATGTCGCGGTTCGCGGCGTGCGACTCGATGTAGTCGTATTCGTCGTCGAGGCCGAGCAGGTGGCCGAGCTCGTGAGACAACCCATTGGCGGTGCCCACCCAGTTGCCCGACGTCGTCCAGCCCTTCGGATCGGCGTCGACCTCGAAGACGTCCGGGCCAGCCTTGTCCACGAACACGAGGTCAACGACGAGCCCCTTGATGCGCAGGTGCTTCTCGATGGCGTCTTCCAGGCGATGCACGCGCGCGACCATGTCCGGCGTCGCATTCACCTTCACCTTCACCTTGACCATGATGTTCTTCGGATCGCTGCGGTCGACGAGGAAGCGCGTGCCGTCGTTCTGCAACACCGTCCACTTGCGCTTCGGATCGTTGCTGACGGCCTCCTCTTGGCTCTCGCGGATGACGATGTAGACGAGTTGCTCGAAGCGCACGTACCAAGTGCGGCCGTCGAGCTTGCGCGAGGCCTGCGCCGCCTTCACAGACCGGTCGACCTGCTTCGTCTGTGCATCGGCGGTCTTCGCAGGCGGGTTGTCCGGCGTGTTCAGCAAGAGGAGCAGCTTCGAGAGGTAGTACTCGCCGCGCGGGCTCAGGAAGAACGCGTAGGAGATGATCTCGTCGGCGCGCGCTTTGTCGTCGCCCTTCAATGCTTTGTACGCCGGGTGAGCGCTGATCTTTCCGATCAGCTCCCACTTGTTCGGCGGCGGCGCTTGCTTCACACCCTTCGGCCCCGGCTGCGGCAGCGGTCTCACACCTGTCATGCGGTCCTCCGCCGGCGTCTTCGGCAGCGAAAACGCCTGTGTTCACCGGAGCGTCCGTACGTGTGACAGCTGTCGCCACCCTGACATTTATTGTGATCGCAAAAAGAGGAGGTATAAAAACGTACATGCTTTTCGCGTGGCTCTCTCTGTCGCTCGCCCTCGCAGCGCCGCCGGTCAAAGGCGAAGTCCCGAAGAACGATGACGAGCCCTACAAGCTCGCCGAAGCCTACTTGCAGGCGCTCGTCGGAAAGGGTGATCAAAAAGCGCGCGAGATGCACCTCGGCGGCATGTCGTGGATGGCGCAGACCATCACGCTCGACGAGTTCAAGTTCGTCGGCCGCGATCCCACGCGCAAGGACCAGGGCGATCTCGCCGAGGTCGTGAAGATGCTCGGCGACATCGACAAGGCCGGAAGGAAGGCGCTCGACAAGATGGCTGGCGGCGGCGACATGGAGAAGGGCGACGAAGGCCAAGAGATGGGCATGATCAGCGCCGAGCAAGCCGCGAAGCTCATGGCGCCGGCCAAGGCCCTGATGGACAAGTTCAAAGCGAAGTACCCGACCTTCGCCTACGTCGCGCGCGTCGACAAAGACGTCTACTGGCACCCGAAGAACCCGATCCGCCCGCTGCTCGACACCACGAAGAAGAAGGGCAAGTTCGATCTCGAGGTGCACCGCTTCACCATCGAATCGAAGGACGGGCGAAAGTCGCGCACGTGGGGCCTGAAGATCCTGCGGCTCAAGGTGAACGACGGCTTCGACACCGAGTACAAGATCCTTCCCGCCGCGGACTGGAATCCCGACGAGTGATCGAGGCGACGCGAATGCGCGCATCCTCACGTGGCGGTGGCACGTTCACGGCCACGATTGAACCCGCTTGAACGCTCCGTCGCCGACGCGCACCAGCGTCATCAAGAACCTCACGCAGAACGTGCTGAAGGTTCGCGCTGGCGAGTACCGGCGCACCGGCTTCATGTTTCTCGTCTTGATGACCCTCGTCGGCTCGTTCGTCACCGGCCGCATCATCAGGGACACGCTCTTTCTCGACATCCCGAACATCAAGGCGCAGCTGCCCATGATGTACGTCGTCGCCGCGATCGCCGTGGCGATCTTCGCGGCGATCGTCAGCAGGATCGCCGATCGCGTCAGCCGAACGACCTTCATGATCGCCGCGATCATGGTGATGAACGCCACGCTCGTCGCGTCACGCTTCGTCATCGAGAAGAAGACCGCGTGGTTTCCTTACGTCTTCTACGTGTGGATCGACGTCTTCGGCTCGGTGATGATCGTGCAGTTCTGGACCTTCGCCAACGAGGTGTTCAACGCGCGTGAGGCGAAGCGGCTCTTCGCGCTCGTCGGCGGCGGCGGCGTCATGGCGACGATCTTCGTTGGCGTCGGCGTCGGTCAGAACGCCAAGTGGCTCGGCCTCGCGAACTTGCTCTACGTGCTCATCGGCATCCTGCTCGTGTGCGCGTTCGCGCTGGTCCTCGCCAAGCGCGCGGCGCCGCCGCCGGACACGTCGCGCGGCATCCTGTCGAAGGCCGCGGCGAAGAAGCAGGGCAACGTCTTCTCGTCGCGCTACTTGCGCCTCATCGCTTTGGCGACGGTGGCGACCTTCTTGGCGACGACGCTCGGCGACTACGAGTTCAAGCTGATCGTCAGCGAGGCGATCACCGATCGCGACGCGCGCGCGGCGTACTTCGGCACCTTCTATGGCGTCACCGGCCTGCTCAGCGCCTTCGTGCAGTTCTTCCTGACCAGCCGCATCTTGGAGCGCGCGGGCATCTTGCCGGCGCTCGTCTTGCTCCCAGTGTCTTTGCTCGGCGGCGCCATTGCGGTCTTCGTCTCGCCGGTCCTCGCCGCGGCGAGCGCGTTGAAGGGCGCCGAGAACACTCTGCGCTACACGATCAACGACGCGACCTCACAGCTGCTCTACCTGCCGATCGCCAAAGAGGCCCGCGGCCGGGCCAAGGCGTTCATCGACGGCATCCTGCGGCCGCTCGCGGTCGGGCTCGCCGGCCTCACGCTCTTCTTTCTCTCCGGGCACATGACGCACCGGCGCGTGACGACGGCGCTCGCGATCGTGTGCGTGCTGTGGGGCCTGCTGATCGTCTTCTTGCGCAGCGAGTATTTGAAGACGCTGCTGACGACGCTCAAGCAACGCCGGCTCGACTTCGAAGGCGTCGCCTACGGCAAGACCGACGAAGGCACGCTGCGCGCGTTCGCAGAGACGCTGAAGTCGGGCTCGCCCGAAGAGATGCTGACGGTGCTCGATCTGCTCGCCGCGAGTGAGCTCGCGCCGGGGCAGATCGAGAGCCTCGTCTTGCCGCTCTTGAACCACCCGGACGACGACGTGAAGATCGCCACGCTCGGCTTCCTCGGCAACCGCGGCCAGCCGGATCTCGCCAAGAAGATGGAGCCGTTGTTCGACGCGCCGAGCGAGCCGGTGCGCGCCGCCGCCGTATCTGCGTTCTGCTCGCTCGCCCGCGACGACGCCGCGATCGTGCTCGAGCGCTTCTTGGACGACAAGAGCTTGCTCGTCCAAGGCGCCACCGTCGCAGGCCTGATCAAGAACGGCGGCCTCGAAGGCGTCTTGACCGCGGCCGATCAGCTGAAGGCGATGATCGAAGATCCGCGGCCGGAAGTGCGCGAGCGCGCCGCGTGGATCTTGGGTGAGATCGCGGTCTCCGGCTTCTATCGCCCCCTCGTGCAACTCTTGAACGATCCGATGCAGATCGTCCGCCAGTCGGCGATCGCCGCGGCCGGCAAGCTGAAGACGATGAAGCTCTTGGAGCCGTTGCTCGGGCTCATGCCGGACGAGCGTGTGGCGCCGCTCACCGTCGACGCCTTGGCGAGCTACGGCGCGCCGATCGAAGCGCGCATCCTCGCCGCGTTCCTGACGCCCGGCCAACCCCCGCGCGTGCGGGCCCACTTGTGTCGCGTGCTACAGCGCATCGGCGGCTCGGACGCCGTGCGGGTGTTCGTCTCGGACCTGCCGCTCTCTGGCGATCGCTTGCGCACGCAGGCCATGAGCGCCGCCGTGCGCATCGTGGCGCGCAAGCCGGAGGCGCGGCCCGAGCCCGGCACCATCTCGCGCGCGCTCTTTCGCGAGGCCGACAATTATCTGCAGGCGATCGTGATGGAGCGCGAGATCGGCGAGTGCTCGGACTTGCTCCAGAGCGAGCTGCGTGATCGCGCCGAGGACGCGCTGCACCGGATCTTCTGCGCGCTCTCGTTCAGCTATCCGATGCAGACGCTCGAGATCGTGCAGGCGAACCTGACGAGCGCCGACATCAACGTGCGCGCGAACGCCGTCGAGGTGCTCGATAACTTGCTCGAGCAGGATCACAAGGCGCTGATCCTGCCGCTCGTCGACGAAGGCGCGCTGAAGGCGATGCTCGACTCGCAAGAGGTGAAGGGCGGCGTCATCCACCACGAGCGCAACGAGTGGTTGAAGGAGCTGCTCGGCGATCCCGAGCCGTGGATGGTCGTCGCCGCGCTGCACACCATCGGCTCGTTTCGTATTCCTGGGCTCGACAAGCTGATGTCTGTTTGTCTCTCGCATGACGAGGGCTGGGTGCGCGAGACGGCGCTGTGGGCGCTGCGTAAGACCATCCCGGCCGAGCTCTTGCCGCAAAAGGCGCAGAAGCTCATCGGCGACGTGATAGAGCGGGTCAGGCACTACGGCGAGCACGTGCTCGCGGAGATCGAGATGATTTCGAACGTCGAAAAAGTGCTCTTCCTGAAGAAGATCGATCTCTTCCGGCGTATCCGCGGCGACGACTTGGCGCGCATCGCCAACATCGCCGAGGAGCTGTCGTTCACCGATCAGGAGCGCGTCTTCAACGAAGGCGATCTCGGCGACGCGCTCTACCTCATCGTCACCGGCAAGGCGAAGATCCACAAAGGCGAGACGCAGCTCGCGGTGCTCGGCGAGCGCCAGTGCTTCGGCGAGATCGCGATCTTGGACAGCGAGCCGCGCTCGGCCAGCGTCACCGCCGTGGAGCCTCTGCTCACATTGAAGATCCGCCGCGACGACTTCTCGGAGATCATGGCGCAGAAGCCGGAGATCGCGCAGGGCGTCATCAAGGTCTTGTGTGGCCGCCTGAGAAACGCGAACAAGCGATAAGCCTCGTCATCGGGCCGAGTGACCTTGTTCCCGTGCGTCCGTTCGGCTACGGCCGTGGCGAAGGGAGCACGCATGGCACTCGTCGTCATCGGCGCGCAATTCGGGGACGAAGGCAAAGGCAAGATCGTCGACCTCTTCGCGGAGACGGCGGATCTCGTCGTGCGCTATCAGGGCGGCAACAACGCCGGGCACACGCTGGTGACGAACGGCAAGAAGACCGTCCTCCACCTCATCCCGTCCGGCATCTTGCGCTCGCACACCTTGAACGTCATCGGCAGCGGCGTCGTCGTCGATCCGGAGGTGCTGCTCCACGAGCTCTCCGATCTCGAGACCGGCGGCGTCCACGTCACGCCGGCGCAGCTCAAGATCTCGGACCGCGCGCACGTCATCCTGCCGTACCACAAGCGCTTGGACCTCGCGCGCGAGTTCCGCCGCGGCTCGCTCGCCATCGGTACCACCGGCCGCGGCATCGGCCCGGCGTACGAGGACAAGATCGCCCGCCGCGGCATCCGCATGGTCGACTTCATCGATCGGCCGCGCTTCGAAGCGTTGTTCCTCGCGCGCATGGCCGAAATCAACGAGTACTTGGCCACGCTCCCGGCCGGCAGCGGCTTCGGCGCCTTCGTGCAGAGCGAGATCGACGAGATCTTTCACCGCTACGCCGAGCACGCCAAGAAGGTGGCCCCCTTCGTCGCCGACACCGGCTTCCTCATCGACGAGCAGTGGCGCGCGAAGAAGCGCATCCTGTTCGAAGGCGCCCAAGGCGCGCTGCTCGACGTCGATCACGGCACGTATCCGTACGTCACGAGCTCGAACACGACGGCCGGGGGCGCGATCACCGGCACCGGCCTCAGCGTGCGGGCGATCGAGCACGTCGTCGGCGTGACCAAGGCCTACGCCACGCGCGTCGGCGCCGGTCCGTTTCCCACGGAATTGAAGGACGCGCTCGGCGAACGCTTGCGCAGCGCCGGCGGCGAGTTCGGCGCCACCACCGGCCGCCCGCGTCGTTGCGGTTGGCTCGACGCGCCCGCGCTGAAGTACGCCGTCCGCACGAGCGGCGTGACCACGCTCGCGGTGACGAAGCTCGACATCTTGACCGGCATCGATCCGATCCGCGTGTGCGTCGGCTACCGCGTCGACGGCGGCGAGCTCGGCACCGTGCCGGCGTGCACCGAAAAATACGCGCGCTGCGAGCCCGTCTACCGGGACTTCGCCGGCTGGACGGAGAACCTGTCGAAGGCGAAGAAGCTCTCGGACCTTCCCCAGAACGCGCGCAAGTACTTGGACGCGATGACCGAGATGGCCGGCGTGCCGATCGGCTGGGTGAGCGTGGGCCCTGCGCGTGACGAGGTCATTGCCCTGTCGTGAGCGACGAGGGAGGGGACAACCGGCGCCGCTACCGCCGGCTCTCGGCACCCGTCTACTGCCGGCCGGCTGGGCTCGGCATCCGCGAGCGGATCGCGGCGGTGATGGCCGGAGGCGACGCGCGTCGCGTCGTGCAGAACATCTCGACCGGAGGCGTGCGCATCTACACCGACGATCGCTACAAGGTCGGCGACCGCCTCGAGCTCGAGGTGCTGCTGCCGGACAAGACGTGGATCGTCGTCGAGGCGCAGGTCGTGTGGCTCAGCGCGATCGCGTCGGGCGAGCCGGCGAAGTTCGACGTCGGCCTCGAGTTCTCGAAGATCGCCGCGGCCGATGCCGAGAAGCTCGCGGCGCTGATCGAGGACTGAGCCGATCCGCCGATCCGCCGAACGGCCGATCCGCCGATCCGTTGACACGACCCCCGGGCTGGCGCTTTGGTCCTGCGCCATGAAACACATCAGCTTCGCCGTCGCCGCCTCGCTTGCCTGCTTTGCCACCGCTTGCTCGCAATGGACCGTCATCAAGTCCGTCGAGCCGAACCCGTACGCCGCGGGCGGGTGCAAGGTCTCCGTTCAACCGTTGGATTTCACCGGCATCCGTGTCGGCGCGATCACCGAGGAGCAATGGCTCGCCAAGAAGCCGCCCGAGGAGACCGCGAGCTACGGCGCCGACAAGACGACGATGGCCGCGAACTTCCAATCGGAGCTGCTCGGCAACGCCACTGGCCTGAGCGCCGGCGCCCCCGCGCCGTACTCGTTGAAGACCAAGGTCACGATGTGGGAGCCGGGCTTCTTCACCGCCTTCGTCAACAAGCCGAGCGAAGCGTCGATCGTGATGACCGTCGTTGACGACAAAGGCGAAGTGCTCGACGAGATCACGACGACCACGCAAGTGCCGGCGTCGATCTACAACCCGTCGACCGGCGGCCGCATGCACACCTCGGGCAAGCAGCTCGGCCGCATCGTCGCGAAGTACATGTCCGGCCGATTGACGTGTGCCGCGAAGTAAGCGGTGATCCCTCTAGATACTGACAGCTGATCGCTGATAGCTGACGGCTTCTAAGAGGTCCATTTGACGCACCCGACGTTCGCCTCGCTCGAGCTCATCGAGCCGCTCCTCCGCGCTCTGCAACACGAAGGCTACACGCAGCCGACGCCGATCCAACTGCAAGCGATCCCTCACGTCGCGCACGGCCGCGACCTGCTCGGTTGCGCCCAGACCGGCACCGGCAAGACGGCGGCGTTCGCGCTGCCGATCCTCCAGCGCCTGCACCAGAAGCCGCCGCCACCGCCGCCGCCGCAGGGGCAGGCGTCGCGCTTCGGGCGTTCAGGTCCATCACGCCGTACGCGCGCGCTCATCCTCTCGCCCACGCGCGAGCTCGCGGCGCAGATCGGCGAGAGCTTCGCCGCGTACGGCCGCTTCCTGCAGCTCCACCACACGGTGATCTTCGGCGGCGTCGGCCAAGACGCGCAGACGAAGATCCTCGCGCGCGGGATCGACATCTTGGTCGCCACGCCCGGCCGCCTCTTGGACCTGATGGGCCAAGGCTACGTCGACTTGACCGGCATCGAGGTCTTCGTGCTCGATGAAGCCGACCGCATGCTCGACATGGGCTTCATCCACGACGTACGGCGGGTGATCGAGAAGCTGCCGAAGCAACGCCAGACGCTCTTGTTCTCGGCGACGATGCCGAGCGACATCGAGCAGCTGTCGAAGCAGATCTTGATCGATCCCATCCGCGTCGCGGTGACACCGCCGTCGACCACGGTCGAGCGCATCGAGCAGCGGATCTACTTCGTGGAGAAGGCCGACAAGCGCGCGCTGTTGATTCACTTGCTCGACGCGCTGAAGGTCGAGCGCGCGCTCGTCTTCACCCGCACGAAGCACGGCGCCAACCGCGTCGCCGAAGCGCTGACCAAGGCCCGCATCCGCGCCGAGGCGATCCACGGCAACAAGTCGCAGAACGCGCGCACGCGGGCGCTCGACGGCTTCAAGCGCGGGCAGCTGCGCGTGCTCGTGGCGACCGACATCGCGGCGCGCGGCATCGACATCGACGACCTCACGCACGTCATCAACTTCGACCTGCCGAACGTGCCCGAGACCTACGTGCACCGGATCGGCCGCACCGGGCGCGCCGGTGCGGCGGGCCTCGCGATGTCGTTCTGCGAACAGGAAGAGCGCGAGTACTTGGTCGACATCGAGCGCGAAATTCAAACGCACATCCCGCGCGCCGACAATTATCCGCACGCGTCGCGCCTCGGCCCGCCGCCGGTCACGAGCTTGGAGCGCGGCCATCACCGCCGGCCGGCGCAGCAGCAGCAACGCCCGCAGCAGCAGCGGCATCCGCACCACACGCACGGGCGCCAAGATCGCCCGCGCCACGGCGCCCCGCGCCCCCGCGGCGAGCACCACGAAGGTCCGCGCCGCGACACCAACGCGCCGCCGCCGCAGCGGGGGCACCAACCAGGCCAGCCGAGCGCCCAGACGCCGGCACAAGGTCAGCCGCGCCAACACCACGGCCAACCCCCACGGCCGCAGGGTCCGCGACGGTAGACGGGCCAGCTCAGAGGTCGATGGCGATGGCGTCGGCACCTGGGGCTGCTTCGCAGGCGATCGTCCCGTCCGGGGCGATGATCAGCGAGCGTCCTTGGGTCGCGAACGCCGGCACGCCCGGGCCCCAGTTGCAGTTCACGATCCACAGGGAGAAGCGGCGCGCGAGCTCCGGCAGGAGTGTGAAGCGCTCGTCGCCGCCGTCTTCGACCCATGCGCTCGAGAACAGGAGTACGTCCGCGCGCTCGAGGGCGTCCTCTGCTTCGCTGGCGAGGAAGTGGAGGTCGTAGCAGATCGCGAGCGCGACATGGATCCGGCCGAGCGTGAGCACGGGATGCGCCGCCCTGCCGGCCGTCGCCCACGTCTCGGGGAACCACGGATGGCGCTTACGGTAACGGCCAGCGAGGGCGCCCGTCGGATCATGCAGCGTCATCGTGTTGAACGTTTCTTTGCCGTCTTTTTCGACGACGCCGCCCGCGAGCCACACGCCGTGCTTCTGCGCGCGCGCCGACAGCGCCGAGCCGAGTGGGCCGTCGATCGGCTCGGCGAAGCGCCCGAGATCGAAGTCACCGCGCGGCGAGACGTAGCCGGTGAGCGCGAGCTCGGGCAGCAGCGCGACCTCGCCGCGGCCGACCTTCGCCAGGGCGGCGTCGAGGCGCGCGAGCTGAGCCACAGGATCGCCGTGGACGTGCGGCAGCTGCAGGCAGTGGAAGCGCACGCTCAGTCCTCGAAGAACTTCGCGAGCTCGTCCGCTTTGTGTTTGGCGTCTTTGTAGCCGAGCGCCATGAGATCGCGGCAATACGCGCTGTCGAAGAGCAAGTAGCTCAAGAAGTCGGCGTCGACGGTGTCGGCGCCCGCCGCCGAGTGGCGCAAGTAGCGCGCGAAGAGCCCCTTGGCCTTTCTCGAGAACGGCCCGCGCCGCGAGTGCTCGGCAGCGATCTTGCCGAGATCGAGCGAGGGCCTGACGACGACGGCGTCGACGTGGCGGTACGCGGCCTTCCTCATCGGCGCGAGCACTTCGTTGATCTTCTCTTCGAAGTCTTCGCCGTAGACCAAGCGGCCGCCTTCGAGCATCGCGTTGAAGCGGTGCAGCCGATCGATGTCGTAGTCCAAGTGATCCAAGAGGAGCGCGTTCAAGACCTTGCCCGCGAGGTAGGGGAGGCCGGGGAACTCCGCGAGGCGATGGTGATCCTTCACCGGCTCGGGCACGGCTTCGTGGCGCAGGCCGATGACGAAGATCTTGTCGGCGCCGAGGCGCAGCGCGGGCGAGATGGGCGTGTTTTGGCGCACGCCGCCGTCCGAGTAGTAGCGGCCTTCCACGCTCACCGCCGGAAACAGAAACGGGATCGCCGCCGACGCGAGCGCGTGCTCGGCGCGGATCTTCGTGGCGCGGGCGATGATGCGCGCGTCGCTGTGCCACTGCGGCACGCCGCCACCTTGGCGCTCGACGAAGATCGTCGTTTGGCCGCTGATGACGTCGGTGGCGCTGACCGCGAGCGCTTCGAAGGCGCCGGCTTGCAGCGAGCGATGGATGCCGCTCCAGTCCATACGATCGAGCACCAGGCGCTCGAGCGGCACGGTGTTCAGCAAGCCGCCGAGCCGGCCGGCGCGCTCTTCGACGAAGGGCAGGTTGCCGAGCAAGAGCCGCGGCGCCTGCAGCATCTGCTTCGGCCCGAAGCGGACGACGTCCTCGAACTCGAGATCGTTCCAGACGTCCGTGAGCGTACGCACGCCTTCGTCCGGCTGGTCGGCGGTCGACGCCAGGTAGCACGCGTTGATCGCGCCAACGGACGTGCCGCAATAGATGTCGAAGCGCACCTTTGGGCCGATCTCTTTGCTGAGCGTCTCTCGGACATACTGCAGCACACCGACTTCGTAGGCGCCGCGCGCTCCGCCCCCCGAGAGCACGAGACCGATCTTCATGCGCTCATCATAGGAGACGCCCGGCTTCTACGCACATTTCTCGCCCGTGCGATGAACGCCTCAGAAGTACATCTGCGCTTGCAGCCGCACCGTGTGCCGCCCGACCAAGCGCTCGTCGCCGGCGAAGTCGTAATCCACCGTCAATTTCAGATTGTGGCTCGCGCCGGTGTAGAAGTTCATCCCGCCTGCGAATTGATGCATGACCTTGAGCGCGGGGTCGCCCGATCCCAGCGGGTGCAAGTACCCATACCTGGCGATGAGCTCGAAGTACTCACACGTCATCATCGCCGCCTGCGCGAGCATACCGGTGGCGGAGCGCGAGTACTCGGTCACCCGCACACCGTGGAGGTTGCCCGAGCGCGCGCCTTCGTCGGCGACCCGCAAGAACCACGCGCCGAGAAAGTAGAAGCCGGCGACCTTCACGACCACGTCCGCGGTCGCGTGCCAGTGCGAGAAGCCGCCCGGCAGGCGATAGAACGCGCCCGTCGTCGACAGCGTGCGGATGGTCGCGTTGTTGCGCGCGCCAGCGAGGCCGATGGCCATGCGCAAGCGGCGCTCGCGGGTGTGATCGCCTTCGGCGTCGTCGAAGCTGCCGAAGGGCGAGATCTGCAGGCGCAGCGAGTAGAGCAGGCCGGCGTTCGGCGCGAAGCGATTGCGTCCATCGCCGCCCCAGACGCCGAACGCGTAGGCGAAGCGGCCGCCGGCGCCGAAGAGATCGTCCGAGTAGATCTCGGCGCCGATGTCGCGATCGAGCGTGAGCTCCGTCATCACGTCGGCGCGCTCGGGAAAGATGATGCGCGCGGACGACGTCATGCGGTGGCGATCGAACTGCACCTTGCCTTGGCCGAGGCGGATCGAGAGGTCGCGCAGGCGGGTGTACGAGATCTGCGCGTCGCGCAGCGGGTTCGGCGCGTCGCTCTCCATGTCGCGCGGGGCGAGGCCGAGCTGCATCCTCAGCTTGAAGTCCTTCAGGAACACGCCTTCCATGAAGATGCGCGCGCGGCGGATCATGAACTCGTCGATCTTCGTCGCCGTGCTGCCGCGGCCGGGCTCGACGTGGCTGAAGCGCACCTGAATGCGCGCACGCAGCTTCAGCTCGAAGATCTCTTTGCCCAGCGAGAAGACGATGCCGTGGCCGAAGCTCGCGGAGACGAGCGGTGGCTTGGTCGGCGCAGCGGGCGTGACGGCGGTGGGCGAGGCCGGCATCGACGCGGTCTCCGACGCCGGCAACGAGACTGGTTCGGAAGCCGCTGCGACGAACAGCCAGACTAGGAGGGTCATCTTGGCCGCGGCTCAAAGCGCACTCGGAGAAAAGAAGCAACGGTGGTAACAACGAACCCCATGCGCGCGTACTATCTGCAATCGGCGACCGGCGAGCGCTTCCCCCTGCGCAAGCCCGAGACTACCGTCGGCCGCGACCCCTCCTGCGACATCGTCGTCAACGACAGCTCGATCTCGCGCCAGCACGTGCGCCTCCTCGTCAAAGACGGCGCGCTCAGCGTCGAGGACAACGGCTCGCGAAACGGCACCTTCGTCGACGGCGTGCAGCTCACCGCGAAGGCGACCCAAGCGCTCGCCGAGGGCATGACGCTGCGGCTCGGCACGGTCGACTTCGCGGTCCATAGCGAGGAGAAGTCGGCGGCGGCGCCCGAGCCCATGCGCGCGACGGCCGAGTTTTCGGTCGAGCACTTCATCCCGCAGGCGCGGGCGAAGACGGGCGAGGCGCTCGAGAGCAACTTGGCGGAGGTGCTTTACCGGGCGCAGGGCGCGCTCTTTCCCGCACAGCCGATCGACGCGCTGCTCGACTCGCTGCTCCACTTGGCCGCCGCTTACGTGCCGGCGAGCGTGCTCTCGGTGAGCCTCATCTCGCCGATCACGAGCGAGCTCGAGACGCGCGCGACCGTCGGTCAGAGCTCCGCCAAAGGCCCCGCGTTGATCTCGCGTGGCGTCGCCGAGAAGGTGATGCAGCAGCGAAAAGCCGTGCTCATCCGCGATCGCCTGCAAGACAAAGAGTTCTCCGAGCGCCAGAGCCTCGTGCAAGCCGGCATCACCTCGGCCGCGGCGACGCCGATCTTCGACGGCAACGACATCCTCGGCGTGCTCTCGGCGTATATCGTGGAAGGCAAGCGCGAGCTCAGCGAGGCCGACGTCGGCGTGCTCACCGTGCTCGCGTCGCTCGCCGGTACCGCGCTCGTCGCGGCCAACATGATGAGCGACCTCATGCGCGCGCAGGCCGAGCTCGCCGCGGACAACGAGCGGCTGCAGCGCGAGCTCGCCGCGCTGCGAGGGCACAAGGACGCGTGAGCGGCACCGACAAAGAACAGAAGTTCCAAACCGAGCGCGGTGACACGCTGCTCGCGCTCTGCCGGCGCGTCTACAACATCCACGAGCAAGAGCGCGTGTATCAGGTGGCGATGATCGTCGCTGCGTATCATCCGGACAACCAGGCGCTCGTGAAGAACCGCGTCAGCGTCGAGCTGCCGGCGGGGAAGATCATCGTCTATCCGCCGTGGTCGGTCATCGCGCCGAAGCTCCAGGCGCACGAGCAGACGATGAAGGGCGCGATGGGCCAGGCCACCCGCCCGCCCGCCGCGGTCGCGAAGCCCGCACTCCTTGCGCCCACGTTTCGTCAAGTCGGCCTCAGCCCGAAGACCTCGGTGTCGCGCACGCTGACGAAGACGCTCGCCGATCACCTCGGGCTCACGGCGTCGCAGGCGCACGACAAGCTGCGGCCGCTGACCAAAGAAGCCATCGATCCGATGCGCACGATGGGCCCGGACGTCTTGAACATGCGCGCCGCCGGCGACGCGCTGGCGAAGAACCTGCCGGAGGCGAGCGTGCGGGAGCTCCTCGCGTTGTCCGACAAGGCGCTCGACGAGAACTTCCTCCTGCTCCTGCGCGAAGCGTCGCCGCGCAATTTTCCGCCGGCGGCGAACGCCACGCTTGCGATCTCGGTGCTCTCCGACGGCTTGGTCGCCGCGCTGCTCGTTCGGGTGGAGAACGCCGCGAAGCTCGAGCTCGATCGCCGCTTCGTACGCCTTCAGTCGTTGATGGCGGGGCAAATCGCGGCGGAGCAGCTCACCGACGATGGCCGGCGCCCGGTGTCCGCGGCGCTCTCGGCGCAGAGCTTCGCCGAGGCGATCGCCAAGCTCGAAGCGGCGGTCACCGGCGATCCCCCGAGCTTCGTGACGCCGAAGATCTTGGCCGAGGTGCACGCTCGCTTCGGGGTGGGTCCCCAAAACAAGCTCGCCGCGCATTTGGCCGCTCAGCCGGCCGCCGCCGTCACACCCGGCATCATGTTTCTCGACGCGTTCGGGGCGGCGACGACCGACGGCCCCTTCGCCGAGCAGCTCTTTGCGCTGGTCAATCCGACGAAGGATCAGCATAAAGACGCCCTCGCCACGGCGGCGAGCCGCTTGCGCCTCGTCGCCGCCGAGCTCGCGCCGCACCTCGGCAAGGACACACCGAACGGCCTGGTCGCCAAGATCGCGACCGCGCTGATGAAGAAGTGGCGCGAGCAACGCACCGCGGAGACGAACGACGCCGATCTTGCCGAAGAGCGGCGTATGCTCGCCGGTCGCAACTACGTGAGCTTCCGTAAAGACGTCGCGCTCGCGATCGACAATCGCATCTCTGCGAGCCAGCTCCCGCCCGAGCGTCAGGTGGTCGTTGCGCTCGCGGTGCTGACCGCGATCGGGCATCGCATGGCCGGCATGAAGGCAGACGACATCGAAGCGACGGTCGAGAAGTTCGTCGCCGCTGCGCGCGCATGATCGCTCGCGGCTTGCTGCTCTGCGTGGCGGCCGCTTCTTTGAACGGCTGCTTCGCCGCGCACTACTTGGCGCAGGCGACGCGCGGGCAGATCGAGATCTTGGAGCGCCGCCGGCCGATCGACGACGTCATCGCCGACGGCAGGACGCCGGCGTTCGCGAAGGCGCAGCTCGCCGAAGTGGCGAAGGTGAAGCGCTTCGCCGAGGCGCACGGCTTGAGCGCCACGAAGAGCTACACCCGCTACGCCGACTTGAAGCGCGACGCCGCGGTGTGGGTGGTGTCGGCGTCGGAGCGGCTCGCGTTTCGATCGGCGACCTGGTGGTTTCCGATCGTCGGGCGCGTGCCGTACCTCGGCTGGTTTCGCTTCACCGATGCCGCGCGCTTCGCGGTCGAGCTGCAAGAGCAGGGGCTCGACGTGGGCCTGCGGCCGGCGTCGGCGTACTCGACGCTCGGTTGGTTCGAGGACCCGATCCTCTCGACCATGCTCGGCAAAGACGACGGCGCGCTCTTCGACCTCGTCAACACGATCTTGCACGAGTCCTTGCACGCGACGTTCTACGTTCCCATGCGCACGGATCTCTCGGAGAGCGTGGCAAGCTTCGTCGGCGACGAGCTGACGCGCGACTACCTGGACGAGCGCTACGGCAAAGCTTCGGCCGAGCGCGCGCGCTACGACGCGGACATGCGGCGATCGATCGAGCGCCGGCAGTGGATGCTCGACAGCAAGGCGGCGCTCGCGAAGATCTACGCGTCTTTGGAGGACGACGCCGAGAAGCGGCGGCAGAAGGGGATCGTGCTCGGCGAGCTGCGCAGGAAGCTCGGGACGAAGCGGGTGATCAACAACGCGACCTTGGCGGAGCTGCAGAACTACGCGAGCGGGCAAGACGAGCTGACGCAGTTATTGAAGTGCTTCGGCAGGGATTGGCCGCGCTTCATCGCCGCGCTGCGCGAGTGGGCGAAGGCGACGCCGACGTTTGGGTCGCTGAAGGACCAATGTCCTTAGGGGTCCACGTACTCGAAGGTCTCCCCCCGATAATTTTTGAACGTGTGTCGCCCTTCGTCCGACGACTCGAGGTAGTGCGGCACGAGCGCCACCTTACCAAACCCCCCTGGGCCATCGACGACGAAGTGCGGCACCGCGAGCCCGCTCGAATGCCCGCGCAGGCCGCGGATGATCTCGATGCCCGTCTCGACCGGCGTGCGAAAGTGCCGCGTGCCGCGCGCCGGATCGGCTTGCAAGATGTAGTACGGCCGCACGCGCATCATGAGCAGCTTCTGGTTCAGCGCGCGCACGATCTCGACGTCGTCGTTGATGCCCTTGAGGAGCACCATCTGATTCGAGATCACCGCGCCCGCGTCGGCGAGCCGCGCGCAGGCGTCGAACGCTTCTTGGGTGCACTCCTTCGGATGATTGAAGTGCGTCTGCACGTAGATCGGCTGGTGCGCCTTCAGCATCGCGGCGAAGTCGGGCGTCACCCGCTGCGGCAGCGTCACCAAGTTGCGCGTGCCGAGGCGGATGATCTCGACGTGTGGGATCGCGCGGAGGCGTGAGAGCAGCTCGTCCAGGCGCTCATCGGAGAAGGTCAGCGGATCGCCGCCGGAGACGATGACGTCGCGGATCGCTGAATTCGCTTCAATGTATTTCAGACCGAGCTCGAGCTGCTGAAAGTCCGGCATCGTCTCGGCCGCCGACACTTTGCGCTTGCGCGTGCAGTGCCGGCAGTACACCGGGCAGTTGTGCGTCGTGTAGAAGAGCACGCGATCCGGGTAGCGGTGGGTGATGCCCGGCACCGGCATGTAGCGCTCTTCACCGAGCGGGTCGTCGAGCTCGTCAGCGTTGTCATCGAGCTCGGCGGCGTGCGGCAGTGATTGCAGGCGAATCGGGCACGCGGGATCGTCGGCGATGAGCCCGGCGTAGTAGGGCGTCACCGCGACCAGGAAGCGATCGCTGCACGCCGAGAACGCGTGACGCTCGGCGGCGCTCAGCTTCACGACGCGCTCGAAGGCGTCGATCGTGCGCAGCCGCTCGCGTTGCTGCCAGCGCCAGTCGTTCCACTGCGCGTCTGGCACCGCAGCAAACGGTACATCGGCGAACGCGCCGCGGGGCGCCGCGGTGAACCTATCGCGCACGGAGGACATCGGCGGCGCTGTAGCGAACCGCGCTCAGTCTGACAACCGGCGCTTGCGGATCTCCTCGGCGTAGACCTCGCCGCTCGGCCGCACCCAGCGCTGCAGATCGCGCCCGACGCTGACGAGCCCGAAGCGGTACTTGTAGCCGTGCAGCCACTCGAAGTTGTCGGTGAGGCTCCAGTGGTAGTAGCCACGCACATCGAGCGTCTGCTTGCTGCGATCGAGCGCCGCAAGCGAGCGGCGAATGACCTCGGGCCGCAAGCGATCGGCGGCGTCGGCGAGGCCGTTTTCGCCGACGATCAACGGGAGCGAGAAGCGCGCCGCGGTCTCTTTCAGCATCGTCTCGAGGCCGTCGGGGTAGATGCACCAGCCGTTGTCGGCGACGGCGTCGTCGGGCGCGCACACGCCACGCACGCGGCCGGCCCGCACATTGAAGCGACCATAGTAATTGACGCCGATCCAATCGCTGGCCGTGCGCGCGCCGATGATCGCGCGCGCGTCTTCGCCCACGAGCTCGGTGCGCAGGGCCAAGTGCAAGTAGCTCCAGTTCGCCAGCGCGTCGATCGTCCACGCAAAGAGCCGATCGAGCGGATGCCACGCGCGCGCCGGCGTGTAGAGCTGCAGCGAGTTGACGAGGCCGACGCCGAAGAGCCCGCGCGAATTCTTCCCCGGTCCCTTTTCGGGTTGCAGGCGATGGATCCAGGCCGCCACCGCCTGGTGCGCCCGCGCGAGGTTGAGCGAGGCTTGCACGGCGGCGGGGATCGAACGCGCGTTCGGCGGATAGTCACCCTTTACGAAGCCGAGGTTCACGAGCACGCTCGGCTCGTTGAAGGTGATCCACAGCTCACACAGGTCGCGCAGCGCAAAGGTGACGTGCGCGGCGTAACGGAAGAACCACGCCGCCGATCCCTCTGCGGTCCAGCCGCCGCGCGCCACGAACCATGACGGATGCGTGAAGTGATGCAGCGCGATCATCGGCCGCAGCCCCGCGGCGCGCATAGCGACGACGATCCGGCGGTAGTGCGCGATCACCTCTTCGTCGAACACGCCTGGCGCGGGCTCCACCTTCTCCCACGCGATCGAGATGCGCACAGAGTCCAAGCCGAGCCGGCGCGCGATCGCGAAGTCCTCCTCGTAGCGATGCCAAAAGTCGACGGCGACATCGGCGGTCTCGGCGTTGGCGATCGGCGACGGCGACGCGTGCTCGAAGGCGTGCCAGTCGCTCGCTTCGCCTTTCCCCCACAGGCCCTCGGTCTGATGCGCCGACGCGGCGGCACCCCAGACGAAGGTAGGATCCGCGACCAAGAACAAGACCACGAGCACGCTCTGGGTATAGCACGCCCGCAACGACCGTGGCCTCGGCGCTCACTGAAAGTTTACACGCCGCGGGTCCGGCGATAGACACACGACATGCGTCACTCCGCCGTGTGCCTCGCCCTCTGCTCGATCCTGTTCGCTTGCGAAGACTCGAAGCCGCCACCGAAGAAACCCGCGCTCCAAGCCGAAACCACTGCCGTCAACCCTACGGAGATCGATCCGGTCAAGCTCCAGCTCTTCGGCGCGCTGCCCGACAAGATGCCGCGCGGAAAAGCCGAGATCACCGAAGAGAGGGTGAAGCTCGGGCGCATCCTGTATGACGAGACGCGGCTCTCACGCGGCGGCGAGCTGTCGTGCAACAGTTGCCATGACCTCGCGACCTACGGCGTCGATCACAAGAAGACCTCCGAGGGCCACAAGAAGCAGCTCGGCAGCCGGAACTCGCCCACGGTCTACAACGCCGCCGGCCACATCTCGCAGTTTTGGGACGGCCGCGCCGCCGATGTCGAAGAGCAGGCGAAGGGGCCGATCCTCAACCCGATCGAGATGGCGATGCCGGACGAGAAGACGGTCGTCGCCGAGCTCAAGAAGGTCAAAGAGTACGACGAGCTGTTCAAGAAGGCGTTTCCCGGCGAGCCGAGCCCGATCACCTACAACAACGTCGCCAACGCGATCGGCGCGTTCGAGCGCTTGCTGGTCACGCCCTCGCGCTGGGACAAGTTCCTGAAGGGCGACAAAAACGCGCTCACCGCCGAGGAGAAGATCGGCTTCAACAAGTTCAACGACACCGGCTGCGTCGCGTGCCACTCGGGCGTCTTCGTCGGCGGCGCGATGTATCAGAAGATGGGCCTGGTGAAGCCCTACGAGTCGAAGGACCTCGGGCGCTTCGAGGTGACGAAGCAAGAGAGCGACAAGATGATGTTCAAGGTGCCGAGCCTGCGCAACGTCGAGAAGACCGGCCCGTACTTTCACGACGGCGCCGTCGCCACCATCGAAGACGCGACGAAGTTGATGGCGAAGCACCAGCTCGGCCGCGAGCTCTCGGACGCCGACACCGCGGCGATCGTGGCGTGGATGAAGACGTTGACCGGCGAGATCCCCGAGAAGCTCATCGCGCGGCCGGAATTGCCTGGTGTGAAGAAGCCGATGCAGAAGTGAGCCAGCCGTCAGCCAGCAGCTGTCAGTTCTGATAGCTGATAGCTAAGAGGTCATGTGACTTTGTGATCGTCGCCCGGGGCCTGCATCCACACTTCGCCGACGTTGGTGTCGAGGCCGACGGCGATGCCGTGCAACATCGCGGCGGCGAGATCGAACTCGCCGGCCTTCAACACGAGCTTGAAGTGATCGCTGTCCGGCCGCGGGCCGCTCGCCGGCGTCGTGCCGACGAAGCTCAGGTACTTCTTCTCGAAGACGCCGCCGTTGGCCGGGTTCGGCATGTACGCGAACGGGCGCTCCATGCCGTCGAAGCCCGCGCCCACTTTGTCGCGCAGCGTGCGATCTTGGATCGAGACCGAGATGGTGAGCTCGCGGCTCGTGTTGTCGAGGTGGGCCTGGAAGAACATCGGGGCAGTCGAGCGGTCGAACACGTGCATGGCTGGGTTCCTTCGATCGTGTCATCGGTGCAAGGTGCCTGATCGTTGCGTCGGATCGACGGCGCGTGTGTAGTATGGTCTACTGATGCGCCGCCTCGTGGTCGCTGTGTCCGTTGCCGTCTTGGTCACCGCCGCCGCCGCGGTCGTCGAGGCCGCGTCGGTTGCCGAGGAAGCGGCGTTCGAGCACGCCGTCGGGCGCTATGAAGAAGGGGACTTCGCCGGCGCGATCGTCGAGCTCACCGCGCTCGACAAGACGCCGGATCGCGATCTGCAGCTGCGCGCGAAGCTCTGCGTTGGCATGGCGTACTTGGGGCTAGACGACAAAGCGCGGGCCAAAGAGGCGCTGACCGCGCTCTTACAGATCGACCCTGACTTCAACTTGCCGCCCTTCTCTTCGCCCGTCGTTCGCGCGTTCTTCGCTGAAGTGCGCGCGGCCCACGTCGTCGTGCCGGTGTTGGAGCACGCGCCGCCCCTCGAAGTCGAAGCGCTCTCCGGCGTCACGCTGACCGTCCACGCCAGGCACATGCGCGAAGGCTACGCGTTGAACTTGTTCTATCGAATCGGTACGGAAGCTCGCTTTTCTGCCATCGACGTCGCCGAGCGCGCCGAGAAAGGCCGCTTCGAAGTGCGCCTCCCTGCTGCGTTCGTCGTCGCCGACGCGTCGACGGTGCTGCAGTACTACTTTCTGGTCGACGCACACGGCGAGCCCCTCGCATCGCTGCGCTCGGAGAAGCGGCCCTACGAAGTGCCGATCACCGCGCCGAAGATCGTCAAAGCGCCGGTGCACCAACAGTGGTGGTTCTGGACCGCGCTCGCTGCCGGCGCGGCGGTGATCACCGGCGCGGCAGTCGGCGGCGCGCTCTATGCGAAGAGCCGGAGCCCATCCGACGCGACGGTCACGGTGCGCTTTTGATCCGCGCCGTCGCCCTCGCCGTGCTCCTCGTCTCATGCGGGCCGGAGCGCGTGACCGTGACGCTCGTCGCCCGGTCGCAAGGCCTGGCGCGGCCGAGCGACGTCGCCAGCTGGGATCTGTGGGTGCTCTCGGGCGAGACGCGCGAAGGTGCGGTCGTCGAGTGCGCTCCATTCGCGAGCGAAGGCTTCACCCCGATCACACGCGATCTCGTGGTGCTCATACCGCCAGTCGTGGGTGCGGAGCTCAGCAACGACGCGACGATTGCCGTTCGCGGCATCCCGCCGTCGGCGGCGCCCTGCGTCTTCGTGATGCGCTTGTTCACCGCGCCCGATCGTCGTGGTGATCAAATAGGCGTCGCCTGTACGCGCGTCACGGTGCCGCCGGGCAGCCATGTCTCCGTCGATGTCTTGGTCCAGTGAGCGCCCTAATCTAAGGCGCGCAGTCGTCGATGGTGCCGTTGCAGTCGTTGTCGAGCCCGTCGGCGCAGATCTCGATCTCGACCGCGCTGACGTTCGGGTTGGTGTCGTCGCAGTCGAGGGCGCGCGGGGTGACGCAGTCGCCGTCGGCGTCGGTGAGGCTTGCGTTCGGATCGAGCGCTGGCAATACGAAGATGACCGCTTGCAGGCCGTCGCTCGAAAACCCAGGCGCGTAGCTCGTGACGCGCAGCAGATAGAAGCCGAGCTCGAGCTCGGCGGTTGCGAGCTCGACGTGCGTGACGCTGCCGGCAGCCGCCTCGACGCGCTCGACGACGCGGGTCCGTGGGGGATCAGCGAAGCTGCGCGTCGTCGTCTCGATCGTCGCGGCGTGCTCGAGCGAGACGTCGAAGCCGAGCGCTTGGCCTTGTGTGACGACGAACGCCGAGGCGACGCGCGCATCGAGACTGCTGAGCGCTTCACCGAAGAGCGTCTGGCGCGAGCACAACTCGTTCTCGACAGGGAAGAAACCGAGCGTCTCGTCGGCCGATCCCGGGCGTGGCAGCGGTGAGCAGGCGGCGAGGACGAGTATCCAAGCGGTGCGCATCAATGCTCCTTCATCATGTCGATACGGACCGTGACGGTCTCGCCCGCAGGGACGTCGATCTCGCGTACGATCTCTTTGCCGAGCTCTTGGTTCTTGAAGGTGACTTTGTGCTTGCCGGCGGCGACCGAGCGGGGAGGAATCGGGCTGTAGCCGAGCTCGGCGGCATCGAGGGTGATGAACGCCCAGGGTTTGACGATGAGCTTGAGCTCGCCGGGGGCGGAGGAGACAGGCGCGGGCGCGGCGATGACCGGCACCGGGTTCGGCCTCTTCGCGAGCGGCGATGGTGATGGTGATGGCGATGGCGATGGTGATGGTGATGGTGATGGCGATGGCGATGGCGATGGCGATGGCGATGGCGATGGCGATGGCGATGGCGATGGCGATGGCGATGGATCGGATGATACGGCAGACACCGGCGCCGGCCTCGGTGCGGGCGCAGGCCGCAGCCAGAGCGCGAGGACGACGGCGATCGCGATGGTGGCGAGGCCGAGAGTGATGGCGGCCAAAGGCACAGCGCGTTTTGGCGCCGGCGCGGTCACCGTGATGGATGGCGCGAGGCGCAGCGCCGGCGCCGAAACGTCGCTCCGCTGGTTCGTCGTCTGCTGCAGATCGGAATCGTCGGCGGTCGCGGGTGCGGCGAGCGCGCTCTTCATCGACTCCATGTGCGCCGACACCGAGAGCGCGGACAGGCGCAGCGTGCCGGCAGCGTCTTCGAGCGCTCGTTGAAAGTCGGCGCAGCTCGGGAAGCGCGCGTCGCGATCCTTCGCGAGCGCGCGCGCCAGCACCGCTTCGAGCGCTTCTGAGAGATCCGGCCGCAAGGTGCGCAAGAGCGGCGCTTGTTTGTGCGCCAAGTTCTGCAAGGTCTCGAGCTCGCTCTCGCCGCGCATTGGGTGCTCGTTCGTCAGCATCTCGAAGAGCACGACGCCGGCGGCGTAAACGTCGACGCGGCGATCGATCGTCACCTTGCCGAGCTGCTCCGGCGCCAAATAACTGAGCTTGCCTTTGACCAGGCCGGTCTTCGTCTTGCCCTCGAGCTTCGCCGTGGCCTTGGCGATGCCGAAGTCGACGACCTTGGCGATGCCGCCATAACCGACGAGCACGTTCGACGGGCTGATGTCGCGGTGCACGAGCCCGAGCGGCGCGCCCGACGTATCCTTGGCGTTGTGCGCGAAGTCGAGCCCGGCGAGCATGTCGCAGCCGATGCGCAGCGCGACGGCGAGCGGCAGCGGCGCACGAACGTTGCGCTGCGCGCGGAGCAGCGTCGCCAGGTCGACGCCGTCGATGTACTCGAGCGCGATGAAGTAGGTGCCCTGCATCTCCCCGAGCTCGAGCGTCTGCACGATGTTCGGGTGGCCGAGCTGCGCACCATGGCGCGCTTCGTTCAGGAACGACTCGATGAACTCGCGATCGCGCGCGAGCTCGGGCAGCACGCGCTTGATGACGACGATGCGCTCGAAGCCTGCCATCGCGGTCTGCTTGGCGAGGTAGATCTCGGCCATGCCGCCTTGGGCGATGCGCCGGACGAGCTGGTATTGCGAGACCTCGGCCACCGCCAGCGAGTGTGGCGGCGCCTAGGGGTTAAAGCAAACTTTCGCGGAGCCGAAGGCTACTGGCAGGTGCCGCTGCACTGCGTGTACGCGCAGGTGATCGCGTCGCTCGACTTGCCCGACGGATCCGGGTGGCTCGTGTAGCAGCCGCTGATGCAAGACGTGCCGCTGGAATCGAGCGGGCAGGCGAGCGCGCAGTCGAGCAACGCTTTGCACGTGGTCACGGCCACGCACGCGTCGTACTCGGTCTTGCACGCGCCGGTCTTGGCGCCGTTGACGCAGTCGATGCACGCTTGCGACGGGCCCGAGCCGCCGGTCGTTCCCGTGGTGCCGGTCGTTCCCGTGGTGCCGGTGGTGCCGGTTGGACCGGTGCCGCCGGTGAAGCCTAAGCTGTCGCTGCTGAAGTGGGTGAAGACGAGCCAGCCTTCCTTCGGCAGCTCGGTCTCGGTGAGCTCGCCCTTCAGCTTCAGACCCTTCTTCACTTGCAGCGTGTAGCGCGTGACCGAGAGCTGCAGGCTGAACGTCCCCTTCGTGGGGATGACTTCGTCGATGACGTCGCGCGGGATCGTGAAGGCGCCGTCTTCGTCCTTCGCCTTGCAAACGAACGAGCCATCGCTCGACGAGCCCGTCAGGTAGACCAGCTTGCTCGCGCCCTTGCTCCACGTGACCGCCACGTCCTTCGTGCCGCTGACGACGTCCGCGCTCTTCAGCTTTTTCAGCTGCGAGCTCATGTTCGCGCCGAGCTTGAACTTCTCCTCGAACGCCTCGTAGCCGGCGTCCTCCTCCGAGCCGAATGCCTTGACCGTGACCTCTTCCTCCCCGTCGAAGAGCGTGTCGCTGCCGGTGCTCGACTCGGTCTGGTAGGGGAAGGTCATCGTCAGCGGATCGGTGAGGCCGGTGATCTTCACCTTGCCGGCGTCGAAGTTCTCGATCGGCTTGCACACGTCTTTGCTGTTCTCGACGACGCAGCGCTCGGTGGCGGCGTCGCACTTGCTTGGTGTCTTGCATACGGCCGCTGAGGCGGGCGGCTTCTGGCAGACGGCGTCGCAGTCTTTATCGAGCGTGCAGTTCTCGCCGGCTTTGCACGCCGGGCTGCACTTCGCGACGGCCATCACTTGGCAGCCTTCGACTTCTTTGCCGCACTTCTGCATGGCGGAGAGGTTGTACGGAAGCTCGTACTCTTCGGTGTTCGCCACGAGCTGCACGCCGACGTTCGTGTATTCGCCGCTCGTCGACAGCACCGTCGTCTTCGTGTGCATGAACGTCGCGTTGAAGAGCGCGTGGGCGGGGCCCGCGAAGGCATCGAACGCGATCGGATCATCGCTCGGGTTCGCGGCCGCCGGTTGCTGGCCGGAGTTTCCGCTGGCGCCGGTCGTACCGGTCGTGCCGGAGGCGCCGGTGTTCGTGCCAGGTTGAACGACACAGGCGGCCAAGGTCAGAGCAGAAAGCAGAGCGAGGTAGCGCATGGGGATCCCTCCATAGAGCGAGGGCGGCCCTAGCAAATGGAGCTGAGAAGTAAATAGGACAGTTGTCGCGTTCGGAGAAGACGAACGCCGCAGGCTCACTGCAGGTCGATGTCGAAGGTCACCGGCTCGCTCATCGTGTTCGTCAAGCGGATCGCGTACGGCGTCCCGATGTTGACGGGAGAGAAGCCGATGGCGCGTGAGGTCGCGGGGGTGCAGACGCCGCCGCTCGAAATGCCGCTCGAGATGATTTGGGTCGGGTTCCAGTGCGCGAAGCCCATCGAGAACGACGTGGGTTGCGCCGAGCAGAAGAGCCGCGCGTTGTGGCTCGTCGCCGTGGCGGTGAACATGTACCAGCGGGTCTCATTCGGCGCGAGCGTTTGCCCGAGGACCGCGGCGCCGCCAGGGACGAGCGTCGGGGACGGGAGCGTCTCGGCCATCACGTCGCCGATGGGAGCGCCGAAGGTATTGAACGCGACGAGGTAGACATATTGATCGGCGAGTGGCCGGGTGAACGCACAGGCACCGGTCGCCGCGATGCACGTGCAGCTCGGGAAACAACCGGAGAGGTTCGCGCTCACGCCCGGCAGGTTCTGCAGCTCCATGCGCACCTGTCCGTTGGCGTTGTCGAGCGTGAAGTGTTGCACGCTGAAGCCGGTGACATCGTGCCAGAAGCTCTGTGCGACTTCGTTGGTCAGCACGTTTCCCGGCGGAATCGTTTGTAGCTCGAGGTTAGTCAGATCACCGGGGATGAGGCTGAGATCGAAGGTGGCCGCGCGGGTGAACAGGGCACGCAGCTCGAGCACGTAGTCCCCTGGCGCGGTGTTCGCGAACACGCACTGCCCGGCGGTGTTCGTCGTGCAGAAGCGCGAGGTGTTGAAAAGAGCGTCCCACAGGGTCACGCTCATGTTTGCCGGCGCGTTGGCGAAGGAGACTGTGAACGGCTGCGTCGCGAACGGCGGCGCCGCCGGCAGGGTGAAGCTGTAGACGCTCGTGCCGGTCGCGGCGATATCGTTGTCGTCGGCGGTAATGCCAGCGTACGGCGGCCCGCCGAACGGGATCGGTATCGGCGCGAGGCGTGTGCCCTCGTCCCCGAAGCGGGTGAGCACGCGCGCGGTGTAGGTCGGGCTGCCGGTGTCCCAGACGCGCAAGTAGTAGTCCTCGCCGATCGTCAGGCCGTCGACACGGCAGCTCCTCTGGTTACAATTGTGAAAGACGCTGCCGTTGTAGAAGCCGCTCAAGTCGGCGTAAATATCGAAGGGCATCGGCCCCTGTTCCCCTTCGAGGAGCACGGTGTGTGTCGTTTGTGTCGCCGTGAAGCGGAGCACTTGGATCGCGCCAGGTGGCATCGCGAAGCCGACGGGGGTGTCGATCGGAATGTTGCTCGCGACGCTGTCGCCTTCGCTCACGCTGAGCGCGTGGTGCACGCCTGCGGCTTCGTTCTCGTAGACGACCAAGAAGTAGGTCGTCATCGGGTCGAGCACCGGTGTTGGGCAGCGCACATCAGCGCCCGTAAAGAACGGCGCGCAGCTGAAGACCGGGGTTCCGCCGATGCTCCCTTCGTAGAACGTCACGGAGACCTGGGGCGTGAGAGTCGTCGGGTAGCTCGTCAAGCCGGAGATGACGAGCGAATGGACGACGGCATCGTCGGGTGTGAAGGTGTAGTACGAGGCGCCGAGTGAGCGCACGGAGCCCGGGTAGCTCCAGCTGCCGCCGCCCGGCGTTCCGACGACGTTGAGATCGATCGGTGACAGCGCGCTGCCTTCGTTGGCGCCGAGCCCAACGTTGACGAAGAACGAGTTGCCCATGTTCTCGGCCTCGCTGACGCGCAGGTAGTAGGTCGTGTTCTCGTTGAGCGCGGCGCTCGCACAACTGCGTTCCGTCTGGAGAGTGTCGACGCAGGTCACTGGAATCTGCCCCGTGCTGAAGTCAGCGTTCGAAAAGAGCGTCGCCGTCAGCTGCGACTCGACGCCGAAGAAGTCGATGCCGTAGGCGCCGTCGCCTGCGCCCGGGCGCATCGCATCGAAGTAGGTGGTGAACGTGTAATAGCTCGCGCCGAGCGCGGCAACGGTCGAGTGCTGCGGCAAGACGTTGTAGCTATACTCGCTGATCGCGAGCGAGATCGGCGCGCTGGCGGTGCCGTGGTTGACGCCGCTCGACCCGCCGCCGCCGCTGCCGTTCTGCCCGTTGCAAACGATCGATGGCGGGCCAGCTTCGCCGCCGTTGAGGGCGCCGCTGCGATCCGTGTCGAGGCCGCTGAGGATCTGCACGCCGCCGGTCGAGCACTGTGCGAGCGTCGCCGCGCTGACCTCGACGAGCGCCTGCAGGCCGGTGGGACCGGTGGGCCCGCTGCCGCCGGTCGATCCCGTGGAGCCGGTGCTGCCCGTGGCGCCGGTGCCGCCCGTGGCGCCGGTGCTGCCCGTGGAGCCGGTGCTGCCCGTGGCGCCGGTGCTGCCCGTGGCGCCGGTGCTGCCCGTGGCGCCGGTGCTGCCCGTGGCGCCGGTGCTGCCCGTGGCGCCGTTGCACACGCGCGCGGTGTCGGTGATCTCGCTCGGGTCGAGCGCGCTGTTTCCGTTGGTGTCGAAGCCAATGTCGATGCGCTTGCCGCCGTTCGTGCAGGGCAGCGAGCCGTCGTCGTTCACCGTGACGAGCACCGCCGCGCCGCCCGCGCCTGTGCCGCCGGTTGCGCCCGTCGAGCCGCTCGACCCTCCCATGCCCGTGGCGCCCGTGGCCCCACCGGCGCCGTTGCACACGAAGAAGCTCGACGTGACTTCGCCGTCGTCGAGCACGTTGTTCTGATCGTGATCGGTGCCGGTGCTGACGCGTTGGCCGCCCGCCGGACAGTTCGTTCCGGCCGGCTCGGCGACGACGGCGACGAGGTCGCGCGGAGGCGAGACGATCGTGATCGTGCTCTCCGGCGCGCTGCCGGCGTTGAACAAGCGGTTGCAGCCAGACAGCGCGAGCCCGACGACCAGCACCGCGAGCGCGATTCTCGAACGCATCAGAAGCCTCCTTGCAGACCGACGAACGCGCCTTGTGCAGACACGCCGGCGCTCGGGGTGATCTCGAGCCGTTGCTTCGCCTTCTTGTGGGCCGCGCGCGCGAGCTCGTCGTACACGGCGTAGGCGATCCCGACGCCGGCGATGGCGACGCCCACCGCGCCGACGGCGGTCCAGGCACGCGCGTCACCGGCGGCGGCGTTTCTGCGCTGCGCGAACGCGGCGCGCTCGGTCTCCACCGTGGCGAGCTCGGCGTACGCATGCTGATAGGCCGCCTGATCCGCCGCGATGTCCGCCGCGATGAAGCCGCCGGTGGCGAGGCCCGCACCGACCGCCGCGCCGGCGAGCGCGAGCCAGAAGGGCCAGCGCGCCGGCTCTCTCACGCCGAGCTCGAGCTTCGGCCGGCTCTTCGTCTGCAGCGCGTCCTTCGCCAGCTCTTGGCGCGCGAACTTTTCAAAATCGCCTTTGCCCATCTTCTTGCCGACGAGCCCGGCCAAGGTGCGATCGTCGAGCTTGCCTTTGAAACGCTCGCCGATTTGCGTCGCCAACGACCCGAGCACGACCGTCAAGTCGCCGCCGCGATCCTCGGCGCTCGTCGCGAACGCGATGACGCCGGTGCGCACTTCGACGAAGCGCAGATCCACGCGCAGCGTGCGATCGGCGTGGATGAGCCCGCCCATCACGAGAAAGTCGGCCGCCACTTTGTCGCCGATCTTGCGCGCGTTCGCGACGTCGAGCACTTGCCCGGCCGCATCGCCTGCCAAGAGCTCGGCCAAACGACTGCGCTCGACGACCGTGAAGCCGAGCCCCGGCAGGTCGCTCGTCAGCGCGCTCTCGATGCCGCGGATCATCCACAGATCTTCGGCGGCGCCGGACGCGTTGACGAAGGGCATTACCGCGAGCGTGGCGCTGACGTCGGAGAACTCCTTTTGCAGATCGCCGAACAAGCGCGCGTACGCCGGATCCTCGCGCACCGCCTTCGCGTAGAGCGCGCGCGCTTCCTCGGAGCGGCCCGCGAGCTTCACCCGGGCTTCGAGCAGGCCCTTCAACGTGTCGTCTTTCGGCGGCTTCTCGGCGGCGATCTCGGCGGCGCTCAACGCGTCGATCCAGCCGAGGTCGACGAGCAAATCCAGCACGACGCCGCGCGCCGGGCCGAAGAAGTTGTCTGTCCCAACGTTCGCCGTGCGCTGCGCCAAGGTCACGCCGTCCCCGGTCCCGACCAGCGACACGGTCAGCGTGCTGCCCGCGATCGATCCCGTGAGCACAGTCCCTGCTGCGAGCAGCTCGCCGATCTTCGCCGCGCTCTTCTCGCGCGTGGCGCCGGCCTGCGCGAGCTCCATCTCCTTCAACACCTTGTCGAGCTGCGCGCGCTCGACGACGAGCAGCGGCGTCTTCTGCACGAGGTCCGCGGTGACGAGCTCCATCAACCCGCGGCCGCGCCACTTGTCGGCGTCGCTCGTCTCGAAGGGCATGACCACGATCGGCTTCTGGCGCATCGCCTCCAAGCGCTCGGCCTTCGGATCGCGCTTCTCCTGCGCATGCGCGCCGAGCTCCTTTTGCAGCTTCTGAATGTCGGCGTCGCCGCGGATGCGCGCGAACCACTTGAGCGCGTCGTCGTCTTTGCCGAGGTGATAGTAGGCCGCCGCCATCGCGAAGAAGAGCTGCCGGTAGAGGCTCAAGTAGTACTCGGGCTTCTCGCCGACGACCTTGCCCAAGTTCTCGCGCGCGTCGATGACCACGCGACTGCCGTAGCGGATGACGTCGTCGTCCGAGCCCTTCGCCTGCGCTTGCAGCAAGTTCAGCATGCAGACGAGGTTCGAATAGACGCGAAAGCCCGCCGTCGTCTTCGGCAGCGAAAACGGCTGGCCCTGCTCGTAGGCGGCGCGCTCTGCGTAGAGCGTCTGCAGCACCGGCAGGTTGGCGGTGGCGCGGCCGACTTCTTTTTCCCATTCGCTCGGCGAGAACCGGCTGTCCGATTGGCCGCGCTCCTTCAAGCGCACGACGCTCTCGAAGTAGCTCTTGTCGTAGTCGAGCTTGGTGAAGATCGACGCCGCGGTCTCGCCGCCGGCGGCGCCCAGGAGAAGGACGATGAAGAGCATAGCTTTGGCCTAAGCGCGCGGGTGGGGTCGATGCAAGCCGGCCTCTAGACAGGCACGGGGCCGGATGTTAGCCCCGCCGCGCCTCGAATTGGCGAGGCACTACGCTCACCCGCGCAGCATGGTGGGCTCCCGTCGCGAGACGGGCCGAAGCGCGGGTGGAGGAACAAGCTCACCGAGGGATCTATAAATGTCACTCTCGATCCGCGACATGCTCGAAGCCGGTGTCCACTTCGGTCACCAAACCCAACGCTGGAACCCGAAGATGAAGCCCTATATCTTCGGCGCCCGTAACGGCATTTACATCATCGACCTGCAGAAGACGCACGAGCTCTATCAGCGCGCGTATCAGTTCCTGATCGAGACCGTGTCGAACGGCGACAAGGTGCTCTTCGTCGGGACGAAGAAGCAGGCTCAAGAGGTCGTCGAGGAGCAAGCGAAGCGCTCGCAGCAGTTCTTCGTCACCCAGCGCTGGCTCGGCGGTATGCTCACGAACTTCAAGACGCTGAAGCAATCGCTCGATCGCTTCCGTGCGATCGACAAGATGGCCGAGGACGGAACGTTCCAAAAGCTGCCGAAGAAGGAAGTGCTCGGCATGGAGCGCGAGCGTTCGAAGCTCCAGAAGAACTTGGGCGGCGTGAAGGAGATGACGCGGCTTCCGGGCGCGCTCTTCGTCATCGATCCGGGCAAGGAGCACATCGCCGTGCTCGAAGCGAAGAAGCTCGGCATCCCGGTCGTCGGCGTCGTCGACACCAACTGCGATCCGGACCTCGTCGACTACGTGATCCCGGGCAACGACGACGCGATCCGTTCGATCCGCCTCTTCGTCACGAGCGTCGCGGATGCGTGCGCCGAGGGCAACCAGAAGTACGGCGAAGTCTTGGCGCAGAAGAACGCCGAAGCGCGCGACGAGAAGAAGGGTCGCCAGGAAGACGACGAGCAAATGGAGTCGATGGCCGAGGCGCAGCACAAAGAGCGTCAAGATGGCCGCAGACCGGGTCCGACGGTGGAGCGCGTGAAGTAATATGGCAGAGATCAGCGCACAGTTGGTGAAAGAGCTCCGCGAGAAGAGCGGGGCGGGGATGATGGACTGCAAGAAGGCGCTCACCGAAGCCGGTGGCGACTTCGAAAAAGCGGTCGACTGGCTGCGCCAGAAGGGCCTCGCGGCGGCGCAGAAGAAGTCGGCCCGCGCGGCGTCCGAAGGCACGGTGATGAGCTACATCCACGCCGGCGGCAAGATCGGCGTGCTCGTCGAAGTGAACTGCGAGACGGACTTCGTCGCCAAGACCGACGACTTTCGCGTGCTCGTCAGCGACGTGGCGATGCACATCGCGGCGGCGGCGCCCATCTCGGTGCGGCGCGAAGACGTGCCGGCGGCGACGGTCGAGCGTGAGCGCACGGTGTATCGCCAGCAGGTCATCGAGTCCGGCAAGCCGGCGAACATCGTCGACAAGATCGTCGACGGCAAGATCGACAAGTTCTTCAAGGAGCAGTGCCTGCTCGAGCAGCAGTTCGTGAAGAACCCGGACATCACCATTCAGCAGCTGCTCACCGAGCGCATCGCGAAGATCGGCGAGAACTTGGTGATCCGCCGCTTCGTGCGCTTCCAGCTCGGCGAAGGCCTGGAGAAGAAGTCCGACGACTTCGCGGCCGAGGTCGCCAAGATGTCCGGTCAAAAGGCCTAAGCGCCGGCCGGCGACCATGCGCGCCTACGTCGGGACGAGCGGGTTCTCGTACAAGCCGTGGAAGGGCGCGTTCTATCCCGAGAAGATCAAAGACGCGGAGATGCTCGCGTTCTACGCGACGCGCCTGACGAGCGTCGAGATCAACAACACCTTCTACCGGATGCCGGCGCCGGCGATGCTCGAGACCTGGGCGCAGCAAGTGCCGGACGCGTTTCGCTTCGTGCTGAAGACGCCGAAGCAGATCACCCACATCAAGCGGCTGAAGGAGGTCGCGTCACCCTTCGAGGCGTTCTGCAACCGCGCCGTCGCGATGAAGGACAAGCTCGGCCCGCTGCTCGTGCAGACGCCGCCGAACTTGAAGATCGACGTCGAGCGGCTTTCGGAGTTCTTGGCCCTCGTGCCGAAGGGTATCCGCGCCGCGTTCGAGTTTCGCCACACCTCGTGGTTCGTCGATGAGGTGTACGAGCTGTTGAGCGCGCGCGATCAAGCGCTGTGCATCGCCGAGTCGGACGCGCTGACGGTGCCCTTCGTGCCGACGGCGACGTGGGGCTACTTGCGCCTGCGCGAGATCGAGTTCTCGGAGAAGGAACTCGAAGCGCAGGCGCAGCGCGTGCGTGGCGCCGGCTGGCAAGAGAGCTTCGTCTTCTTCAAGCACGAGGACGCCGCGAAAGGGCCGGCGGCGGCCGAGATCCTGCGCCGCATGCTCGCGTGATCGTCGCGGTCCTGGCGCTCGCCGCGTTCGCGACGTCGATCGTGTCTGGGATCTTGGGCATGGCTGGCGGCGTGGCGCTCCTCGGCGTGATGACCGCGGTGATGGCGCCCGCCGTCGTCGTGCCGGTGCACGGCGTGGTGCAGCTCGTGTCGAACGGCGCGCGCACAGCGATGCTGCTCGAGCACGCGGCGTGGCGCGAGGTCGCGATCTTCCTCGGGCCGCTCGTGCTCGGCGTCGCGATCGCTACGCGGATCGGCCGCCTCTTCGACTATCGCTGGCTCGAGCCGACCATCGGCGTCGTGCTGCTCGCGTTCATCGCGTGGCGCCGGGCGCAGCCGAAAGTGCGCCGGCCGCCCACGTGGCTTTACGCGATCGTCGGCTTCGCCGTCGGGCTCGTCATGCTCTTCATCGGCGCCACCGGGCCGCTCTCGGCGATTGTGTTCAAGCGCGATGATTGGGCGCCGCAGCGCGTGGTCGCGACGATGGCGGTGGCGCAGACCGGCGGCCACTTGTTGAAGCTCCCGGCGTTCTTCGCGCTCGGCTTCGATTACGCGCCGCACTTTGGGCTGCTCGTCGGGCTCTCGGGCGCGGCGATTGCCGGGACTTGGGTGGGGCAACGCTTGCTCGCGCGCGTGCCGCCGAAGACTTTCGGGCTCTACTTCGACGCGGCGCTCTTCGTGCTCGGCGTCTGGCTCATCGTCGCGGGAGGCGTCGCTCTCCCGCGCCCGTAGATCGATCCCGGGTGCAGGAGATGGTGGTCGCGCAACGGAACGGCGACTCGGTCGCGCAATCAGTTCCGCTTGTTGACGTTGAGCACGACGAAGCCCGAGTCCGGATCGTTCCCCGTCGCTTCGATGCGCCCGCGGAGCTGCCAGATGTGCTTCGCGTGCACGCCCGCGTAGCTCGGCTGCGCTTCGGCCGGCAGCTTCACGCGGCCTTCCCAGGTCTTCGTCTCGTTCGCCGCGAGGGTGAACGCTTCGCCGATCTGGAAGCTGTGCTCGTACGTCGCCTTGCTCTCGTGCATCTCGGTCTTCGTGCCGTTCTCGGTCTTCGACAGGTGCGTCTGCTCCTGGCCCATGACGTCGACGAAGCACCCCTTCGACTTCAGTTCACCGCCGGTCGACACCGCGGTGATCTTCACGACGATCTCGTCGCCCGCGAGCGCCTGCTTCGGGTAATCGATCGTCACCTTCGCCGCGTTGCCGGTCACTGCGTTTACTGCGCCTTTGATCTTGTCGAGAAAGCCCATGGTTTTGATTCCTCCGGCTGGAGTGTGTGCCAGACGCGTCGCCAGCGCGCGAGAGAATCATTGCGGGCGCCGCCAAGATGATGGATGCGTGTTGCGAGATGGCCCGAAACGAATCTCTGAACGAGTCATTCTTGACCCCGTCGGTCGAGATCGTCCGCGGCCCGAAGACCGCCACGATCACGATCCAGACCTTCGGCGCGATCCCGTTCGACGTCGTGCTCGCAAACGGCCGCGGCGGGCTGCGCCAGCTCCTGCAGCGCGACTACGTCATCGGCGACGAGGCCTTCGACGCGAAGTGGCACGTCGGCGGCAGCGAGACCACGGCGTTCGCGTTGCTCGCCGAGCCGGCCGCGCGGCGGCAGCTCGAGCGCATCGGCAAGCGCTGCACGGTGCGCGTCGAGAAGTCGCGCATCGAAGCGGTGACCGAAGAGAAGGAGCTCGTCGCCACCGGCGCGCTCGTCAAAGAGCTCTTCGCGCTGGTCAAGCGCCTGACCCTGACGCCGAGCGGTGTTCGCCGGCGCCTCTCGGGGTGGGCCGACGCCCATCCGGACGAGAAGACACGGGCGCGGGCGAAGTTCCTGCTCGGGCGCATCGATCCCGTGCAGTCTGCCCGAGCGAGGAAAGGCACGCCGCTCGCCGAGCCGGGCGCGGTCAGCATCGCCGATGATGCGCGCGGGGCCATCTCTCGCGCAGAGGGAAAGCGCGTGCCGCCGCCGGGAAAGAAGCCGAAGAAGTGAAAGCGCGCGAGAAGCTCGTCAAAGAAGGCCTGAGCACCGAGCTCGTCGACGGCGTGTCGGCGGAGCTCTTGAAGGCGCTGCACATCCTGACCCGCGACGGCGACTTGAACGCCGACTCGCGCCGGAAGCTGAAGCAAGTGAGCCACTTCCTCGGTCTGTTGAAGCCCGCGCTCGACGACGTGCGCGCGCGACATCCGGATCCCGTCGTGGTCGATTGCGGCGCGGGCAAGGCGTACCTCGGGCTCTTGCTGGCGTCGTGGGCCTTTGCGAAGCCGGCGCGGGGCCGCGTGATCAACGTGGAGAGCAAGCAAGAGCTCGTCACCACCGCGCAGAAGATCGCCAAGGACGCCGGCCTCGAGCGCGTGGACTTCGTGCGTGATGCCGTCGAGACCGCCGCGCTCCCTGAGCGGGTGCACCTCGTGACCGCGCTCCACGCGTGCGACACGGCCACCGACGACGCGCTCTTTCGCGCGTTGTGTCTCGGCGCCGATCACATCGCGGTCGTCCCGTGCTGCCAGGCCGAGGTCGCGCAGCAGCTGAAGGGCGCGCCAGAGAGCGAGCTGTCGCCGCTCTACGAGCACGGCCTGCATCGCCGCGAGCTCGGGTCGCATCTGACGAACGTCCTTCGCTGCCTCGTGCTCGAAGCCCACGGCTATCAAGTGACGGTGACCGAGCTCGTCGGCTGGGAGCACTCGCTGAAGAACGAGCTGATCCTCGCGCGCCGAGTGCACAAGGCGCATGCACCCTCGCAGAAGAAGCTCGATGCGCTGCTGAAGAGCGCAGGCGTGCGCCCGAAGCTCGTGCGGCTGCTCGACGCACGCGCGCCCAGCCAGCCGCCGCCAGCGGACGGAGCGCCGGCGTGATCGTCCTCGCTCTCGCGCTCCTCGCCGCCGCGCCGCAGGAAGTCCGCGTCGGCGTCTACTTGAAGAACGTCGACGGCCTCGATTTTCGCAACAACAGCTACTCGCTCTCCTTCGACTTGTGGCTGCGCTGGAAGGGCGAGATCGATCCGACGAAGACGCTGCTGCTCGCGAACGCGATCGACAACTGGGCGATGACCATGGTGCCGGCGTACGAGCAGCCGAAGACGCTCGACGACGGCTCGCGCTATCAGCGCTTCACGGTGGAGGGGCGCTTCTATCACAAGTTTTGGCTCGGCACCTTTCCGCTCGACTGGCAGAAGGTCGTCGTCGAGATCGAAGACACCGCGCATCCGCCGAGCGCGCTCGTTTACGTGGCGGATCCCGCCGCCGCGACGCGCGCCGATCTCACCCTGCCCGGGTGGGACATCGTCGAGAAGTACAACGTCGCCGCGATCATGCAGCTCGACACGACACGCGGCGAGGGCACCGTTCCTGGTGAGACGAGGGCGAGCGTGTCGCGCTACCGCTACGGCCTGAAGATCATGCGCTCGCCGAGCTACTTCTGGTTCAAGGTGTTGCCGCCGATCCTGATGGTGATCGTCAGCTGCTTCTTCGTCATTCGCCTGCAAGCGCGCTCAGTCGACGTGCGCGCAGGCACCATCGTCGTCGCGCTGCTGACCGAGGTGTTCTTGCAGCAGCAGTTCGAGGCGCCGCTGCCGGGCGTGGGGCTGCAGTTCCTCTTGGACCATGTCTTCAACCTCTCGTACTTCGTGATGGTCGCCTTGCTCGTCGAGAGCATCATCGTCGCGCGGCTCTGGGATCGCGCGCTCCGCCTCGACGAGCAGCACTTGCTCACCGTGCAGCGGCGGCACGATGCGGCGCTCGCGGCGGCGCCGAACGCCGCGGTGCAAGGGGTAGACTACGCGTCCTCGGCGCTGCCGGGCGATGCGCTTCGCCGTCTGATCGATCGCTGCGATCGGCTCTGCTTCATCGGCGCGCCCGTGCTCTACGTCTTCGGCTGCGTGCTCATCGTGTGGCTGACGCGCGGGCAGTTGATCATTTAGCCGCCTGCGCGCTCCGATAGAGTAACGTGGCCGACACCACGGCGATCGGCACGAAGAACACGTTGAGCAACGGCACCCACAGCAAGAGGTAGATCGCCGCGCCGAGGCCGAGCGTGGCCGGGCCGTGCGCGTTCAAGAAGCGGATGACGCCCATGAACGAGTGGCCGTGGCGGTTGGCGGTGACGTCGACGTACTCGAACGCCAGCCACAAGACGTTCCATGCGAACGCCGCCGCGCTCCACACGGCATGGCCGGCGCCGGGGATCAGCCAGAGCAAAAGCAAGAAGACGTGACCGCAGACCAGCACGAACACGCGGAGCACGGCCTTTTGCAGCGATCGGCCGGTCTCGACGACGAAGCGCACGATGCCGGCGTTGTCCGGGCTCACGCCGAGCTTGTGCTCCGTTTGGATCGACAGGCGCTCGGACAAGGGCGCGAGCGCGATGATCGGCAGCGTCTGCGCGCCGACGACGAAGCCGACGAGGAAGAGCACGCCCGCCGCCAAGTACCAGACGATCTCGGCCCAGCCGCTCGGCCGCGGCCACAGCTGCCCGACGATCCACGGTGAAAAGTACCAGAGGCCGACGCCGAGCCCGATGAAGCAGGTGGCGCAGACCGCGGCAGAGATCAGCGTGAGCCGGCGGAGTATCGGATCGCGCCGGATGAGCTCGAGCGCGCGCAGCGGCAGGAAGAACGCCTTGAAGAAGCTCACTCCTTGGCCGACGCTTTGGTCTCAGCCGCTTTCTCCTTGACGTTCTCTTTGGTCTCGGCGGCGTTCTTCTTCGCCTCCGCTTTGGCTGCCTTGGCGCCGCCTTTGAAGAACGCGCGGATCGTGCGGCCGGCGGTGCGGCTGCCGTCGCGCGCCGCGGTGCCGGCGGTTTTTCCAGCGGCTTTCACCGTGTCTTTCGGCGCGCCGGCGAACGCGAGGGTGGGCAGGGTGAAGCACACGAGGAAGGCAAGCAGTGCGCGTCTCATGGGTAGAGAGTAGCACAATTGTCCGTTCGGCAAAGGCGCCCTGACGCCGTCAACGCCGGGCGACGCTCGCCGCACACGCGTCGTTGTCCGCAGAACGTCTGCTTCGTACACGTGGCGTCCGGACTTTTGCTGGGAGCGATAACGAAGGTGGAGGGTGCGCCATGAACGCCTTGCAAACGATGAAAGAGTCCGAAGAGAACGCCACCTATACGGACACGACCGCGCTCGAGATCGTGCTGAACGAGAAGCAACGCCAGCTCGCTGCGGCGAAGAACGGCGGCAAGAGCCACGCCGAGATCGCGCAGCTCGAAGAGGAAGCGCAGATCGTTCAGCGCTTCATCGACTACGCCAAGCGCGGCTGAGGTCATGCGCGGCGACTCGGTTGGCTACGGCGCACCGATCGCGTTCAAGATCGCGTCGGTCACCCGGTTGAGCTCAGCAAGATCGCCCGGGTGATGCCCGACGAGCACGGTAAAAACGATCGCACCTTTGCCTTCACGATACGCGATCCCGGCGAGCCCACGTTGATGCGCCAGCGTGCCGCTCTTCGCAAACACCCGGCCATCGGCGTCGCCACCGCGCCCGCGCCGCCGCAGCGTTCCGTTCGTCCCCGCGATCGACAGCCCGGAGAAGAACGCTGGCGCCGCCGGATGCGCGAGCGCCGCCTGCAGCACTTGCACGAGCGCGCGCGCCGAGAGCGCGTTGTGGCGCGAGAGCCCGCTGCCGTCGACGACGGTGTACGCACGCTTCGGCACGAGGTGCGCGTCCATCCACGTTCGCACGACGCGCTGCCACGCTGCATACGTCGGCTCGCCGCCGAGACGCGCGGCCACGGTGAGGGCGAGGCGCTCGGCGAAGACGTTCACCGACGCTTGGTTCGTCGCGCGCGTGATGTCGGCGAGTTGCGGGCTCTGCACCTCGGCGAGGAGGCGATGCGGCCCGGGCTCCGCGGGCGGAGGCGCGAGCGTTCCGGTCCACAGAACGCCGCGGGCGTCTAGCGCGTCAGCGAGCATGAGCGCGAACAGGCGCAGCGGTTCCGGCACGGCGATCTTGGCGTCGAAGCGACCGGCGCGCGGCGGCACGGCGCAGTCGACGACGCTCGCGCCCGGAGCGAGGCGGCAGGTGAGATCATCGCTGTCCGCATCGGTGCGCAGCACCAAGCTGAGACCGAGGCGCTCGAGGCGTGCGCTCGCTGCAGCGTCGGCGATGGGCGTGACGCCGTTCGACACCACGCGCAGCGCGATCACGTTCTCGGCGACGACGAAGCGGCCGGGCGTCGCCGAGTAATAGGCGCCGGCGTCGTCCCACGCCCAACCCGGCCCGAGCATCGGCTCGCTCGCCGCCGTGCAGTAGGAGAGAGCGCCGCTCCAGGTGCGCATGCCGGGCTCGATCAAGCGCTCGGCGATCACGCTCACGGCGTCGCGCGTCTCCGCGAAACGATCGCTCGCGAAGGTGGGATCGCCGGACGGCTCGACGCACACGTCGGCGGCGAGCGTTCCTTGCACCGCGGCGCCGGGGCCGATTTGCACGCGCGTCGTGAAGCGAAAGTCCGCCCCGAGCGTCTCTAGCGCGAGCCACGTCGTGACGAGCTTCAAAGTGGAAGCGGGCAGCGTGCGGGCGTCTTCGCGGTGCCTATAATAGATGCGGCCATCGTCGGCGTCGACCGCGAGGGCCGAGACCGTGGCGCCCTCGGTTTCGGCGGCGGCGACGACCCGCGCGAGGGGGCTGACGGAGGCGCAAGCGGCACCGACGAGCAGGGCGAGCAACGCTGAAAAATAGACGGCCACGCGGGTGCTTAGCTAAACACATAATCGCACCAAACGCTCACCCGCGCCGATGCTATGGGAGACCTATGAACAGCCAAGACCCCTTCACCGCACCGCAAGAGCAGCAGGATCGCCGCGCGTCGCGCCGCGCCGCCTACGACGCCGCCGTGAGCTGCGAGTTCTACGGTCAATCGGTCCTCGACTACACCGCCAACCTCTCGGCCGGCGGCGTCTACATCCGGACGAACAAGATGAACGCGCCGCTCGGCGCGCCCGTGAAGATCACCCTGCGCGTGCCTGGCATGACGCAACGGACGGCGCTCACCGGATGGGTCGTTCGCATCGACGTCGCCGAGGACTCGGTCGGCGTCGCGATCCGCTTCGCGCCGCTCTCCGATGAAGTGCGTGCGGCGATCGACGCCCTCGCGGCGCACAAGTAGAGTATAAAGCACACATGAACCGTCTCGAGCCGGCGCCGCCAAAAGCGCAGCAGGTCAAGCACCAGATCAAGGGCGAGCACTACTACACGGACCTCTCGAACGAAGCGTTCCTCGCGCGCTTCGCCAAGCCCGGCTGCATCGGCCTCACCGGCGGCCCGACCTTCATCGACAAGGCGATCAGCCGCGCGCAAAAACGCCTGCGCGGCGATCACAGCCACGCCACGTGGGCGCATGCGTTCGTTTTCCAGGGCACGCGCTGGGATCAGAAGCACTGGGTGATCGAGAGCGACATCGAGGTGCACCGCAAGCACATCCGGATGGGCGTGCAGGAGAACCCGATCGACAAGTACCACGACGAGAAGCACTACACGGCGCTCGCCGTGCTCGACTTCGGCCTCGATGCAGAGCAAACGCGACAGGTGCTCGCGACCGGCCTCGGCTTCGTGGCCAAGCGCGCGACCTACTCGTTACGCGAGCTCGTCGGCATCTACATGGCGCTCAAGCGGCCGAGCAAGCGCGACGGCAAGGACAACGTGCTCTCGCGCGATCGGGCCCTGTTTTGCTCGGCGTTCGTGCAGACTTTGTTTCATCCGCTCGGCATCGTCTTCACGGACGGCGTGTCGGCCAAGCTGACGACACCCGAGGACATCGCGCTCTCGTTGGTGCCGCACGTGTCCTATGTCTTGCGGCGGGACATCGGCTGAGCCTCCGACGCGACTTCGTACGGATACGCGCCGATAACGCCGACATATGTACCCCAGGACCCCATGGGCCGCGCCGTGCCGGGCAGTGGCTCTATTGACTATATTTGCGATCGCCTGCTCGCCGACCAAGCCTGAGGGCAAGGGTTACTCTCCGCGCAGCGAAGAGAAGGGCGACATCGTACCGCCCGAGGAAGTCGTGACGCCGACGGGCCCCACCGGACCGAGCGCCCCGACGGCGCCGACCGCTCCCACGGGTCCGACCGGGCCGAGCGCGCCGACCGGCCCGCCGGCGGTGAAGAAGCCGAAGGTGCTCCTCGTCGGCATCGACGGCATGCGGCCCGACGCGCTCGCGGTCGCCAACGCCCCGACCTTGCACGCGCTGCAGCTCGCCGGCGCCGTGTCGGATCGCGCCGAGACGAACGACACCACGGTGAGCGGCCCAGGCTGGTCGTCGATCCTGACCGGCGTCTGGCGCGACAAGCACGGCGTCTACGACAACACCTTCACCGGGAAGGACTACGTCGCCCACCCCGAGATCCTCTCGCAGCTCGAGATCGCGCAGCCGTCGCTGGTCACCGCGCGCATCACCAACTGGGCGCCGCTGCACGACACGATTCCGACGACCGCCGACATCGATCTCGGTTTTGAATACTCGCAAGGCGGCGACGTCCCGTCGGTGGCCCAAGGCGTCACGCTGCTCGGCCAAGACGTCGACGTCGTCTTCTTCTACTTTGCGATGGTCGACGTCGCCGGGCACGACCACGGCTTCCACCCGAGCGTCCCTGCGTATCTGCAAGCGATCGCGCTCGTCGACGCGCAGCTCACGCAGCTCTTGGCCGCGGTGAAGGCACGGAAGGACTTCGCCAAGGAGGACTGGCTCGTCGTCGTCACGAGCGATCACGGCGGCACCGCCGACAAGCAACACGGCCGCGACATCCCCGAGCACCGGCGCGTCGACTTCATCGTCGCCGGCGAGCGCATCGTGCCGGGCACGATCGAGCCGCCGCCGCAGCAGGTCGACGTCGTGCCGACGATCTTCGACTACTTGGGGCTCACACCGCCGCTGCCGCTCGACGGCCGCGTGGCGAAGGTGGCCCCGCCGGGGACGGAGCTCGTGACGAACGGCGACGCCGAGCAGGACGCCGGCCGCGTCGGCATCGTGATGAACGCGGCGGTGCGCGGCTGGGAGAAGCGCGACGGCGGCGTCAGCACCGCTTACGCGAGCGGCGGCGGCTTTCCTCCGTCGGTCGGCGGCGCGAATTTCTTCGTCGGCGGCCCCGCTGGCTTCGCGGTGATGACGCAGACGATCGACACCGGCCCCATCGGCCCGGGAAAAGTCGCCGACATCTCCGTCGACCTCGGCGGCTACGCGGCTCAGAACGACAGCGCCGAGCTCGTCGTGCGCTTCGTCGACGGCGACAAGCGCGCGGCGGTCGACGGCCAAAGCGAGTCGTACTTCTTCCGCGCGGATCAAGTGCAGGTGTATGCGCACGCGGCTGCGAGCGCGTCGGCGCCGGTGACGATCGCGAGCCAGTTCCCGGATCTCGGCGCCTTCGCCGGCGGCGCCCGCGACTTCGACGGCGCCGTGAAGTGGGACGCGACCCACGCCTACTTCTTCAAGGGCAGCGAGGTCATCTATTGGGACTACGCCGCCGTCGCCGCCGGGCACCCGAAGGGAAGGAAGGGCATCGGCTATCCGAAGCTCATCGCCGACGAGTGGCCAGCGCTGTCACGCTTCAAAGGCGGCGCCCGCGACATCGGCTCCGCGATCGTTTACGCGAGCGGCAACGTCTACTTCTTCAAAGGCGAGGAGTACATTCGCCTCGTCAAAGCCACCGGCGTCACGACGGCGGACTATCCCCGCTTCGTGTCGACCGAGACGTGGACCGGCTTTCCGATCGACGGCTTTTACGGCGTCATCAACTTCGGCCGCGCCGACAAGTTCTACGTCTTCCGGCACGACGGCTATTGGCGCTTCGACATCGCCGCCGATCGCGTGGACGACGGCTACCCGCTCGCGGTCGACGCCGGCACCTGGCCCGGGCTCTCGTTGTTCGCGACGGCGGCGACGAGCGCGCGCCTCGGCCCGGTGCTCGCGAGCGATCGCGGGCAGACGACCAAGCTCGTGCATCGCCAGGCGGTCGGCGTGCCGGTGCCGGCAGCGACCTTGCAGATCGGCGTCGAGCTCGTGTTTCGGCGCGAGGGGACGAGCGGAGACAACGACGGCTCCGCCGACAACGTGACGATCAATCTGCGCTAGCGCTTTTCGCTTGTGCACCGGCAACGGCTCTGGTTATCGGCCGCCGCGATGCTGCGCCTCTCGCTCGTTCTCTGTGTGCTGACCGCGTGCGGCTCGTCCGACGAGTACGGTTGGACTTGGAACCGACAGCCTTCGGCGGACGAGCTGCAGGCGTGCGTGGCGCAGATGCGGCAGATCGCAAAGGCGCGGCCGAAGGTGGCGCAGCTGCTCGTCGACGAGCCTGCGCGGATCACCGTCATCGCGCTCGGCGACAGCGCGCAAGCGTTCGCGTTCCCGGGCTCGTACGCAGGCAGCGCCGCCGAGCACATTCCGTTGAGCCCTATTCCGCAAAGCAAGGAAGGCGTCGTTCGTGCACCGAACCGGGTCGTGGCGAGCGACTCCGAGTTCGAGGTGGTGGCGACGGCGCTGCTCATCGCCGCGAAGCACTGCGTGGCGCCGGACGCCATCACCATCGAGAGCCCGCACATGTGGTACGAGTGGGACCGGGGCCTCCTGCTCTACGAGAACGCAACCGGCGAGCGCATCAACGACGCGCCGCCGCGCACGCGCGTCTCCTTGTGGACCGCGCACGGCATCGCGCTCTTGTGGCTCGTCTTCGCCTTCGTCGCCGACAAGCGCGCGAAGCGGCGTCGCCTGCTGCCCTATCCGCGGCCGCGCGAGGTCGAGGTGCCGGCGGTGTCTGTTCCGAGCGCGACTGCGGTGACCTACGCGATCGATCGGCAAAAGCTCGCGCTCGCGCTGGCCAGGCGTGAGATCGCGCGAGCCCGGTGGCGCGTGGCGATGCTTCGCTCGATCGGCCGCGTGGCGCGCTGGATCTTTGGCGCCTATGCGACGATCGCGCTCTTCGCCGCGTCGCTCGAGGTCGGCATGTGGGGTGACGAGCTCGCCAGCCTCCTCGTCATGATCGCGATCAGCGAAGCTTGCGCGAACGCCCACTGGTGGGTGCTCTTCGGCGCCCGCTTCCGGGTGCGCAACGTGAGCGACGGCGAGCGGGCGCTGCGCCTCGAGCCCGACGGCCTCGTCGTGACGGCGAACGGCGCCGAGCACGCGGTGAGCTGGACGGCGTTGGCGGCGGTCGACCTCGTCGAAGCACACGCGCTCGTCCGCTTTCAGCCGGCGCTGCTCGTCGCGATTCCGCAGAACGCGAAGACGATCCCGATCGTCTCGCTGATCATCGACGCCGCGCGTAGGCATGGCGCGGCGCTAGGAGCCCAGGAGTGAACGCGTACACGTATTCGACCGATGTCCCTGCTGCGGCGCGCCCGGCGCTCCTCGACGCCGTGACCGAGATGACCTTCGCCGAGATGGCGCGGCTTCGCCCGGTGTTGAACGGCATGGCTGCTTGGCGACGGGTGTCGTTGCTCCTCATCGCCACGCTCGGCGTGTCGATCTCGTTCGTCGACGACTCGTTCTTCTTCGTGTTCGGGCGCTTGTTTCTCGCCTTCGCCGGCCTCTTTGCGCTCGTGCCTTCGCGCGGACAGCGGGCGCTGATGCTCGCGCTGCAACGGTCGGCGAACCGCTCGCGGATGCGCCGGTGGCCGCGGGGCGATCTTCAGTGCGAGGTGCAAATGAACGACGCCGAGATCTCACGCGCGCTCGTGGGTGCCAGGGGCTCGCCAGTCGTGACGAAGGTTCCGTTGTCGGGGATCGCAGTCGCGATCGAGCACGATCGGGCGGTCGTGCTTTGTCCGAAGAATTTGCGCCGCGGCCTCTGGCTCTTTCTTCCGCTCGGCGACGGTGGGGCGCGCGACGCAACCTTGCAGGCGCTGCGCGATCGCGGCCTGCCGGTGCGGGCGCATCGGCCGCTCGAGACGGCGCCGGCGGCGCTGCAGATCGTCTGAGGCGCTGAGTGACCGATCGCAACGCCGGCGCCTTCTACGCCACGATCGCCTACCTCGCATGGGGCTTCGTCCCGCTCTACTGGCAGCCGATCCGCCACGTGCCGGCGCTCGAGATCCTCGCCCATCGCGTGACGTGGTCGGCGATCTTCCTCGCAGCGCTGATCCTGCTGAGGGGCCGTGGCGGCGAGGTCCTCGCGGCCGTTCGCGATCGCAAGGTGCTCCTGCGTCTCGCCCTCAGCACCACGCTCATCGCCACGAACTGGTTCGTCTACATTTGGTCGGTCACCCACGGTCGCGTGATCGAGGCGAGCCTCGGCTACTTCGTCACGCCGCTCGTCAACGTGGTGCTCGGCCTCTTGGTGCTCTCGGAGCGGCTGCGGCGCGCGCAGTGGGCGGCGGTGACCTTGGCCGCGCTCGGCGTCGTGTGGCTCGTCGTTGGGCACGGCGCCGTGCCGTGGGTGACGCTGGTCTTGGCCGCGACCTTCGGGTCGTACGGGCTCGTGCGCAAGACCGCGCGGGTCGACTCGCTCGTCGGCCTCATGCTCGAGACGGCGCTCTTGTTCCCGCTGTCGAGCGCGTTCTTGGTCGAGCGCTTCGCGACGGGGAGCGCCGCGCCGGCCACCAGCGTGCAAATGTGCTTCCTCTTCGGCGCTGGCGCGGTGACGGCGCTGCCGCTCCTCTGGTTCGCAGACGCCGCGCGCCGGCTGCCGCTGACCGTGCTCGGGTTCTTCCAGTACCTGTCGCCGACGGTGCAGTTTCTGCTCGGGCTCTATTGGTTCAAGGAGCCCCTCGGCCCGGCCCAGCTGACGGCATTCGTGCTGATTTGGGCCGCGCTCCTACTGTTTTCTGGCGAAGCAGTGTACCGCACGCGCCATGAGCGAAGTCGAAGCACCTGACGCCGATTCCTTTGCCGCCCTCGGGCTCGGCGCCGCCCTGACGAAGACCCTGAGCCAGCTCGGCTACGAAGAGCCGACGCCCATCCAAAAAGCCGCCATCGTGCCGCTGATCGCCGGCCGCGACATCCTCGCGCAAGCCGCCACCGGCACCGGCAAGACGGCGGCGTTCGCGCTGCCGATCTTGGAGCGCCTCGCCGGGACCTTTCGCGGCAAGAGGACCGTCGCCCTCGTGCTCGTGCCGACGCGCGAGCTGGCGATGCAGGTGGCCGAGTCGGTGCACCGCTACGGCAAGAGCTCCGGCGTGCAGGTGTTGCCGATCTACGGTGGCCAGTCGATGGAGCCGCAGCTGCGCGCGCTGCAACGCGGCGTGCACGTGGTCGTCGCCACGCCCGGGCGCGCGCTCGATCACCTGCGGCGAAAGACGCTCGATCTCCAGCACGTGCAGATGGTCGTGCTCGACGAGGCCGACGAGATGCTCGACATGGGCTTCGCCGAGGATCTCGAGGCGATCCTCGCGGGTGTGCCGGCCGATCGGCAGACCGCGCTCTTCTCGGCCACGATGCCGCCGCGGATCGCCAGCATCGCCGAAGCCAACCTGAAGGATCCCGTGCGCGTCGCGATCGCGAAGGTGACGATGAGCGGCGAGGTGCCGCTCGTGCGCCAAGTCGCGTACGTGACGCCGCGCTCGCAGAAGCTCACCGTGCTCGAGCGCGTGCTCGACATGGAGGCGCCGACGTCTGCGCTCGTGTTCTGTCGCATGCGCACCGACGTCGACGAGCTCACCGAACGGTTGACCGCGCACGGCCACCGCGCCGAGGCGATTCACGGCGGCCTCTCGCAGCAGCAGCGCGATCGCGTGATGAAGAAGTTCAAGGAGGGTAGCGTCGAGCTGTTGATCGCCACCGACGTCGCCGCCCGCGGCCTCGATATCAAGGACCTCTCGCACGTCATCAACGTCGACTTGCCGGCGGCGCCGGAAGCTTACATCCACCGCATCGGCCGCACCGGCCGGGCAGGCAAGAGCGGCGTCGCGATCTCGCTCGTCGAGCCGCGCGAGATCCGCTTGGTGAAGGTGCTGCAACGGTTGACCAAGCAACGGATCGAAGAGGGGAAGGTGCCGACGATCGCGGATTTGCGCGTGCGAAGGCTCGATCTCTTGCGCGAGCGTGTGGGCGAGATGCTCAGCGAGGAAGATTCGCTCGACCGCTACCGCGTGCTGCTCGACGCCTTCGCCGAGACGCACACCGCGCAAGACATCGCCGCGGCGGCGTTGAAGCTGGCGGACACGGCGTTGAACGGTGGAACGGCGCGAGAGCCGGCGGCGCCCGCGCGTGGGCCGGCGCCGGCGGCAGCGAAGCGGGAGCCTCAGTCGCCGCGTGAACGAGAGCCCGAAGCGGAGCGCGCGTTGCCGGCAGAGCGTGGAGATCACGCGCTACGGACGGCCGCCCGCGGGAAGCCGGCGCGCGAAGATGTGGCGGCGACGATGGCGAAGCTCTACCTCGCCGTCGGCCGCGGCATCGGCGTGTCGGCCGCCGAGATCGTCGCGACGATCGGGCAAGCGGTCGATCGCAAGGCGATCGGCAACATCGCGATCCACGATCGCCACACGGTCGTCGAAGTGCCGGAGGAAGCGGTCGAGACGATCCTGCGCGCGTTGAAGAAGATGCAGATCAAAGGCGAGAGCGTGCGCGCGAGGCGGTTCAGGGACTGAGATCGGCCTCAATGCCGGTCACTTAGCGCGCTTGCGCCGGCCGCTCCCCATAGTGCACAGCGGCGCGATCGTTCCCGCCCGCCCCGCGGCCGGCGCTCGAACGCGAAGCCATGGATCCCGCGTGCGAGATCGGCTGTGCTCCGGCGGAACACATTCGGTGGTGCAACGCACTCCGAGGCCGCCTCATGTGCGGCGCCCCTTGCCGGGCGCAGCACCGTGACGTCTCGAGGCTTGTTGGTGCACGGCCGCACTGAAAGCGGGAACCGGCTACGAAGGGGCGACGCGAGATCTCGAGCATGCAAGCGCGGCCACTCGGCGTGCGCGTTTGCGCCGCACGGTTCTCATGCCGAGGACGCCAGCGTACACGCACGTTGTAACAGAAAGCCCGTCGGAGCCGTGGTGAGCTGCATCTCGGTGCCGGCGACGAAAGAGGAGAAGGTGTCGAGCAAGCGCCGCCCCTGTCGAAGAAGCCCGGTGGCTTGTGAGCCGTAGTGCTTTTTCGCATTGTCCAGCACGTAACGCACGGCATGTTGCATCTCGGTCGGGGTCTTGAGGTGGTGCGCAAAATAGCGGTCCGAGAACACGCGCCCGATCCAACCGGCGAGCGCGCGGTAACCACCCTCGCTCCGAGACGCAACGCGAGGCGCAATCTGCCGGCCTCCCTGCTCGCGCACGCCCAAGGCGTTGAGGCGCCGCGAGATCGAGTGAAGGAGCTTCTGCATGCCCATCGACAAGGCGCGGCTGGAGTCCGCTTCCACGACGAAGTGTAGGTGATTGGACAGGACGGCGAAGTGTACGAGCCGAAAGCCTGTGGCTTCTTGCCCGCAAAACTTCACGAAAGCATTTCTGACGGCCGCATAGCGCTTGCGTGAGCGCAGGTTCGGTACGCGCGATGTCGTGCGGACGGTGACATGCAGCGCACTCTTCTCCCTGAGCTCGGGGCGCGCCGCATGCGAGGCACGGTCGTCTTCGTCATGCGACTTCTTTCGTCTCGGGCGGCCGAGGCCGGGACGTACTTTTTTCCCCGACGCGCGCTCACGCCACTGACGGTTCTTCACCTTGTCTTTGCGGTCGAGCGGCAAGGTGCCTTGTGTTGGGATCCGCTTCATGATTTGTGGCACTCTATCATATGAACCGAAACAGTCAAGCGGAATGAGGCTCAAGACGCAAATGCTCGACCGGCGTGAGAGCATCAGAAGCAAGTCGACAGGCGGCGTCGCACAGGAGCTCTGGGGCCTGCTCCTCGCGTATAATCTCGTGCGGCTGAAAATGGAGCATGCCGCTCGGCTCGCGAAGGTGCCGCCCTTGCTCATCAGCTTTATCACTGCGCTGCGCGCCATTCGCGAGCAGTGGCACCTCGACCCGCTGCCGGGCATGTCTGCCGGTGCGATCCAGCGTCACTTGCGGCGCTTGAACGAGCTGCTCGGACGCTTCGTGCTGCCCGAGCGTCGAACGGAGCGCAGCTATCCCCGCGAGGTGCTGATCAAAATCAGCAACTATCCGAAAAAACGTCGGACCCCGCGCAGCTAAGACGTTCTCGCGGCGACACGCGTTGCGCTCGCCCCTTCGTAGCCGGTTCCCGATTTCAGTGCGGCCGTGCACTGGCGAGGTCGCGAGATGTCACGATGCTGCGCGCGGCAAGGGGTGCCGCACATCAGGCGGTCTCGGAGTGCGTTGTATCACCGCGCTCCTTCCGCCGACGCACAGCTTCGGTCGTTGGAGCGATCCCTTGCTTCGCGTTCGAGCGCAGGCCGTGGGGCGGGTGGGACCGACCGCGCCGCGGTGTACGTTGGGGGAGCGGCCGGCGCGAGCGCGCTAAGTGACCGGCATTGTGAGCTAGGCCAGGTGCTTCGCCACGCGTGACGCGAGGGCCATCGCGGTCAGCATTGGGTTCACCGCCGGCGATCCCGGGAAGATCCCCGTATCGACGATGTACACGTTGTCCATCGCATGCACGCGGCCCCACTCGTCGACGACGCCGTCTTTCGGATCCTTCGCCATCCTCGTCGTCCCGAACGCGTGGTTCGCGGCGGTGATCATCTCGGTTGCCTTCACCTGCTTCGTCTTCAGGATCTGCGCTTCCTCGCGCGATCGCAGCCGCTCCGGGATCCCGTGCAGGCCCGGCAGCACTTCCCGCGCGCCGGCCGCCCACGCAATGTCCGACAAAACGCCCATGCCGCGCATCAGTCGATCGATGTCGCGCTGATCGAGCGCGTAGTAGATGTCGGGATCGAAGCCCGAGCGCTTCGCCTTCACGCGCCCCTTCGAGAACTCCGGCGCGACGATCACGTCGAAGGGCGCCATGTGTTTGTAGTCGAGCAAGTTCGCTTGAAACGCGTGGCCCACGCCGGGCAGCCGCGCGGCGAGCACAGAAGGCGGCGCCCACAGCACCTCGAGCTTCAGCCCTTCCTTCAAGTAGTGTAGCGACTGATAGCCCTGCGTCGCGCCTTGCCACGGATGGATCGGCTCTTCGAACAACGCCATGAGGGCGAGGCCGGGATGAAAGCCGAGATCGCGGCCAACCCACTCGCCGTCCATGCCGCTCTTCTGCATGATCACGGGGGTCGCCATGCAGCCCGCCGCGAGCACGACGAGCTTCGCCTCAATCTCCACTTCGTGCGTTGCGCGCCAGGTGATCGGCTCGACCACGCTGCCGATGACGGTCTTCGCGCGCTTGCCGTCGCTGACGATGCGCTCGGCGCGGATGCTCGTCATGACGCGCGCTCCGGCCTTCATCGCCGCCGGCACGTATGAGACGTCGGTTGACTGCTTTGCGCCGTTCCTGCATCCGGTGAAGCACTCGCCAGAGCCTTTGCAGTTCTTCACGTTGCGCGGCGTCGGCTGCGAGCTGATGCCGATCGCGTCGCAGCCCTTCTTGAAGCGCAGGTTGCGCTCGCCTTGCACCGCGTCCGGCGTGAGCTCCACGTTCCAGAACTTTTCGATCTCGGAAAAATGCGGCGTCAGGACCTCCGACGAGAGCGCCGAGATGCCCGACTTCTCCGCCCACTTGTCGAGCACGAAGTCCGGCGCGCGCATGCAGATCGCAGAGTTGATGAGCGTGCCGCCGCCGAGCCCGATGACCTGCATCGTCGGCATGAACGTGGGCCCGCGAGCCGCGCGCATGCCGGCTTCTCTCACCACGCGTCGCAGAGTGTCGCTCGCTTCCTGCCCGAGATCTTTGGCGCCGTAGGGCGGACCTTCCTCGAGGAGCAGCACGTCGCGGCCGGCTTCCGCGAGGATCTTCGCGACGACCCCGCCGGCGGGGCCAGAGCCGATGACGAGGACGTCGCAGCTCGCGCTCACTTTGCCTTTGTAGTCGGAGTAAACGGAGACGGCGTTCACGCGCTCATCGCATGCCGCGGCGCAAAGTTCGGTGCAAGCGGCGGCCGGCCGGCAAAGGGATCGAGGTTCGGACCGCTGCCGATCTGCCGCTCGACGTCTTTGTGCGCGAGATAGCCCATGCACAGGATCGTGCGCAGCGACAGGAAGCAGAGGCGACGAAAGTACATCGGGCTCTCGGACATCGCGAGCATCGCGGCCTCGCGTTGCTCGCGCGAGAGCCGCGTGAAGCGACCGCGGTCCGGCCCGAAGATCCAGGGCGCGTGCTCGACGAAGACGATGAGCAGGCTGAGGAGCATGCGCTTGTCGCGGGGGAGCTCGGCGAATTGGCGATCGAAGTAGAGGACGAGGCCGGCGTCGGTGCCGGAGAGGGTGATCTTGCCGCCGGCCGGAAACAAGGTGTCGGCGCACGCGGCGATGACGGCCTGCTGCTTTCTTCCGATGGTTTTGCAGGCGAGGTCCCGCGGCGCGTAACCGAGGAAGCCTTCGCGGACGATGAACGTCAGGAGAGCGAGGACGAGGACACCTATGAGCACTGCGAACAACACCTTGTCCTACAAGTACGCCCGCCAAACGCCGAGCGCAACGACAAAATGACCTCGAAGTCGGAATATTGTCGATTCGTCGCAAAAGTCCGGATGATTGGCGTCTTCAAGCAACCTGTGGCGGGCGACTCGATGCGTCATTCGGCGCGGTGCAGTCCTTCGCTCGCGAAAGCGCGCGGTTTAGGCTAAACTGCTCGCCGATGACCGCCATCCCGATCTTCGTCGTGCTGCTGCAGCTCTCGGGGCTGGCGCCGCTCGTCGAGACGGTCTTTCACGAGTCGTGCGCCGCGAGCGACAGCGATTGTCCGGACGAGCAGTCGGGGAACCACTGCCAGCCTGGTTGTACGAGCTGCCATTGCCCGCAGAGCGCGCTGCGCACCTTGCTCGCGCCGCGTGCCGGCGTGAACGTCGCGCCGGCGCTGCAAGAAGAGCTCAGCCCACCGCCGCCCGCCTTCGGCAACCTCGCAGCGGTGCGCGGAATCTATCGGCCACCACGCGCGTAACCACGCCGCGTTCCGCCAAAATAACGTTCAACGAACTGAAGCGGCCCGGGCGCAGGTGTGCGCCGGGCGTGGAGCTCCGTCATGGTTGGGCTGTGCTTGACTCTCATCGCGGCGGCGCCTTCGTGCGCGCCGCCCCTCGATCGCAGCGCGTTCGTCGCCTGCGTGCTCGAGCGAAACCCGGAGATCCTTGCCGCGCGCGCGCGCGTGCGGGCAGCGCAGGCGCGGATCACGAGCGCGACGCCGATCCTGCCTGAGAACCCCGAGATCACCGTGCAGATCGCGCATCGGCAAAGCGCATCCGCGAGCGCGCTGAACTGGTACGTCGCGCTCGCGCAGCCGATCGAGATCGGTGGCCAGCGCGGACCTCGCCTCGCTGGCGCTCGCGCCGAGCACGACGCCGACGCGCAGCGCGCCAAGCACACTGTCCGCCGCGTGATCGCCGGAGCGGAGGCCGCGCGGCTCGGGTGGCTCGCCGCCCGCGAACGCCAGATGCTCGTCGCGTCGCTGGAAGAAGCGCTACGCAAGCTCGCCGAGGCCGTGGCCGCGCACGCCCAGAGCGGAGTCGCGAGCACGCTCGATGCCGAGGTCGCTTACGCCGAGTACGTGCTGTTCGCCGAGCGCCGCGCGAAGCTCGAGCTCGAGGTCGCAGCGGAGAGCTCGCGCGTGGCCGCGGCGCTCGACATGGAGAAGGCGCCGGAGATCACGGGCGGGCTCGAGCCGTTGGCGATCGCCGATGCCGTTCTCGCGCGCCCGATCGACGGGTCGGAAGCACCGCTCGCGCGCGCGGCACGCGCCGATGCCGATGCCCATCGCGCCGCCGCGTCGCTGCGCCGCCGGAGCCGCGTGCCGAGCCCGACCTTGCTCTTCACCGCGCAGAACGACGGCTTCGACGAGCGCGTGTATGGCGGCGGGATAGCCGTGAGGATTCCGCTGCCGGATCCGGTCGGCCACGCGGCGATCGGCGAAGCGCGCATGGAAGACGCGCATGCCGAAGAGGCCGAGCACCTTGCCGCCGACGAAGCGCGCCGCGGGGCGGCCGAGCTCGAGCGCGCGATCGCCACCTATGCGAGTCTGCGCGCGCGACAAGCGCTGTATCCGGCGGATCGCGTGGCCGGCGCGCGCCGGTCATTGCTCGGCCTCGCCGACGCCGTGGCCAGCGGTCGGGTCACGCTGCGAGAGGTGACACCGGCGCGGCAGGCGTTGCTCGGCTTGCTCGAAGCGGCGCTCGACGCGAGGGTGGCTTGGGCGCTCGCGTCGGTGCGCGTCGCGGAGCTCGGTGACGCGCTGGTGCTGCCATGAAGCGCGCGATGATCTTGGTCATCCTCACGCTCTCTGCCTGCCCGCGACCGGGCGTCGACCCGCAAGTGCCTCCGCAAGCGGACGGCGTCGAGGATCCCGGCCACGCGCACGAAGAGCTTCCAACCTCGGTCACCTTGGATCCCGAGGTGATCGCAGCGGCGGGCATCCGCGTCGAAAAAGCGACGCGAGCGAAGCTGACGCAGACCTTGAACCTCCCCGGCGAGATCGTCGCCGATCCAGACCGGAGCGCGCGCGTGTCGGCGCTGGTCGCCGGGAAGATTGAGCAAGTGCTCGTCAAAGAAAGTGAGCGCGTTTCGCGCGGCCAAACGCTGGCGACGCTGCGCATACCGGATCTCGGCCGCCTGCGTTCGCTGGCCGCCGCGACGAGCGGCCGCGCCCAAGCCGCACGCATGAACAGCAAGCGCGTGGGCGAGCTCGAAGGCAAAGGGCTGGCGAGCTCGCAGGCGGCGCTCGAGGCCGACACCGAGGCCCGCGCGCTCGAGGCCGAAGCGGCGGCGATGCGGGATCAACTCGTGGCGCTCGGCGCCGATGATCGCACCGCCGCGCTCGTGCCACTACGCGCGCCGGTCGCCGGCACGGTCGTCATGCGCAACGCGATCGTCGGCCAAGCCGTCACGCCAGAGATCGACCTCTTCGCGATCGCCGATCTCGACGAGGTGTGGTTCGTCGCGCGCGTGTTCGAGCGCGATCTCGGCCGGCTGCGCGAGAAGGCGAGCGCCGAGGTCGTCCTCAACGCCTACCCGGACGATCGCTTCGCGGCCGCGGTCGACGCCATCGGCAAGCAGGTCGATTCGACGGCGCGCACGCTGACAGCGCGGCTGCAGGTGAAGAACAAGGGCGGCAAGCTGCGGCTCGGGCTCTTCGGCACGGCCCGCGTTGCCCTCGACGAAGCGGGGCGCGGCACCGAAGCGGTCGTCGTGGCCAGCGCGGCGGTCACCGAGATTGGCGGCGCGCCGTGCGTCTTCGTCGAGAGCGGCCCGCGCACCTATACGCGGCACACCGTTGTGCTCGGCGAGAGCGCGCTCGGAAAAGTGCAGGTGCTCTCGGGCATCGAGGCCGGCGAGGCCGTGGTGAGCGCCGGCGTCTTCACGCTGAAGAGCGTCGTGTTGAAGTCGGCGTTTGGCGAGAGCGACGAATGAGCGCGCTCGCCGCTGCCGTCGCTTGGTCGCTGCGCCACAGGGTGTTTGTGCTCGCGGCGGCGCTTGCCTTGGTCCTCGTCGGCGTGCGCAGCGCCGTGACCCTGCCGATCGACGCGGTTCCGGACATCACCAACGTGCAGGTGCAGGTGATCACCACGGCCCCCGCGCTCTCGCCGGTCGAGGTCGAGCAGTACGTGACCGTGCCGGTCGAGCGCGCGATGGCCGGCATTCCCCGCTCGAACGAGCTGCGCTCGATCTCGAAGTACGGGCTCTCGGTCGTGACGATCGGCTTCGACGACGGGACCGACATGTACTTCGCACGGCAACTGGTGAGCGAACGCCTGCGCGAGGTCGATCACACGGTGAACGCACGCTTTGGCCGTCCGGAGCTGGCGCCGGTGACCACGGGGCTCGGCGAGATCTACCAGTTCGTCATCGAGAACGACGCGCTGACGCCGATGCAGTTGGAAGAGCTCCTCGACTGGACGATCGCGCCGGCGCTGCGCACGATCCGTGGCGTCAGCGAGGTGAACACCTTCGGCGGCGAAGATCGCGAGTACCAGGTGGTGCTCGATCCGTTGCGGTTGCAGGCGTCGGGCTTGTCGATCGCCGAGATCGTGCGCGCGATGGAGAAGGCGAACGCCAACGCCGGCGGCGGCTACATCGAGCACGCGCGCGAGCACTTCGTCATCGGCACCCGCGGCCTCGTCTCGAGCCTCGACGATCTGCGGCGCGTCGTCGTCGGCGCCACGAAGCAGGGCGTCCCGATCACCTTGGGCACCGTCGGCGAGGTGCGCTTCGGCCCGCGCTTGCGGCTCGGCGCAGCGAGCAAGGACGGAAAGAGGGAGGTGGTCGTCGGGGTCGTCATGATGCTGCTCGGCGAAAACGCGCGTGTCGTGACGAGCGCGGTCAAGCAGAAGCTCGCCGCGCTGCAGCCGTCGCTGCCGGCCGGGACGAAGATCAGCGCGTTCTACGATCGCTCCGCCCTCGTCGATCGAACGATTGAGACCGTCGCCGTCAACCTCGCCGAAGGCGCGCTGCTCGTCATCTTCGTGCTCTTCTTGCTGCTCGGCGACTTGCGCGCTGGCCTCGTCGTGGCCGCAGTGATCCCGTTGGCCCTGCTCTTTGCGGTGGCGTGCATGCGCGCGTTCGGGGTCAGCGGCAACCTGATGAGCCTTGGCGCGATCGACTTCGGCTTGCTCGTCGACGGCGCCGTGATCATCGTCGAGAACACCTCGCGGCGGATGCTCGAGCGCGTGCGATCGCTCGGCCGTCCGCTCACCGCCGCCGAGCGCGTCGAGACGACCGAAGCGGCGACGCTGGAAGTGCGTGCGGCGAGCTTCTACGGCGAGCTGATCATCGCCGTCGTGTACCTGCCGATCCTCGGCCTCGTCGGCGTCGAAGGAAAGCTGTTTCGGCCGATGGCGACGACCGTGCTCTTCGCGCTCGCTGGCGCCTTCGTGCTGTCGTTGACCGTGGTGCCTGTCCTCGCGAGCTACGTTATTGCACCGCGCCCGGAGGCTCGTGAGACGCGCATCTTTCTCCTGGCTGAGCGGCTCTTCGAGCGCGTGCTTTCTGGCGTGAGGCGGCGGCGGACCGTGGTCGTCGGCGGCCTCTTCGTCGTGCTCGTCGCGACCGGCGTCATCGCCGCCCGCCTGGGCGCCGAGTTCGTGCCGCAGCTCGACGAAGGCGACCTCGTCATCGAGGCGCGGCGCTTACCCGGCGTCGCGCTCAGTGAATCGGTGGCGACCGACATGCGTTTCTCGCGGGTGCTCAAAGAGCACGTTCCGGAGGTCCTCGAGGTGGTCGCCCGCGCCGGTGCCCCCGAGATCGCCACGGACCCGATGGGCCTGGAGCAATCCGACGTCTACGTGCGCCTGAAGCCGCAGCGCGAATGGCGGCCAGGGAAGACCAAGGCCGATCTCGCGCAAGAGATGTCCGACCTCGCGCTGCGCTTCGTCCCCGAGATCTCGGCCGGCATCTCGCAGCCGATCCAAATGCGCACGAACGAGCTGCTCGCCGGCGTGCGCTCCGATGTCGCGGCGATCATCTACGGCCAGGACCTGGAGGTCTTGCGATCGCTCGGCGACGCGGTGGCCGTTGAGCTGCGCACGATCCCAGGCGCCGAGGACGTGCGCGTGGAGCAAGTCGCGGGCTTGCGCTATTTGACGATCACTCCGGATCGCCAGAAGCTCGCGCGCTACGGCCTGACGATCGACGACATCAACGAGGTCACCGAGACGCTCGCCGTCGGCCATCGGGTGGGCGAGGTGCTCGAAGGCGAGCGGCGCTTCGCGATCGTCGTGCTGACGGCGCACGGCTTCTCGGGCGACATCGACACTTTGCGCGCGCTGCCGCTCAAAGCGATCACCGGGCAGTTGGTGCCGCTCGGTGACGTGGCCAGCGTCGCGCTCGAGCCGGGGCCCGCGGCGGTCGATCGATCGAGCGGTTCGCGCCGGCTGATCGTCGAGCTGAACGTGCGCGGTCAGGACCTCGTCTCGGTCGTCGCGGCTGCGACGCGACGTGTGCATGAGCGCGTGCGCCTGCCCGTCGGGTATCGGGTGGAGTGGGGCGGTCAGTTCCAGCACTACGCAGAGGCCAAGGTGCGGCTCGCGTTCGTCGTGCCGGCGGCGCTCTTCGGCATCGCGCTGCTCCTCTGGCTCGCGCTCCGATCGGCGCGGCGCGTCGCGCTCGTGCTCGCGTCGGTGCCATTTGCCGTGATCGGCGGCGTGCTCCTCCTTGCGGCGCGCGCCATCCCGTTCTCGATCTCCGCGGCGATCGGCTTCATTGCTCTCCTCGGCGTGTCGGTGCTGAACGCGCTCGTGCTGCTCGCGTTCATCGCCAAGCTGGAACGCGAAGGTGGCGGCGCCGACGTCGCGTTCATCGCCGCGCGGATGCGCTTGCGACCGGTGCTGATGACCGCGTTCGTGGCGGCGCTCGGCTTCGTTCCGACGGCGCTGTCGACCGCGCCCGGCAGTGAAGTGCAGCGACCGCTCGCCACAGTGGTCATCGGTGGGATCCTCAGCGCGACCTTCCTCACCCTCGTGCTGCTGCCGCTCTTGTACCGACGAAAGGCTCATGAGGAGACGACCTGAGCGCTATTCCTTGACCCCGCCTTGTACGAGCCCGCTCACCAAGTGGCGCTCGAGCACGAAGAACACGAGCATCACCGGCACGCTGACGATGAGCGATCCCGCGGCGAACTCTCCCCACGCTGCGCCGAAGTCGTTGACGAGGCTCTTCAGCACCACGGGCGCCGTATAGCTCTCGTCGCGACTCAGAAACGTGGCCGCGAGGATGTACTCGTTCCACGCGCCCATGAAGGCGTAGAGCCCAGTGACCGCGATCCCAGGGCGCACGAGCGGGAGCGCCACCCGGCGAAAGATCTGCAGCTCGCTGGCGCCGTCGAGCTTGGCCGCTTCGTCGAGCGCCGTTGGCAGCGCGTCGAAGAAGCCCTTCAGCATCCAGACGCAGAACGGAACGCTCACCGTCGAGTAGACGATGACCAGGCCGGAGAGCGTGCCGAGCAGGCCGAGCCACTTCAAGATCAAGTAGAGCGGCACGCTCATCAAGAGGCTCGGGAACATCTGCGTGAGCAAGAGCGCGCGCAGCGACACGGCGCGGCCGGAGAAGCGCAGGCGCGAGAGGGCGAAGGCGCCGGTCGTCGCGAAGACGAGGCCGAGCAGCGTCGCCGCCAGCGACACGATGGCGCTCACGACGAGCGCGCGGCTGAAGCGGCCAGAGAGCAAGGCCACGGTCGGTGAAAGCGAGGGGTCGCCACTCGCCAGGCTCGCGCTCGGATCGTTGGTCAGCGCGATCTTCACGATCCACAGCACCGGATAGAGGACGACGGCCGTCGCCAGCGCGAGCGCGGCGTGCAAGGCGGCCGTGAGCCAATGCTTACGCATGCTTCGCTCCGCGGTCCTTCAACCAGGTGAGGAGCTGCAAGAACGCGAAGATCGCCGCGCAGTACGCCGCGGCGTAGCCGTAGCGGGCGCCGCGCGTGAACGCCCACCGGTACGCCTCGCTGATCAAGATGTCGGTCTCGCCCCGCGGCTCACCGCACGAGACGAGGAAGATGATGTTGAACATGTTGAAGGTCCAGATCGCCGAGAGGATCATGGCCGGGGCGATCACCGGCGCGATGCTCGGCAAGGTGAGATGGCGAAAGCGCTGCCACGCGCCGGCGCCGTCGAGCCGCATGGCTTCGGCGAGGCTCTTGTCGATGCTCTGCAGCGCGCCGAGCGTCACGATCATGACGAAGGGAAAGCCGAGCCACGCGTTGGCGGTGACGTTGGCGGTGAACGAGGTGAGGAACGACCCGAACCAGTCGACCCGCGCAAGCCCGAGCGCGGCCAGCGTGCCGTTGATCGCGCCGAGCTCGAAGTTGAACAAGTTGTGAAAGACGAGCGCCGAGATGTAGTTCGGGATCGCCCACGGAAGAATGAGCAGCGCGCGAAACCACCGCTTCAAGCGCACGCGGGGATGATCGAGCGCAAGCGCCAAGGCGATGCCTAGGGTCGCGTGGATGGCCAAGTTGACCACCGTCCATGCGATCGTCACGAGCAGCGTCGTGTAGAACGCGCCGTGCGAGAGGAGCCCGATGAAGTTGCCGACGCCTACCCAGCGATACACGCCGGCGTCGTGAGAGAAGAACGCGAGCGCGCTGCCCATCGCCAGCGGCACCAGCAGGAACACGACGACGAACGCCGCGGTGGGACCGAAGAGCGCGAGCACCGTGGTGGGGCGGGCGCCGCGCTCGCTGGCCGTGCGCCGCGCGCGCAGGATCCGCCAGAGGACGAAGGCGCCGAGGGCGGCGATGACGACGACGTCGAGCCAGATCGGCGCCGCACGGTCCGGCAGCATCAGGCGATCGAACGCGCGCGCGGACTTCTCGGCCGCGACGCGCAAAGGTTCATCGGTCGCGACGGCGAAGCTGAGCATGTCCTTCAGCGGCAGCCAGGCCGTGCCCATGGCCCGCGTCGTCGGCATCGCGGTCGCGTGCTTCAGCTGGTCGAAGAACGGGCCGAGGAGCGGAGCGTCGGCGTCGCTGAGCAAGGCGCGGCAACGCTCGAGCGCCGGGAGCTGCCGCGCGATCTCGGTGCGCTCGCGGCAGTGCGCTTCACCCTGCAGCGCGATCGCGAGCGCGTGGGCCTCTTTGGCGCGCGGCCCTTTGACGACGAAGAGACCATCGATCGTCGCGAAGGGGCGGGGCGTCACGCTGCGTCCGTCGAGCACGAAGGGTGGCAAGGCCTGCACCCGCGCGATCGTCCTCGCGTCGTCGAGATCGGAGAGCAGCCACGGCCCGTCGACCAACGCGGCGATCTTGCCGGCGCGAAACTGCGACACGAGCTGCGTGTGGTCGAGCCCCTTGCTGAGAAAGCGCCCGCGCCGCGTCGCTTCGCGCACCCATTGGAAGCTCGCGAGCGCCGCCGGCGTCGTGATCGCGAGACGATCGCCGTCGAAGAGCTCGGGCGACGCTGCGAAGAAGAAGGGCGAGTGAAAGTAGAAGCTCGACGTGTCGTAGCCGAGCGCAAACCCTCCGGCTGGCGCGAGTGCTTCGAGCGCGTCGAGGGTGGCGACGGGGTCCGGCGCAATCTTCGCGTGACGGATGAGCGCGAGCGTCTTCAGTGCATACGGGTGGCCGTAGAGCACGCCGTCCTTCAGCAGCGCCGCCTTCGCGACCTCGACGTCGGAGCCGTCTTCGATCGCCGGATCCAAGTAGCGCCACCAGTCCTCCAAGCGCTCGTGCGGCGCGACGAAGAGGTCCGGGCCGACGCCGGCGGTGAGCGCTTGCATCAGCTTCGACTGCAAGTTGTCGTACGGGATCTGCGAGACGACGGTGCCAGGCGCTTCGTGGGCGACGTTCGCGCCGAAGATCTCCGCCTCGGTGGCGCGGTAGGCATGCCACACGCGCAGCGGCTCGGGGCTCGCGGCCGCAGAGATGACGAAGAGGAGGACGGGGAGCAACTAGGCGATCTCGGCGACGCCGTCCTTGAGCACGACGCTCGAGCCGACGCGTGCGTCGTAGCCGATGGTGCGAACACCGCCGTTCGTCTCGAGATCGAAGGCGCGGATCTCGATCGTCTGCCCCATCAGCACCGGCTTCGTGAAACGCACTTTCAAGCGCTTCAGCTTCGCCGGATCGCCGCCGCAGAGCTGATCGACGATCGCCTTTTGGCAGAACGCGAGGCTGCAGAGGCCATGGAGGATCGTGCCCGGCAGCCCGGCTTTCTTCGCGACCTCGGGATCCTTGTGGATCGGGTTGTGATCGCCAGAGGCGTCGGCGTAGCGGAGCGCCTGATCGGCGGCCACGGTCTCGTGAGCGACGAAGATCGGCTGGCGCTCGGCGGGCTTCTCGGCGCTTTCAGGCTTCTTCTCGCCGGGCTCCGCGGGCTTTTCGCTTCGGATGAACATCGTCGACACGGTCTCGACGACGCGCTTCTTGCTCGCCTGATCGATCGTATCGAGGCCGAGCGTGATGACCTCACCCGAGCCCTTCGTCTCGGTCTTCTGAACCCGCACGATCGTCTCGTAGGTCGCGCCGGGAACCAGCGGGCCGTGCCAGCGCAGGTCGTGCTCGCCGTGCAAGAGGCGCAAGAAGCGCTTCGGATCGCCGATCACCTCGGGATCCTTCACCGCGGCCATCAGCGGCGGCATCTCGAGGAAGACGGCGAACATCGGCGGCGCCACGGAGCCCTGCTCGTAGCGCGCGTTCTTTTCGTTCGTCGCGCGCGCATAGGCGACGGTCTCTTGCTTCGTGACGGCGTGGGTTTGCGACCAAGTCTTGTTGCTCTTCACGGCGGCAGCCTGTAGCCGAAGGATCTCGTTGCTGTCCACTCGGAGGGTCGCGCCGTGCCTGTCGTTCTACTCCTGAGCTTCGTCGTGACTCAGGACTACATGAAGTACATGAAGCCGTACGAGGAGAGCCCGGAAGATCTCGCGGTCGCCAAGCAGATGCTGGCGATCGAGAAGGCCGGGCTCGAGCAAAACGAAGCGCTCTTCGGCCAAGAGGTGCAAAAGCTCATCGCGATGAAGCCGAAGAAGCAGCTCGTGAACCTGATGCGCAGCAAGGATCCCGTGCGCCGGGCCCATTGCGTGCTCGGCCATCGCCTGTTGCCGATCAAACGCGCGTGGGAAGACCTGCGCTTCTTGCTGATGGACGCGTCGCCCGATGTGCGCCGGCAAGTGATGCTCTACGCCCAGGAGCAGCCGGCCGGCATCGACGTCGGCGGCGTGCAGATGACCTTGTCGGACGTCGACGCGAACGTGCGCGTGGCGGCGGTCGGGGCGGTGGTGAAGACGGCGCGGAAGAAAGAGGTCGCGATCGATCTGCTGCGGACCCGGTTGAAGGAAGAGAAGGATCCGGCCGTCATCAAGCAGCTGAAGACCGGCCTCATCGTGCTCGGCGCTGGTCCTTAGCGCTTCGCCTGCTTCTTCTTGCCCTTGCTCTGCTTCGCTTGCTTCGCTGGCGCGGCCTTCGCGTTCTCTTTCTGCAGCCACTTGAGCTCGCCGGCGAGCGTCTCTTTGTACTCGGCTTCGAGCTCCAGCGTCGCCGCGGCCTTCATGACGCCGTTGAACTCGCTGAGCGCCCGCTTCATCTCGCCGAGGTCGGCCAAGGTGAGCGCCGCTTGCCGGTGCGACTCGAGCGCGCCGTCCGGTTTCTCGGCGGCCGTCAGATCGGCGAACGCTTGCTCGTACTCGCTGAGCGCGACCTTGAAGTCCTTTTGGCCGAGCGCGATGTCGCCGAGGAAGTAGTGCGAGTTGCCCTTCAGCTCGATCGCTTCGACGGTGGTGTCTTTTTCCACGGTCGTGAGCGCCGCTTGGTAGCTCTGCTTGCTGACGAGCTTCTGATCGTTGCGGCGAAGGAGATCAGCTTGATCGTAGTGGAGGTTCGCGAGCGCGAGCTTCTGCGCCTTCTTGTCCTGCGGCTCGGCGCTGTCGAGGATCTCCTTCTGCACCGCGACGGCGTCGGTGTACGCCTGGTTGGCGACCTGAAAGTCCTGCTTCGCGCGCGCGTTCTTCGCTTCGAGCAGGAAGAGCTCGAGGCGCTTCTTGTCTTCGACGTTGCCGAGGCGGGCGTGCGCCTTGTTCAAGGGCTCGAGCGCTTCGTCGTACTTTTCGTTGTCATAGGCGGTCTGCGCCGCGGCGAGATCCTTGGCGAAGCCGTCCTGCTCGATCGACTGCGTGTACGCGAAGAAGCCGAGCCCGGCGGCGACGAGCGCGCTCGCGGCCCCGCCGATGAGCAGCGTGCCCTGCGGATTTCTCCGCGGGCCTTCGGCGACGAGCGGACGCTTCAACAGCTGATACGCCACGTGGGCGGCTTGGCGCTTGGCAAAGAACACGATGACGGCGGCCAACATCGCCACCTCGGCGAGGGGCGCGTGCAGCGCGAAGATCAGCGTGGCGACGACGCCGACGAGCGCGAGCTCGATGAAGAACTGGGTCGCGGCGAGCTTGTTGCGGCCGGCGTACCAGGCGCCGGCACCTGGGAACGCGAGCGCGAGGAGGGCGCCCTTCGCCTGCGTGCGCAGCTCGGCTTGGCAATGCGAGCACGCCGTCAGCTTCGCCTTCGGCAGCTCGCCGAGGCAGCTCGGGCAGTGGTCGACGAAGCCCGCCTTCGAGTCGTCGAGGCCGACGGGGCCGGACGGCAGCGCCGCTTGGATCGCTGGCCACAGGAGCTTCTTCGCTTTGCGCGGGAGCAAGAGCGAATAATAGATCGCCTCTTTGTTGTGCAGCTTGAACATCGCGTAGAGCCAGCTGCGCTTGCTCGTCTTGATGGCTTCGAGGGCGAGGGTGCGGACCGGCCCAGAGGCGACCGCGCTGCTGCTCGAAAACAAGACCGGCTCGAGCGCCACGTCGATCAAGCGCTTGTTCGTGAAGACGAGCGCCGAGCGCAGGTAAACGCTGGTCCAGCTTCCGAGCGCGAGCGACTCCATGAACGTTGGCTTGCGCACGACCGGCGTGACGCAAACGATGTGCTCGCCGGGCTTCTTCAGGCGTTCGAAGATCGGCGTGACAGCGGCGACCACTTGCTGCAGGCGCACGGCTTCCTTCTTCGAAAGTGCCTTGTCGTCGCCGGGGAAGAGGCCGTGGACGGACTCGGCGCCGAAGGTTTGTTGCGAGTCGGACTGCAGCGGAAGCGAGAATGCGGCCATGGATCCACCCTTTCGTCGACCGGGTCGTGTCGAGCGTGGACGGCGCGCTAGCAAATCGTTTGCGGGTTGACCACGACAAACGACCTATGTTGATGCGCCACGCAGGTTCTGATGTCGCGCTGACGATGTCGCGCTGACTACATGCTGCGCGACGGCAGCTTCACCTTTTCGACGCGCGTCGTGAGCGCGAGGTAGGTGGTGAGCGCGGCGCCGTCTTCCTCGAACTTGTCGTAGAAGAGCTCGCGCGCGTCGTCCTTGCTCACCGTGCCCTCGAGCATCGCGTAGTACAGCTTGTCGCCGAGCATGTAGCCGAGCGCGTGCGTCACCGCGTTGAAGGTGTCGGCGTCGGCCATGTAGATCTCTTTCAGCCCGCGCGTGCCGAGGCCGTGCTCCATGCGCCGGTGCTTCACCACCGCGTCGGCGACCGCGAGATCGAGCGGCGAGCGTTTGTCGTTGCCCTTCTTGTGCTCGCGCAGCATCCGCTCGAAGTCCGGCGCGTGCGGGCACTTGCGCTTGTGGTTGATGAGCTTGCTGCCGAGGAAGCCGATCGCTTCGTTCAGCACGCGGCAGTAGAAGGCGTCGACCAGGTAGCGCGGCTCTTCGTCACCGCCGCAGATGTGCCGGAGGAAGTGCGAGGCCTCTTCGGCGGCGTGGTTGATCGACAGGTGCCCGAGGAAGACCATGTTCGCCTTCGGGATGAAGTAGCTCTCGCTGCGCAGGATCTGCCGGCGGATCTCCTCGAGCTCCTTGCCGGAGAACTTGCCGCGGCGGCGCAGGGTGTCCAAGAACTGCACGTCGATGACCGAGCTGACGACCACGTTGTCGAGCGCGTCGCCGACGCGGATCGCGAGCGCGCGGGCGATGATCTCGACGAACTCCTTGAAGATCTTCTCGGGCGCGCCCTCGTCCATGAAGTCGTCGTCGTTGTCGAGCCAGTTCAAGTAGCTCTGCTGAGCGACGATCGGCGGGGTGGCGATCACGCAGTATTCGCCAGCGCGCACGCGCAACACGTCCACGGTGTGCTCGAGCCCCTGCGCCTCGAGCTTCCAGTAGAGCGCTTCGCAGTTCTGGTAGACGATGACGGTCTTCTTAGGCCCGAGCCCGCGGCGCTTCAGCTCTTTGTCGACCATCTTCGGCAGGTGTCCTGGCGCCACGTGCAGCTCGCCGATGTGCACGATGATCGGCTTGTCGGGCCGATCGGCGATCGCGGCGGCGATCTGTCTGGCAGCGTAGACGTCGCGCTTCTGCAGGCTCGTGCTCGAGTGCTCGTGGATGAGGTCGATCCCGATCATCGGCAGCCGATGGTCGCCCGCGAAGTCGAAGATCGGCTTGAAGTGCGCCCAGGCGCCGAAGACGCCGCTCGGATCATGCTCGATGCGCTCGAGGAAGGTCTGCTCGCCGATGCGGCCCGCGAGAAACGCGTCTAGCACCGCTTGGTGGCGGCCTTGCACGAGCTCGAGCGCCAGGGTCGGCTGTAGATCGAGCGGCAGCCGGCGCAGGATGCGGACGACCGTGCGCTGGGCCTGGGCGAGGGTGTGGTAGTCGCCGACGTAGATGATCTCGGCGCCGGCGACCGCCGCGAGCAGCTCGTCGAAGGTGGAGGTCGCCTGATAGCGGGCGACGCTCGCGTGGTACTCGCGTTCGTAACGGCGGTAGGCGCTCGTGTAGCCGTAGACGCCCTCGTTGATGCGCTTCTGATTGCGCAAGTAGACTTCCCGTTGCAGCGCGATCATCTGCTGGCGAAAGTCTTCCGATGGACGCCTGGCTTGCACGCGCGACTATCGTCGGGCGCGGAGGGGGCGGAGTCAAAGAACCTGACGGTGACTTCGCGCCGACTACTTCGCGGCGGCGCGTAACTTGGCGCTGTAGTCGTCGCCGTCTTTTTGCATCGAGCGGCGCGTGATGTTCGCGGCGAGCTCTTGGCCTTGGCGGCGCAGCGTGACGAGGACGGTGGATCCCTCTTCGCCGCGCAGGCGCACGACGATGTCGGCGAGGCCCATGCCCGCGATCGACGCGTTGTCGATCGCGAGGAGCTGATCGTCGGGCAGCAAGCCGGCGACCGCGGCGGGACCGCCAGCGATCGTGCGCACGACGATCGGCGCTTCTTCGCGCATCGTCAGCTCGACGCCCACGCCGGCGTAGTTTTTCGGGAACGGGTTGACGAGCGTCTTTTGACACGAGGCCAGGGTCGCGAGCGTAACGCACGTCGCGAAGAGGGGGAGCACAACGGTGCGCGCGCCTCGCATGACTCACAATAGCTTAGCGGCTGAGCCGTCGCGCGGCACGCAATTGGCGCCGGCGCCACTACGGATTGACTAAGCGAGGGCGGCTTTCATGCGCAGGACGCCCTTCTTGATCTGCTCGTCGCTGATCGCGAAGCTCAAGCGCAGGTGGCCGGGCGCGCCGAACTCTGCGCCGGGGACGACCGCGAGGTTGTGCTTGGTCAGGAGGTAGTCGGTGAGCTCCGCGTCGTTCTTGCCGAAGCGGCCGCCGTCCAAGAGCTTTTGGAAGTTCGGGAAGGCGTAGAACGCGCCGCGGGCTTCGGCGCAGGTGACGCCGGGGATGTCGCGCAGGAGATCGACGATGAGGCGCGCGCGCTTCTCGAACGCCTGGCGCATCGTCTCGACGGAGTCCTGCGCGCCGGTGAGCGCGGCGATGGCGCCTGCCTGCGCGAAGCTCGTCGGGTTCGAAGTGGATGCGCCTTGCAGCGCGGCCATCGCGTCGACGAGCCAGCTCGGCCCGGCGCAGTAGCCGATGCGCCATCCGGTCATGCTGTACGTCTTGGCGACGCCGTGCGCGATGAGCAGCTGGTCCTTCAGCTTCGGATACGCCGGCACGAAGTCGAGCAGCGAGGTGAAACGGAAGTTGCTGAAGACGAGCTTCTCGTAGATTTCGTCGGAGATGATGAACAGGTTCTTCTCGAGCGCGATCTTCACGATCGCTTCGAGGGTTTGCCGATCGTAGGCGCCGCCGGTCGGGTTGTTCGGGCTGTTGATGATGATCGCTTTGGTCTTCGGCGTGATCGCCTTCTCCACGTCGCTCGCGGTGATCGCCCAGCTCTCTTTGTCGACGGGCTGCACGAAGACGGGCGTGCCGCCGGCGAGGCGCACCATGTCCGGGTAGCTGACCCAATAGGGAACGGGGATGATCACTTCGTCGCCGGGATCGCAGAGCGCGAAGATGGTGTTGAAGAGCGTGTGCTTGCCGCCGCAGCTCACCATCACTTCGTTCGGCTGAAACTTCGTCTTTTGGTCGCGCTCGAACTTGTGGATGATCGCCTGCTTCATCGCCGGCGTGCCGCTGACCGCGGTGTACTTCGTGTCGCCGCTCTCGAGCGCCTTCACCGCGGCCTGCTTGATGTGCGCGGGCGTGTCGAAGTCGGGCTCGCCGGCGCCGAACGAGACGACGTCGTTGCCGGCTTCTTTGAGCGCCTTGGCCTTGGCGTTGATCGCGAGCGTAGGGCTCGGCTTGATGAGCTGGTTGCGCTTGGCGAGGAGGGTCTTCACGGCTGTACCTCTTTCGGTGGGAAGCGCTCTTTGAGCTTCTGGTTGACGGCCATCGGCACCATGCCTTCGACCGAGCCTCCGAACATCGCCACTTCGCGAACGAAGCTCGAGCTGATGTAGAAGGCCTCTTCGCCGGTCATCATGAACATCGTCTCGATCGAGTCGTCCAAGTGGCGGTTCATGTTGGCCATCTGGAACTCGAACTCGAAGTCGCTGATCGCGCGCAGGCCACGGATGAGCACCTTGGCGCCGACGCGGTTGGCGTATTGGACGAGCAGGCCTTCGAAGCTGTCGATGGTCACGCGCTCCAGGCTCTTCTTGTCGAGCGACGCGGCGATCAACGCTTGCCGCTCCGGCACCGAAAACAACGGCGTCTTGCGGGGGTTCACCGCGAGCGCGATGATCACGCGGTCGAAGATCTGCAAGGTGCGTAAGATGAGATCGATGTGGCCGTTCGTGATCGGGTCGAAGGAGCCGGCGTAGATGGCGATGCGGTTGTCTTTCACGCTCACGTTGTGCCTCACGGTCCTTTGTAGAACAAGAGCTTCGTGTCGCCGTAGACGCGCTCGTCGAAGAGCGTGGCGTTCGGAGGCGTTTGGACGGCGCGTTTGGCACGCGTCTCCAAGACCAAGGTGCCGGCGGGCTTCACCTTGCCCGAGAGGAAGAGCGCGGCGATGACCTCGTCGAGATCGGCGAGCGCGTAGGGCGGATCGCAGAAGATGAGATCGGCCGCCGGGAGCGAAGGGATGACGCGCAGGACCGCGAGCGGGATCACGGTGACCCGCTCGCGCAGCCCGAGCGCCTCGATGTTCGCTTTGATCGCGTCGAGCGGGCCGTGCTCCTTCTCGACGAAGACGGCGTGGGCGGCGCCGCGGGAGAGCGCTTCCAAGCCGAGCGAACCGGTGCCGGCGTAGAGATCGATGACGTACTTGCCGCTCAGATCGTGGCCCAGGATCGAGAACAGTGACTCCTTGACGCGATCGAGGGTCGGGCGGATCTGGTTGCCCTTCGGCGAGCGCAAGACGCGCCCTTTGAATTCACCGGCGATGATCCGCGGCACCGGAGGCTTTTGACAGGGCTTTCTCCCGGCGTAAAGGGAAGCGTGGAGCGCTGCATCGATTGCGAAGGACCGCTCGGCGCGGCGATGGCGTTGGCCTCGGTCGCGCACGCGCTCGGCCAAGTGGAGATCGTGCGTTGCGCCGCTTGCGCGCTCGTCCAGCGGCGCGGCGCGCCGGCCGCGTTCGACGGGCGGCTCTACGCTTACTACGCAGACCGCGTCGGGCTGCCGATGGAGGCGCTCTATGATCCGCTGACGTCGCTGAGCCTGCGGGCGTTGTTGACGGAGCGCTTGTTTGCCGCCCCGGGGCGCGCGCTCTTGGACGTCGGCTGCGGCGAGGGCCAGCTCGTCAGCGTCGCGCGCTCACTCGGGTGGAACGCGCGCGGGATCGATCTGTCGCCGCATGCGATTGCGATATGCGGGCGCTTTGGGCTGCCGTGCGAGGCGATCGATATCTTCTCAGAGACACTTTTGCCGGCGAGCTTCGACGTCGTCACGCTCGTCGAGGTCATCGAGCACGTTCCGCGGCCGTCACGGTGGATCGCCCGCGCCGCCGAGCTGCTCGTGCCGGGCGGCCTCCTCTATATGACGACGCCGAATTGGGCCGCACTCACGCACCGGATCGTCGGCGATCGGTGGCAAGCGATTCACCCGGAGCACTTGGCCTACTTCGAGCCGGCGACCCTCGCGGAGCGGGTGTCTGGCACTGGCATGCGGGTGTCTGGCACCGGGCTCGAGCTCGTGTCGCTGCGGGCGCAGAACGTCGATGTGTCGGCGATCCGGGCGCGCTGGCGTGACGGTGAGGCGCGGACCGACGCGCCGGCACGCCGGCAACTGCGAGCGCAGCTGGCTGGAAGGCGAGGGCGGGTGGTGAAGCGCGTGGCGAACGGGCTCCTAGCGCTCACCGGGCTCGGCGATACGCTGCAGCTGCTCGCGCGCCGTCAGACCAAGCGGTAGCGATCGGCGAAGCGCGCGGCGATGGCGCCGTTTTGATCGAGCACCCACGCGAGCGCATGCGCGTGCTTCTTGGGCACCGGCACGAGCCCCGGCTCTTGGTAGGTGCCGAACACACGATCCCAGAGCGACGTGGTGACGCCATGGTTCATGTCTGGCGCGCTGAAGTGGTGATGAAAGTGTCTGGCACGCACCCGGGCGCCGTAACGATTCCTCGGCGCTTTCAGGTGCGCGCGGCGGTGCAAGGCGTCGTAGCCGAAGAAGGCGAGTGCGATCCCGCTGGCGAAGGTCGCGGCGATGGCAGCGCCGGCAAGGACGGTCGAGAGCGCGGCGGCGGTCGCGATGATCGCGGCGAGGACGAGGGCTTTCGGCAGCAGGGGCGTAAACCAATCCGGCCGGCCGTGATGGCGCAGGTGCTCGCGGCTCGCGAGGTTCCGCCCGCGCGCCGTGTGAAACCAGCGATGCAGGATGTACTCCAAGAAGGTCCACGCGAAGAGGCCGAGGGCGAACGCGACGACGTGGATCATGGAAACACCTTCTTGACGCGCGCGATGGCGCGGTTGATCTGCGCTTTGTCGCCGCCCATGCCGAGGAGCAGTGTGCGGACGGCTTCGTCTACGAGCGCTTCCTCGTGCAGCACTTCGAGCCCGGGCAGGCGGCCGAGCTTGCGGACCACGAGCAAGCCATGGATCTGCCCCCACAAGACGGCCGCCGGCACTCCGCGGGGCGGTGCCAGATACCCGTACTTTGCGCAGTCGGCGAAGAGCCCGTTGAGCGCGACGAGCAGCGCGGCCGTGTCGGCGCCGACGGGTCCGGCGGTCTTGTCGTCGAGCATCGTCATCGGGTCGGCGAGCGAGAGAGCGATCAAGCGAAAGGCGGTGGGCCGGCGCTCTGGGAGTGTGGCGTAGGTGCGGACGAACGCGCAGATCTTCACGAGCGGCGACTCACCCGCGATGCGATTCAGCGCGGCGATCACGTCTTCTCCTAGTTGCGCGACAGTCCGCCGCTGCAGCGCGACGATGATCGCTTCCTTCGACGGATAGTAGCGATAGATCGCGGCCGGCGTGACGCCGAGCGCTTCGGTGAGGGCGAGCAGGGTGAGCGCTGCGGGCTCGGCGCCTTCTATGAGGCGCTCGGCTTCGTCGAGGATCGCTTGGGTCGTTTCCTCGCGTTTCTTGGCGCGAATGTGAATCACATTGACTTTAGTAAATGTGATTGACGAAGATGTCAATGAGATTGACTTTTGTAAATGTGATTTACTCTTGGCGGCGCAGAGCGTTTTCGCGCAACGCGGCCGCGCTGGCGCCCGATAATCCGCGCCCGCATGACCCTCGCGCTCCAAATTCTTCGCCACGGCTCGACGATCGAAGGCGTCACGGCGCCGAACGCGACGGTCGAGGTAGAGAATCTGAGCGTCGCGCCTTACGCCCCGACCACCACCGCCCTGGTGACCCGAACGAAGGCCGATTCACTCGGGAAATTCCGGCTTCCTGCGGCCGCAGTGCGCGCCGGTGACGTGCTCCGAGTCTCGGCCAGCGGGGCAGCGGGGCAACGCACGCTCGACGTCATCGCCGACGCCACGGGCAGCGCACGCCGGCCGGAGGTCGAAGTCCAAGGCCTCCGCCTCACCGCCGAGCGCGGCCGCCTCACCGTCAGGAATGTGCTCTCGAATCCAAAGATCGCCGCGCCGGGCACCGTTCTCCGGTTTGTGTCTGGCACCGCCGAGGTCCGGTACGTGGTGTCAGACACTGGCCTTGCTCCCGATGCGCTGCCGATCGCGGCGAAGCCGGGCGACGACGTGGACGTGTTTGTCGATGTGGCCGGGAAGCGAGCCAAGAAGCGGTGGGCGACGTTGACGGTGGGCGGTGGTGTTGGCGCGCCGAGCCCTGAGCGTGATTCGAAGAAGGCCGCGCTGCTGCCGGCGATCGGAGCGTTGTTCGTCGATGGGGTCGACGTGCGCGATGCGCGACAGGGCGACGTTGGAGATTGTTGGATCATCGCGACGCTGAAGGCGATCGCGTTCACGCGGCCGCAGGCGTTGAAGGACATGATCATCGAGCGTGCAGACGGCTCGTACCTCGTGAAGCTCCAGCGCTGGAGCCCGGCGAAGAAGGCGTTCGAGTCGGCCGCGCAGATCGTGCCGCCGCTCCTTTACGCCGCGAACGGTGCGTTGACCTACGGATCTTCGCGCACGCCAAAGGAGCTGTGGCCCGCGATCATCGAGCGCGCCTACGCCCAAGAAAAAGGAAGCTACGACGCGATCGCGGTCGGCTACCCGTATGCCGCCTTCGAAGCGACGCTCGGCGTCAAAGGCTCGCACACGCCCTTCGATGCGGTCGACGACGAGGCGATCTGGTTGAGCATTCTCGCTTCGAAGAAGCGCGCGACGCTCGCCGTGACGCGACCGCCGAAGACCCAGCCGTTCAAGGCCGCCCGCCTCGTCGAAGATCACGCGTACGCGGTGCTTGGCGGCCGCGAGAAGAACGGCGAGCGCTTCGTCACGCTCGGCAATCCGTGGGGCGAATTCGAGCCCGCCGGCGACGGCGAGGATGACGGCATCTTCGAGCTCTCGCTCGCGGACTATCGCAAGTTCTTCGCGTACTCCTGCGCCGCGAACGTCTAGAGCGCATCTCATGACCTCTTTTCGAAGCGAAAACGTCGATTTCGAGCCTGAGGCGCCCGCCCGTAGCGACGAGCGCGGAGGCGTGGCGCCAGCCACGTCGCGCAAGCGAGGAGAGAGGACGGATGGATCAGGCCGAAAGCGGCGTTTGCAGCCGAAAACGAGGTTGTGAGATGCGCTCTAGCGCCGATAACGTCGCCACAGGCCTGCGCTCACGGCGTTCGCCGAGGCGATGTCCCGATAGACCTCCGCGCTCGGACGCCGCCGCCGCGCGAACTCGCCGCCGTAGTCGACCGCGAGCAGCCCGAAGCGTGGGTCGAAGCCCTCCGCCCACTCGAAGTTGTCGAGCAACGACCAGTAGCAAAAACTCTTCACCGGCACAGCGTCGTGGTGGATCGCGCGCCAGGTCGCTTGGGCGTGGCGCACGAGGAAGCGCTGCCGGCGAACGTCGTTGGGCGCGTCGTCCGCGATGCCGCACTCCAAGATGTGCAGCGGCAGCGCGTAGTCGCGATGAAAGCGCGCGAGCGTGAGCCGCAAGCCCTCTTCGTCGGCAGTCCAGCCGAGATCGCTGCGCTCGTCCGCGGCCTCGCTCGGGTCAAAGGTGTGCAGCGTGAACTTGCCCGGCCGCCGCCAGGTGGTCTCGACGTAGAAGCGGCCATAGTAGTTCACCCCAACGTAGTCTTGCGTGCCGCGCAGCCCTTCGACGCGAAGGGTCGGACCAAAGGGTGGCAGGCGCGCTTCGCCGTCGCGGATCGCGTCGAGGAAGAAGCGCACGAACTGCGCGTCGATCAGCGCCGCCGTGATCCGATCGAGCGCGCTGTTCCGCCATGGCAAGAAGCGCCGGACGTGCTGCGCGATGCCCACGTGACAGTGTCTGACACCCGAGGTGCCCGAGGTGAAGTGTCTGACACCGTGCAGCGCCTGATACGCGCGCGCGTGCATGGCGAGCAGGCCGCGGAGCACGGGGACGATCGCGGCCGGCGTCGGGCGGCGTTCGTGCGGCGGGAAGATGCCCTCCATGTACCCGGCGTAGGCGTACACCATCGGCTCGTTGATCGTGCACCAGTGCGCCACGCGATCGCCGTAGCGCTCGGCCACGGCGGCAGCGAAGCGTTCGAAGGCGAGCGGCGCGTCGGGGCGCTCGACGCCGCGCCGTCCGGACGCGTCAGGCTCCGCGAGCCACCGCGGCAGCGCGAAATGAAAGAGTGTGACGAAGGGCGTGAGGCCGTTCGCCACGAGCGCGTCGAAGAGACGATCGTAGAACGCGACGCCCGCCGGATCCGGCTCGAGCATATCCGCCCGCGGAAACAGGCGCGCCCACGAGATCGAGAAGCGATACAAGCGGACCCCGAGCGCCGCCGCTTCTGCGAAGTCGTCGGCGAATAAGCGATCGTGATCGGTCTTCTTCGCGATCCACTCCGCCGGCACGTCGCCGATGCCGCGGATGGTGCCAGACACCGGCGGCGCGGTGCCAGACACCCGCTCTGTGGTGCCAGACACCCGCTGCTCGGACACCCGCTGCTCGAACGCGCTCCAGTCGTCGTCCTGTGCGTGCTCGATTTGGTGATCCGCCGTGGCGACGCCCCAGAGGAAGTCGGGCGGGAAAGGGAAAGGACCGTCGCCGTCATCTGGGACGAGCACCGGCGCTCGGCGCGGAAGTGGCAGCACGCTCGGGCGCTAACGCAGCTTCGCGCGCGCGTCGAGTCAAGCGCGGACGGGCTTGACGCTCGGAGGATTTCCGCTACGAGTGCGCGCCGAGGAGGTCTCCATGCACCGTTACGTCGCCGTCGCCGCGCTCGGGCTCGCCGCTTGCGGTGCGAGCGAAGGGATCGAGAGCCTGAACCTCGCCTTCGACAGCGAGGTGGAAGCGCAGACCGAGACGATGGGCACCGGGTCGCTCGCGCGCAGCCCGAAGGAGCCGGATCGCACTGTCATCGCGCGCGGCACTTGCATCCTCACCGGCGCCGGCACCGCGAACCAACTCCTCACGCTCACCCTCGCGCTCGGCACGGACAAGGGCAGCGACACGTTGACGTACGTGCTCCCGCCGACGGCGAGCATCACGGTCCCGTTTCGTTTGGCGGCCACATGGTCGGACGTGGTCGCCAGCAAGCAGGCGATCGACGTGGTGATCAGCGGGAGTGTTTCGACGGGAAGCGCGCGCTGCACGGGCACGGTGACCTCGCAGCCGCTGACGAACTACCAGTGAGGGTTCAGCGGCAGATCTTGCCGCTCACTTCGCCCGTGAAGCCGCTGCCGTCGGCGCTCGCGTAGCCCGTGATGAACAGCTTGCCGGTGACGCCAGCGTAGCGGCCGGTCGCGCTCTTCACCCGCGACAGCTCGGTGAAGATCCCGTTTGCCATGTCGCTCAAGCCAACGTCCGCGAGCAAGATCGTGCCGTGCCGGTCGCTGATCTCGAGGTCGCCGGTGTAGCTGAGCGTCGTCGCGGCTTCGGTGTCCGGCAGGCCCGCCGAGTACGCCGCGTTCGTCGCGCGAAAGCGTGTCGTCGCGCGCTCGAACCAGCTCTTCAACGCTCCCGATGAGCACAGTCCGATGGGGCTCGAAAAGTCGGCAGGGCAGGCGCCGAAGGTGGTTTGTAGCCGGGCATTCACCGGCCAGCACCGTTCCTTCGCCTCTGCCGTCGCGCCAAACGCCGCACTAGAGAAGACCACGAGCGAGATGACAACCGAACGCATAACGATTCCCTTCAACAGAGCGTTGAACATCGCCGATGGTCCCGAGGCTGGCCGTGATTGGCCAGGCAGGTCACTGTCGGCGGCCGATGGTCCCGAGGCTGGCGGTCACTCATGCCAGGCGGGTCACTGTCGGTCGGTGGAGTCTGCCAGCCGCGGTGTCGAACGCGCCAATGAATCGTGCGCCGCCGCTTAGGTTCTGTATCTCCGCTTTCGCTGCGAACCCTTGAAAAACCCGCACTTAGCGGCTAGTATCAATAAATCAAGATGGAGTGATTCACGGGTGTCCGTCGCGCAGATCGCAGACCTCATGCAGCTCTTCGGTGAGCCAACGCGCCTGCGCCTGCTGGTGCTCCTCGAAGCCAACGAGCTCACCGTCGCCGAGATCACGACGGTGACCGAGCTCGCCCAATCGCGGGTCTCGACGCACCTCGGCCGCTTGCGTGACGCCGGCGTGCTGCGGGATCGCAAGGCCGGGACCGCGACCTATTATTCCTTCACCGAAGCGACGCTCGCGGACGATGCGAAGAAGCTCTGGCACGCTGCCCGCGGCGCCCTCGACGACGGCCACTTCGCGAGCGATCGCGGCCGCCGCGATGCGCTGATCCGTTCGCGTGCTGGTGCCGCATGGCCGGAGGCGTTCGCCGGCGAAATGGAGCGTCACTACTCGCCGGGCCGCACGTGGGAAGCGTACGCCCGCGGCCTGCTCGGCTTGCTCTCGCTCGGCGACGTGCTGGACGTGGGTTCGGGCGACGGGGCGATCGCGCAGATGCTCGCGCCGCGCAGCAAGTCCGTCACCTGCATCGATCGCAGCGAGAAGATGCTCGTCGCGGCGAAGGCACGCCTCGAAGGGCAGAAGAACGTCCGTTTCCAGCAAGGCGACGCGCACGAGCTGCCCTTCGAAGAGCACACCTTCGACCAAGTGCTGCTCTTCAACGTCCTCTCCTATGCGCACAAGCCGGCGCGCGCCGTGAGCGAGGCCGCGCGAGTGATGAAGCCCGGCGGCAAGCTCGTCGCCGTCACGCTCGCTGCGCATGACCACAGCGAGCTCGTCGCCTCATACCAGCACGTGAACCTCGGCTTCACCGAGGCGGCGCTCACGAAGCTCCTGAAGGGCGCCGGCCTCGAAGTCGATCACGTCGGCGTCGTCATGCGCGAGAAGCGCGAGCCGCACTTTCACGTCCTCACCGCCTTTGCCGAAAAAGCGAGAGCCCGAAAATGAACGATTCAGAAAAGACCCTGCGCGCCCTGCTCGACAAACGCATCCTCGTGCTCGACGGCGCGATGGGCACGATGATCCAACGCCACAAGCCGACGGAGCAGGACTTTCGCGGCGATCGCTTCCGCGTGCATCCGAAAGAGCTGAAGGGCAACAACGATCTCTTGGTGCTCACCCGCCCGGACATCATCGCCAAGGTGCACGAGCAGTACCTCGCCGCCGGCGCCGACATCATCGAGACGAACACGTTCAGCAGCACGACGATCGCGCAAGCAGACTACGAGCTCGAGCACGCCGCGTACGAGCTGAACGTGCAGGCGGCGAAGCTGGCCAAGGAAGTGGCCCTCGGGTTCACGCGCAAGACGCCGGACAAGCCGCGCTTCGTCGCCGGCTCGATCGGTCCGACGAACCGGACGCTGTCGATCTCTCCGAAGGTGAACGATCCGAGCTTTCGCGCGGTCACCTTCGATCAGCTGAAGACGGCGTTCAAAGAGCAGGTCGCCGGGCTCGTCGACGGCGGCGTCGATCTCCTGCTCGCCGAGACGATCATCGACACGCTGAACCTGAAGGCGTGCCTCGTCGCCATCGAAGAAGTGTTCGACGAGAAGAAGACGCGGCTGCCGCTCATCATCTCGATGACGATCACCGACAAGAGCGGCCGCACGCTGAGCGGTCAGACCGTCGAAGCGTTTTGGATCTCGGTGGCGCATGCGAGGCCTTTGGCGATCGGCATCAACTGCGCGCTCGGCGCCAAGGACATGCGCCCGTACATCCAGGAGCTGTCGAAGCTCGCGGACTGTTACATCAGCTGCTACCCGAACGCCGGCCTGCCGAACGCGTTCGGCGAATACGACGAGACGCCGCACGACACCGGCTGCTTCTTGGAGGAGTTCGCCGAGAGCGGCCTGGTCAACATCGTCGGCGGATGCTGCGGCACGACGCCGGATCACATCGAGCACATCGCCAAGCACGTCGCCGGAAAAAAACCACGCCAACGCCCGGCGTCCATCGAGCCGTTCACTCGGCTGAGCGGGCTCGAGCCGCTCGTCGTCCGCCCCGAGACCACGTTCTTGAACGTCGGCGAGCGCACGAACGTGACCGGTTCGAAGAAGTTCATGGAGCTCGTGAAGGCGGGCAACTTCACGGCAGCCACCGAAGTGGCGGTCGAGCAAGTGAGAAACGGCGCCAACATCATCGACGTCAACATGGACGAGGGCATGCTCGACTCCGAGGCGGCGATGACGACCTTCTTGAACATCATCGCCACCGAGCCGGAGATCGCGCGCGTGCCGGTGATGATCGACAGCTCGAAGTGGACGGTGCTCGAGGCCGGCATGAAGTGCGTGCAGGGCAAGGGCATCGTCAATTCGATCAGCCTGAAGGAGGGCGAAGAGGACTTCCTCAAGAAGGCGCGCACCGTTCGGCGCAACGGCTGCGCCGTCATCGTGATGGCCTTCGACGAGAAGGGCCAAGCCGAGACCGTCGCGCGCAAGGTCGAGATCTGCGAGCGGGCCTACAAATTGCTCACCGAGAAGGTCGGCTTCGCCGGCCACGACATCATCTTCGATCCGAACATCCTGGCGATCGCGACCGGCATCGAGGAGCACAACGAGTTCGCCAAGAACTTCATCGAAGCGACGCGCATCATCAAGCAGCGCTGCCCGGGCGCGAAGGTCTCCGGCGGCGTCTCGAACCTCTCGTTCAGCTTCCGCGGCAACAACCCAGTGCGCGAAGCGATGCACTCGGCGTTCCTGTTCCACGCGATCAAAGCCGGCATGGACATGGGCATCGTCAACGCCGGCCAGCTCGGCGTGTACGAAGACATCCCGAAGGATCTGCTCACGCACGTCGAAGACGTGATCTTCAACCGGCGCCCCGACGCGACCGAGCGCCTCGTCTCGTTCGCCGAGACCGTCAAGGGCGGCGGCAAGAAGAAGGAGGTCGACCTCGCGTGGCGCAAAGGCACCGTCGAAGAGCGGCTCTCTCATGCGCTCGTGCACGGCGTCGTCGACTTCATCGAGGCCGACGCCGAGGAAGCGCGCGTGAAGCTCGGCCGGCCGCTGCTCGTCATCGAAGGGCCGCTGATGGACGGCATGCGCGTCGTCGGCGATTTGTTCGGCGCCGGCAAGATGTTCCTGCCTCAGGTCGTCAAGAGCGCGCGGGCGATGAAGCGCGCCGTCGCCCACTTGGAGCCGTTCATGGCCGCGGAGCGGGCAGCAGCCCCCAGCAGCGACAGCAAGCCGGCGGGCAAGGTGCTGATGGCCACCGTCAAAGGCGACGTGCACGACATTGGCAAGAACATCGTCGGCGTCGTGCTCGGCTGCAACAGCTACCACGTGATCGATCTCGGCGTGATGGTGCCCGCCGACAAGATCTTGGAGGTGGCGGCGCAAGAGAAGGTCGACGTCATCGGGCTCTCGGGCCTGATCACGCCGTCGCTCGACGAGATGGTGTACTTCGCCGAAGAGATGCAGCGGCGCGGGCTGGCGCTGCCGCTGCTCATCGGCGGCGCCACGACGAGCCGGCAGCACACGGCCGTTAAGATCGCGCCGAAGTACGAGCACACGGTGGCGCACGTGCTCGACGCGTCGCGGGCGGTGAACACCGTGAGCGCGGTGCTCGACAAGACGCAGCGCGCCGCGTTCGACGTGAAGAACCGTGAGGAGCAACAGAAATTGCGCGAGCTGCACGCGAACAAGCGCGAAAAGCCGCTGCTCCCGCTCGCCGAGGCGAACGAAAAGCGCGCGCGCGTGGATCACAAGGACGCCGCCGTGCCGAGCTTCACGGGGCTGCGCGTGCTCGACGACGTGCCGCTCGAAGAGATCGTGCCGTACATCGACTGGACCTTCTTCTTCAGCGCGTGGGAGCTGCCGGGTCGCTATCCGGCGGTGTTGAAACATCCGCAGCACGGCGAAGCGGCGACCAAGCTCTTCGAGGAAGCGCAGGCCCTGCTGAAGACGATCATCGCCGAAAAGAAGCTGAAAGCGCGCGGTGTCTACGGCTTCTGGAAGGCGTGGAGCGAAGGCAACGACGTCGTCTTGGAGAACGGCGTGCGCTTCCCGATGCTCCGCCAGCAGCAACAGAAGGAGAACCAGAACCCGCATCGCTCGCTCGCTGACTTCGTGGCGCCGAAGGGCACGCCGGACTACATCGGCGCGTTCGCGGTGAGCGCAGGCTTCGGCGCCGACGAGCTCGCCAAGGAGTTCCAGAGCAAGCACGACGACTACAGCGCGATCATGACGAAGGCGCTGGCCGACCGTCTCGCCGAAGCGTTCGCCGAGATGCTGCACGCGCGTGCCCGCGAAGACTGGGGCTACGGCAAGGAGGAGAAGCTTTCGGGCGACGACCTCATCGCCGAGAAGTACCGCGGCATCCGCCCGGCATTCGGCTACCCGGCGTGCCCGGACCACAGCGAGAAGCAGACGCTGTTCAAGCTGCTCGGCGCCGAGAAGCTCGGGATGAAGCTGACGGAGTCGTGCGCGGTGTGGCCGGCGGCGAGCGTGAGCGGGCTCTACTTTGGCCATCCGGAGGCGCAGTACTTCGACGTCGGCAGGATCGGCGCCGATCAGCTCGAGGACTACGCGAAGCGGAAGGGGCTGACGGTCGAGGCGATGCGGAAGTGGCTCACGTCGAATACGTAGTGCCGAGCCTACCGGTCGAAGCCCGACGCGATCTCGACGCCGTACGTGCTCGCCATCAATCGCTCGCGGATATCGGCGGTGAACTGGCGCGCAGCGACCCGGCGAGAGATCGTCTCACCACCCGCGCGGCGGGAGGATTTGACGACGATCAGCGCGCCTTTGCTCGGTGACTTCTCGCTGTCGCCCGCGACGCGCGTGACGAGGTCGCCGACTTCGCCGCCGAGCATGACCACGGTGGCGGTCGGCTCGCACGCGCCGCTCAAGCACTCGACGGTCGCCACATTGTACTCGGTCATCACGACGCCGAGAGTCGGATCGACGTAGCTGTGCGCGCTCAGCGTCTTCGCCACGAACACCGGTGACTCCTCATCGCGCGCGGGTGATGCGTTTTTCGAGACCTCGTGCGAGCAGGCGTAAGCGACGGTCGTTTGCGCGAGGAGGGCGGCGACGAAAAAGGTGGTGAAGCGCAGCATGGGGAGCTGTTCTTCACGACGCGTGCCACCGCGATCCGGCCGCGCCAAAAAACGCTAAGTGCGCGAAATCACGAGCTTGGACATGTACGACAAGCGGACGAGAGGGGCGCAAAGGTGCACGTCGGATGGGGTCTGGGGCGCTGGGTCCGAAGCGCTCGCCGGGTGCCCTCGACTCAGGTCAACTCAGGTCGCGTAGGTCATCACGAGGTGCATGAAGCACTCTTCGCTGCCCGGATTGACGTAGCTGTGCGCGACGTCGGCGCCAAAGACGATGGCGTCGCCTTTGTTGAGCGAGTGCCGCTCGCCGGAGAGCTCGACGTCGAGGCGGCCGCTGACGACGACCAGGTTCTCCCGGGTGCCCGGGGCGTGCGGCTCGGCGTCTTCGCGTGAGTGGCCGGCGAGGCGCAGCTCGTAGAACTCGACGCGCTGCTGCTCGCCGAAGGGAAAGAGCGCGCGCGAGCTGTAGCGGCCGTCGGCGCTTACCAAGCGCTTCGCCGTCGCGCTCGGCAAGACCTTGGTCTCGACTTTTCCCGGCGTCGCGAGCAGCGCCGAGAACGGCACCTCGAACGCGCGCGCGACCTTCCACACGACGCTCACGCTCGGCGCCGTTCTGCCGAGCTCGATCTGGCCGAGGAGCTGGCGCGAAAGCCCGGTCATCTTCGCCAGCACGTCGAGCGTGTAGCCCTTCTTCGCGCGGAGCTCGCGCACGTTCGTGCCGACGATGCCGTCGAGGCCGATCTCCGGCTCGCTCGGGTCACTCGCAGGCGGCGGCGTCGCGACCGTCGCGGTCTTCACCGGCAGCCCGTCGAGCGGCAAGCCGGCGTTCGCCCAGCCGATGGTGCCGCCGTCGAGGCTGTAGACTTCTTCGAGCCCGAGCTCGTCGGCGATCTTGGCCGCGGTCATCGAGCGGCCGCCCTTCGCGCAAACGAAGACGACGCGCGGGCTCGGCAGGTGCGGCTTCGCGTCCGCTTTCAGCTGGGCGAGCGGCACCAAGCGCGCGCCTGGCAGGTGTCCCGTCGCCCATTCGTTCGGATCGCGCACGTCGACGAGATCCACGCCGCCTTTGCTGAGCAACGCCTGCGCTTCCTTCGGCGACAGCGTGCGGACCATCAGCGCACCGGACGGCCGGCTTGAAGCCGATGCAGCGCCGCGCACAGAGCGTCGACGTCGTCGACCGTGTTGTACGGCGCGAGCGACGCGCGCACGGTCGCTTCGACGCCGAAGCGCCGCAAGATCGGCTGTGCGCAGTGGTGCCCCGAGCGGACGGCGATGCCTTCGCGATCGAGCAAGCCCGAGAGCTCCTCGGTTTTCTGGCCGTCGAGGATGAACGAGATGACGCCGGCCTTCTCCGCGGCGGTGCCGATGATGTGCAGGCCGGGGACGGAGAGCAGCTTGCCCGTCGCGTACTCGAGCAGCTCGTGCTCGTAGCGCTCGACGTTCTGCAACCCGAGCGCGCTCAGCCATTCGAGGGCGGCGCCCAGCCCGACCGCGTCGGCGATGTTGCCAGTGCCGGCTTCGAAGCGCGCCGGCGCCGGCTGATACGTCGTCCGTTCGAAGGTCACGTCTTGGATCATGTTGCCGCCGCCCTGCCACGGCGGCGTCCCGTCCAAGAGCTCGCTCTTGCCGAACACGACGCCGATGCCCGTCGGCGCGAAGACCTTGTGGCCCGAGAACGCGTAGAAGTCGCAGTCGAGCCCCTGCACGTCTACAGGCATGTGCGAGACCGCTTGCGCGCCGTCGACGAGCACCTTGGCGCCGTGACGGTGCGCCATGTCGACCATGGCTTTGGCCGGCGTGATCGTGCCGAGCGCGTTCGACACCTGCGAGAACGAGACGAGCTTCGTCCTCGGGCCGAGGAGCTTTTCGTATTCGTCGAGGATGATCTGTCCGCGATCGTCGACCGGCGCGACGCGCAGCTTCGCCTTCTTGTCGTTGCAGAGCATCTGCCACGGCACGATGTTCGCGTGGTGCTCGAGGTGCGTGATGACGATCTCGTCGCCTTCTCCAACGTGACGCGCGCCCCAGCTCTTGGCGACGAGGTTGATGCCCTCGGTGGCGCCGCGGACGAAGACGATGTCGCGCGACGATCGCGCGTTCAAGAAGCCGGCGACGATCGCGCGGGCGTTTTCGTAGGCCGTCGTCGCGCGCGCGGCGAGGGTGTGCGCGGCGCGGTGCACGTTCGAGTTTTCGTGGGCGTAGAAATGCGACAGACGATCGAGGACGGTCTGCGGTTTTTGCGTGGTGGCGGCGTTGTCGAGCCAGACGATCTCGCGGCCGTTCACGCGTTCTTTGAGGATCGGGAATTCGGCGCGGACGAAGTGCGGATCGAAGGCGCCGCGGGGTTGGGAGCTTTTCGGCAGCGCGGGATCGAGGGTGAGGGAGTCGGTGCGGATGTCCGGCGCGTTCGGCGTTTGTGGCTGCGCTTGCGCCTGGGGTGCGTCGACGAGCGGGAAGCTCATCGTGCCGAAGATCGCCGAGAGATCGGGGAGCACGGAGAATTGCAGCGGCATGAAGAACGGCGACGCGGCCGCGGGTGCGACTGCCAGTGACGGCGACGCCAGCGAGGACGACGGCAACGTGGAGATCGGCGGCTGCGGGACGAGCGGTGGTGAAGGAGTGCCGTTCCCAGACGCGAGCTGCATGATCTGCTGCGCGATCGTGGTCGGCTCAGGATCCGGCATCGTCGGCGCGGCTGGGTGCTTCACGACGCTCGGCGAGAGGCCCGGCGTCGGCGGCGACGAGGGCGCGCCGTTCGAAGTCCACTCAGGCGTAGTCATGGTAGTGGTCGACCGTCACGCCGTCGAGCACGCCGAGCGCGTCGTGCGTCAGCACCGCGACCGAGCAATAAAGCGACAACAGGTACTGCGCCGCGCCGGTCTGGGCGATGCCCATCGGGCGCACCGACAAGCTCGGCGACACTTCGCCCTGGACGCCTGGCTGAAACAGCCCTGTGACGCCGCGGCGCCGTTCGCCGGTGCGCATCAGCAAGAGGTCGGTCTTGTTGCCCTTCAACGGCATCTTGTCGGACGGCACGAGCGGCAGCCCGCGCCAGGTGAGGAACTGCGAGCCGAACATGTTGACCGTCGGCGGCGGCACCCCGCGGCGCGTGCATTCGCGACCGAACGCGGCGATCGCGCGCGGATGGGCCAAGAAGAACGACGGCTCCTTCCACACCGTGGCGATGAGCTCGTCGAGATCGTCCGGCGTCGGCGGGCCTTTCCTCGGCTTGATGCGCATGTCGGGGTCGACGTTGTTCAACAAGCCGTAGGAGCGGTTGTTGAGCATCTCGTTCTCTTGCTTCTCCTTCAGCTTCTCGATGGTCAGCGAGAGCTGCTCCTTCACCTGGTCCATCGGGCTGCGAAAGAGATCCGAGATGCGCGTGTCGACGGCGATCGTCGTCGTCACGTTGGTCAGCACGTACTCGCGCGGCTGCGCGTCGTAGTCGTTGAGCGCGATCGGCAGCTCTTCGCCCGGCTCCGGGCTGCACTTGACGCCAAACTCCGCGTCGAGCGCCTGGTTCACGCGGTAGACGCCCGCCTCGACCGGGGTCCACGGCAGCATCTGCACGAGCCAGCGCGGCGTCGCGCCACGCCATTGCGGCGGCGTCTTCGTGGTGTTCGAGAGCTGGCGTGCGGCGCGTTCGCCGATGCTCGGCGGCAGCGGAGTACTGTCGGCCATGAAACCTCCCATGAATAGGCTCCCGGTCAAGCACCGAGTGCCGATTCGATTTCTCCCCCTCCGCACCATGCGAAGGATGGACTCGTTAACCTCCCATTCGAGCTCTGACGCCCATCATTCCGGTCCAATCAGCTGTCCCAATCTCCTGAGCGGTCTACCGACCAAGGACAATGCGGGCTTCGCTGATATCGTCGGCCATCGGTGCGTCAAAACGTCGTCTGAGAGTCTCCTTTTTCGCCAAGTCTACGCCGCCTTGAGCACGTACTTGCGTGCCGCTGGCGTCGTCTTCTTGGATGGTTCCGGCGAGGGCTCGAGCTTCTTCGGATCGAACGGCTCGCCTGATTTCAACACACCATACGCGATGGTCAGCAGCTTCCTGGCGACCGCCACGATGGCTTTCTTCTTCCCGCGCTTCTTCTCTATGCGCTCAAAGAACGTGCGCAGCGGCTTCGATGCAGGGCTGCTCATCCGGGCCACGGTGTGCGCACACTGCAGCATGACGCGGCGCACCTCGTGGCGGCCGTCGCGGTTGATACGACCCATCTGCACCGAATCACCGCTCTGATAGACCGTGGGCGTCAGCGCACCGTAGTTGGCGACGGCCTTGCGATTGTCGAAGCGCTTGGCGTCGTCGATCGCCGATACGAGCGTGCGTGAGCTCAGCTTGCCGATCGCAGGAATCGTCTCGAGTAGCTCGGTGCGCTCGTCTTTGATCTTCGTCAGCCGCTCGGCAATCTCGTGCTCGGAGTCGCACAGTGCTTCGATGCTCGAGCGAAACGCCTTGATGATCGCCTTGAGCGGTGCGCTGACCTTCTTCTTCTCGAGTTGCTCTTGCCAGTCCTCTTGTCCGAAGAACTTCTCGCCGAGCCTGATGCCTTCTTGCTTGATGTAGCCGCGCAGCGTGTTGATCATGCTCACGCGTTTGTTCATGAGCTGCACGCGCGCGCTCACCAACTCGCGCATCTCACGCGTGCGGCCTTCGACGATGTGCACTTTGCGCGGCAACATGTCGCCACGCGCCAAGTGCGCCAGCTTCTTCGCGTCAACCTTATCCGTCTTCTTGCCGCCGCTCTCCGCGATCCACTTTACCTCGTTCGGATGCACCACATGCACCTCGACCTTCGGCTGCTTCTTCAACGTCTCGGCGATCCATTTCATCTGGTTACCCGCCTCAAATACGACGAGCTTGGGCTGCGCGCCGAGCTTCGAGATCAGCTCTCGAATTCCCTCTCTCGTCGGCGCGATTTCACCCTCGAATACCACTTTCTTCCTCTCGTCGATCGCGTGCACCACAAAGCTCTTGCTGCTGACGTCCATTCCTACGTAGATCACTGAAAGCCCCTTCCTTCGGCAGTGCCGAAATTCATCCAGCACCGACAGTTGGGCAATCAGGCTTGGCGGTCAAAAGTCCGCGGGCGGGGGCCTATTCATAGAATCTCCATGCAGAACACGATGACGGCACCGTGCGCGCGAGCTCTTGGCGGCTCGAACGGCGCGCGACCGAGCTCCTGAGCGGCGGACCTTCGAGCGCTTCCAAAGGCGGCCGGCCCGGGAGCGCCTTCTGATCCACGCTTGCCCGCGGCGCGCCGAACGAGCCTTCACAGGCCGTCAACGACACGAGCAGTACGAGCCACCACCGGGTCTGCATCGACGCCAAGATACACGCGCTAAGTGCTTGTATCTACAAGAAAATCAACGTGACGGTGTCTCGTTTTGCGCAACGAAGTGTGACACCACGCCGACCCGCCGACGCCAGCCCCGCGCCGATGTTGCGAAAACGTGCGAAAACGTCCCCGGTCCCTTTTCACCGGCGCGGGCGATTGCGTGTGCGCTCGTGGTGCACTGCGCCCCGTGCTACTCCGCCCGCACGATGAACCTCGACTTCCTCCGGCTCTACGGCGAGACCCGCGGCTTCTCGCTCGGCCTTCCGCAGCAGCCGACGATCCTCGCTGACGGTAAGCGCGTGCTCTTCTTGCGCGCCGAGCCGAAGCAGCCGTCGCTCGCGCTCTTCGCCTACGATCTCGAGACGAAGACGGAGCGCGTGCTCGTCACGCCGGAGACCTTGCTCGGCGGCAAAGAGGGCGAGCTCAGCGTGGAGGAGAAGGCGCGGCGCGAGCGGCTGCGCTTGACGGTCTCGGGCGTCACGAGCTTCGCGGTGTCCGACTCGAACGCGTGGCTCGTCATCCCGCTCGCCGGGCGCGTGTTCCTCTATCGCCTCGCCGATGGCCGCGTGATGGCGCCGCCGGTTCAGGGTGCCATCGATCCGCATCTTTCTCCCGACGATCGTCACCTCGCGTACGTCAAAGACGGCGATCTCTACGTGTGGTCGCTCGCGGACGAAAGAGAGACACGGCTCACCGAGGGCGCGAGCGAGCACCTGACGCACGGCCTCGCCGAGTTCGTCGCCCAGGAAGAGATGCAGCGCATGCGCGGCTTCTGGTGGAGCCCGGACGCGTCGCGCATCGCCTACGCGAAGGTCGATACGAGCGCGCTCGAGCGCTTCGCGATCGCCGATCCGACGCACCCCGAGAAGGAGCCGGTGCGCTTTCGCTATCCGCGCGCAGGCCGTGCGAACGCAGAGGTGCGCTTGTTCGTCACCAGCATCGACCGGAGCGCGCGCCACGAGGTTCTTTGGGATCGCGCGCAGTTTCCGTACCTCGCGCGCGTGACGTGGGCGAAGGCGGCGCCGCTGTGCCTGCTCGTGCAGACGCGCGCGCAGCGGCACGAGGTGCTGCTCGCGGCCGACGCCGCCGGCGCGACGCGCACCTTGCTCGAAGAGAAGGACGACGCGTGGATCAACCTGGATCGCAGCTCGCCGCTCTGGCTCGCGGACGGCGCGCGCTTCTTGTGGGTGAGCGAGAAGATCGGCGCCTACACGATCGAAGTCCGCGCCGCCGACGGCCAGCTCGAACGCACGCTGAGCTTACCGGGCCTGCACGAGCTGCTGCGCGCCGATCACGAAGCCGCCTACGTGCTCTCGGCCGACGCGCGCGCGGCGTTGCAAGTACAGGCGCTGCCGCTCGACGGCTCGGCGCCGCGCCTCCTCTGCGACGAGGCCGGCGAGCGCACCGTGAGCTTCTGCCGCCAACACGCGCTCTTCGCCGAGACGATCGCCACGCGCGAGCGCTACCGGCGCGTGATCGTGCGCAGCGCCAAAGACGGCCGCGAAGTCTGTGAGCTGCCGCGGAAGAACCTAGAGCCGCCGGAACCGCCGCGTCTCGAGTGGCAGACCGCGGCCGGCATGGAGACCCTCGTCATCCGCCCGCGCACCTTCGACGAGAAGAAGCGCTACCCCGTGATCCTCGCGGTGTACGGCGGCCCGCACCACAACCACGTGGTGCCGATGCGCGAGATGTACCTGCGCGAACAGTGGCTCGCCGACCTCGGCTACATCGTCGTTGCCGCCGACAACCGCGGCACGCCGAGGAAGGGCCGCGCCTACGAGCGGGCGATCGCCGGCGACTTCTCGCAAGTCGCGCTCGACGATCAGATCGCCGCGCTGAGCGCTTTGGCGAAGCAAGTGCCGCAGATGGATCTCGATCGCGTCGGCGTCTACGGCTGGAGCTTCGGCGGCTATATGGCGGCGCTCTCGGTCTTGCGCCGGCCAGACGTGTTCAAGCGCGCGGTCGCCGGGGCGCCGGTCGTCGATTGGCGCGACTACGACACGCACTACACGGAGCGTTACCTTGGGATGCCGAGCGAGAACGCCGCGGGCTACGATCGCAGCTCGCTGCTCACCTACGCGAAGGACCTGAAGGCTCCGCTGCTCTTGATCCACGGCACCGCCGACGACAACGTCTACTTCTTTCACACGCTGAAGCTCTCGGACGCGCTCACTCGCCACGGCGTCGCGCACGACGTGCTGCCGCTCGCGGGCTTCACGCACATGGTGCCCGAGCCCGAGATGCTCGCGCGCGTGTGGCAAGCGATCGCGCGGCACTTCGATCCGCTACTGACCGCGTAGGATCTCGCGCCACACGTACTCGACCTGGGCCTTGGCGTGCTCGCGCGTCTTCGAGTTGTCGATGACGAAGTCGGCGACGGCGCGCTTGTCGTCGAGCGGCATCTGCGAGGCGAGGCGCAGCTCGGCCGCCTTGCGATCGATCCCGTCGCGCGCCATCAAGCGCTCGATCTGAATGTCGCGCGGCACCCACACGACGATCACGGTGTGCATCATGCGGTGGAGGCCGCGCTCGATGAGCAGGGGGGCGTCGTAGATGACGACCGGCTCGCCGCGCGCTTCAGCCGCCTGGGTCAGCTCGCCGAAGCGTTGGAAGATCAGCGGATGGGTGATCGCCTCGAGCTCTTTGCGCTTCGTCTCGTCGTGATAGATGATGTCGCCGAGCTTCTTCCGATCGAGCGTGCCGTCCGGCGCGAGCACGGCGCGGCCGAAGGTGCCGACGATCTGATCGAGCCCGGGCGTGCCCTTGGCCACGACTTCGCGGGCGAGCACATCGGCGTCGATGACGTGGGCGCCGAGCGAAGTGAAGATCTGAGAAACGGTCGACTTGCCGCTGCTGATCCCGCCGGTGAGCCCAATGAGTCGCATGCAGTGTATCTCGTGTAGGAGTAACGTCGCCCGAGTGCATGAAATGCTTGCCACGTCTTGAACTTGCGGGGAAAATTTTAACCTATGCTGCGATCTGCCACATTTGCCTTCTTCCTCGTTGCGCTCGTCGCGGCGGCGACGCAGCGCGCCGACGCTACGATGGTGATCTTTCGATCGGACGAGGAGCTCTTCGACGAGTCGTCGATCATCGTCCAGGGCGTCGTCTGGCGGCGAACAGCGCTCTTTGCCGCGAACGGGATGCCGCGCACCGAGTACGAGATCGAAGCGGTCGAGTGCTTCAAGGGCTGCAAGAAGGGCCAGTGGATCGTCGCGCACGCGCCCGGGATCAACTTCGAGACCGAGGACGGCGAATCGGCGCCCGTCGTCGGCTCGCCCGTGCTCGAGCCAGGTGATCGCGTGATCGCGTATCTGTCGCGCGCGCAAGGTGGAGCGTACGTGCCGCTCTCGCTCGGCCTCAGCATCTACAAGCTGCACTACCACCCGGTGCTCAAGCGCTTCATCGCGCGGCGGCAAGTCGATAACCTGACGGTCATCAACAACGACGCGCCGACCCGTGACGAGAACGGCGAAGTCGCGGTGACCCGCGATCGCTTCGCCGGTGAGCTCACTGAGACGCTGCGCGCGCAAGCGACGAAGCGAGGCCGGCGATGAAGCGACTCCTCTTGCTCCTCCCGTTGCTCGGCGCCACCACGATGGCCCACGCCGGCGAGGTCGCGCTCGCGTCGACGTGTCACAACGGCAACGGCACGACCATCGGCAACGCGGCACTGCCGGTCTACGGCCACTGGTCGCTCGGCCCGGACCATCAGCTCTTCTACTCGCTCCAAGCAGGGACTGGTATGCAGCTGCCCGGCCCCGGCACATCGATGGTCGGCGACGATATCGTGCGCGCGACGATCCAGGAGGCCGGCACCGTGTGGAATCAAGCGAACTGCTGCACGAGCGGCACCGCGCACCCGAACCTCGAGCTGACGCGCGATGCGGACTTCAGCGCCTCGGAGGCGAACCCGCCGTCGATCGCGACCACCGGCGCCAAAGGCAAGCACCCGATCTGGGTGAACAAAGGCAGCGACTTCGGCAATCCGCTCGACTTCAACAACCCGTGCTTTCCGGGCACGCTGGCGATCACCGTGCCGAGCCGCAACGGCGCGCACATCATCAGCACGGCGATGATGGTCTTCGGTGGCTGGGGCCACGACATCCAGGACGGCGGCACTTGCGATCCCGACGGACCCGGGGGGCCGCAGGCCTCCTTCGAACAACCGGACACGCGGGCCAATCTGATCCGTTGGTACACAGGCACCACCAGCATCAACGGCGCGTTTAGCCTGAAGGCCGTCGCCATCCACGAGCTCGGCCACTTCATCGGCTACGACCACAGCGAGTGCGTCGAGAGCGTGATGTACAAGAGCTACAAGAACCCGCCGAAGCTCGATCTGCACGCGACCGATCGCTACAGCGTGTGCGCGAGCCCCACGTACCAACAAGGCTACGGCCATGCGACCGCGTGTCCGACGGCCGCGGACAACACGAGCGATCAGGAGGACGTCACGTTGAACAACGGCATGTCCGGCGCGACCGGCGGCAACGTGATGACGCAGCAAGGGCGCTATGGCCAGTGCTCGGTGACGGCCGATTGCCTCACGGGGCTCACCTGCCGCACGTGGCCGAACGGCCAGAAGGCGTGCGACTGGCCGTGCGCGGTCGCTGATACCTGCCCGCAGGGCCAAGCGTGCGTGAGCGGTTACTGCAAGACTCCATCGGCCTCCGCAGGCGGGGCGGGCAGCGGCACGAGCACCGGCGCCACCGGTGGCACCGGCCCGCAAGAGCCGGCCGACGCCATCCCGACGCAAGACTTCTGCGCGCCGTGCGGCAAGCGTGACGATTGCTTGAACTCGCTTTGCGTTCGCATGGGCACGGACACGACGCCGTTTTGCAGCGCGACCTGCGAAGGCGCCGACGATTGCGGCCCGCTCGCCACCTGCACCTCGACCGGCACCGCCGGCATTGGCGTTTGCGTGCCGAAGGACGTGTCGTGCATTCAGAAGGCCGTCGCCCGCCGCGGCCAGCTCAACGAAAGCTGCAGCACGGACTTGCCGTGCGGCCCTGGCCTGCTCTGCGTGCAGCTCGCCAACCAACCCGTGTGCCTCGAGTATTGCGACACGGACAGCGGAGGAAAGAGCTGCACGACGAGCGGCTATTCCTGCTTCGAGCTCGACAAGGAACGAAAGTACGGCGTCTGCTTCAAGGCGACGGCGCGTGAAGGCGAGAGCTGCCTCTTGCCCGACACCTCGCTCTGCGGCTTCGCGGATGGCCTCCAGTGCTTCGGCACGCCGGCGAAGCAGTACCAAGACGCTGCCTGCTACAAGCTCTGCGGCGGCAAGTACGGAAGCTCGTGCGCCACCGGCCAGAACTGCGTGACGAACCAAGGCGCCACCGTGGGCGTGTGCACGCCGCTCGTCGAGCCGACCTGTCCGCTCGCCGACTTCGGCCAGAAGTGCTCGAAGGCCGACGATTGCACCACCGGCTACTGCGCCAACAGTGGCAGCGACAGCGCGTGCTCGCGCAGCTGTGACGCCAACTTGAACTCCGGGTGCCCGAACAACTTCACGTGCCGGAGCAGCGGCGGCGCCAACGGTTATTGCTGGCCCACGAGCAACACGGTGACCGCAGCGCCCATATGCAAGAGCGGCCCTGGCGGCTGTCCGCCAGCAGCGAGCGGCCAAGGCTGTGAGGCGAACAACGGCGACATCGCGCTCGTGCTGCTTGCCTTCGCGTCGCTCGTGCTCGTGCGCCGCCGCCGCCGCGTCTAACTCCGCAGTCGAGGAACATCTATGAAGAGAACGTCCGCGTTCGTGTTGCTCCTGTCTCTCTTTGCGCTCGTGCGAAGCGCGGCGGCCACCGTCGTCCTCGATCTCGACGGCCCGGAGCTCGCCGCGGTCGCCGACGCGATCGTCCACGCGCGGGTCATCAGCGTGGAGGCGATCGCGTCGAACGAAGGGCGCGTGATCACGACAGCGGTGCTCGAAGTGATCGAAGGACTGAAGGGCGTCGATACTGGGCGGCGCGTGCGCGTCATTTATCCCGGCGGCGTCGCGCGCCACTTGGGCATGCTCGTCAGCGGGCAGATCGCGCTCAACGAGAACACGGAGGTCGTGCTCTATCTGCAGAAGAACGAGGGCGACTCGTACCTGCCAGCGGCGATGTCGCTCGGGTACTTCGCGATCACGCGCCGCGATTACGACGGCGTGCGCATCGCCGCGCGCGACACCTCCGGCATCACCCTCGTGCGCCACGCGAAGATCCGCGGTGTGACGCAAACCGTGGTCGCCGAGCCGCGCGCGCTTCGGGCGCCGCTGACGACAGTGCTCGATGACATTCGCAAGGATCTCGAGGTCGCGCGGCGCTTTCCGAAAGACTACGTGATCGGAGGCGGCCAGTGAGGCGCGCGCTCGCAGCGTTCGCTGCCTTCGCATGCTCGTACGCGACGACCGCGCACGCGATCGATCCGATCGGCGGCGACGTGAACAAGCCGGTGCCGTGTAAGGCGGGCGGCGTCGAGACATTCTTCCCCTACGGCGACACCTGGGCCTTTCTGCCGGGCAACGCGTGTAAGGGTGTGGATCCCTCCGCGCCGAGCACCGGGCTCGCGGCCGCCGACCCTGCGGGCAAGCAAGACATCGAAGGCCATTGCATGTGGGTCAACTTCGACAATCAAGGCCCGACGCCGAAGCTCGGCGTCACCGACAACACCGCCCACGCCGAGCGCGCACGCAAGGTCGTCTTCTCGGCGATGTTGAAGTGGGCGGGCTACAAGTTTGGCAAAGCGACCGTCGGCAACCCCGAGTGGTCGTGCCCGACGCAGTCGCAGCCGGTGACGACGCCGCCGAGCTCCTTCGTCACCTCTGCCTCGTACGATTTTGGCACCGGCAACACCGGCAAGGTGACGTTGAACTTCTTTCGCGGCTTGGATGTGCCGGCGACGGTGAACAACGCGGCCAACCGCGGCGACGAGAGCGAGTGCTATTCGGCGTGCGTCGCCGGCGGCAACTGTTCGGCGCTGATGTCGGCGCCCGGCCCGAACGGCACCACGCTCTATAAATGTATGAACGGGCTCACCGACCCGGCGCAGAATCGTTTTCGCTACACGAGCGTGCGCCACAACGTTCTGTGGGTCAAAGGCGCCGGCAAGTGGGCGTCGACGACACAGCAGCCAAAGAGCGTGCTCGCGTCGACCGAGGTGACGTTCTGGCCGGACAACGGCGTCATCGTCACCGCCGACATGCTCTTCAACAACGAGAACATCGACTTTCAGTTCCACGATCCGGAAGCGCCGGCGGCGCCGTCGGCCGGATGTGATCCGAACGCGAAGGACACTTCGTCGACGCCGGCGACGGCGAATTGCTTCTACATGGAGACGGTGGCCACGCATGAAGCGGGACACTGGCTCGGCCTCGGTCACGTGGCGTGCACCGAGTCGGTGATGGTCGCGAGCGCGCAGTCGACTGACGAAAAATACGATCTCACCAAGCATGAGCTCGCCGGCGTCTGTAGCATCTACCGCCCGTCGAGCGAGGGTCGCTATCCGACGAAGAGCCGCGCCGGCGAAGGCTGCTTCACCGACGCGCACTGTAACGCCGAACCCGGCATGAAGTGCTTGTTCTCGAAGCTCTCGTTTTACTCCGATGCGACGGCGCTCGCGTCGGCGCCCACCCTCGCTTCGAAGATCCCGCACCGCGGCGTCTGCGTGAAGACGGCGCCGTGCTCGACCGACGACGACTGCGACAAGACGCACGGTCAAGTCTGCCAAACCGTGAGCGAGACGGCGAACGAGCGTTACTGCATGGTCGGCTCGACCGATCGCCCGCGCACGCTCGGCAACGTCGGCGACTTTTGCATCGCCTGCGACGACGGCACCCTGTGTAACGGCGTTTGCGCGTCGACCGGCGCCGACGGCCTGAACATCACGCTGAAGAGCGGTTCGCCGCCGGCGCGCATGTGCACGGTGAAGTGCGAAGCGGCGTCGGGCTGCGCCAGCGGCTTTTCGTGCCAGCAGGTCGGCGCGCTGAAGCTGTGCGTGCCGAACAAGCCCGACGAGTGCATCGCCAACGCTCAGAGCGCGCGCGCGTTGCTGAACCAAGAGTGTGGCGGCAACCGCCAGTGCGCCGCCGGCCTCGAGTGTTTTGCGCTGAACAACACGAGCGTGTGCCTCGAGAGGTGCACGAAGACGCAAGCGTGCCGAACGCCAGGCTATGGCTGCGTGTTTCAGCTCTCGCAAGACGCGATGGGGAAGGTGACCGAGCTCGACACTGGCGCGTGCTTCAAGAAGGACATGAAGGAAGGCGACAACTGCGCGGCCGGATCGTCATCGCTCTGCGGCGTGACTTGCACCGGCACCGGCACCGCCGAGAAGTGCTCACCGACGGCCAAGTACGGCTGCTACTACGACAACCGCGGGCCGCAGTTCTCGCAGTGCTACGCGCTCTGCACGACCGGCACGCCGCCGACGGCGTGTCCGAGCACGAGCCAGACATGCGATCCGTTGCCGAACGTTCAGATCAACGGTCAGCCCGCGGGTTACTGCACGCCGGTCGGCGGCAACCGGTGTTTGAAGAAGACCGGCGAGGCCTGCACGGACGCCGCCGAGTGCGAGACCGGCCAGTGCCTCACGCTCAGCGGGACGCAGGTTTGCACGAACTACTGCGAGATCGCGAACCCGAGCTTGTGCCCGTCCGGTACGACGTGCGTCGATGCCGGCGGCGGCAAGGCCGCGTGCAAGCCGACTGGCGCGCCGTTGCCGACCCAGTGCGGTGGCGCGTCGAATAATTGTCAGTGCGGCGAGCTCAGCGGGACGAACGTGGCCGAGGCGATCCTCGTGCTCGCGGCGTTGCTGATCCTACGAAGGCGACGGGCGAGCTACAGCCGGCGGTGATCGAGCGCCGGTAGCTCCTGGCGAATCTTCTTCATGGCGTTGAAGTCGAGGTCGGCGACGATGACGCCGTCGCGATCCGGCGCGATCGCGAGCTCGGTGCCCCACGGATCGATGATCGCGCTGCGGCCGAAGGTGACGCGGCGATCGCTGTGGCGGCCGTGTTGGGCCGGCGCGATCACGTAACATTGGTTCTCGATCGCGCGCGCCTTCAACAGGGCGATCCAATGATCGCGTCCGGTGTGCAGGGTAAAGGCGGCGCCGAGCACGAGGAAGTCCATGCCGCGCGCGCTCATCGATCGGAAGAGCTCCGGGAAGCGCAAGTCATAGCAGATCGCCAGGCCCATCGCGCCGAAGGGTGTCTCGGCGACGACGGGCGTCGTGCCGGCGGCGACGGTGGCCGATTCTTTAAACGAGCTGCCGTCGGCGAGGTCGACGTCGAAGAGGTGGATCTTCCGATACGCGGCGCGCAGCGTGCCGTCGGGGCCGTAGTACGCTGACGTATTATAGGTGTGCTTCGCGTCGGGGCCGTTTTCCGGCAGCCCGGAGGCGACGACATGGATGCCGTGCAGCTTGCTGAGCGCCGAGAGCCAGCGCGTGATGGGTCCGCTGCCGTCGCCTTGGCCTAGCGCGGGCAGCGCTTCGGCGACCGCGAGGCGATCGTCGGAGCTCCCGAGGTACGCGAAGTTCTCGGGCAGCGCGACGAGCTCCGCACCGAGCTCGCGCGCGCGTTCGACCAGCGCCGCCGCTGTCTCGAGGTTCGCCTGAACGTCTTGCTTCGAGCACAATTGGACGCACGCCGCGCGCATGCCGGTCCCGTACCAGCCGAAAAGGGACCGGGGAAGCCCCGCGAAAAGGGACCGGGGAGCGAGCATCGAAAAGGGACCGGGGAGGGAGCACGCTGGGCATTCACTTGACCAGTCGCCATCCAGTGCGCTAGCCGAGCCGCGGTTTCCGCTGAGGCAGTTCATTCAGCGCGTGGGCCCACCGGGGCCCTTTTTTTTTATTTGGGGCTTCGCACCGTCGATGGATCGCACACTCGCGCAAAAACTCTGGGAAATGCTCGACCCCGTCGTCGCGCACCAGGGCTATGAGATCGTCGAGGTCGAAGTGCACGGCTCTCGCAACGTCATCGTGCGGGTGTTCATCGATGGCCCTTCCGGCATCACGATCGACAAGTGTGCCGAATTTTCACGCCTGTTCTCGGACCTGCTCGACGTCGAAGACCCGATCAAGGCCCGCTATACCTTGGAAGTAAGCTCGCCGGGGCTGGATCGACCGCTGCGCAAGCCGGCGCACTTCAAAAAGGCCGTCGGCCAGCAAGTGCAGCTGAAATATGGCCCGCCGGGTGATAAGCTGACGAAGCTTCGCGGCGCGCTCGTCGCAGCCGATGAAGCGTCCATCGAGATATTGGATCAGATGGGCAGCAAGCACTCGGTGAACATCGCCGACGTGTTTGCAGCAAACGTAGTGTATGACGTCGCCGCCGAACTAAGGAGAGCATGACGATGGAAGCGAATCTGACGACCATTATCGAGCAGGTTGGCAAGGAAAAAGGCATCGAGCCCGGGGTGATCATCGCCACGCTCGAAGAGGCCATCCTCGCGGCCGCGCGCAAGGCGTTCGGCGTCGACCGCGCGCTCGAAGCCCACTTCAACGAAGAGACCGGCGTCGTCGAGGTCATGCAGACCATCCGCGTCGTCAAAGACATCCAAGATCCCGTCAACGAGATCAGCGTCGACGCTGCGCACAAGCGTGGCATCGAGGCCGACGACGGCGACGAGATGGTGATTCAGATCTACTACCGCGACGAAGACGAGGGCGAAGCGCGCAAGCAAGACGAAGACTACGGCGACATCTTGAAGCTGAAGACGCACCGCCGCGCGTTCGGCCGCATCGCCGCGCAGACCGCCAAGCAAGTCATCTTGCAGCGCGTGCGCGACGTCGAGCGCGACGGTATCTTCTCGCGCTACAAGGATCGCAAGGGCGAGCTCATCCGCGGCGTGTGCCGGCGCTTCGAGCGCGGCAACATCATCGTCGATCTCGGCAGCGTCGAAGGCGTGTTGCCGCAGCGAGAGCAAGTGCCGCGCGAGATGTACCGGACGAACGACTCGATCCAAGCGTATGTCATCGACATTCAGCGCCACACGAAGGGCCCGCAGATCATCTTGAGCCGCACGAACCCGGGCATGCTGATGAAGCTGTTCGAGCTCGAGGTGCCGGAGATCGCCGAAGGTATCGTCAAGATCGAAGCCGCGGCGCGGGAGCCGGGCAGCCGCGCGAAGATCGCCGTGTCGTCACGCGATCGCGACGTCGATCCGGTCGGCGCGTGCGTCGGCATGAAGGGCTCGCGCGTGCAAACGGTCGTGCAGGAATTGCGCGGCGAGAAGATCGACATCATTCCGTGGGACGAAGATCCCGCGCGCTTCGTGTGTAATGCGTTGGCGCCGGCTGAAGTCAGCCGCGTGCTCATCGACGAGTCGGCGCACACCATGGAGATCATCGTTCCGGACGATCAGCTCTCGCTCGCGATCGGCCGCCGTGGCCAGAACGTGCGCCTCGCCGCGCAGTTGACCGGCTGGCGCTTGGACATCCACTCGGAGTCGAAGATCAAGGACATCAAAGAGCGCGCGTGGGCGTCGCTCTCGAAGGTCGACGGCTGCAATGAATTCACGCTGCAGACGCTCTACAACCACGGCATTCGTAGCGCGAAGACGCTCGCCGAAGAGCCGCGCGATTCGCTGATCCAGATCCCGGGCATCACCGAAGAGCTCGCCGATCGCATCTTGGCGTCGGCGAAGATCGTCGCGGCCGATGAAGAAGAGCGCGATCAGAAGCTCAAGCAAGAGGCGGAAGTTCAGGATCGCCGCACGCGCGTCGGCAAGCAACTGCAAGCGATCATCGCCGCCACCGAAGACAAGCGGCTGATGTCGCTGCGCGGCATGAGCGAGACGATCCTCGGCCAGTTCAAGAACGCCGGCTACGACGCCGTCGAGAAGATCGCGCAAGAGGGCAACCTCGACGAGATGGGCACGAAGACCACGCTCGGCGAGCGCAAGGCCAAGCAATTCAAGCACGCCGCGACGGTGCGGCTGCGCGAAGAGACCGCGGTCAAGCTAGAGGCCGAAGAGCTCGGGATCAAGGTCGGTCCGGACAACACGGTGATCGTGCCGGGCGTCGAGCCGAAGCCGGCGCCGGATGCCGGCACGGCGGAGCAGAGCGCGTAAAGAGGTATGCAAGTGACGGCAGAGACAGGACAGAACGCGACGGCACGCGCGCCGAAGGCCCCGAAAGAGGGAACGACGCGGGCGTGTGCCGTGTGCCGGACGGAGAGTGAGCGCGAAGTGGCCTTGCACTTCGTGCGCGCGCCCGACGGACGCGCTGACCGCTCAGGCGCCGCTAGGCTAGCGTTCGACGTGCGGCGCAAGATGAACGCGCGCGGCGTCAACGTCTGCCCGAAGCTCGCCTGTGTGAAGAAGCTTCGTCCCGGGCTCCCAGGCATCCAAGCGCTCGGGAAGGTGCTGCCGATCAACGCGGAGTTCTTGGACGAGCTGTCGGCGACGCTCGAGAACGACGTGCTCGATCAACTCGGCCTGTTGCGCCGGGCGAACGCGCTCGTCGTCGGCGCCGATCCGGCGATCGACGCGTTGAAGGCGTTTCGGGCGCACATCGTGATGGTGGCGAGCGACGTCGCAGAGCGGACGCAGCGCGACGTCAAAGATGCGATCCACACCGTGCTCGATCAGGCGGCGTGGGCCAAAACCGACAAGCTCGAAGGCACCCACGCCTGGCAACGAAACAGCAACGTCAGGAATCCTTTGCTTGTCTTTTTGCCCACCAAAGTGCAGAGGCTCGGGCGAGCGTTGGGCAGGGATGTCGTAGGGGTGGTGGCCTTCGGCGAAGCAGCCTTCGCGCGAGGGAAAAAGGGCGAACGAGCGATGCAAGCGCTCGTCGCTAGGGCGATGTTGAGCAAGGCGCTCGGCGACCGTATGGGAGAGTCAGAGAATGGGTAAGCGGCGAATTTATGAAGTGGCCAAAGACCTCGGCATCGAGAGCAAGGACTTGCTCAAGAAGCTGCAGGACATCGGCGTCGATGTGAAGAGCCACTCGTCCACCGTGGACGAAGACGACATCAAGCGCGCGCTCGCCGGTCCCGCGCCGAAGAAGCCCGAGACCCGCCGCGGTCCCGGCATGATCGTTCGCAAGAAGGCCGACATCGTGCAGCCCGAGCCGGATCAGGCCGCGCAAGACGCGCAGGCCGCGGCCGACGACGCGCAGGCGTTTCACGACGCGACGGCGAGCCTTCGCGGCCCCGCGACGTCAGAGCCCGCGCATCGCGACGCGGACGCATCCGACGCACAGACGACCCACGACGAGCCCGAGCATCGCGTCGAAGCGACCGCGCGCCTCGTCGAACATCATCCTCAGGTCGGCGAGCGCCTCGAAGCGCCGCGCGTGACGCAGGCGACACAAGCGCCGCAGCAAGAGACGCAAGCTGTCGCCGAGCAGCAGACGCAGAGCGACGCGACGCAAAATGCGCCGGAAGGCACGCCTCCGCCGCAGCCGCGCGGAACCTTGCCCGGCTCGGGCGCGACCGGCTCGCAGGCGAAGCCCGGCGATCCGGCGATGCCGACGGCCGTGACCACAGGCGCCCGCGTCGTGCGCATGATCGATCGTGACAAGCTCGTCAGTCGCATTCCGCAGCGCCGTCCGATGGGCGCGCCCGGCGGCTTCCGTCCGAGCCCCGGCGGTCCCGGCGGCTTCCGTCCGAGCGGTCCTCCAGGCTCGCGTCCGAGCGGCCCTGGCGGCTTCCGTCCCGGCGGCCCGCGTCCTGGACCTGGCATGCTCGAACCGCAAATGCCGCACCCGAATCGCTTCGGGCCGGTCAAAGAGCTCCGCGTCGTTTCCGATATGTACGGAAAAGGCAAGGAGATGGTCGACGTCAACAAGGAGAAGGCGGGCAAGAAGGGCCCGGGCGGCGCCGCCAAGCCGGGCGACGGCAAGCGCGAACGCTTGGACAAGCGCTCCTTGATGGCGATGCACGAGCGCTCGGCGACCAACAGCCGCCTGCGCCGTCGCCGTGGCATCAAGCGCCACACGGTCTCGACCACCGCCTCGACGATGAAGGCGTCCAAGCGCGTCGTGCGCATGGAGAAAGACACGATGACCGTGGCGGAGCTCGCCGCGCAGCTCAGCGTGAAGGCGACCGACATCATCAGGAAGCTGATGGAGCTCGGGACGATGGCGACCGTGAACCAGTCGCTCGATCTCGACACGGTCACGCTCATCGCGCAGCAGTACGAGTTCACCGTCAACGATCAGAGCTTCGACGAGGACGAGTTCTTCGAAGAAGAAGAGGCCGAGGATTCGGAGCTCCTGCAAGCGCGGCCGCCGGTCGTGACCGTCATGGGCCACGTCGATCACGGCAAGACCTCGTTGCTCGACGCCATCCGCAAGGCCGACGTGGCTTCCGGCGAAGCCGGCGGCATCACGCAGCACATCGGCGCGTACCAGGTCGAAACGGCGAAGGGGAAGATCACCTTCCTCGATACGCCGGGCCACGAAGCGTTCACCTCGATGCGCGCCCGCGGCGCCGAAGTGACGGACCTCGTGATCTTGGTGGTGGCGGCCGACGACGGCCCGATGCCGCAGACCGTCGAAGCGATCAAGCACGCGCAAGCCGCGAAGGTGCCGATCATCGTCGCGATCAACAAGATCGACAAGCCGGGCGCCAAGCCTGATCAGATCATGCAGTCGCTCACCGAGTACCAGCTCGTCCCCGAAGAGTGGGGCGGTGACACGATCTATGTGAAGACGAGCGCGGTGAAGAAGACCGGCATCGACGAGCTGCTCGAGAACGTCCTCTTGCAAGCCGAGGTGCTCGAGCTCAGCGCGAACCCGGACAAGCGCGCCATCGGCACCGTGATCGAAGCGCGCCTCGACAAGGGCTTCGGCCCGCGCACGACGATCATCGTGCAAGAAGGCACGCTGCGTGTCGGCGACGCGGTCGTCGTCGGCGACAGCTACGGCAAGGTTCGCGCGCTGATGAATTCGAACGGCGAGCAGATCGAAGAAGCGCCGCCGTCGACGCCGGTCGAGCTCATCGGCCTGAACGAAGTGCCCGGCTCGGGCGATCAACTGAACGCGGTCGAGGACATCGACGCGGCCAAAGAAGTCGCTGCGCACCGCGGCGAGCTGAACAAGCAAGCCGAGCAAGCGAAGAAGGCGCCAAAAGCGTCGCTCGAAGATCTCTACGCCAAGCTCAAGGGCGGCGACAAAGCCAAGGAGTTCAAGATCGTCGTCAAAGCCGACGTTCAGGGCTCGGTCGAGGCGCTCAGCCAGGCGTTCCGGAAGCTGTCGACGAGCGAAGTGACTTTGACCATCGTGCACGCGGCGGTTGGCGCGGTCACCGAGAGCGACGTGATGCTCGCATCGACGTCGGAGGCGGTGATCATCGCGTTCAACGTCAAGGCCGACAGCAAAGCGAAGCAGGCGGCCGAGGCCGAAGGCGTCGAGATCAAGAGCTACGACATCATCTACAACGCGCTCGACGACGTGAAGCTCGCGATGGGTGGCTTGCTCACGCCGACGACCAAAGAGCAGGTCATCGGTCGCGCGGAAGTGCGGCAGGTGTTCAACACGCCGAAGCTCGGCGTCATCGCCGGCTCCTCGGTCACGGACGGCAAGATCGCGCGTTCGGCGCGGGTGCGCGTCAGCCGCGGCGGCAAGCAAGTCTTCGACGGCAAGGTGGGCGGCCTCAAGCGCTTCAAGGACGACGTGCGCGAGGTCGTGAGCGGGTTCGAGTGCGGTATCAGCGTCGACGGCTTCACCGACGTGCAAGTCGGCGACATCATCGAGGCGTACGAAGTGCAAACCATCGCGCGCACGCTCGACACTCCGGCGCCGGCGTCCACGCGCCCGGCCGGTCGCGGCACGTCGTCGAACCAACCGTCGCCGACCTGATTTCGTTTCGAGGCTCCATGCGTCTTTGCTTGCTCCTCTTCGGAGCCTTCATCGCCAATGCTTGTGTCATGGGCTCGCGCGGCGTCGCCGTCGGACCGGCAGGCGGCATCGTCATGGCTTACGAAGTGACCGGTCGCGTGACCAGCGATCAATCGAACTGCGCGACGCCGATGGCCGACGTGTCGGTGGCGCTCTTCGACATGAACGGAGCGCTTCTCGACGAAACGCGAACGGACTCGAGCGGCAAGTTCAATGTGACGGTGCGCAATCCAGATGCGGCCGAGGGCATGGTCGCACGCCTCGACGGTGACGATCCGACGGTGCAGGTGGCGCTGCGGGTGCAAGCGAATGGCTCGACCGAAGCCCGCTACACCTTACGCCTGCCGCGGCCGATTCTAGCGAAGGAATACCGCGTGCGTCTCGACAAGAAAGACAGCTGCAAGGAGTAGGTGCCTGCCATGGGTGAGTTCAAACGATCATCGCGCGTGAGCGAAGGCATCCGCATCGAGCTCGCGGCGATCATCCAAGAAGGCGCGCTGCGCGATCCGGACGTTGGCTACGTGACGATCACCGACGCCGTCGCCACCGATGATCTGCGGCACGCCCGCGTGTTCGTCAGCATCTACGGCGAGCCGGCGGTGCAGGCAAAAACGATGGCAGCGCTGCAGCGGGCGGCGGCGTTTCTGCGCCGCGAGCTCGGGCCGCGCCTGCGCCTGCGCTTCACGCCGGAGCTCGAGTTCGTGCAAGACACCTCGCTCGAGCGCGGCGCGCGCATCGAGGGCCTGTTGAAGCGCATCGAGAAGGGCGAGACGAGCGACGAGGCGGTCTCGGCGACGATGCCCGGGGCGCTGCCGGTGAGCACCGGCCGCGAGCACGATCCGGTCGTCGCGCCGCCGCCGCCGCCGGTGAAGAAGCCGCCGAAGAAGAAAGGGCGCTTTCGCAAACGGCGATGAGGCGCCCGCTCTTCGTGATCCCACTCGTCGCGATGGCGGCGTGCGCTGCGCCCGCACGGCGTGGAGCCGCGGTGCTCGTGAGCCCTGCGTCGGCGCCGGTCGCTCGCGAGAGTGAGGACGCTTCGACCCTGCCCGCGTCACAGCAAGTCATCGCGGTCGACGGCGACATCGTGCGGATCGCGCGCGCGCCGAAGCGGATCGCCGGCGAGTTGCAGCCGAAGATCCCCTCGTCGATGATCGCGAATCTGCGCGGCAAAACCGGCGTCGTCTTCGTGCGCATCGTCCTCGCCGAAGACGGCGCGGTGGCGCAGGTCGAGATCGTGAGGAGCACGCTGCCCGAGCTCGACGCGGTGATCGTCGCGCACGTGAGAACTTGGCGCTTCGAGCCCGCGCGCCTCGACGGCAAAGCCGTGCGTGCGCTCTACATGCAGCCGTTCACGTTCAAGTTCTGAACGAGCTGACGACCAGAACCAGCACTGGCGTCCGCAGTGCCTACGGCCTCACCTCTGACTTCACACCGAGCCCCACGCTCGCGAGGAGCTGCGCCATCGCGAACGGCTTCGTGATGTAGCCGTCGGCGCCGATGCGGTCGGCCTCCTTGCCATCCTTCGGCTCGCCGCGCGCGGTCAGCATGATCACGCGGGTGGCGTCGAGCTCGGGACGGCGGCGCAGCTCGGCGAGCACCCCGACACCGTCCATGCCGGGCATCATGATGTCGAGGAAGATGACGTCCGGCCGATCGCGCTCGGCGATGCGCAGCGCCTCGCGGCCATTCGGCGCCGTGCTCACGCTGACGCCGCGCGATTCGAAAATTCGCCGCATCATGAGGCCGATCTCGAGATCATCGTCGACGACGAGGACGCGGGTGACCATGTCTGCGTGTCGGTTGCTGCCGGCGAAGATCAAGCGCACATCCGCGCCGAAGGTACGCGCGTGTGGATTCGAAGCACGCGCCCTGCGAAGCTGGCGGCGGTCTCAATGACGGAGCTGACTACCAGAACCAGCCGATGATGGCGCCCGCGATCGCGCCCGGCGGGCCGAAAGCGAGGCCGCCGATGATCGCGCCGGCGATCGGGTGACGATCCTTTTCCGCGTCCTTGCCGTCACCGACGTTGGTGCTCAGCAGAAAGGTTTCGAGCTTCCGCTCGGCCTCTCCGAGGACGACGATCGCGCCGCCTTCTTCCGTCGGCACGAGGCGCGCGGTCGGGTTCGCGCGCAGCACGATCAGTTGGCTTTGCGTCAAGTACTGGGCAGCGAAGTCCGGATCATATTGATTGTAGCGCTTCGAGCTCTTGAAGGTCGCGTCGAGCGTGCTCAAGTAGACTTCCTCGGGGGCGTCGTAGACCTTGCCGATGCCGTCATTTTTCGGATCGCGGCTCAAGATGCGCGACATGTCGGCGCTGTCGATGACGCCGTCCCAGTTCACTGATCTCACTGCCAACTCGAGGCCTTTGACTCCATCTCCCATTGGTCGATTCTCCTGTTCGATCGACGCCGCGAACGGGCCGACTTTGCATATGAATCGTGTAAACGCACACGTTGAGTCGCCGCCGGGCTCGTGCCAGAAGCGCCGCATGCGAATCTTCGTGCTGAGCGCGCTCCTCCTCGCCGCCTGCGGCACCGCCGTCCGCATCGACGGTACGGTCAACGGCACGCGCGTGCCGACAGCGACGGTGAGCGCCCGCATGCGGCAGATTCCCGACGGGCGTTGGATCGGCTTCTTCATCGCGCACGACAAAGCAGCGACGGCGTGCGAGCTCGAGGCGACCTTCGGATCGCGAGAGAGCGGCGTCATCGCCGGCACGGCGCTGACGATCCGCATCCTCAACATGGCCGATGACGCGGGCCGCTTCGAGCTCGCGCCGCAGGGGGCGATCGGCCAGCCCTTCGTCGACGCGTTCTTCGCGAAGAACAGCGGCACGGCGTGCGAAGTGTTCCCAGCGCTCTCGGGGTTCATCAGCTTCGAAAAATCGGGGCTGAAGCGCACGAAGGGTCGCTTCGAGCTCGACTTCGGCGAGTTCGGCACGGCGCGCGGAACCTTCGATCTCGACCTCGGCTGCGCGTGGCAGCCGGACCAGTTCCCGCTGGCAAACAGCTGCAAGTAGTCTCACGACGCCTGTCGCGGCCGCCAACCGAGAATGCGCGCAGGCTGCGTGACGATCGCCCAAACGAACGCGAGCGATCGGGTTCCTGCGAAGCCGCGGGCGGCGAGTGCGCGTTCGTGTTAGGACGCGGGCATGATCGTTCTTGTGCTCCTGCTCCTCGCCGCCGACAAGCCCGCGCGCTTCGAGGCGAAGAAGCTCGCGGTGGACGGTGAGATCGCGACGGTCACACCGGCAGACTTCGACGGTGACGGCTTTCCGGATCTGCTCGTCGTCCACAACAAGGGCAAGCCGCGCAAGCCGCAGCGGGCCTTGTCGATGTTCTGGAGCCAGAAAGGCGCGTTCGCGACGAAACCAGATCTGAGCTTCTCCGTTCCCGACGGCGCTTGCGTCTACGACGTCGCCGATGTCGACGAGCGCAAGGGCAGCGAAGTCTTGCTCGCCGGTCACGGCGGCGTCAGCGCGCTGTCATTTCGCGATCGCGACAACCGCGTGACGACGGCGCTCACCAAGGACGCGACGCTCTTCGTCAACGCCGACAACAATGCGTTGCCGCGGGTGATGATGGCCCAGAAGATCAGCGGGCAAGGTACCGAGCTGCTCGTGCCGATGCCGGACGCGCTCGCGATCTATCGCCGCGGCGCCGACGGTTGGTTCAGCGCGGGCAAGATCGACACGGCTTTCGCGAAGGTGGACTTGCACAGGGAGTGGCGCGGTGATCTGCCAACGCCGCACCTCGGGGCGTTCGGCCTCGACATCGATTTTCCGGACGTTCATGTGGCCGACAGCAACGGCGACGGCCTGCTCGATCTCATCTTCAACGACACCGACCGCGTGGCGATCTTCCAGCAAGCGCCCGGGCTCAACTTCGCGCGCGAGCCCACGTTCCAGCGCGAGTTCGCGGTGACGACCGACAAGGAGATGGACGAAGGCTTCACTCAGACGACCACGCAGGTGCGCGATCTCGACAACGACGGCGTCGTCGACATCTTGGTCACGAAGCAAGTGAACCAGGGGATCACCTCCGGCGAGTCGACCACCTACGTGTTCATCGGCAAGCCGGGTGGTGGTTACGAGGCGCAGGCGACGCAGACCATCAAGCGGGACGGCATCGGCGGCACCGTGAGCCAGCTCATCGATCTGACGGGCGACGGCAAGCCGGAGCTGCTCCTTCCGTCGGTGAAGATGGGCATCCTCGCCATCATCCGCGTCCTCACCTCGAGCACGGTGAAGGTGAACGTCGAGACCTTCCCTTTCCAGGACAGAAAGTTCGGCAAGGCGATCGCCGAGCGCACTCTGACCTTCAAGGTGTCGCTGTCGGGAAAGAGCGACTTGCAGGCGATCGATCTCTCCGGTGACTACAACGGCGATCGCTTGAAGGATCTGGTGCTCGGCGGCACCGGCAGTGAGCTCGAGATCTATCCTGGCCTCGGCAAGGACAAGCTGGTCGCCGAAGATGCGCTCGAGACGATCAAGGTGAACGGCAAAGGCCGCGTGGTGCCGGTCGATCTCGATCGCAAAGGCAAGGACGATATCGTGATGTTTTATCCGTTCACGCGCGAGGAACGCGGCGTGATCAACGTCTTGTACAACCGAGGGCCCTGGTAACGCCGATCTCGCGGCTAGCGGCTAGGCCAAGCTCGACGTTCCCGAAATCATGCCTTCCGCTTCGCCTTCGCGCGCCACTTGTCGGCGTTCACCTTGGCGTCCTTGCCGCCCTTCTTCTCGACGGCGACCGCGACGTCTTCGTAGAGCCGCGCGAGCTTCGCGAACGGCGCGGATGTTTGCCGGTACTGCTTCTCCGCCTGCGCGTAGTTGGCGAGCGCCTGATCGAACTCTTTGTTGTCGACGTAGATGTTCGCGACCTGGTGATAGACCTCAGGGTACATCTGCTTCGCCTCGAGCGCCTTCGTGTACATCTCTAGGGCCTTCGGCGTCTCCTTCTTCAGGTGATGCACGCGCGCCATGGCGTAGAGGCCTTCGGGCAGCGCCGGCTCGGCCTTCAACGCCTTCTGCACGAAGGGGAACGCCTTGGCCGGATCGCCCGCGCGCAGATAGAGATCGGCGACGAACGCTTGACCCTTCGGCGACTCGTAGAACTCCTTGGCCGCCTTGATCTTCGCCTCGCCGTCTTCGGGCTTGCCGAAGCGCGCGGCTGAGAGGGCGATGTCTTGCGTCAGGCGCGGCAGCGGGCCGAACTTCTTCTGCAGGCCTTCGTATGCCGCGACGCCTTCCTTGATGCCGGCGCCGAGCAGGATGTTGCCGGTGAACCACTGGATGGCTTCGTCGTTCTTGCGGAGGCCGCGGGCTTCTTTGATCGCTTTGAGCGCGGCCGCGTTGTTGCCGGTGGCAAGCGCGTACTGCGCCTGCAACGCGAGCACCGACGCCCGATGGGCCGGCGCGACGGCGTTCGCCTTCGCCACCCAATCGTCGACCTTGGTCTTCAACGTGGCCGGGTCTTCGCCGAGCAGCAAGCGGCCGATCAACGCCCGCGTCGCCGCGCGCGCCTGATCCGGATTTGCGTCCGCGCCTTTGCGCCAATAGAAGTCGGCGTTCTTGACGTCCGAGTCGAGCAAGAACGTGTCGCCGAGCTCGACCGCGAAGGTGGGCTGGAAGGGATCGAGCTCGTTCGCGCGGCGCAAGGCATCGCGCGCGGCTTGGTACTTGCCGAGCGCCTTCTCTGCGACGCCGAGCGCGAAGAACACGCGCGGATCGAGGCCGCCCTTTTCTATGGTCTTGTTCAAGAGCTCTTCGGCCTTCGCCGGCTCGCCCGCATAGACATGGCGCAGCGCTTCGCCCAAGAAACGCTCGCCGGTCGGTGAGTCCTTGTCGCGCGCGCGCTCGACCCAGGTGTCGAGCTCTTGCTTCGACGCCTCGACGCCATGCTCGCCATAGAGGAAGGCGTGCACTTCGGCGAGAGCGCCGAGCGCATTCGGATTGCCGCCGTCGAGCTCGACCGCCTCTTTGTACAGCTTGTCGGCCTTTTGCAGCGACGCGTAGTCGCTCTTTTGCCGCTCGAGCTTCGCCGCGGCGACGAGCGTCGCGACCTTCTCGTTGACGCGCATGCGCCACGCATAGACGACGAGCACCACGAGCATCACCGCCGCCGTGATGCCGGCGCGGCGGAAGGTGTCGTTGATGCTCTTCATGGTCTGCGGCTTGGCGAGCTTCGGCTCTTCGATCTCGGTGCCGGGCGTGGTGTCTTCGACGGCTGTCGACTCCGCCTCGAGCTCGCCGAGGAAGATCATCAGCTCTTTCGTGCGGCGATCGTTCGAGTCGATCTCGTAGGCGCGGCGCACGGCGGCTTTGGCGTCTTCCTTCTTGTCCTTCTCGAGCGCGATCTCGCCGAGCAGGCGCTGCGCCGGCGCGCTACCTGCGAGCTCGCTCGGAACTTCCTTCAGTGTCGTCTCGGCTTCGGCGATTTGAAAGGTGTCGAACAGCGCTTGCGCGAGCGCCACGCGGGCGTCGCCCTTCAGCGGGGTCTTCTCGTGCAGCTTCGTCAAGATCGCCAGCGCGTCTTTGGCGCGGCCAGCGGTGCACAGCGCGAAGCCGTACGCGGCGGCGTTCTTCACAGGATCTTGCTTGTACGCTTTTTCTATCTCTTCGAAGCTGCGCTGAGGCGCGCCCGAAGTCGGAGGGGAACTCGCGCCTTTTTTCGCAGCGCCTTTGTCAGCCATTGCAACCGCTCCTCGCGCCATACAGCCTCATTTCCGTCGCATGAACGACGAAAGCATGGGCGGTGGGCGTTAACAAAGGGGTAGGGAAAGCGCAAGCAAACGATGTAGGCCGAACCCTGACACGCCCCCCGTTATTTGTTACCTTAGAACGATGAGGCTCGCGCTCGCGTTCTTGACGCTCTTCGTCTCGGTCGACTCCAAGCCGATTAAGACGCTCGTATACTTGGCTGGCGGCCCCGGCGACACGCGCGCGGCAGAGAAGCCGCTGAAGAGCTTCTTGTCGCAATGGGAGACGGCGGCGGCGGTCCCTGCCGGCACGCTCGACGGCAAGTACTTCCCGCAAAAAGACGCGACGCTCGAGTACGCCAAGAGCGAGTCGCCCGGGCTCTTCATGCTGCCGGCGGTCACCTACTTCGAGAACGAGAAGGCGTGGGGTCTGCAACCGATCGCGCAGGTGGCGGTCAAAGGCTCCCCCGCGGAGACGCTCTACGTCGTCGTGAAAAAAGGTACGGTCGCCGACCTCGCCGCGCTCAAAGGTAAGACCGTGACCACGAACCTTCTCGCCGAGGCCAAGTTCGCCGATCTCGTCGTGCTCGAAGACGGACGGCCGCTCGCCAAGGTGGCGAAGCTCGAATACGATCGCTCTCCGCTCGCGGCGCTCAAGAAAGTGCGCGAAGGCGCCGCCGCGGGAGTGCTGCTCGACGAAGCGCAGTGGGCAGGGCTCGAGAAGCTGCCGTTCGCTGCCGAGCTCACGCTGCTCGCGAAGACGAAGCCGGTGCCACGGCCGGTCGTCGCGGTCGGCAAGGGTGTCGACAAAGCGACAGCGGCGAAGCTGAAGGACGGGCTCCTGAAGCTCGGCAGCTCGCCGGACGCGCAGCCGACGCTGCAGCAGTTCAGCGTCGACGGCATCGTCGCGGCCGACGAGGCACTGCTCGCCGAGAGCCGCAAGCGTTTCGGTGCGAAGAAGTGATTCGCGCGTTCGCGGTCCTCGTGCTCGCCGTTGCCTGCTCCTGCTCACCGGCCGTGTTCACGACCGCGTCGAGTGCCGAGGTGCAGCAGGGAAAGCTCGACGCCAAGGGTCCGATCCAGGGCGACGACGGCTTCAAGAAGGCGATGGCGGCGTACGACTATCGGCGCGCGCTCGACGTCGCCACGTCATGGTCGCGCAGCGAGCCGCAGTCGGCCGAGGCCGCCATCGCGCTGGCGACAGCGGCGAATGCGGTCGCCGATCTCGGCAAAGACGACGACGAGACCGAAGAGTTCGTGCAACGCTCGCTCGACGCCTTGGCACCGTTTCGGACGAAGCCAGGTGATGCGGCCAGCGCACCGGCGCACTCCGGCGCCGTCAGCTACCTCGTCGCCGAAGCGCTGGCCTTACGCGCGCGGACGAAGGGCACCGGCGCGATCGTGATCATCCCGGAGGTGGCCGAGCACGGCGAAGCCGCGGTGAAGCTCGCGCCAGGCTACGACGACGCCGCGCCGCTGCGCTTGCTCGGCATGGTGCTCTCGAAGGCGCCGCCGTGGCCGCACGGCCCGGGCGATCCGGATCGCGGCATGAAGCTCTTGCAAGACGCCGCCGATCGCGCGCCGCGCCGGGCCGAGGCGTTCGTGCACTTGGCCGACGTGATGCTCGATCAAAGCCGCGTGCAGGACGCGCAGCGGGCGTTACAACGCGCGCGTGAGCTCGTCGGCAAGAACCCGCGGGCGAAGAAGCTGTACCTGGAAGTCGAGCAGCGGATGAAGACCAATAAGAAGGTCAAGCAGTACGACTAGCCGCGCTGCTCCCCGGTCCCTTTTCGCGCACCGGGGCGCCGGAACCAACGATCGCGAAAAGGGACCGGGGAGCAAGCCGAAAAGGGACCGGGGAGCAGCTCGGGGAGCGCTATGGGCATGTCGCGACGATGAAGCCTCGCGCCTTCGCGTCGGCGATCGCATCGAGGGCGTCCTTGAACAAGAGCGCATCGGCGAAGCGGCTCGCATCGTCCGTGTGCCCGGCGTCGCGAATATAGGTCCGCAGCACGCGCGCGCCGGCCTCTGCGCGGATCTCCTTGTACACCTCCGGATCGCGTTCGCCGGAGTCGCCGATCAAGATCACCGGGCTCGTGAAGCGCGCGAGCAGCCGGCGGATCACCGGCTGCTTGTAGTCCTTCATCGTGCTCGGCGACAGCCGGCGCAGGTGCAGCCCGCCGAAGGGGAAACCGTTCGTCGCCAAGAAGTCGACGAGCCGCGGCGCGAACTGGATCGGCGAGCCGCTGACGAAGACGAGCGGCGGCCGCGTCGGGCGCGCGAGCAGGCAGCGATAGAAGGTCGCCATCATCGGCACCGGCGGGTGCGTCTTGCCGTCGACGAGGAGCCCGGTGCGGAGGATGCCGCCGGGCTCGGCGATCTTCGAGATTGCGACGGTGTCGTCGAAGTCGGAGACGATGAAGAAGTCGGGCGTGCCGCCGACGATCTGCACCGGCGCGCGCGCCGACACATCGCGCGCCGAGACCAGCGCCGTGCCGCGCCCGCCGATGAACGGTTGCGCCGGCGTCAGCGTGACGGTGAAGTCGCCGTCGTCGTCAGTGACCGCGGTCGCGCTCGTGCCGGCGAAGCTCGCGGTGATCGTGGCGCCGTTGCGCGTCCAGCCGGCGAGCGTGCCGAGGTTGTTCCACAAGGGATCGTCGCTCGACGGGCGGTGCGAGAAGAGGCGGCCTTCGATGACGAGCTCCCTCGGCGTGCCGACCGCGGGGGCGACCACGAGATCGACTGCGAACGCGCGCGACGCGAAGCCGAGCACGCACACGAAGCAGGCCCGTGCGATCACGACTCCGCGAACACTTCGGCCGTGAACGCCTCGATCTTCGTGCCGGCCTCTTTCCATGCGTCACCGTCGAGCCCAGCTTTTCGGCAGGTCTGCGTGAGGAACTCCTCGCGCGACCACGTCCAGTCGACCGCGACCTGGGGCAGCAAGACGCCGCGATACATGCCGCGCGAAACCAAGAGGCCGTGCGTTCCAACGACGACGTCCGCGGCTTGGATCGCGACCGGTGGTGTCAGCGCCGATATCTCGAACACGACCTTCGCGAGCTCGGCGGCCGTCATCGGCGGGAAGCGTGGATCGTCGGTGCCGGCGGCGATCGCCATCCGCCGTACGTTCTCGGCGAGCGGCACGTCGAACGAGAAGGTGCCGATGCAGCCGCGCAGATCGTGATCGCCCTTCGTGTGCAGCGACACGAACGCGCCGGCTTTCTGCGCGGCCTCGGCGGCGGCTTTCGGATCGAGCGCCGGCGCCGCGCTTCCTTGCAGGTGCGCTGCCAACGTCGCGCGTGCGTAGGCGAGCAGCGCTTGCTTCGTCGCCGGGGACAGGCTCACTGCGGCTTCTCTTTGCGCCGCGGCCCCCACGACGGCGTGTCGCACTCGAGCGAGCCGCCGTAAATCTGGCGCTGCTTCGTGCCGTCGGCGTTCATCACCCACACGCGGCGGTGGCCGGTGCGATCCGAAACGAACGCGATCAAACGGCCATCCGGCGAGTAGCTCGGCTCCTCGTTATTGCCCTGGTCCTGCGTCAGGCGCTTGATCTCGTTGCTCGCCGGATCAACCGTGAAGATGTCGAAGCGGAAGCGCTCGTCGCGGGCGGTGAAGGCGACGGCGTTGCCGCGCGGCGACCAATCCGGCGTCTGATTGTAGTTGCCTTGGAAGGTGATGCGGCGCTGGTTCGAGCCGTCGATGCCCATCACGTAGATGTGCGGGTTGCCGGTCTTGGCGCTGACGTAGGCGATCTGCTTTCCGTCCGGGCTGAAGCTCGGCGAGGTGTCGATCCACCAGTTGTCGGTGAGCCGCGTCGGCGTGCCGCCTTGCGCGCTCGTCAAGTAGATCTCGCTGTTGCCGTCGCGCGAGAGCGTGAGCGCGATCTTCGCGCCGTCGGGCGACGACGTGGCGCCGCTGTTGATCCCCCGCTGCGCCGAGACGCTGCGAATCTTCTTCGAGGCGAGGTCCATCGCGAAGAGATCCGGATTGTCGTTGCCGTAGGACGTGAAGAAGATGTCGCTGCCGCTCTTGCTCCACGCCGGCAGCAAGTTGAGCTTCGACGGCAGCGGCAGCTTCTGCAGGTTTTGGCCGTCGAAGTCCATCACGTAGATGGAGCTCGCGTTGTTCTCCGAGCGCGCCGCGAACGCGATCTTCGTCGAGAACACGCCGTAGTCGCCGGTGAAGAGCGCGATGAGCTCGTCGGCGAACTCGTGCGCCATGAGCCGCACGTCGTTCTTCGGCTTCTCGTAGGTCTTCGTCAGCATCTCTTTCTGCGTGGCGACGTCGTAGTAGCGAAAGGTCGCTTGGATGTTGTCGCCCTTCACGACGACGCCGGTGCGCACGAGGCCGCTCGCGCCGACGTTGGTCCAGTCGGCGAACTTGGGCGCCGTCCACGGCTCTTTGTCCGCCGTTTGCAGGAACGCCTTCGGGTTCAAGCTGGTGAAGACGAGGCTGAAGTCGAGATCGCTGCGCAGCGTGGCGATGACGGCCAGGCCGGCTTCGCGCGCGCCGGGCGACAGCTCGACGGCCTCGGTGACGGCGATCGGGATCGGCTTGAAGTTCGGATCGTCGATGGTGAACTTCAAGCGCTGCGCCGAGGCGGTGCCGCACACGAGGAGCAAAAGAACGAAGGCGAGTCGCTGCATGAGAGCTTCGGCGTAGCGTTCGATCGAGGCGTTGTCCAGGGCACGTGGTGTAGACTACTTCCCAATGCCACGTACCTATGTTCACAGCGATCATGCGTTCCACTTGTACCTGGAAGACGGGCTGCAAATCGTCACCTGGACGACGCAGCCAACGGTGAGTGACGAAGCCTTCGAGCGCCATCTCTCCGAGCTCTGCGGCTGGTATGAGCAGGGCGAGTCGCTCGACGCAGCGCTCACGTGCTCGACGACGTTCACGCCGACGAGCAAGCAGCGCGCCATCATCCGCGCGTATGAGGCTCGCATCCCGAAGACCCTGAAGGCAGTGGCTGCATTGAGTAACTCGGCGATGGTCCGAGGCGCGATGACCGCGATCTCGTGGTTTGCGCCTTTCCGCTACGAGCTGAAGGCATTTGCGAGCCGCGACCACCAACGCGCGTTCGGCTGGTTGAAGGCGTGCGGGGGGCGTTTCGACGAGGGCCGCGCGTTGGCGAACCTGCTGGCCGCCAATCAACTGCTCAACAACTCGCCCCTTGGATGACCCGGCTTGGCGCCGCGCGACGTGCCGCGGGAGAACGGGCTGCTCGTCACGGTGATGTCGCAAAAGATGCGGCGCGTCCCCGCCCGGGGCATGTTTTGCGCCAAGGAGACCCCCCCATGAAATTCGCAGCCCTGTTTCTTGCGAGCATGTTGTACAGCGCTTCAGCCTTCGCCGGCGGCGCCCTCATCTGTACGTCGTCGAGCACCGGAGCCTGTAAGGGCCGATCGTACTGCTGCTACGAGGGCTCCGAGTCTGACGGCGACAAAGCGTGCAAGAAGCTCGGCTGCGTGCGCGGCGGAACGTCCTCGTGCCCGACCGCCGCCAACGTCACGAGCTGCGGATCGCGCGACAAGGCGAGCCTCATGCCGGAGCAACCGGTGCGGCCTGTCAGCGCCGAGGACAAAGCGCTGCCCTGGTGCATCTGAGCCGCCCGAAACCAGGGGCCAGATCCGACTCGCTCAGATGATTCTCGCCCGGGTTTCGTCTCGTGGTTGCTACGAGGAGCCGCCGGCGCTCGCCGGTGTGGCGATCTTCCTCACGGGGTCACCCAGCATGAAGCGCAGCAAGGGCATCGGGAGAAAGGGCGCAAGCAAGACGAGCAACCCGACGAGGAAGGTCGTCGCCCAGTAGCGGTTGTTTGCGATCGCGCGCGCGACCATCCGCCCTGCTTCGTCGCTGGTTTGCCACAGGAAGGCGAAGCGCGGCGATCTGAACATGGGCGGGAGTTGATCGAGCACCCCAGCGTTCGTGTCGAAGTAGCCGCTGTCCGAGATGCGTGGCGGCTCGGCGTAGGTGAGGCCCACGCCGCTGCCTTCGAGGTTGCTACGGAGCGCCTCGGCCACGCCGAACAGCGCCGTGCGCGACACCTTGTAGCCGACCGCAAAGTAGGGTGTCGCCCGTACCGGCGAATTGACGATCGCGACGTGGCCACGCCCCCGCTCGCGCATCGGCGGCACGAAGGTCTTGGCCAAGCGGTAGGCAACGAGGGCGGTGCAGGTCCACGCGGCTTGTAGGTCGTCATCCGACGTCGCGTTGAAGTCGCGAAACTCGCCGTTGGCGACGTTGCATACGAGCAGGTCGACGCCGCCCATGATCTTGTCTGTGAATTCCTCGAGGGCCTCGATGGCGCCAGCCTGGGTGAGGTCGGTCGCAAGCACGTCGCAACGCACGCCGAGGGCCGCGACTTGCGCACGCGCTTTGTCGAGTCGCTCGCTGCCTCTCGCCACGAGCACCACGTGCTTGCACCCTTGTCGCGCGCAGGCCTTGGCGGTCCCTAGCCCCACGCCACTGCTACCACCCGCCACCAGCACGCGCGCACCCTGAACCAGCATGGGCGCTTTCCTAAGTGAGAGCCGACGAGGATTCAACCCTGGCGCCTGACGTTTGAGCGCTCGCGTCGTCAAGGTCGATCTATAGAAAGGTCACTGCTCTGCGCACACCAAGAAGTTCAGCGACGCGCACGCCGGTGAGCCCAATTGGATGAAGCTCGACGTCAGCGACGACGCGTCGCCGTTGGTCCCGTTGGGGCTGCCCCCGCAGGCCGGGCTTGGCGTCCACGTCGCCGTCAGGCCGCTCCAGTAGGTGTTCGGCGTGTCGACGAGCTTGCCGGAGAGCGGAAATGTGAAGATCGCGGCCGCGGTCGTCGTGCTTATCACCGTCGTGCCGTCGGAGCGGACGTACAGGAGATCCGGGTAGAGGACCCAATCGATGCCTTCATGGATCCCATTCGTGACGCAGTTTGCCGAGCTGCACGCCCGCCGAAATGGATTCGCCGACAACATCGCCTTGTAGCCGACGGGGCATTGCGTATCGGCGACGGTCGGGCTGAACGGAAACGATCCCGGCGGCGGCTGCAGCACGAGCTTCTTGCGATCGGTGTGCAGGTTCTTCGTCGGGATGGGCGCCGGCACGCCTTGGTATCTAGGGTCGGTGCTCGTCGCCGCGCCGAAGATGACATCGTAGGCGACGTCGCTGCCGGTGGGCCCGCTGACGCCGGTGAGCGTCGCCGGCTGCGGCGTCATCCAATTGCTCGGCGTGAACAGAAATCCGGTCGGGCTGACGACCCCCTCGCTGGCGTTGCTCGTCGACACCGTGAAGCTGACGTCGGCGAGCGGCTGGCTGCGCAGGCGCATGCTGAATCCCATCGAGTAACCGTCGATGCGGGTGACGAAGCGCGGTGGGACGACGGCGGTGTAGCCCGCGAGGTCCTCGTCCAGGTTCGTCAACGTCGGGCTCACGGCGACGCGCCCTTGATACTTCGGGTCGGTGCTCTGCGCGGGGCCGATCGCGATTGTGTACGCTTGCGTGTCGTCGTCTATGGCGTCGTTGACGCCGACCACCGTGACACCCTTCGGCGCGCTCCAATCGCTCGCGTCGAAGCTCACGCTGGCGACCGTTGGCACACCTTCGCTGCCCCCGGTGAGCGGTAGGGTCACCGTCTGCGTCGGGCGTGTCGCCAGCCGCAGCGAGAACGTCGCCGTATTGCCCGGTGCGTCCTCGGCCGTCTGCGAGTCGACCCCAGGGATGACGAGGATCCCCGGCACGTCGTCGTCTTGATTGATCCCGCTCACGTCGGGCGGATCGAGCCCGTCGTAGCTTGGATCCGCGCTTGCGGCGGGCGCCACGGTGATGGTGTAGGGCTGCGCGTCGTCAGCGTCGTCGTCATCGACGCCGAGGACGCTGACGACGCGTGGGATCGACCAGTCGTCCGTTCCGAAGACGACCGCGTTAGGGCTCACGTCGCCCTCGTCTGGCGCGTCGATGACGAAGCTGATTCCGACGGGCGCGATTGGCCGGCAGGTGAGCGACAACGAGAACGTCGCGGCGCCGCCGCTTTCGTCGCTCATCACGCCGCCGGTCGGCGCGACGAGGATGCCTGCGCCTTGCGTATCGACGTTCGTCACACCGACGTCGGCGACGTCGAGATCGAAGTAGCTCGGGTCGTCGCTCACGGCCCGGCTCGTCACGATCGCGCTCTGGACGTCGCCGTCGTTCTCGCAGTCGGCGACGCCGGTGACCGTCGCGGTTTGGGCGGTGGCGAAGCTGTCCGCGGTGAACGTCAGCGCCGCTGGAAGCACTGTCGCCTCGCTCGGATCCGCGCTCGACAAGCGAACCGTCACTGGTGCCGACGGCCGGCAGGCGAGCGTCACCGAGAAGGTCGAGGTGCTGCCGTTCTCGGACACCAAGAGCGTGGTCTCCGAGAGCAAGACACTGGCCGGGGTCTGCGTCCCGCGATTGATACCGACGATCGGCGGCGGCGCAAGGCTCGCGTAGACCGCGTCGATCGTTTCGACGGTACCCCACGCGACGGCAAAGGCGACGTCCCCGTCATCTTCGCAGTCCGTCTTGCCGGTGACCGTGACCGTCTTCGGGATGTTCCAGTCGTCCGCCGTGAAGACGATGCGATCCGGCGCGATCGTTGCTTCGCTGGGGTCGTCACTCGCGATCCCGAGCGCGACGTTCGCGGTCGGCGGCGCCGTCAGCACGATTGAGAAGGTCGCGCTGGCGCCGAGCTCGGACACCGTGAGCGCGTCGCTGGTCGAGACGGCGAACCCGGGCACGAGCGGCACCCGCGCGGCCTCCGCTTCGCTCATGCACAAGAACGTCGGCCCGCACACGAGCGGCGATCGGCAGTCAGCGGCGCTGGCGCAGCTGATGCGCGAGCCGTCCGGGAGCTTTAGGTTCGGGATGCAAGCACCTGCGAGGCACCCAAAGACGACCGCAAGGCGAGCCAAGCCCATGCGCGAATGTAGCACGCGTGGTTTCAGTTCTCCGCTATTGAACGCCTGCGGCGGTTGCGCGAGGAGTCGCGGATGTGGCTCATCGCGCTCGTCGCCATCGCCGCGCTGCCGAAGCCGTTCACCGCGATCGTCCTCGGCGTAAACGGCCGCGGCAGCACGCTCTACGTCGCCCGCACGGGAAAGGCGACCTTCACGAGCCAGGCCGAAAACGTGGCGCTCACCGATGTGATCTCGCCGTGGGTCATGCAGCGCGGCTCGTCGGCGGCGGAGTACTTCGCGATCGATCTCTTGCTCGGCGAAGAGATCACCGTCACCCCGACGGGGCGCGCGGAAGACGATGACGGTCCGTTCCTCGTCGCGCGCGTGAAGCTCGGCGCTACGGACGTCACCGAGGCGCTCGTGCGGGCCGGCCACGCGTGGGTGAAGCCGGAAGCGCGGACGAACCAGAAGCTGACGGCGCTCGAAGCCGAAGCGCGCGCAGCGAAACGTGGGCTGTGGGCCGAAAGGAATCCGTTGGAGCCGTGGCTGTGGCATGAGCTCACGATGCTCGGCGACAAGCCGAACAAGCACGTCCACTCCGGGTGGGAGTGTCCGTTCGTGCAAGCGACGAAGTGCAAGGACTGCGGCGGGGTTCGCTTCTACAGCCTGGAAGAAGCGCGCGCCGCCGGCTTTGCGCCGCACGACGTGTGCATGAAGGAGGCGGAGATCCGCATCGCCGAGAGCTCCGGTGAGCCTGAAGGCGTGGAGCGTGACGACGACAACCGCCGCCTGCTTCCACGAAGTCCGCGGCGCGCGTGCAAGGTCGACAAGGACTGTGCCGTCGCGCCGATGACGCCGTGCACTTGTCCGCCCTGCGGTCACGCGTGGCGGGAAGCGGCGCGGGCGGACGTCGTGCAACGCATGAAGAAGAACTTCGCGCGCGCGGCGTGTGGCGGTGTTGGCTGTCCCGCGTGCGCGACGATGTGGGGTGGGACGAAGGCCGTCTGCAAAGACGAGCAGTGCCGGTCGGAGTGACGCGATGATCGTCTACGGAACGGCGTGGAAGGAAGACGCGACCGAGCGCTTGACGCGGCTCGCGCTCGACAATGGCTTTCGCGGCATCGACACCGCGAACCAGCGCAAGCACTACTTCGAAGCCGCGGTGGGCAAAGCGGTGCAGAGCTTCCTCTCGGCGAGCGGCGTGAAGCGTGAGTCGAACGTGAGCCTGGAACAACTCGAGCTCCTGTGCGGCATGGCGAAGGTGCGGCCGGCGATCGTGCAGAACCGCTGCCACGCATCACGCGGCTGGGATCGTGACGTGCGCGCGTTCTGTACGCAGCACTGCATCGCGTATCAGGGCTTCTCGCTGCTGACGGCGAACCCGAACGTGGTCAATGGCGCGACCGTGCGGGCGATCGAAGCATTCGCGTAACAATTGTCGACTCACGACGCGCTCGTTTCTTCCGTGTTTCCAGGGAATCGAGAGTCAGCCGTCGTTCACGAGCGCGTCAGCTCTTCTTCCCGAGAAACGTGATCTCGCAGCCGTCCCGCATCAGCTGCTCCCGGATCTCGGCGGGCGGCGGCGGCAGCGGATTCGACTGATCGAACGCGCGTAGGACGGCGGCGTCGAAGAGCGCGTTGCCGGAGCTCTTCTCGATCGAACGCTTCAGGATCTTGCCCTTCGCGTCGACCATCACGAGCACGACCGTGGCCAAGCGGTTGCGATCGCCTTCGGCGATGACGCTCGGCGCGATGAAGTGCGGCTGGATGCGATCCTGCACGTCGCTCACCCACTGCATGCCGATCATCTGCTGCGTGAACTCGCTCACCGTGCCTTTCTTACTGCCGGTCGGGTCGCCTTTGCCCTTGAAGTCGTCTTGCTGCTCGAGCTTGTCCAGGCGCTTCATGGCGTCGTCGAACTTGCTCTTGTTGTCTTCCTTCGCTTTTGGCGTGTCGAGCGACTTCGCGGTCGGCGCGGCGACGGCGGGCTCTTCCTTCGGCGGCGGCGGCGGCGTCTCTTTGCGCGGCAGCCAGTCCTTCCTGTCCTGACCGAGGCGCACGAGCTTCGTCTGGATCGCTTCTTGGACGACGATCGGCCGCTGCATCGGGCGCGTGACGATCAGCGCGACGACGAGCAGGCAGGCGTGAAACACGACGCTGATGATGACCATGAGGCGAAAGGCTTTGAGCTCGCGCGGCGTGTGTAGCGAGCCGCCGGTGCCTGAGCGTTTTGGCTTCTCGCTCGACTGCTGGTCAATTGGCATTTGGCCCCGTCGGATCCGTCACCATCCCCAAGTTCTCGACCCCGGCCTCTTTGATGATCGCCATGATGTCGACGACGTACCCGTAAGGTAGGGTGCGATCGGCGTGGAGGTAGATCTCCTTTTCACGCTTGATCCGCTCGTTCGCCGCGAGCTTCTCTTTCAATGAAGCGTACGGCACCTCGGTCTCGCCGATGAACACTTTGCGATCCTTCGTCACGGCGAGGATCAGCTTGGTCGCGTCCTTGTCGAGGCTTGGGGCCTTGGTCTTCGGCAAGTCGACCTTGACGCCTTGCTCGATGAGCGGCGCCGTCACCATGAAGATGACGAGCAAGACCAGCATGACGTCGACCAGCGGCGTCACGTTGATGTCCGACACCGGACCGCGCTGGTTTCCGCCTGAAAATGCCATCGTTTAGAAAAAGTGCCGTTTGACGATATTCAGAAAGTCGGCCTGGAAATTCTCCATCTCCGAGCCGAGCACGCGAATCTTCGCCGTGAAGTAATTGTACGCCATGACGGCCGGAATCGCCGCCAGGAGCCCGGCGGCGGTCGCCACCAAGGCTTCCGAGATGCCGGGCGCCACGGTCGCCAAGTTCGCCGAGCCCATGCGCCCGATGTCGCGAAACGCCTTCATGATTCCCCACACTGTGCCGAAGAGGCCGATGAACGGCGCCGTCGAGCCGGTGGTCGCCAAGAACGGCACGAGCGCCTCGAGCTGCGTGAGCTCGGCGAGCGACGCTCTGCGCATCGAGCGCTCGATGTTCTCGAGGCCGCCGAGCTCGCTCATCGACTTCTCGCCGGTGCCAGACTCTTGCTGCTTCTTCAGCTTGGCGAGCTCGATGTAGCCGCTGCGGAAGATCTGCGCGAGCGGGCTCATCGGCAGCTTGTCGGCGACTTGGAAGATCGCGTCCAAGCGCTTCGACTGCCAGAACGTTTCTAGGAAGCTCACGGACTGCGACTGCGCGCGCCGCAGCGAGCGCCACTTGCTGAAGATGATCGCCCAACTGACGATCGAGAACGCCGCGAGCAAGAGCAGCGTGCCGAAGCCGATCGGCCCGGAGTGCGTGATGAGATCGAACCACGAGATGTCGGTGGGTCCTGGGGACGGAGCCGCTTGAGCCTGACCGAGCGAGACGAAGAACGACGGTTCCATAAGCGGCCTCCTCTCTGACACAACGCGGCGCACTAGGAAACAGTCTGAAAAGGGACCGGGGAAGATTTCGTCAGGCGCTCAGGCGACGGCGCGCGTTCACTTCTTGAACCCTTCGAGCGCCGGGTAGCGCGCGTTCGGTTTGCCGTCTTTGCCGTAGACCACCCAGGGGTTCGTCACCTTCAAGCCGCTGCGCCCGTCCTTTTCGCAGCGCAGGAGCGCGAGGGTCGCCGGCAGCCGCGGCCGCGTGTGCACGATCGTCAGCTCGACGGGATTCAAGCGGTGGTTCGTGCAGCGCCACATGAGATCGGCGAGGCGCTCGCTCGGATAGACGCACTCGAGAATGCCGGTCGGGCCGAGCGCGGTCGCCGCGGCCTTCACCCACTCTTCGAGCCCGCCGAGCAGCTTGTGCTTGGCGATCGCCTTCTCCTCGTTCGGCGGCAGGCGCCCCGCTTTGGCCGGCCAGTACGGCGGGTTCATCACCACGCGATCGAACTCGCCGAGCTTCTTGACGACGTCCGAGTCGCGCAGATCGCCGGTGACGATGAGGATGTTCTCTTCAGCGTCGTTCAGCACGACGTTCGCGTGGGCGAGGCGCGCGAGCGACGCTTGCACTTCCAGGCCGACGAGGCGCTCGGACTTCTGCTCGAGCCAGAGCTGTAACGCCACGACGCCCACGCCGCAGCCGAGATCGAGCGTGCGCTCCCTCGCGCTCTCGGCGAAGGCAGCGAGGACGATAGAGTCGATGCTGTAGCGGTAGCCGCTCTTGCTCTGTTTCAGCTTCAGCTTGCCGTCGTACAAGGCGTCGACGGTCGTTTGCGTGGTCATGCGCAGAGTGGACATTCTCTGCGGAGCGGCCGCAAGTTTTGCATGTAGGTGCGCGCCGCGAGGCGCTCTAGCGGCCTCTCTGACGGAATGTCGTTTGCAGTGTTTGGGACCCCATGGAGGTTCACAACAGACCAGAGATGACAGACGACACCATTTGCAACGACGAGGTTTTCTTTCTCCACGAAAAATCCAAGCTCACGCCGCTCTTGCCCTGGGAACGCGAGGTCTACGAAGAGGCCCGCGGCGAGGTGCAGCGCGGCATGATGGCGGCCCAAGAGCTGATGCGCCGGCCGGATCAGAGCCTGCGCCGCTCGCTGCGCATCCGCCACGAGGTGCCGCTCACCGTGCGCTACTCGGGCCACGAGATCGCGGCGCGGACGGTGAACATCTCGAGCGGCGGTTGCGCGGTCGTGCTGCCGAGCGCACCGGACACGGACATCGTCGAGTTCGAGCTGCGCTTCGCCTGCGGCCTCGGGCTCAAGGGCAGCGCGCTCGTCGTCGCGGTCGTCCACCACCCGCACGCGGTCGTCGTGTGCCTGCGCTTCCTCGATCAAAACGAGCTCGACACGGCGCTCGTCGACGACGTGATCATCGACATCGTGCTCGACCACCTGGTCGAAGATCGCGAGCGGCGCGTGCTCGAATTGCTCGGCAACGGCGACGCCTTCGGCGCGAAGCTCATGAAGAAAGTGTCGTAGTGACCGTTCGGCGTGCGTACCGTATCCATCGGTATGCACGCCGCGTTGCTTTCGTTCCTTTTCGCCGCCGCCCCTCAATTTCCCCCGGGCCTCACCTGGATCAACGTCGACCAGCCGCTCTCGCTGCAGGCGCTGAAGGGCCGCGTCGTCCTGCTCGATTTCTGGACGTATTGCTGCGTCAACTGCCTGCAGGTGATCCCGGATCTCAAGGCGATCGAGAGCAAGTACGCGCAGCGCGGCGTCGTCGTCATCGGCGTGCACTCCGGAAAGTTCGACAACGAGAAGGACCCCGAGAACATCCGCGCCGCCATCCTGCGCCACGAAATACGGCATCCCGTCGTCGACGACTCCGAGTACAAGATTTGGGACGCTTACGACGTGAAGGCGTGGCCCACGTTGATCGTGCTCGGCAGCGACGGCGGCGTCGTTCTGAATGTGCGCGGCGAAGGGCACAAAGCCGAGATCGAGCAGGCGATCGACCAGGCGCTCAAAGACGGCAAGAAGCGCGGCGACCTGAACGACGCGCCGATGCCCCTGCAGCTCGCGCAGGCGAAAGAGAAGCCGCTCGCGTTCCCCGGCAAGATCGCCGCGGCGAAGATCGACGGCAAGGATCACCTGTTCATCGCCGACACGAACCACAACCGGATCATCGACGCCCTCGCGAGCGGCGAGGTGGTGCACGCTTACGGCGGCTTTCTCCATCCGCAAGGCGTCCACTACTCGGACGGCACGCTCTACGTCGCCGACACCGAGAATCACCTGGTCCGCGCGATCGATCTGAAGACGCAAGCGATCCGCACCATCGCAGGCAACGGCATGAAGGGCCGCGGCGCGGTTGGCGATGCGCTGCACGTGAGCCTCGCGTCGCCGTGGGACGTCTTGATGCTCGGCGGCACGCTCTACATCGCGAACGCCGGCACGCATCAGCTCTTGGCGTACGATCCGAAGACGAAGCAAATGACGATCGCAGCCGGCAGCGGACGCGAAGGGCGCATCGACGGCGATGCCGCGGCCGCGGCGTTGGCGCAACCGTCGGGGCTGGCCACGGACGGCAGGTCGCTCTTCTTCGCCGACAGCGAAGTGTCGAGCGTGCGCAGGTACGATCCGAAGACGAAGCAGGTGACGACGATCGTCGGCGAGGATCTCTTCGAGTTCGGGGACAAGGACGGCGCGCTGAAGACAGCGCGGCTGCAGCACTGCCTCGGCCTCGCGTTCGTCGGTGGTGCGCTCTTCGTCGCCGACACCTTCAACCACAAGCTGAAGCGCATCGACCTCGCGCAAAAGACGATCACCAGCGTCTACGGCACCGGCAAGCCCGGAGCGCTCTTCGAGCCGGGCGGGGTCGCCGAAGCGGCGGGCAAGCTCTACGTCGCCGACACCAACAACTCGCGCATCGTCGTCTGGGACCCGAAGACGAAGGCGGCGACCGAGCTGCGCCTCCATCCTTGAGCGCGCGATCCATTTAGGGCAGCGTTCGCCGCGGCATGGAAAAACGCGATCGCTTTTTACGCTACGGGGCTTGGGGCGCGCTGCTCACGGTGATCACCGTCTTGTCGATCGAGACCGGTGGCGCGCCACTGCGCTACCTGCGCCACCCCGCGGCGTTGATCGCGCTCGCGGTCGCCGTCGGCTACGGCATCTTCAGCCGCAGCAAAGCGAAGAAGGGGCAGCCGGAGCCGCAGCGCTTGGAAGGCCTGCCGACCGTCAATATGATCCTGCGCATCGCCAAGGAGCACAAAGGGCGCATCACCGCCGCCGAGGTGCTCGCCGAGACGACGCTCGATCTCGAAGAGGTGAAGCGCACGCTCGACGAGCTCGCCTACGCCGGCGCGTGCCAGCTCATCGTCAGCGAGAAGGGCACGCAAGTGTACTACTTCGCCGAGTTCGAAGACGCGACGACGAAGGCGACGGACGCGCTCGACACGAGCGACCTGTCGGCGGCGCAGAAGCAAGCGGCGAAGAAATCGGAGAAGGCGTGAGCGAGACCTCAGCGAAGGCGCCTTGGTACAAGAACCCGATGACTCTCGGCGTGCTCGCCGGCGTCGCTTACGGGCTGATCGTGCAAGCGGCGGCGCGAACGGGCCACCTGAAAGAAGTCATCGGCGTCATGTCGCTCGGCTTCGTTTTCGTGCTGCCCTTCGCGCTCGGCTTTCTGACCACGCACTGGGGCGGATACAAGCAGAACCGTTCGTTCAGCTACTACCTCTTCGCGCCGAGCCTCACCGCGATGGCGTCGATGATCTGTGCGATCGCCATCGGTTGGGAAGGGCTCATCTGCTTGGTGCTGGCCACGCCCGTCTACCTCTTCATGGGCGCGGTCGGCGGCTTCTTCGCGTGGGTGTTTCACCGCGTCCTCGCCGCGCGCGAAGCGGAGACGCGCCTGCCGGTGCTGATGAGCGCGCTCGTCATCGTGGCGCCGCCGCTCACCGCGTTCTACGAGAGCGGACAGACGCTGCCGCTCGCGCTGCACAAGGTGCACACCGAGATCGCCGTACACGCGTCGCGCGACAAAGTGTGGGAGAAGATCATCCGCGTCGAGCCGATCGTGGAAGAGACGACGGGCTTCTTCTATCACATCGGCTTTCCGAAGCCGATCGAGGCCTCGCTCTCGCAAGAAGGCGTGGGCGGCGTGCGCCACGCGCGCTTCGAGAAGGATCTCGTGTTCATCGAGACCGTCGACGAGTGGGTGGACAAAGAGCGGCTGTCGTTCGCGATCGACGTCGATCCGAGCGCGACGCCGCTGACCACGCTCGATCCACACGTGACCGTGGGCGGAACCTACTTCGACGTCATGCGCGGCACTTATTGGATCGAAGCGCGCGGGCAGAACGAGCAGGTCCTGCACTTGGAGAGCGAGTTCCGCTTGAGCACCGCGTTCAATCGCTACGCGGGCTTCTGGGGCGACTTCCTGATGCGCGACATTCAGACGAGCATCCTTCGCGTCATCAAAGCCCGATGTGAGGCGCCATGAATCGGCGACGCGAAGCGCCGTGAGCCGTTTTCGTCGTGGCCAGCACGCCTTGATCTATGGTCACCGCGGCGTGCGGGGCGAAGGGCTGCCGCCCGAGAACACGATGGCGGCGTTCATCCGCGCGAAGGACGAGGGCGCCGACGGCATCGAGCTCGACGTGCGCCAGGCGGCGAGCGGCGAGGTCGTCGTCTTTCACGATCCGACGCTGCGCCGCATGACGAGCGGCTTCGACTCGCGCGCGCTTTCGGCGCTCCCGCTCGACGAGCTCCGCCGCATCGACCTCTCCGGCGAGCCGATCCCCACGCTCCACGACGTGCTCGATTGGATTGAGCCGACGGGTCTCCTGCTCAACGTCGAGATGAAGCGCGACCTGCCGAGCCGCACCGGCCTGGTCATCGCCGTCGCGAAGATCCTACGCGCGCACACCGGCATGCGCGAGCGGCTCCTCGTCTCGTCCTTTGATCCGGTGATGCTCGCGGGCCTCGCGCCGTTGTTGCCGCGGATCCCGCGTGGTCTTCTCTTTCACGCTGGCCAGGCGGCATACAAACCGTGGCGCTACGCTCGCCATGGCCCCTGGCAAGCGGCGCACCCCGAGCACGTGATGGTGAGCGACGAAGAGATGAAGCTGAGCCGCGATCGCATCGTGAACGCGTGGACGGTGAATGACGCCGGCGCAGCGCAGAGGCTCGACGCGATGGGCGTCGACGGGATCATCAGTGATCGGCCGGGTGCGATCCGCGCCGCGCTCGCTGCACCTAGTGCCGCGACCGCGTAAAGATTGCCCGTAGTCGTCGCCGTTGACGTCGCCGTCGCCGTCGCCGAACAAGGCGATGTTCGAGGCGAGACGAAAACCGTTTCGAGCTCATTGCTCGAGGCGAACT
>JADLHZ010000089.1 GCA_020848545.1 Deltaproteobacteria bacterium | reverse complement strand
CCTGGCTACGCGATCAGTCAACGCGTCAGGAAGCGAGTCGAGGAGATCTTCGGCTGGATGAAGACGGTCGGGAACTTTCGGCGCACACGATTCAAGGGGCTGGATCGCACTGAGTTCGCTTCGCACTTCGTCGGCGCGGCGTACAACCTCATCCGAATGGCGAAGCTCCTCCCGGCGACGGCGGCGTAGAGACCGCCCGGTGAGGCGGAGACACGCGACCTCCGACATGACGACGCAAATTCTCTCATTCGACCAAATGGGAGGACCAACTTGAGCGCCAAGTATGGTTTTTCAACAGCCTGCTAGTGCGTCGGAAGGGATGCTCATCTACTTGGTCGTTGCGTCACGGCCGTATTGATCGACCACGTCCATCGCAGCGCGAAAGTCGGAGTCGGTGACCGTTTGGTATCGTTCGAACATCCGCCAAGTCTTGTGACCGCTGATGCGCTTGATGGTGACGAGATCCATGCCGGCGCGGCGAAAGTTCGTGAGCGCCGAGTGCCGCATGTCGTGAAAGTGCAAGTCGGCGATCCCTATCGACCTGCACAACTGCGAGAAGTCCGATGACAGCGTCATCGCCGCAGCGTTGAATTAACGTGCCATCGAGTCTGCGCGGCCGCGCCTTCAGTTCCTCGATCACCGGCTTGGCGAGAGGGATGGTGCGCGCGGCGCCGGTCTTCGTGTCGGATGCTTTCAGGTGCACGAGCTTCGACCGGGTGTTTACGCGATCCCAGGTCAGCGACGCGATTTCACCAAGCCGCATTCCCGTGTGGTACGCGATGATGATGGCGAGCCTGAGCTGCGGTTGCGCCCAGTCGATCAGCTTGCTGTACTCATCAGCGGAGCAGATACGATTGCGTTCGTTGTTCTCGGGCTTCAATGTGATGGACGCGGCCGGCAGCCGATGCCGATAGCCGTTGCGCTCGGCGGCACGCAGCGCCCAGATCAACACCGCCAGGTGGCGATTGATCGTCGCCTGCGCCATGAGCGACCCTCGCCGCGTCTTTCGCTGAGCGAGCGTGTTGGCAAACTTCGCCACGTCCACTGGCAACAGCGACGCCACACGCGTCGTCGCCCCGAAGTGATCCACGATCGTCGCCAGCCGCTGCCTGTCGTCGCCGATGCTCGCTTTGCTGGCTGCCTCTTCGAGCCAGACCTTGCGCAGGCCGTCCATCGTGAGGTCGGTCTGTCTCTTCTCGGGGAGGAACGTGCCTGAGCAAATCTCGACCTTGCGCTTCGCGAGCAACGCCTCTGCTTCTTGCTCGCGCGTCGTCTACGCACAGACTGTGGACGCGCGGGTGCGCGTGCTTGTTCTAGTATTTGGATATTGGTACGGGATTTCCCGCCGGAGGAGTGGCCGAGCGGTTTAAGGCGGCGGTCTTGAAAACCGTTGACGGTGAAAGCTGTCCGGGGGTTCGAATCCCTCCTCCTCCGCCATACGGATCGCCCGCGCTGAAGAGTATGTACATTTCGTTCTATCCGACGAAGTAATCTGCGCGGCGCACGCCGCGTGCTAAGCTTCGTGCGTGCCGCTCGCGATGAGCAAAGGGATGGGGTTCTCGCAGGCCGCGGGCGAGTTGCGCCGACTGATGGACGACGCCGCATGGACCGCATGTCTCGCTGCGATGCCGCCGGACACCCGCGGGTTGATCGATCGGCCGCCGGTGCCAAGCCAGTGGCTTCCTGTCACGCACTTCTTGGCGATGATCGATTCACCGCGCCGCGCCACGCTCGCGAATTGGCAGGAGCTCGCGTTCGGCAGCGGCCGTGCGGCGACGAAGAAGACGTTCAAGACCGTGCACCGCATCTTCGTGCAGATGCTCGATCCGGGATGGGTCATTCGCCGCTCGGCCCCGGCGTGGGGATCGTACTATCGCGACTTCGGCGGGCCGCCGGAGATCGTCGAGCACTCGCCGGCGCACGTGCTCTTTCGTTTTCACGGCACCGGCGCGCACGAGGCGTTTTGGCAACACATCCGCGGCGGCATGGCGGCGATCGGCGATCTGACGCGCTTGAAGGATCCCGAGCAAACGCTGGTCAGCGGCGGGCTGGACGCGTGCGATACGATGGACCTGCGCATCGCCTGGAAGCGCTAGATATCTAGTACCAGCTGCAACCGTTCTGATTGATGCAGCTGGTCGACGACGCATACGAGCTGCACGAATACGGAATACCGCTGCACGACTTCGACGAGCCGGTGCCGGTCTCGTAGCAACCGTCCTGCAAGTAGCAGGTGAGCTGAACGAAGCACGAGCTCGCGACGCCGTGGCAGCTCTTGGTGGCGGGCGCCGGCGTGACGGGCGTCTCGCAGCGGCCGTTGTTGCACGAGAGGCCGGTGCAGCACGGACTCAGGCTCCCGCACGAGTAACCGTCTTTGCTGCACGTGCTCTTCGAAGCGCCAGTGCTCGCCGTCGTACCGCTGACGCCCGTGGTCGTCGGAGAAAAACCGCCGACCGACGTGCAGACGCAGGCGCCGAAGCCCGAGCCGTCGGCGTAGCACTCTTGCATCCCGATGCCGCCGATGCCGAACGGGCACTTGCAGAATTGGATCTCGCGCGGATCGCAGATCTTGGGGGCGCAGGCGTTCAGCGCGAGCAAAGACGTGATGAGGACGAGAGCTTTCATGCGGGCGCCGAGCTACGTACTCGCGAGAAAGCTGTCAATCGCTTGGCGCAGAACCTGAGTCGATTGTCATGTCTTGTTCAGTGGCCGGCGAGCGTGCGGTCGCGCTCGGCGTAGGTCATTTGTTCGCGGAACACGGTGATCGCCGAGTCGCGCTGCTCGCCGCGCACGATCCACGCCGGCAGCGAGCCTGCCGGATCGTTCAAGAAGAAGTAGGTGACGATGGTGCCGCCGTCGCCGTCGGGCTCGAAGGTCCAGCCGCCGCGAATCACCTCCACGCGCACGTGATCGTCGTTGGGCGGCGGGCCTTGGTCGTTGGCGGCCTCGAAGAGGATCTGAAAGACGCCGGTCGCGGGATCGCTCAGGCGGTACTGGCGCACGGTGTAGTCGCGGTCGCTGACGATCGGCGTGAGCAGCTGCGAATAGATCAAGCGATCGGTCGGCGTGTCCCTCAGGAGCTCGCGCTTCTTGTGCACCCGATACTCCCAGCCCTCGTTGCGCAGACGCCAGACCGAGTCGGCGAGATCCTTGGGTGCGATCGCCATACGCTTGCTGATGCGCAATTCGTCGAAGCGCGATCCCCGGACGGCTCGGCGTTCGAGCGTAAGGCCGTCGTCGTATTGCTTGTACGTGCGCCACTCGCCCGCGCGCGCGGCACCGGGCCACGCGAGGGCGACGAGGATCAACGCAAGGACACGCATGAAAAAGGGCTAACAAAAGGTCGAGGCAAGCGAAAGAGGCTTGGCGGGTGGGATGGTATGAATGGCGGAGAGGATGGGATTTGAACCCACGATAGGGCTTTTGGCCCTATAACGGTTTAGCAAACCGCCGCCTTCAGCCACTCGGCCACCTCTCCACCTAGGCGGAGCGAGCGTGGTAGCCGATCCCGCCGCGCGAGCGCAAGTGGGCAGTCTTGCAATCCGGCCGCACACGTTTACATTGCGACCGATCCCCATGGCCACCGCCAAAGACCCATACAGCGTGCTCGGCGTCTCGCGCACCGCGACGGCCGACGAGATCAAGAAGGCTTATCGCAAGCTCGCGAAGAAACACCACCCAGACGTCAACCCCGGCGACAAGCAGGCCGAGGAGAAGTTCAAAGAGGTCTCGGCGGCGTTCGAGATCGTGGGCGACGAGAAGCGGCGCAAGCTCTTCGACGAGTTTGGGCCGGACGCGCTACGCACGGGCTTCGATCCGGAGCGCGCGCGCCAGTACCAACGCTGGAGCAGCGGCCAAGGCTTCAACGCGCAAGGCGCCGGCGCGCAGGGCAATCCCTTCGATCAGTTCGGTGGCTTCGACGACATCTTCGAGCAGTTCTTCTACGGCGGTGGCGGTCAAGGTCGGCAGCGCCGGCGCGGCCCGATGCAGCACCCCGGGCGCGACGTCGAGACCGAGATGCAGGTCGAGCTGATGACAGCGCTGCGCGGGGACGAGATCGAGATTCGCCTGCCGTGGCTGCAGAACAAAGCGCTGAAGGTGAAGGTGCCGAAGGGCGCGGCCGACGGCGACAAGCTGCGCCTGCAAGGTCAAGGCGAGCCGTCGCCCGATGGTGGCCCGGCCGGCAGCTTGTATCTCGTCTTGCGCGTGCAGCCGCATCCCTTGCTGCACCGAGACGGCAGCGATCTCACGCTCGAGCTGCCGATCACTGTGCCGGAAGCGGTGCAGGGCGCGCAGATCGAAACGCCCACGCCGCATGGCAACGTCAAGCTCAAGGTGCCGGCGGGCGCGCGCGGCGGCGAGAAGCTGCGGCTGCGCGGCAAGGGCGTGCAGAAGCAGGACGGCAGCGCCGGCGATCTCTACGTCGTGCTGCAAGTGCGGGCGCCGAGGATCGAAAAAGACGACGCGCTCGTCGAGACGTTGAAGGCACGCTACGACGACGTGCGCGCGGATCTGAAGCTTTAGTCCTCGATCCCCGGCACGCCTGCTTCCGGCTTGTGCTCGAAGAGCGTGATGAACGGGCCGGCGGTGTACTCGCTCGAGCCTTCGGCGATGGGATCGACGAAGAGCCCGGTGATCTCCTCGGCCTTGCACTGCGTCTTCGTGCCGTACTCTTTCATGCACGGCAACGGCCGCGTGATGCGCACCGGCGTCGCGCGCAGCATCGCGGCCCCCGCAAGCGTGAAGCACATCGGCGGCGCCAGCTCGCAGCTGTCTCTTTCGCCGTCGCCCTTCACGGCGTCGCAGCGCGTCTTGTCGACCTTCGGGCACGCCTTGTCGAGCTTCACCTTCGCTTGCGCCGAGAACGCGAGCACGCGCGGCCGCAGCGCGCCTTGCAGCGGCGTCTTGAAGCTGGCGAAGGGCGCGCCACCTTGATGCGCCTGGGTCACGTTCGGCGCCGGCGCGAAGGGGAGGAGCCCCTTTGGCCCGAGCACGAAGCGCGGCGCCGCGACCATGAACGCCGCGAGCACGCGATCGTCGATCTTGCCGCGCAGCGCCTCACCGTAGCGCGCCTCGCCGCTGTCTTCGACGAGCAGCGGCAGCCAATGTAGCGGAAACTGCACATCGGCCTTCGCCTCGGCTGAGAGCAGGAACAGCTCGCCGGCGCCGAAGCGACGCGGCTTCAGCCCTTTGCACGGGCGTACCCAGATCGGCGGCAGCGGCGAGCTGTCGAGCGCGATGGCGCAGCGCTCGCCTTCGAGCACGCCCAAGAAGCGCAGCGTGTCTTCCGGTCCGCGCGTGAGCCCGGGCGGCGGCGTCTCGGGCGCGGTGTCTGCGACGAGCAGCGGCTCCGGCAAGAGGCCCAAGCGATCGTAGAGCTTGCGCGCGAGCCAGCCGGAATTCGTCTGCATCTGCGCGAGCTGCTGATAGAGCGCGACGTGCGCGTCCGGCGTGTCGTTCTCCTTGTAGAAGATCGCGAGCAGCGGCCCCACCGGCGCGGCCGTGTTCTTGGCGTACTCCGGGTTCTCGACGGCGAAGCGCAGCCACTTGTCGCGCACGGTCGCTTCGGTCGGCAGCGCGATCGGCAAGCGCGGATTTCTCGCGAGCCCTTCGTAGAGCCGCGCGCGCACGTTCTCGTTCGCCGGCGGCTCCTTCGGCACCGCCGGCCACTCGCCTTTGCGAAAGCGCGTGTCGATGTTCACGAGCCAAGCGAAGTCGGCGTTGTCGAGCCCGCTGCACTCGTCGATCACACTCGACAGCGCGAGCGTGTCGTCCGCGGTCGGCTCGGCCTGGGTGAGCTCGCGATATGCCGTTTGCAGCGCCTTCAGATACTCCGGCGAAAACGTGCGCTGCTTCGTCTCGCTCTCGAGTTGCTGCAGCTTCGTCAGCCGCTTGCAGACGTTCTTCTCGGCTTGCGCGGCGTCGACGTCGGACTTGCTCGGCCCGCTCGACTTGAAGAGCGAGATGATGACGATGAGCAAGATGAAGAGGAACAAGCCACCGATGCCGATGATGCCGGTGAGCAGTGGGTTCGCCTGCGCCCACGCGCGTGCTTTTTCGATCTTCTCTTGAAGCGCTCGACCGTCGTCAGGACCCGCCACGCGCGCATCTCACCCTAAAAGCGAGGCGATCACAACGCGCAGCAGCGAAAACCGACGTCGTGCGCGTAGTCGTTGCGCAAGCGATCGACGAAGGTCTCGCACGACGCCGTGTTCGACGGGTTCTGGCCGTTCGTGATCTCCGCGGGGTTGCCGAAGGAGCCGCCCCGCGTGGCGCAGCGATCGGTGCCGCCGGTGTTCACCCCGGTCATCGCCACGTCCATGCACTCGTCGGTCCACTCGTGCACGTTGCCGTTCATGTCGAAGATCGTGTCGTAGGGCGCGATGAAGCCTTTGCAGTTCACGAGCGCGCCAGGATCGAGGATCGTGTCGGGCCCCAGCCCCATCGGCACGCGCTCGGCGCCATTGCACTTCGACGCGCTGTAGAGGTCGCCCGAGTTGTAGAAGTACGCGCTGTTCATCGCGTTCGTGCACGCGTAGTACCACTGGCTGTCTTGGCCGTTGCCGAGCGTCGTGAACAGCGTGGCGCCGCTCGGCACCGAGCCGCAGAGGCGCTTGCCCTTCGTCATGCAGTAGGCCACGGCGTCGCACCAATCGACACAGCGAATGGGGTTCGTCGAGCCGGACGAATAAGTCGAGCCCGAGCAGCCGCGGCCGAGCGTGCGCGGATCGCGCGACGTGTCCCACGCGCACTGCGGCAGCTGCGAGAAGACGATCCCGGCGCTCAGGAACGACGCGTATTGCACCTGCGACACTTCGAGCTTGTCGATGCAGTAGTTCTTGCCGGGGAAGGGCGGCGGCGCGGCGACCGCGGCCATCGTGCTCGGGCAGACACCGGTGCAGGTGTTGACCAAGCACTGGTTGTTCCAGCAGTCCGTCGGCCCAGCGCAGGCCTTGGCGCGGGCGCACTTGCTACAAGTGGCGCTGCCGCCGCAGTCGACGTCGGTCTCGGTGCCGTTCTTGAAGCCGTCGCTGCAGGAAGGCACCGTGCACGTGCCGCTCGGCGGATGGCAGAAGGTCGACGCGCAGTCGGCGCTCGTTCCGCACGTCTTACCGTTGATGCACACCGAGCACGAGCCGCCGCAATCCACGTCGCTCTCGTTGCCGTTCTTGAAGCCATCGCTGCACGTCGGCGCGGCGCACGCATGATTCGTCGGATGGCAGAACGTCGACGCGCAGTCGGTCGCGACGGCGCACGCCTTGTTCACGCCGCAGCCCGGGCAGCCGCCGCCGCAGTCGACGTCGGTTTCGTTCGTGTTCATCACGCCGTCGGCGCAGTTGGCGTCGGCGCAGCGCGCGCTGATGCACGTTTGCGTCGCGCAGTCGCTCGCGTCGCCGCAGATCTTGCCGTTCGCGCACGCGCCGCAGGAGCCGCCGCAGTCGACGTCGCTCTCGTCGTTGTTCTTGATGCCGTCGCCGCAGCCCGGCACGTCGCAGGTGCCGTCGAGGCAGATGCCGGACGCGCAGTCGTCGCCGTCGCCGCAGCCGGCGTGAAAGCCGCACTTCGCCGGGCACGAGCCGCCGCAGTCGACGTCGGTCTCGTCGCCGGTCTTCAAGCGATCGTCGCAACCGACGCCGGAGAGCGCGACGGTCGCCGTCGTGCGATGTACGAAGTCGAAGCAGCCCGAGACGAGCGTCGACCCGATCATGGCGGCGCTGATGATCGCGACGCGCCGCATCTCGTCAATCCTGTTCGAGCGTCATCAGGGTGTTGACGACGAGCAGCTGCGCGCGCTGGGCGATCGGGGACCTGACGTCCTTCTCGATCGCGAGCGCGCGCTCCAACGTTTGCGAGGCGAGCGAAAAGTGCATGTTGCGCACATAGAGCTCGGCGAGATCGACGAGCGCGCGCGTGTTCGTCGGCTCGAGAACGCTCACCTGCTGGTACGCGATGATCGCTTCGGCGTCGCGGCGCAGGCGGGCGTTCGCGCAGGCGAGGACGAGCCATGCCGGCGCGAAGCGGGGCGCGAACGCGGTCGCTACGACGCCGCACGAGCGCGCCGCGTCGTTGTCGTCGCGATCCAAGAGCGCCAGGCCGTGGCGGGCGATGCGGATCGCTTCGTCTTCGCTGAGGCCGAGGAAGTCCTTGGCGTCGATGACGCCGTCGCGCACATAAATGATCGCCTCGGCGGCGTTGAGCGCGGCTTCCGGCGCGCGGCTCTCGACGGTCGCGCCGCCTTTGCGCCGAACGTGCGTGACCAAGCGCGCTTGCTTCGGCACGCTGCTCACGCGCTTCTTGGCGGCGCGCTCCTTCGTGATGCGGTCGCGTGCTTTGGCGACGAGCTTGCCGAGGCGATCTTGGCGGGCGATCTTGCGCGCTTCCCGTTGTGGCCACTTCGTCTCTTTGATCTCGGTCATGGTGCCCTCACTTCTGGTTCGCGGAGATCGTGCCGTCGGTGGTGCTCAGCTTCTTGATCAGGTTCGACAAGGTCTCGAGCAGCTTGCTGCGGCGGTCCATCATCGTCTGCAGGCGGAGCGCGTCGAGCTCGCTCATTTCGCTGAGCGACGCGAGCTTGTCGTCGATTTGAGCGCAGAAGGCGGTGAACTGCTCCAGGTTGCCCGTTTGGTTGAGCGGCACTTCCGTCGCCATGCGGCCGCCCTGGCTCTTGTTGCGCGCGGCTTCCTCCGCCTTCTTGCGGGCGGCTTCTTCGGCGGCGGCTTTTTCCTCGGCCTCCCGAGTCTTCGCGCCGTCGACGTCGTTGTCGTAGATCCACTTCGAGTACTGGCTGTCAGGGTTCTGGGCGTCGGCGAGATAGCCGCCGACGGTACCGAGCATCGCGTCGTACTCTTCCGGAGTGAGCGGCGGCGTCGTGCCTTCGGGCATGGTCACCGCGATGGCGGCAAGCGGATCCGCGCCGGCGAGCCCGTTGGCAAAGGAGCTCAGCAACGAGTCGATCGCGCCGATCTCGCCGCGATCGATGGTGCCGCCAAACTCTCCCATCATGTCGCACATGAAGTCAGCGATACCTCCGCCGGGCGGCTTGTAGCGCGCCTTGATCGTGCCTGACGTGTCCTCGTCGTCCTCCTCGTGGTAGGTCCCGGTTCCGGTAAAGCCGTCGCCGCCCCACTCGTTCTTCCCCTCTTTCGAGCCGCCGTCGATGCCCTGTTCCTGAAAGCCGCCCTCGCCGCCGTTGGCGAAGCAGTCCTCGGGGTCCGCCCACGGGCCGCCGCTGTCGTAGGAGTCCGTCCAGTAGCCGCCGTAGTGGTCGGGATCGCTCATGTCCATCGCGTTGCAGTAAGCGACGGTCTTGAGCGGCTCATTGTGAAAGTCGTTCATCCAATCTTTCATCATCGCCCAGTCTTTTTTCACCGCGTCGAGCGCCGCGCCCATGATGCTCTTCATGGCGGTGGCGATCTGTTCCGGCGTTCCCGCGACGTTACCCATAAGGGCCGCGAGCTCGGCGCGCTTGTTCGTGAGCTCGTTCGTCACACTGGATCCGGTCTGCTCGAGGATCATGAGGGCCATGATCTCTTGCGAAAGCTTATTGGCCTTCTTGTACGCGTCGCTGTTCGGATCTCCTAGTGCTTCGACCGGAATGGCCCCGCCGGAAGCCGTCGCGCGATCTCTCTCCGCGGTGATGACTTCGTTCGCCTTGTTCAAGTTGGCGATGATGTCGTCCTTGCTCGTGACCGGCGTCTTGAACGTGGCGCCGAGCCACTCTTCGAAGCTCGCGCCGCGCGTCTCTGGCGGCATCGAGTCCCAGAGCTTCTTCAGCTGTTCCTCTAGCGCCGCGTCGAACCCGTACTTCGTGCCGGCGCCACTGACGCCGCCGCTCTCGTCGGTCTCGTTCGTCGGTGGCACGTGGCCCGCGCGCATCCACTCCGGGATCGGCGGCAGCGGCGCGAGCTGTGGTGGAGCGTACTGCATGTTGCCGTCGGCGTCTTCGTTCAACGACGCCCACTGGCATTGCCGCCACGCCTTGTACTCTTCGAAGGTGATCGTCGAGTGCACGAGCCCCTTGCTGACGAGGTCATTGTACTCGTTCTGCATCTCGCTGCCGAGGCGCGCTTCGTCTTGCTTCATGCGCGTCTTCAGCTCGCGCATCGCTTTTTTCTTCGCATTCGTCGCCTGCATCTGCTTCATCAAGTCGCGCAGGAGATCATCTTCGATCTTCGTCGAGTTCATCATGACGATGATGATCAACGTCTCGATGTCGGCACCGGCCATCATCGCCATGAAGCCGCCTTGCAGGCTGCCGCCGAAGTTGATGTAGCCGCCGCCGCCACCGGTTCCACTCGTACCGCCGCCGCCATTGCCCCCGCCGTCCCCACCGCCGACGATGGCCATCTTCAACTTCAGCGGATCCTTCGCGACCCCGATCTTCCAGTCCTTCGCCGCGCCCCACTTCTTCACGAGCTCCAAGTGCGGCTTCGCTTTGCCGATCTCCCACTCGTGCGCGATCTCGAGCGCCACGGCGTGCAGCGGCTTCAGCTGGTTCTCGATCGCCAGCACGGTCGCGTCAGGGATCACCGGCACGTCGCCATGGAGAATGCGATCTTCGAGCTCGCCCGAGCTGAAGCGGAACGACTTCGTGAAGGTAGTGCCGTAGAACGCGCGCACGGCCTCGGCGATCTTCGGCGACACTTCCTTCGCCTTCTGCATGAAGCGCTCGGGCATCCACTGCAGCGCGCCTTCGGCCTTCTTCGTCTCGGTCTTCGCCGCCTGCGCGTCCATGATCTTCGTGAACGCTTTGATGAGCTCCAAGCGCCGCGCCTGCTCGGGCGTGCGCACGTGCAGCTTGCCTTCGCCCTCCAAATGCTGAACGGCGTGCCACACCGTCGGCGCGTCTTGCGACACGGCGGGCAGCTCGCTCAACGCCAACGCGGGAAGGTCCGGCGAAAACGGCGGCGCCACCTTGTCAGCGTCCGGCACCGCCGAGGGATCGATCTTCTCGGCGAGGCGCGAGAATCCAGCGACGGCGTCCGATCGTTCGCGCGCATCGGCCACCGGCGCTTGCACCATCGGCGCTTCGCCGAGCAGCGCCAACTTCGCGAGCGCCTCTTCCGGCGTCTTCGAGACTTCGTCGAGCGCGAAGAGCGCGGTCTTCGCCTTCGCGGCGCCGTCGCCGAGCGCCACGTCCGAGCCGGGGTCCTTCTCTTTGCCCTTCGCCGTTTTCGCCTTGGCCTTGGCGTCGGCTTCCGGCTCAAGCTCTTTGCCTTTCGTTTGCTTCTGCTCGCCGTCGAGCTTCTGCTGCGTCATTTGATCTTGCACGGCGGCGTCGGCGCCGGGCGCGGGCGGAGGTGTGACGGGGCGCTGGTTCGTGACGGTGGCCATGGTCAATCTCCTGAATGGGCGGACAAAATTTCGACGACGAGCATTTGCGCGCGCAAGCCTTCGGGCGTGCTGGCTTTCGGATCGCGCTTGATCGCTTGCTCGAGCGATGCGGCGGCGGCTTTGAAGTCGAGCACCGAGAGCTGCGCTTCGGCGAGGTGCAGCCAGCTCGCGACGGAGTCGGGCGCGAGCGCCGTCACCTTGGCGAAGCTTGCGATCGCGGCGCTGCTCCTTCGCGCGCGGGCTTGCGCCACCCCGAGGAGTTGCCAGCCTGCGGCGGTGTCCGGCGCGATCGTCGTCGCGATGCGGCCCGCGGCTTCGGCGCCGTCGAAGTCCTCGGCGGCGAGGCGCGCGTGGCCGAAGCGCAAGAAGCGCGCCGCGTCGTTCTTGCCGAGGCGCAGCGCCGTGAGGACGTCCTTGCCGCTCTTCGCCAGGGCGATGCGTTGTTCCAGCTCTTGCTTCACTTTTGCCTGGGTCATGTGTGCGCTCACTTGAGGTTGGCGGAGATGCCGTCGCTGATCTGCGAGAACTTCTTGATCGAGTTGGTGAGCGTCTCGATGAACTTCGCGCGCCGATCCATGAAGATCTGCAAGCGCATCGCGGTCATCTGGCTCATCTCGCTCAAGCTATCGAGATCGTCCTTGGCCTTTTGCTCGAGGTTGCCGAGCTGCTCGAGGCTCATCAAGCGGCCGCTGTGGCCCGCGGGCGGCGTTTGGATGTCGCCCGTCGAGACGTCGCCGCCGCCGCTCCCGCCGTTGTTGTTCAGCAGGTCCGGATTGATCTTTAAGGTGGTTTTCAGATCGATGCCCACCTTCTGGAAGTGCAGATCCTTCTTCATCGTCAGGTTCGCGCTCATCACCTGCTCGGTGCCTTGGCGCTGGCCTTGCGACTCTTCTTCGCCCGGCGGTGGCGCATCGGGCGGCGGCGCCTCATCGCTCGTTTGCCGCATGTTGTTGACGACGTTGCTGGCGGTCTCTGCCTGTTGCTTCAAGACGTTTGACAGCGTGTCGCTGTTGCCGATGATCTGATCGGTGACCTTCGTGGCCTGCGTGACCGCGCCGATCGTCGCTTTGCTGAAGATGAAGTTGCCGCCGCCGCCGGTTCCCCCTTCCGCCGGCGGGCCGAGGTATGACGGCAAGCTCTGCGGTGGTGACGGTTCGGCGAGCGTGCCCGGCTCCATGATCGGGTTGCCGGCGCCGTCCTTCAACAGCTCGCCCGTCTTCGGATCGGTGAGCGGCTCGCCCATCACGACTTGGCGCCATGCCGCGTAATCCTCGAACGGGACGTCGGGGCCGATCTTCCCCTCGCTCTTCAGCTGGTTGTACTCGTTGCGCATGTCGCCTTCGAGGCGCGACTTCTCGGCGCGGTACTGCTGCTGCACCTTGCGCATCAGCGACTTCTTCTCGTTCATCACCTGCATCTCTTTCATGATGTCGCGCAGGTCGACTTCGGCGTCTTTGGCCAGCGACAAGAACAGCAGTTGAATCGCCGCCTCGATGTCGCAGCCTTGCATGCTGCAGATCTCGTTCAAGGTGCGCGACTGGCCGCCGAGGATCTCGATCGCCCACACCTTGCCCGGCGGATCGGTCTTCGGCGTGCCTTTGGTGCCGCTGCTGCCGCCAGTGCCCGGCGGGGAAAAGCCCTGGGGTCCGTCGCCGACGCCTTGGCGCATGCTTTGGTCGTTGCCGCTCGGGCTCGTGCTGTCGGCGCCGCTCGTGTCGCCTTTGTCCCCGCTCGTCTCGCCGTCGCGGATCAAGTCGGCGAGCGCTTTGCCTTTGGCGTCTTTGGTTTCTTCGCCCGTCTTCAGGTACGCGCGGAGCGACACGGCGATCGGCGCAAAGAGCGTGTGCAGCTTGCGCGCGGCGTCGGCGGTGGGGCTCGGGTCTTTGGCGAGCGTGGCGAGCGTGGCGCCGCTGCCCTCGGCGAGCTTTTGCACCTGCGCGTCCGCGAGCTTGACGAACGCGCGCAAGATCTCGCCCTTCTCGGACTTGGCGAACGCCGGATCCTTGCTGCTCAACGCATCGAGCGCGTCGCCCGCGATGAGCGCCACGGTCGTCGCTTCGGCGCCAAGGTCGAGCTGCGCCGTCGGCTGCAGCCCCGTCGGCGCCGCGGTCGCGAAGCGCTCGCTCGGCGTCACGTTCTCGGGCGGCGCGTCGAGCAAGAGCGCGCCGAGCGGCTCGAAGAAGCGGATCGCTTCACGCGGGATCGCGGCGGCAGAGAACGCGGGCGCCAGCGCAGCGTCAGCGGTTGCCCCACCTCCACCCACCCCAAGCGGACCGCTCGCCACGCCGTCCGTGTTGCGCGCGCGCTGGATCTCCACGCGGGCCTTTTGCGCCTCGCGTTGCTTCAGCTGATCCTTCGTCGTCGTGTGCTGTGGCCCGCTCTTTTGTGTCCGCTGACCGTCGCCGATTTTGTCGACCATGTACGAGATTACCGCAGCATTCCGCGGGGGGGCTAAGTTATTTCCCGCGTATGCAGCCGGGCTTGACGCTTCCGTCACCCGATCTTGTCGCTCGGCGTGACCTTGGCCCCCTTGAGGGTATACTCACGAGCATCTGCATGGCGGACGAACCCCCGAAGAAAGCCTCCGATCGCTTCGCGAGTTGGAAGAAAGCAGCACAAAAAGGCCAAGTGTCGGCGGTCGGCGACTCCGACGACGTGCTCAAGAAAGCGGTCGCGCTCAACCCGAGCCTGAAGGGTGACAAGTCGACCCAAGAGCTGATGAAGGAAGTCGATGCCGTGCGGAAAGCGGCGGCCGGTAAAAGGGACCCCCCAGAAGCGAGCGACACGAAGCCGAAGATCGCGCTCGTCAGCGACCCGGCGGCGCTGCCGCGGCTCGACAGTAAAGATCTCGTGCAAGCGATCGCCGCGACGAAGCAGTGGCTCTCTACCGAACAAAAGCGCATCGCCGACGCCCAAGCTCGAGCGAAGACCGACGCCCAGGCGCTCGACAAGGCCCAAGCCGTGCAGCTCTGGGAGACGCGCGATCGCGTGCTCGCGCTCTTGGCTTCGGTCGATCCGAACGTGTTGTCGCCGAAGACCCAGGCGCTGCTAGAAACGCACGCGACCTGGCTGAAGAGCGTCGGCTTCAAGCGCGATCAGATCAGCGATCGTCCGGAGCGGCCGTCATGAGCAACGACGAAAAACCGCGCGGGCCGACCGAAGAGATCGTGAGGAAGCTCCTCGCGATGAACCCGCACCTGCGCGGCGAAGGGCAGACGACCAAGGACGTGATGGGGCTCGTCGCGAAGAACATGGCGCAGCCGCAGGCCGCTCCCGAGCCGGAGCTCAAAGCGGCCGCCAAGAGCCTCGGCCAAGCGTTCGACGCGATCATCGCCGAGCACGCCGCGGCGACCGCCGAGCTCGCGAAGCAACGCGCGGCGCTGAAGGCCTTCACCGAGACGCTCGAGGCGCAGAAGAAAGCGGCGCTCGTGCAGGCGTGCCAGCGCGTCGTCGAGGCGATCATGCGCTTCGATCGAGATCTCACCGAGCGCCGCCACCAAGTGCTGCTCGAGCAAGAGAAGGCGTTCCTCAGCTCCATCGGCTTCACCGCGCAGAAGCTCGTGGAGGCTGAGAGGAAGTTGAAGAGATGACCCGACTCGCCGCGATCGCGTGTTGTTTCGTGCTCGCGGCGTGCTTCGACTTCGTCCGCCGCAGCGTCGATCCCAGCACCACGACGACCAGCGGGCTGCAGCCGCTGCTCTCGGCAACGACGCCGGCGCACGACGCCACGAGCGTCATCCTCACGACGGAGATCGCGCTCCTCTTTTCGAAGGAGATGCGGCCCGACACTGTCATGGTGCAGAGCGATCCGCCGATCGCGCTCGCATTGAACGAATGGAACGACGAGCTGCAGGCGGTCTCGTACATCGTGACCACGCCCCTGCAACCGGCGACGACGTACGCAGTGACGGTCAGCGGCCTCGACGCCGAGGGCTTGGCGATGGGCAACCTGCGATCGTTCTCGTTCACGACGCGCGCCGCGCCGACGAACCCCACGATCACGGCGAGCGTCCCCGCCGCCGGTGCGATGGGCGTGGCGACCGCGACGCAGCTCTCGCTCACGTTCTCGAAGCCGATGACCAGCGTGAACGTCGTCGCGACGCCGGCGCGCGATCTCGGCGAGCCGACTTGGAACGACGCGCACACGGTCGCGACGTTTGATCACCCGGTCGCCGCTTGGGCCCAGGCGACGCTCTACGAGATCGAAGCCGACGGCGTTGACGCTGACGGCCTCGGGCTCAGCGGCACCACGCGCTTTTCGTTTCACACGGTCGACCCTGCCGCCACCGCTGCGCCGCAGATCGCGGGCTCGATTCCGGAGCAGGGCGCGACGAACGTGTTTCGCAACAGCCTCATCACGGTGCAGTTCACCAAGGCGATGAACCCGGCGACAGTCGTGATGAGCGTGAGCAATGGCGTCTCCTGCGCGTTCGGGTGGGACGCGTCGGGCACGCTCTACACCTGCCAGCCGTCGGCGAACTTGCCGGCGACCACGCCGATCATCGTCACGATCGCCAGCACCGCGGCCGATACCTTCGGCAACCTGCTCGCCGGCCCGACGCAGGTGAGCTTCCAGACGAGCGCCGTCGTCGACATGACGGCGCCGACGGTGACCGCGACGGATCCGCCGCTCAGTGATCCGCCGCCGGTCGACGTGATCGATCGCGTGTCACCGAGCACGAACATTCGCCTCGACTTCTCGAAGCCGATGGACGCGGCGGCGACCCAGGCGGCGTTCTCGATCAACCCGCCGAGCATCAACGTCGCGGCGGTTGGCACCTTCGCGTGGTCGAACGGCGGCACGACGATGCACTTCACGCCGCCGGCGAGCCTCGGCTTCGGCACCACCGTCACGTGGCGCTTGTCGACCGCGGCCAAGAGCAACGGCGTGGCGATGGCGGCGCAAGTGACAGGCATGTTCAAGACCCATCAACGTCTGACGACGACGCCGATCTATGGCGAGGCGGCGCTCGACGGGCAAGTGAACGATCAAGGCACGATCAGCGAGCTCGGCGCCGAGATCCGCGTTGGCGACTACGTCTTCCAAGCATCGCACCGCGTGCTGCGCGGCTTCTTGAGCTTCAGCCTCAATAGCTTGCCGGCCAACCTGCTGACGATTCAGTCGGCGACCTTGTCGATCTACACGGCCGGGCCCGTCGGCGAGCCCTTCGAGCCCGGGCATTCGCTCGGCGTCGTACGCGCGCGCAGCATTCTCTTCGGCAGCCCGTTGACCGCCTCGGCGTGGGATGCGCCGGTCCACACTTACGGAGCGTGCGGCGGCACCGGCGGAGTCTGCGCGCTGATCAGCTGCAACATCATCACGAACGACGACGCCGGCGCGAAGTCGTGTGGGATCACCACGAAAGTGAAGCGCGATTGGGAGGACGCCGCCAACACCGGCAAGCACTGCCAGTTCCGCCTCGATCGCCCGGTCAACACCAACGACGACGCGGGCAGCGACGATAATCGCGTCTACATGACCGAGGTGACGACGCAGTCGTATCGGCCGAACATCGTCGTCACCTACGACGCCCCTTCGCCATGGCCGTGATCGCGCGCCCCGAGATTCCCGGCTACGACTTGCGCCGCCGCATCGGCGAAGGGGCGAGCGCCGTCGTGTACGAAGCGCTCGAGCAGCGCACCGGCCGCGCCGTCGCCATGAAGATCCTGCGCGACGAGCTGCTCGCCGAGCCGACGGCGCGGCAGCGCTTTCATCGCGAAGCGCGCGCGCTCATGTGCGTCGTGCACCCGAACGTGGCGGCGGTGTTCGACTACTCGGGCCCCGACGAAGAGCGCGTGTTCATCGCGATGGAGCTCTTCGACGGCAAGAGCCTGAAGGAGCTCATCGAAGCGCGCGGCCACTTGCCCGACGACGTGGCGGCGGCGATCTTCATGCAGGTCTTCTCGGCGCTGACGGCCGCACATGGCGAGCGCCTGCTCCACCGCGACTTGTCGGCGACGAACATCGTCGTCACCGCGAGCGGCCGCGCCGTCGTCACCGACTTCGGCCTCGTCGCGTCCGTCGTCGGGACGCGCACGAGCGAGACCTTCGCCACGCGCGCGGCGAACCTGGTCGGAACGCCGCTGTACTACGCGCCCGAGCTCTTGCTCAGCGGCACCTACTCCGAGCTCTCCGATCTCTACGCCGGCGGCATCTGCCTCACCTACGCGCTGCTCGGACACCCTCCGGCGCCGACCGCGGAGGTCGGGGCGCTGCTCGCCGCGGTGCTCGACGGCAAGCTCGAGCGCGTCTTGAAGTCGAACATCACCGTCGACCCGTCGCTCGGCAAGATCGCCGATGCGTTGACCGATCCCTCGCCGACGAAGCGGCCGCAGCGCGCGGGCGAGGTGGCGGCGTCGCTCGCGGCGTTCTTGCGCCAGCGGAAGATCGACGGCGAAGCAGCCGTGCGCCGCTGGCTCGGGCCGGACACGCAGGTCGCGGAGCTTCAGTCGACGCAGCCGATGTCCGACGCGTTCGAGGCGCTGCGCGTGGCCTCCAAGGGCCGCTTCGTCGTCGAGGCGCTGATCGGCCAGGGCGGCATGGCCAAGGTGTTTCGCGCGCAAGACACGCGCCTCAACCGGCCGGTCGCCGTCAAGCTGATGCACGAGGACGCCGATCAAACGATGCGCATGCGTTTTCACCGCGAGGCCCGCGCGCTCGCTCGCGTGCGCCACCCGAACGTGATCGAGGTGATCGACTACTCCGGGCCGGACAAGCCGCTGCCCTACATCGTCATGGAGCTCGTCGAGGGCGCGACGCTCGAAGCGGTGACGACGGTGAAGCCGATGCCGGAGACGGCGGCGATCGCTGCGGCGGTCGGGATCTGCGAAGGCTTGGAGGCGGTGCACCGCGAAGGCTTCGTGCACCGCGACGTGAAGCCCGAGAACGTCTTCGTCGACGATCAAGGGCGCGTGCTGCTCGCCGACTTCGGCATCGTGCGGCCGGCCCAGGGCGACAAGACCGGCACCTTCGTCGCGCGGCCGACGGCGTCGATCGGCAGCCCGCTCTTCGCCTCGCCGGAGCAGCTCTTCGACCCGGACAACGCCGGTCCCCGCTCGGATCTCTTCTCGCTGGCGTCGCTGCTCTTCTACTTGCTCACCGGCCGCGCGCCCGTCGCCGAAGGATCGGTCGGAGACGCGCTCGCCGACTTGATGGACGGCAAGATCGAGAAGTTGCCGGCCAGCTACGGTCCCGAGCTGCGTGCCCTGATGGATCGCTTGCATGCGCGCGATCCGAGCAAGCGACCGCAGTCAGCGGAGGTGGTGAGCGCAGAGCTGCGGGCGATGCTCGCGGCGAAGAAGGTGATGGATCCGCGGGCCGAGCTGCGAGCGTTTCTCGGAAAGAGCGGCGGCGTCACGCGCATCACGCAGCAGTTCTCGACGCAGACGGTGACCGACGCGCGGGCGCGCAGCGAGGCCCTCGCGGACCAGACCGAGATTCGCAGGACGAGCATCATCACGACGCCGCAGGGCGCGGCCCCCGCGTCAGTGCCGGCGCGCAGGCGGCGCGGGTCGCCCGTCATCGCGCTCGCCGCCGGGGTGTTTGCGATCGTGTGTGCCGTCGCGGTGGCGCTCGCCTTGAACAGGCCGACGCGGCCGGCGCCGGTCGTCGTACCGGTGAGCGATCTGCCGCCGGAGTTGCCGGCGCCGCCTCCGGTCGATCTGGCGCCGCCGGTCGATGTTGCGCCGGTGCCGGTGCCGGCGCCGGTGCCCGATCCGGTCGACGCGCCGAAGCCGCGGCCGGCGGCGAACGAGCCCGGCGTGCTCCGCTTCTTCACGAAGCCGTGGGCGAAGATTTCGATCGGCGGCAAGCTCTACGGGACGACGCCGCTCTTCAACACGCTCGAGCTTCCCCCCGGCCGTTACGTCGTGCGCTTCGAGAATCCGGCGTATCGCACCGTCGAGAAGAAGGTCGATCTAAAAGGCGGCGAGCGGCGCGAGATTCATGTCACACTGGAAAAACCATGACGTGGCTTTTGTGCGTGATGCTCGTCGCGGCGCCGGCCAAGGGCGGCGCAAAGGCCGCGAAGTCCTGGGCCAAAGACATCAAGGCCGCCGAGCACGCGTTCGATCGCTATGAATACGACAAAGCGGTGAAGCTGTTTCAGGCCGCGCTTGCAGAGGTCGGCGGTACGGACGCGCAGCGCCAGCAGGCCCGGTTGCTGTTGTCCTTCGCGTTCTTTCTCGGCGGCCATCCGGCGGACGCCTCGAAGGTGCTGCAGGAGCTGTTCTTCGAGAACCCTGGGTTCACGATCGATCGCGACGCGACGCACCCTGACCTCTTGAAGTTCTTCGACGAAGAGCGGGCCAAGGCGGCGAAGAAGCCGGAGCCCGTGGCGCCCGAGCCGGCGAAGACCGAGCCGGTGAAGACCGAGCCGGTGAAGACTGAGCCGTTGCCGCCGGTCGCGGCGCCGACGAAGGAAACGATCGTCGTCGCGCCGGTGGCGCCCTCGACGTCGCAGCCGGTCGTCGAGACGAAGCAGATCGCACCCGCAGAGACCGTGGGCGATCGCCATCCGTGGCTGCGGATCTTCCCCGGCGGCATCGGCCACTTCGTGAACCACGACTTCGCGGCCGGCGGCGTCTTCCTCGGCTTGGAAGCGGCGTGCGTGGCGACGAACATCGCGCTCGGCATCGTGCACAACGGGACGAAGACAGCGGACGGCCGCTTCTATCGTCCGGGGCAGGACGGCTTTCCGTTGCTCGTCGCGATGAACGTGGCGGGCTTCGCCGCGATCACGCTGGCGATCATCGAGATCATCGACGCGTTCGCGGCGTCGCCTGCGCGCGGGCGTGCGACGCTCGCGCCGCCCACGGTGACCCTCGGTCCGCTGGGCGAGATGCGCCTCGTGCTCGGCGGGATCTAGTGCACGGTGCACTAGTGCGAAGCGCGGCGTTCGTGCTCCTGGCGTTCGTGCCCGGCTGCGTCGTCGATCTGACGCTTCCGAACGACGTGCTGATCGCATGCGCCGCCGACACCGATTGCCGCGACGGCCGAGTGTGCCGCGAAGAGCAGTGCATCGCCCCCGGCGACGACGAGCCGCCGCGGCTCACCGGCGCGCAATCGCTCGGCAATCAGCGCGTCGAGCTGTCGTTCTCCGAGCCGATGGCGCCGGGACCCGCGTCGGATCTCGCGAGCTACGCGATCGCCGGCCTCGCCTTGACCGACGCCGTTCCCTCGCTCGACCGCCGCAGCGTCATCCTGTCGACGTCGGCGCAGCTCGCGCGCGTCTATACGATCGCCGTGCTCTCGACGCGCTCGACGGCAGCCCGGTCGAGTCGATCGCGTGCCTCGCGAATGGTCCATGTCCGACGACGCGCGCCGGCGGGAACGCGTTGCTGGCGGGTGTCGTCTTCGGCACTGGCTACGCACCGACCGGGCCGACCGGCGTGTGCGGCATCGGCACCGATCCGCGCGCGGTCGCCTGCGGCACGCACGAAGCGCCGGAGGTCTGCGGCAGCACGAGCGATCGTCTCGGCGCGCCGCGGACAGCGCCGTACGACGCCGGCGCGATCGTTTGTCCTTAGGAGAGCTCCGCGCATGATGAATCGCCGGGCGCGACGGCCTCGGCTGTGCTTCAATGCCTTCCATGACACAACAGAGGCTCGGGACGGTCACTGTGGCTGTTTCTGCGCTCGTCCCGGCGGGTCTCGTCGTTTGCTTGTTGAGCGGCTGTCTGGCGCTCAGAATTCCGAAGGGAAGAACGAACCAGGTGAGCGTCGTGGGCGACTCGAACGACGAGCCTGCGTTCGTGCTGTACGCCCCGGCTGAGCTCAGCGTGATCCAGGGCGACAGCGTCCTTGCCGACGTGTCCTTCGAGGCCGTCAGCGGCTTCGCCGAGGACGTCACCGTCTCCCTGCTCGCGCCGCCGCCGGGAATCGGGGCCGAAGCGATCTTGCTCACGACGGCGACACCGAGCGAAAAGCTGAGCATCTCGGTGTCGGCCAATGTTCCTGCCGGTGACATTCAGCTGTCGGTGAGCGGCCAAGCGTCCGGTGGCGTGCTCTCGCGCATCGTCACGGTGGTCTTACACGTGAGCGAGCGGCCGAGCTCCGGCTTTTCCCTCACGAGCCCTGGCGAGGTGGTCGCTTTCGCCGGCGCGCCGGCGCACTTTTCAGTGGGCGTCGTGCGAACGACCTCCTTCGATCCGCTGGCGCTCTCCTTGGTGGCGGCGCCGCCGGGCGTGAGCGCCTCCGATGTGGTGATCGCCGACGTGGCGACTAGCGCGAACGTCACCCTCGACGTGCCCGCTGCGCTCGCCGCCGGTCACTACACGCTCATCGTGCGGGCAACGCGCCAAGACGAGCGCTTCGAGGACGTGTCGGTCCCGTTCGCCGTTCTCTCGCCGGTCGCTCAGACCCTCGGCACCGTCTCCCGCGGCACGAGCCCGGCGATAGACATCGACTTCGGCCTCGACGCCATCACGTCGACGAGTGTCGGAGCGAGCGGCACTCTGGCGGACGTCACCGTCACCCCGGCGGCGCTCGACGCGCAGACGATTCGGGTCTCGTTCACGATCGCCGAAAACGCGGGAATCTTCGATCGCAGCTTCGATCTCGTTCTCACCACGCCGAACGCGAGCAAGACGATCGCCCGAAGCTTCGCGATCGCCCCGGACGTCCGCGGGCGGCTGCTCTACATCAATGGTGTGCCCGTCTCTTCGGGCATCATCGTGCGCAGCGGCAGCGTCATGACGACGACCGCGAGCGACGGAAAGTACGTGTTGCCCGGCGTGGTCCCGCCCTACGACCTGATGGTCATTCCTCCGACGAACACACCGGCGCTGAGCCAGGCCTGGATGTACGTCGGCGTGCAGGCGACGAACTTGAGCCTCGGCTACTTCTACACCTCACCGCTGTCGAAGAACGCGCTGCTCAACCTCACGCTGCGCGACGGCGCCAACGTCGCGCTCGCGCTCGGGGCGGGCTCGCCGGCGGCCCTCGGCGCCGAGGCACCGGTCGTCGCCGCGAGCTCGATTTTGCCGAGCGCCGCTGCGACGAACCCGCCCAATCCGGCCATGGCGAGCTGGTTCGGGCCGACGAGCGCGGTCAGCGCGGTGCTCGCGGCGCTCAGCTACCGCATCGTCACGCCTGACCCAACCTGTCCGCTCGGCGTCTGCTACGACTTGTACGGAGACATCACGCCGACCCTGACGCACGCGGCGACCTTGAACGCCGATCTCGTGCTCGGCAACACGCTCTTTACCGGCAACATCGAAGGCGACGTGAGTAAGCCGGCGGCGCTCGACGCGGCGCTGCAGGTCAATGTCTATTATCGTGCGTTCGGCCGGCAGCGTGGCATTGCGTTGCCGGCGCCAGGGCTGGTGCTTCAGGCTCCCTCGCCGCAGTGGAAGAAGGCGGCGCCGGTGAGCATCAGTGCCCAGTACGACGTTCTGCTCACCGCCAAGGCGTCCGACAACTCGCGCCTCGTGTCGCATTGGCAGCCAGGGATCTCGGTGAGCGGATTTGCCACGGTGGCGCCCGCGATCACCGTCCCCGACGGGCTCGTCTACGGCGCCATGCCGAGCTGTCATCCCGCTTCGGCGTACACCTGGTCGGCGTTCGGCGCGGGCCCGCTCTACGAGCTAGACATCGACGTCAGTGGCGCCAGCAACCGCGCCATCTATCACGTGATCACGGCCGGCCTCTCGGCGAGCGCCGCCGCGCTGGCGAGCGTCGTCGCCTGGCCGCCGGACAGCGATGGCACGGCGACGCTCACCCTGCGCGCGCGCACCAACAGCGGTGGCCTCGATGCGGCCTTGCAAGGGGGGCCGGCCAGCTCGGCGATCGACGCCGCGGCGGTGCTGTCGACCGGTCCGACGAGCACGACTCAGCTCGCGGCGTCGACCTACCAATACATCGGCACCTGCTCGCCCTGAGCGATCGCGCTCCGAACAGTCGATGAAGCCGACGTCCCCCTCACTCTGCCGGCACGTACGCCGCGATCGAGGTCACGACCGCGTGGGCATAGTGATACGCGCCGTTGTTCCCGCAGCTCGGCTGCCCGGCCACCAAGGCACCGAGGCCCGAGCTCCCTTCGAGCTTCGCGGCCTGTCGGATCACCGCCGAGAGCGCGATGCACTGCTCGTACTCCGAGCCGCTCGACGACGCGAGCGTCGATTTTGCAGCCGCCACGATGGCGCGTTCCGCGAGGCGGAGATCTTGGCGAGTTGCGGCCGCACGAACGAACTCGCGCTCGGCTTTCTTTTGCTCGTTTTCGAGCGCGAGCGATGCCTGGCGGGCTTGCTCGAGCTTGGTGAGCCGGTCGGTCTCGGCGGCGGCGGCGGACTGACGTTCGCGCTCGACGAGCGTGAGCTTTTCGGCCTCGATGGCGGACACCGCCCGGAGGCGCTCGATCTCGATCGTGTCGATCGCCTTTCGACGCTCGAGCTCCGCGGCAAGAGCCGCTGCGGCGTCGGCCTGCTGGCGCTCGCTGCGGAGCTTGTTCACCTCGCGCTCGGTGAGCACCGCGCAAGGGGCGGCCGGCGCCTTCGCTCGGGCGGCGAGCGCGTCGTACTGGCCGGCGGGCGCCCGTTGCAGGAGCTCTCGCGCGGCGGGGTCGGCGCAGCGACCGGCGGCGGCGAACTCCGAGAGCCACGCGAGCCGCTCGTCGGCCGGCAGCAGCGACAGCTCGTCGACGCGCTCTTGCTCCCAGGCCTGGCGGCGTGCAGCGATGAGCTTGGCGGCCACCTCGTATTTTTCCCCCTGCACCGCCGCCCGGAACAGCTCCCGTTGGTGGGCGGGGATCTTGTCGACCGCGGCGCGCGCGACGTCGTCGACGTCGTCCTCCGATTGATAGGTCGCGAGCAGACGCAGCCGCTCGTCGATGCTCATGGCGCGGAACGAGTCGTCGTCGAGGCTCGCTTTGTTCTGAAGCGTCGGCGGCCGCTCGAGGAGCGGCCGGAACACACCGTTCGGGAAGCGAGCGACCAACCACGGTTGCTCGGCGGGAAAGAGCTGAAGCGCCGCTTCGATGCGTTGCGCGACGAAGCGCGTGCGCGGCGCGCGACCGGTCGTGATCGCGTCGCGAAGCATGTAGAGCTTCTCCACCTCGTCTTGGGAGTCGGTCTTCGCGGTCGCGATCGCCCCGAGGTCACGCCGGTCGAGCACCCCGTTGCGGTCGGCATCCAGGCCCTTGCTGTGGACGAGCTCGACGAAACCTGACGACAGATCTCCCACACGGAAACGCTCCATCGACCACCTCCGCATCCGGTATCGACCTCTCTGGAGCTTCGATGTGGACACCACCCCTCTCCCAGGCGCCAAACACCGGCCAAGACGCGCCAGGGCGACGAGCGACCCTGCCGAGGAGATGACGCTCTCGTGGTGGGCTTCACCCCTGGCGGTCGTGAGATCGTGCGCGAGACGAAAGAGGCACGGCCACCGCGCTCTGCTGCACGAGCTTGGCCGCCAGCGTGTTGACGCAGTAGACGAAGGTGGCGCGGCGCAGATCGACGTTCGGGCCGAGCCGGCGCAAGACGTTCTTGGTCGCGTGCTGGCCGAGCTTCAGCATCTTCGCGCGATTGCCGCGCGCCTCGATGAACGCCGCCGCGCGCTGTACGTAATAGAGGCCCAGGTTCACCGATCGATAGCTGCGCTCCTTCCAACCGCTCCAACCCGTCGCGGCGAACATCTCGGCGCGCAGGGCCTGGCCGCGGGGCGCGTCGAAGTCCTGCGCGACGGCGCGCTTGCCGTAGCCGAAGTAGCTCCTCGGCACGCCCCGGCGCTCGAGCACATAGCGCGAGATCGGCCGATCATACGCGTTGCCGAGCCGCCACTCGGCCAACGCGTCGGACGTGCTGAGCGCGTGGATGGCGGCTGCGTCTTCTCCGAACATGAACGCCAAGCTGCAGTCGATCAGGCCATAGCGCAGGCGCGCTTCGGTCAGACTGCAGCCGCTCGGCATGCTCCGAGGGAGCAGCCCGCGCAAGAAGCGCTCGTCCTGGTGCGTATCCCAAATGCCGCCGAAGTGACCGGCGAACCACAAGGTGAGCGCGTCACCCGCCTCGGCATCCGTGAACATGCGCCAGAAGACCAGCTCTGGCGAGAGTTGCCACGATGCCCACATCCAGCGCTCGAGGTCGGCCGGCAACTGCCCGAGGTCGAGCTCGAGGTGCCGCGGGCGCGCGCCGAGGATCTTCGCGATGTCGGTGCCGTCGTCGTTGACGACGTCGCCCTCCATCCGGCTGGCGACGATCGCAGGAAGGCGCGTGTTCGAGCGTGCGGCGCAGTAGGCGTCGACCTCGCAGAGGTTCGTCACCAGCGCCGTGATCGCCGGCGAGTCGTACCCGCGCGAGACGTTGGAGACGACACGGACCGGGCGCCGGCGCAGCGGATCGCGCGCGTTTTCCAGCACGCGTTTGGCGATATCGGTCAGCGCTGAGAGGTAGCTGTCGGCGCTCGCGAAAGTGTGCGGCTGCGTGCGCCGGCGAGTCCCGAGCAGATCGCCGACGACCACGAGTTGATCGTAGACGACCTGCATGACGGTGCGGTGCACCGGGTGCGCGACGGGAATCTCGCGAATGTAGTCGTCGATCCCGTAGCCGCTGCTCTCGCTCACGCGCTCGTAGTCGTAGTCGTCGCGCAGGGTCGCGCCGATCGCTGCCAGCAGGAGCGGCAGCGAGTTGCTCACGTACAACTCATGACCAAAGCGTAAGTAGAGGAGCCGCTCGAGGGTGGTGGCCGGCGGCACGAAATAGATCCCGTCGGTCCCGAGCACGACCCCGGAGCCAAACACGTGCTCGGTCCTGTGAAACGCGCCTTCGGCAAAGGGTCCGTCCCACACGCCCGCGGCGACGAAGCGAGGCCGCGCTTGCGGATCGACCACGACGAACGGGCCGTGGTCGACCGAGAGCACGCGGGCGGAAAAGTCGTACTTCGCGAGCCAACCTAGCCGCGGCCACGCTGAACGCAACGTCGTCCTTAGATCACAAGGCATGATGTCTCCGAGCGCCGGATTGAGAGTTACCCGAGTCCGCGGCCGGGAGCACGGTTTGTTGGTGCGGTGCCTCGCCCTTCCGAACGCCTTCGTTCTTTGCCTCCCTGCGCCCCCGTTTCGTCCCACCGTCGTTTCGTCACGCTCGCACGCACCCGCAGCCGAACTTCTCCCTTGCCGGGCGAATGCATGGGCGAGTGCGAGGCTCGACGACGACCCGCCGCATGCTGTTCTCTGGCACTCTGCACCCGTGCGGCTAGATTCCTTCGAGTGAGATCCGTTCACGCCCTGCTGCTTGCCACGACGCTGTCCGGCTGCCTTCATGCCTTCACGCGCGTCGCGGCGCCCGAGGTCGTCAGCTGCGAGCCAGGGGTGCACAGTCCCTGCGTGTGTGCGTCGGGCAGCGCGGGAACGCAGGTGTGCGCTGACGACGGACGCGGCTTCGGGGGCTGCAGCTGCGTATCGGTGAGTATCAGCCCGGCGAGCGCGACGCTGTCGACAGGCCGGGTGCTCAACTTCTTGGCCAGCGTGCGCGATGACACTGGCGGCGGCGTGGCGTGGTCTGTGCTCGAGGCAAACGGCGGCACGATCCAATCGGACGGGCGCTACTCCGCGCCGCAGGGCCCCGGCGACTTCCATGTCGTGGCGACGAGCGTCAACGATCCCTCACGGACGGCCACCGCCGTCGTGCGCGTCGTCCGCGCGCCGCTCACTCCACTCGTCGAGGTTGAGGGCGCGCTCGTGTCGACCGGCAAGACAGGCCTCGTCGCGCGCGTGGCGCCGCAGGACGGCGTGAGCTTTGCCTGGTCGGCAATCAACGGCACGATCACGTCCGATGCCAGCAGCGAGACCGTCACCTATGACGCCGGCGCCGTCGGCTTATTGGTCCTCACCGCCTACGCGCAGAACCAGGCGGGAGACGTCGCGCCGCCGGCGGTCGCGGTGCAAAGCGTCATCGCCCGCGCCGCGAAGCCGGTGATCCTGGGGCCCGCCGTCGTCACCGAGCAGAGCGCGGGGAACGCCGTGCGCGTGAGCACCGCGGAGCCCGGCGTTTCCTATGTATGGCGCGTCACCGGCAGCGCGACCTTGTCTGTCGTGCCAGACACACCGGCTGGCACTGCGACCTTCGATGCGGCGGGCGCCGGCACCGCCGTGCTCGAGGTCGCAGCGGTCAACGCCGCAGGCGACGTCACCGACGCCGACCCGTTCGCCATCGAGGTGAAGCCCTTCGGCCTCGAGCTCGTCGCCGGGATCGCCGGCGGCCCCGGCGATGTCGACGGCCAGGCCAACGCGGCGAGGTTCAGCTTTCCCGCGGCGATCGCCGCCGACGACACCGGGCGCCTGTTCGTCGCAGAAGCGGCGGCAGCATGGGATCCGGCCGCACCGACGTCACCGGTGCCGAACGACGACCTGCGACGCATCGACGCGACGGGCGCCGTCCTGCGCGTCGCGGGAAAGGCACGCACTCCGGGTAACGCCATCGGGACCGGCGCGCAGACGCGCTTCTCGCGGCCGGCGGGGATCGTCGTCATCGGCAGTGAGCTGTTCGTCGCCGACACCGCGAATCATCGGGTGCTGCGCATCCAAAGCGACGGCACCAGCGCGCTCTATGCTGGTAACGGCAATGCGATCGGTTGCATGAGCCGCAATGGCGCCGCGACGGCCGTTCCCGTTTGCTCGCCCAAGGCCGTGGCGAAAGACAATCAAGGCCGCTTGCTCATCGGCGACGATGGCGGTCTCGCGCGCGTCAGCGCGGGCGTGCTCGAGGATCTCAACCAGCTCGCCACCTACCAGCCGATCGCGCTGGCGGTGTTGCCCGACGATCGCGTGCTCGTCGTCGACAAAAAGAAGATCGGCGTCGTCGATGCCGCCTACACGACCATCACGGACTTCTGGCAGCCGTCCACCGGGTCCGCCGACCTCGGGGGCATCGCCGTCGACCCTGCGGGCAACGTCTTCGTCACGGTGCCGAGCCTCCACCACGTCCTGCGACTGGCCCCAGGCGGCACCGGTCCGACCGGCGTGCTCGTCGCGGGAAGCGATAGCGGCATTGCCGGCATTGACGACGGTCCGGGGTCGAGCGCACGCTTCACCGCGCCGAGCGGGATCGCTGCGCCGAGCGCTGGCGAGCTGTTCGTGAGCGACTACGGCAGCCACGCGATTCGCCACATTGCGAACGCGCTCGCCGCGCCGAGCCAGACCATCGTGACGACCTACGCCGGTGCGCCCTTTGCGCGCCTCCATGCTGACGGCGCCGCCGGCGCCGCGCGCTTCACCGAGCCGACCTCGATCGCGGTCGGAAGCAACGGCGCCATGATCGTCGTCGACCAGGCCGATCATCGGCTGCGGCGCGTCGCCAGCGGCGCGTGCTCGACGGTCGCCGGCGACGGGACTCCCGGCTACGTCGATGGGCTCGCTGCCGTGTCGCGCCTCTCCTCACCCGAGCAGGTGGTCGCCCTGGACGACGGTTCGTTCCTCGTCTCCGACACGGCCAACCGCGCAGTTCGCCGCCTCGGCGCGAGTCTGCTGCTCGGCCCCTACGTCAGCGAGCCGCATTCATCCGGCAACTACGATGACGGCGTCGGGCTCAGCGCGTTCTTCGAAGCGCCGCGCGCGCTCGCCCGCGACGCCTTCGGCACCGTGTACGCGTCCGACGTCCAATCGAGCACCGTGCTGCGCCGCATCGGCGCCAACACGGAAACGCTGACGCAGAGCAACGCCCTGAACTGGGGCAGGCGCCAAACGATGGGCGGGTCGGTCCAGACCCTCGGCGATGTCGCCGCGATCGCCGTCGACGCGCTCGGCAACATCTTCGTCGCCGAGCGATTGCCCGCGGCGCGCGTGCGCGTGCTTCCTTCCGGCGGAACGCCGCGCACGATCGTCGGCGGCGGGGCGCTCCCCTCCGCGAGCGCGTGCCTGGACGTTGCGCTCGGTCAGCCGCGCGGGATCCTGCTCTTGCCGAACGGCGACCTCCTCATCGCCGACGGTAGCCTCATACGCCGCATCCGCTCGCCGCTCGATCTCGCCTGCACGAGCGCCATTGTCGCTGGCTCGACGGAGACCTTGGGGCTGCGCCTCGGCGCCCTGCCAGGATCGCTGCGCGCGCCAAGTGGCCTTGCGCTCGAGGTGGGCGGCACCCTGCTCGTGACTGACGCGAGCGAAAACGTCGTCTTGCGCGTGCGGCTGCCGCCCTGAGCCGCTCGTCAAAGCTTGGCGCTCTCGGCGAACCTCACGAATTGTCTCTGCGAGCCTGATTTCAGATCTGCGCAACCAATGGGGCGAGGATGTGCGCCATCGTCGAGAGCGACTGCATCGCGTCCGCGCCGAACGCGCCGGGCGTGTCGGAGTCGATGTCGATCTGGCCGACGACTTCGCCGCGCAGCCAGACGAGCGCGATCGCCTCGGACTTCGTCGTCAGCGAGCACGCGAGGTACTCGGGCTCGGCGTTCACGTCAGCGATGTCGAGGTCGCGCCGATCGCGCACCGCACGCCCGCAGAGCCCGCGGCCGATCGGAATGCGCGTGTGCTCGGTCGGCGGGCCGGCGAATGCTGCGAGCTCGAGCGCGTCGCTGCGAACCACGTAGAGGCCAGTGAACTGATGCCGCGGCCGCGCCTCGTGGATCGCTTCGATCGCGTCCTGCAAACGCTGCTTCGGCGCGCGCGCGTCGTCGTGCACCAACGCGCAGAGCCGCGCGTACAGCGTCATTTCCACGTCCCGTGGTAATCCGCCTGCTCCACCGCCAGCGCTTCCTGCGTTGGATGCAGCGGCAAGAACGTATCGACCATCACGGCGAGCTCTTCCGTGCTCTTCGTGCCGATGCTCGCTTCGTACGCGCCCGGGTGCGGACCGTGCGGAACGCCCGCCGGGTGCAACGAGATCGCGCCCGGCCCCACGCCACGGCGGCTCGTGAAGTTGCCGCTGCAGTAGAAGATCATCTCGTCGCAATCGACCGACGAGTGCGGATACGGACACGGGATCGCGTTCGGGTGCGTGTCGGTCAGCCGCGGCACGAACGAGCAGACGAGCGCGCCCTCGCCGGCGAAGGTCGCGTGGATCGTCGGCGGCAAGTGCACGAGCCCGGTCTTCGGCTGAAAGCGATGGATCGGAAACACCAAGGGATAAACGAAGCCGTCGAGCCCGACGACGTCGAGCAGCGGCGCCGCGGTCTTCCGCTCCCAGAAGCGGCCGTCGCGCTTGATGACGACCGTCGCTTTGTCCGTGCTCTTCGGCAGCCACGTCGGCCGGCGAAAGTCTCGATGCGAGTAGGGCGCGTCCATCTTCAGCTGGCCGAGCTCGTTCAGATACTGCCTCGGCAAGTGCATCCCGCGCTTCATCTCGAGGTGCAGCCAGTGCGCGTCCTTCTCCACGCGCAAGAAGCGATGCGGCAACGAGCGCGGGATCCACAGGTAGTCGTGCTGCTTCAACGACAGCGTACCAAAGGGCGTCTCGCACTCGGCCGACCCATGTAACAAAAAATACACATCGTCGCCGTCGTTGTTCGCGAGGTAGGCGTCGTCGTCTTCAGTCGGCCGCACGACGCCGATGTCGATCTGCGCGTTCGTGAGCAGCACGGTGCGCGCATCGAGCGCCTTGCCGGTGCGCGTGGTCTTCTCGGCGTGAAACAAGCGGCGCGCGTGCGACGCCTCCGTCGCTGCGGGCTTCGGCCAGCCACGTTGCGTCGGTGCGTAGCCCTCGTCCGGCATAGGCGCGTGCGAGTGATAGACGATCGTATAAGACGAGTCGAAGCCGCGGCGCGTGAAGCACTCTTCGAAGAGGAGCTTGCCATGCGCGTCCTTCAACACGATGTGCGGCTTGTCGGCGACGGTGCCTAGGAGAAGCCTCTCGATCATCGCGCACCCGCCGCGATGCGGAGAACGGCATCATATCGCGGCTGGGTGCGCGATTTCATTTGGGCGACTCCGCAGGCTCCGTCGCCTGTCATCGTTTCGTCTGCAGCGCTTCGATCGCCTCGAAGAGCGCACGGAAGTTGCCGTAGCCGAAGCCGCGATCGCCTTCGCGCTGGATCACTTCGTAGAACGCTGGCGCGCCGCCCTGGTTGTCCGAAACCTCGCGCAGCTCGTCGCTGAAGATCTGCAGGAGGTAGCCGTCTTTACTGCCGTCGACGAGCAAGTTGTTCTTCTGAATCTCGGCGAGCGGCTCTTTGACGCGCGCGATGTCGAAGCCGACTTCCTTGAAGCGCGCCGGCAAGCGCTCGTAGTACGACGGCGGCGCGTCCAAGAACTTCAAGCCCACCTTCTTCAGGTGCTTCACCGCGTCGATGGCACTCGGCACGCCGAGGGCGATGTGCTGCACGCCGGCGCCGCGGTTGTCTTCGACGAAGCGCTCGATCTGCGACTGGCGGAAGAACGGCCGCAGCGGCTCGTTCGACGCGACTTTGATCTCGCTCTTCGGATCCCACATCACGATCGACTTCAGCCCGCTGCCGGTCTCCTTGGTCTTGCCGGCTTCGAGCTGCGACGTGTGAAATTCGATCTGCCAGAACTGCTCGAAGCCCATCACGTCCTTCAGCCAGTCGACGAAGGGCTTGATCGTCCGCATGTTGCACGTGAGGTGGTCGACGCCGATCCACGGGATGACGCCGCGCTCTTTTACCGGCAACGCTTCGAAGCCCGGCGCAAACGGCGTCCCCTTTGCTTGGATGAAGCGGAACTGCACATCGCCGAGCGGCGTCGTGATCTCGAAGTCCTTGTAGTCACCGGCCACGTTGATGTCGGAGAGCGGCGTGGCGCCGTTTTTCTCCAGGGTCTTGAACGTGTGCTGAATGTCCTCGACGTTGAACGCCACGCTCATCACGCCTTCAGGGTGCTGCTTCAAGTAGCGCGCGGCCTTGCAGGTCTCGTTCTTCGGCGCCGACAAGCACACGCGCGCGGTGCCGCCGCCGTAGACGATCGAGTCTTGGCCCGAGCGTTCCGCGAGCGCCGCCGAGGCTTTGAACAGCGGCACGAAGCCGAGCTGGCGTTCGTAGAAGTCGCGCGTGTCGGCGAGGCTTTTGACGGCGAAGTGGATCGAGTGCAGGCCTGATAATCCGAGCATGCCGCTGCTGCTAGACGCGCCGGAGACCAAAATCAACGTGGCCGTGAACGTGGCCGACACTCAACTCAACAGCAACGCGCTCCACTCGTCTTCGCGCAGGTGATCCTCGACCGTGAAGCCCTCGGCCGCATACGCCGCGATCACCCGGTCCGCTTGATCGTTCAACAGCCCGCTGAGCACGACTTGCCCCGCCGACGCGCGCAGCGATCGCAGCGTGGGCGCCATCTCGATCAACGGATCGGCCAGGATGTTCGCCAAGATGATGTCGAAGGTCTCGCCGACGTGCGGCGCGGCCTGCGGCATGGCGCCGACCCAGAACTTGCACATCGCCGCCACGCCGTTGCGCTCGGCGTTGGCCTTGGCGGTCTCCACGCTCACTTGGTCGTTGTCGACGCCGACGATATGCTTTGCGCCGAGCAGCGCCGCGCCGATCGCCAAGATGCCGCTGCCGGTGCCGACATCGAGAATGCGCAGGCGTTCGATTTCGCGCTGGCGCTCGGTGAGCAAGCGCTCGACGAGCTGCAAGCATAGGCGCGTCGTCGGGTGTTGGCCGGTGCCGAACGCCATCTCGGGGTCCAAGCGGATGACCACCGCGCCCGGCACGTCCGGCGCTTTCTCCCAGCTCGGTGAGACCCACAGATTGTCGCCGACGCGCAGCGGCCGGTAGAACTCTTTCCACTTGTTCGCCCAGTCGGTGTCGTCGCGCAGCTGGAAGCTCGTGACCGTGTACTTGTAGGGCGTTTGCGCGAGCTCTTGGGTCAGCCGCGCTTCCAGATCCTCGCGCGACGACTCGGTGAAGCCGCAGATGAGCCACGACTTCCCGTCCGGCGGCAGGATGACGCCGGGCAGCTTCAGGCCTTCGCGATCGCGCACTTCGATCGCTTCGGCGCCGATGGCGAAGAGCTCGGCGCTCACCTCGTCGGCGATGGTCTCTTCGACCTCCAAAGTGACTTCGAAGCTAGGCACGGCGCGGCCCGATGCCATATTCGTCGTACGCTGTCTATTTCGAAACCGCAGCCGGCGCGCTCTGCGGCTTGACCACCGCCGTCACGCTCTTCGTGAAGTCGACGTACGCCTTGGCCACGCGCCGGAGCTCTTGCGCCGTCACCTGCATCACTTGCTCTTCGTACGTCGCGTCATCAGCGAAGCCCAAGCCATAGAGCTCGTTCAGGGCCAAAGACGCCGCACGCGCGCTCGCGTCCTGCAGGCGGATCGCGTGGGTGCCGAGGAGATAGTGTCGCGCGCGCTCGAGCTCTTCGTCGCTCACCGGCTGCTCGGTGGCGCTCGTGAGTTGCTTCTTCAGCTCTTGGATCGCGGCGTCGAGCTTGTCCGGGCTCGTCGACACGTAGGCGGCGAAGTAGCCGGGCTCGAGGCCGCCGATCGACACGCTCGCCACGTTCAAGGCGAGGCTCTGCTTCTCCTTCAACACGCGCGCGAGCCGGCCGCCTTGCCCGCTCAGGATCGTCGACAGCAACTCGAGCGCGTAGCGATCCTTGTCGCCGATCGCCGCGCCGCGAAAGCCGATGACGGCGTGGGCCTGGCTGCGCTCCTTCTTGCGCTCGACGACACGCGCCTCTTTCAGGTTCTCCTCGGTCAGCGGCTGCACGAAGGGCGCGCCCGGCTTGTCGACCGGCGCGCCGAACAAGCGCTGCATCTGCGCGAGCATCTCGTCCGGTTGAAAGTCGCCGACGATCGACACGACCAGCTTGTCGCGGGTGTAGACCCGCCGATAGAAGCCGAGCAGATCGTCCGCCCGCAGCGCGCTCACGGAGTCGACGCTGCCCTTCGGGCGCAACCGGTACGGGTGCTTGTCGTAGAGCGCTTCGGTGAAGAGATCGAAGGCGAGGCTGGCCAAGTTGTCTTCGCGGCCGCGGATCTCGGCGAGGAGCAGCGCGCGCTCGCGATCGAGATCGTCGGCGGTGATCTTCGGCGCGTTCAACATCTCCGCCGCGAGCTCGAGCCCTTCGTTCGCCGTGGCCTTCAAGAGCTCGCCATAGAGGCCGAACGAGTTCTGCCCGGCGAAGCCTTCGATGCTCGCAGCGAGCGTCTCCTCCAACGCGGCGACGTCGTTGCGGCTCTTGCGCTCGGTCGCGCGCGGCAACAAGCGGGCGAGCAACGCGTGTAAGCCGTTCGTGCTCTTGTCCTCGTAGCGCAAGCCGCCGACGAACGCTGCGCGAAAGGCGACGATCGGCACGGTGCGATCCGGCTGCAGGAGCAGCGTCGTGCCGCTGCGCAGCTTCACGCGATGCACGCCGAGCGCCGACGCCGCCGGGAGCTTGGCGTCTTCGCGGCGCGCGAGCTGCTCGTCGAGCGTCTTCGCCTGCGCGAGCACGGCGGCCGTGTCGAAGGCGTCGCTCTTCGGGATCAGCGAAACCAGCGAGACCTTGGTCGCCGTCAGATACTTCGCTGCGACGCGTTTGATGTCGGCCACCGTCACGCGCTCGATCTCCGTGTAGTAGCGCTCTTCGAAGGTGGCGTCGCCGACCGCGGCCGCGAAGAATCCGGCTTTCGCAGCGCGGCCTTCGGCGGTCTGCTTGTGATGATAGCTGTCGCTCAAGACGACGACGCGCGCGCGCTTGAGCTCGGCCTCGGAGACGACGTCGCTGCGCAAGCGATCGACTTCCTTCAACAGCGCGCTCGCGGCTTGCTGCGCTTTCTCCGGCCCTGCGACGAAGCCGGCGGTGAGCATGCCGGGACCCTTCGGCGTGTAGGCGAAGCTGTAGACGTCGGCCACCAGGCTCTGCTCGCGCTGCAGCTTCGCCGGTAAGCGCGCGCCGTCGCCTTGGCCCAAGATGATCGCGGCGAGCGAGAGCGCGTAGACGTCGCGGTGATCGATCGCCGGGATGGGCCACGCGAACGCGACGAAGCTGTCTTTACCGTCATGGCGGATCGTACGCGCGCGCGGCTCGGTCTGCTCGGGCTCGGTCTGCCGCTCCTGCTTCGTGCTCTTCCTCGTGTACTTGGCGAAGGCTTTCGTCGCCGCTTGCTTGACGCGATCGGCGGTGACGTCGCCGGTGACGACGAGCACGGTGCCCTGCGGCGTGTAGCGGCGCTCGTAGAAGCGGTTGATGGCGTCGACGCTGATCTTCGCGAGCTGCTCGTCGGTGCCCATCAGCGGCCGCCGGTAGGGGTGCAATAAATAGACGGTGTCGAAGAGCGCCTGCGAGAGCTTGCGCGCGGGCTGCTGCGAGGCGCGCTTCAGCTCGTCGCGTTGCAGCGCGACTTGCCGCTCGACGTCCGCCTTGTCGAAGCTCGCCTTGCTGAGCACGTCGCCCGCGAGGCCGAGGCCGGTGTCGAAGAAGCGGCTCGCGACGACGATCGAGAGCACGGTCGCGTCGTAACCCGTGCGCAGCGTGATCTCGCCGCCGAGGCCTTCGATCGTGCGGCTGACTTCGCCGGCGCCGCGCAGGAGCAAGTGCTCGTGCATGTGCGCGACGCCTTCTTCGCCGGGCATCTCGTCGGCCGAGCCTGCCTCGACCCACACTTGCATCGCGACGACCGGGCTCGCGTGGTTCTCCTGCACGATGACCGTGAGGCCGCTCGGCAAGGTGAAGCGCGCGCCGACGAGGACGCGATCGGCCTCGGGCGCCTTCGGAGCGGCGGCCACGTTCGCGGGCGGCGGGGCGGCGCTTTGGCAGGCGGCGATGACGAAGACGACAGGGAAGAAACGGCACATCGTGGGCGTTTTTCTAGCACGGATGCGCTGCGGTTGCGTTTTTGCCTTTCGCCGTGCGATCCGCGCCAGATGATCGCACTCCTCCTCGCCCTGCAGGTCTCGGTCGCGGCGCCCGCGTGGCAGAAGTTGCCCCTCGCGCACGATTGGTACGGCGTCTATTTGAACGGCAACAAGGTCGGCTACCTGGAAGCGACGCGCGAGAAGAACGGCAAGGTGCTGCACACGCGCCAGCGGATGATCGCGCGTGTCGCCGGCATGGGGAAGAACGTCGAGGTCGAGGTCGTGAACGACTTCACCTACGACTGGGCGAGCGGCAAGCTGCTCACGCTCGCGTTCAAGCAAGGTTCGCCGACCGGCGCCGTCGAAGTGAACGGCGTGGCCAAGGGCGCGAAGATCGAGCTCGAGTTCAGCGCCGGCGGCGAGAAGCGCGCGTTGCCGTCGATCGACGGCGAGACCGTGGCGCAGCATCAAGCCGGCGAGCTCCTCGCGATCGCCGGAAAGCTGAACGGCAAGACGACGGTGAAGTCGTTCGACGCGTCGATCCAGAAGGCGACGACGAGCGAGGTCGAGCTCGTGAAGATCGAGCAGCGCATGCTCGACGGCGTCGAGGTGCCGATCCGCGAAGTGAAGTCGAAGATGGTCGAGCTCAACGTGGAGGAGGAGTCGGTCTACACGCCCGAGGGACGCCTGTTGCAGTCGAAGATCGCGGGCCTGTTCACGCTGCGCTTGGAGGACGAGCAGCGCGCGAAGAACCTCGGCTACTCGCAGGACGTGCTCGTCGCGTTCGTGGTGCCGGTCGACAAGCTGCTCGATAATCCCTACGTCTTGAACGACGTGGCGATCTCGTTCGCCGGCGCCAAGGGCTATCCGATGCCGCAGAGCGAGCGGCAGGTCGTACAGGCGCAAGGCGACAACGTGCGCGTGACGGTGAAGCGCGCGCCCTTCGACGAGAAGAGCGCGGCGCCGCTGCCGGTCGACACGGCGAAGTTCGCGGCCGAGCTGAGGCCCGAGCCGCTGCTGCAATCGGACGCGCCGGAGATCCGCGCGTTGGCCAAAGAGATCGTTGGCGGCGAGAAGAACTCTTACCGCGCGGCCGGCAAGCTCCTCGCGTGGGTGCATCAAAAGCTCGAGAAGGCGTACGTGCCGGCGGTGTCGAACGCGCTCGAGGTGTTCAAGAGTCGCAAGGGCGATTGCGGCGAGCACGCGGCGCTCTTCGTGGCGCTGGCGCGTGCTGCCGGCATCCCGGCGCGGCCGGTCGTCGGTATCACCTATTGGCCGCCCGGCAACGGCTTCGGCTATCACGCGTGGGCGGAAGTGTGGGTCGGGCGTTGGCTCGCGGTCGATCCGACACAAGGCACGATGAGCGCCGATGCAACGCACGTGCAGCTCGCCGGCGGCGATCTCGCGGAGCAGGCGAAGATTACGATGCTCATCGGGAAGCTGAAGGCGACGATCGAGAAGGCGAACTGAAAAAAGGTCCCAGGGACCTATTTTCTGTCCAACTTTTGGACACTTCGCGTCGGTGTACAGAAACTGGTCAAAATAAAGGTCCCTGGGACCTTTTTACTCGTCGTCTTTGCGGTAGCCTTCCGGCAGCAGATTGTACTTCTTGAGCCACCGATAAACCTGCTTGCGATCCTTGCCGATCGCCGTGGCGATCGCGGCGACGTTGCCGCCGTGCCACTGCAGCAACGCATCGAGCTGCTCGCGCGACGGGAGCTCTTTGAGCCCGATCGGCGCCGGCGCGGACTTCGGCTTGTCCTGAGTCGCCCACTCCGGCGGCAGCTCGGCCGGCGTCAGCGTCGCTTGATCGCTGAGGCTTAAGCGCTGCGCTAAGTTGCGCAGCTCGCGCACGTTCATCGGCCACGGGTGCAGCAGCATGCGCTCGACGAGCTCGGCGTCGAGCGCGAACGACTTCGCCGGCGCGGCGCGCTTCAGCCACAGCTCGAAGAGCGCGACGATGTCTGAGCGCCGCTCACGCAAGGGCGGTGGGCGCAAGATATAGACGGCCAAGCGCGCGTAGAGATCTTGGCGGAAGCGGCCTTCGGCCACGCGCGCCGCGAGATCCACGTTGGTCGCCGCGACGACCCGCGCGCTGCTCTTCACGATGGCCGAGCCGCCGACCGGCAAGAACTCGCAGCTGTCGAGCACACGCAGGATCTTCGGCTGCAGCTCCATCGGCAGCTCGCCGATCTCGTCGAGAAAGAGCGTGCCTTCGTGCGCGGCGAGCCAGTGGCCCGGCGCATCGGACGTGGCGCCGGTGAACGCACCGCGCTTGTGGCCGAAGAAGGTCGCTTCGGCGAGCTGTGACGGCACCGCCCCGCAGTTGACGGCGACGAACTCGCCGCTGCGTCCGCTGAGCTCATGCAGCCGCCGCGCGACGAGCTCCTTGCCGGTGCCGGTCTCGCCGAGGATCAGCGCCGGCAGGTCCGTCTTGGCCACGCGCTCGATGTCGACGCGCAGGAGCTGCATGGGCAGCGCGTTACCGACCAGCTCGTCCGCCGCGTCCTTGTGCAGCGGCGAGCTCACCTCTTCGAAGGCGAGCAAGGTCTCGCCGACGCGGATCACCGAGCCCGACGAGATCGGCTCCTTGGTGATGCGGCGGCCGCCGACGTAGGTGCCGTTCGTGCTGCCGAGGTCTTCGATCTCGGCGCCTTGCTGCGTCGTGCGAACGGTGAAGTGGCGGCGCGAGAGCATGCGATCGTCGATCGCGAGCTGAACGTCGCCCTCCTGCTTTCGCCCGGCCGTGACCTGGTTCATGAACGTGGTCACTTGCCCGACGATCTTCGCGTCGTTCGAGAACACGACGATGAGCGCGAGCGCCCGCCGCGACTTGACGGCTTCAGCAGAGGTGTCGCGGCGAATCAGCGCCGGTGTCTTCTCTTGCGACATGGCCTCGTCTTTGTAGCAGGCAAGAGCGGCCTGCAACAGCCAATTGCGCAACGTCTTTCGCGCGATCCATCCCGAGCTCCGCGTCCCGAAAACTCGCGAATACTGCCGGTATTGGTGGCGTTTTCGGAACACGGATCTCGGGCGCCTCGCGCAAAATCCTGTCGCGAAATCGACTGTCGCAGGCCGCCTAGCCGAGCGCCAAATCGCTTCTGGCGGTCGACAGCGGAAAACGCCTGAGCAGCGCGTGCTCATCGATCTTCGCCGCCCGCCGTAACGCGCGATAGACGTGGCCCGGCGTCATCTTGATGCCGTTCGAGTCCGGCGCGCCGGGAGGAATTGCGAAAAGGGACCGGGGAGGAAATCGGCGGCGTTCGGCGGCGCCGTCAATCGTCGGAGAGGCCGACGCCGGTGAAGGTCTCGTCGTGGGCGACGAAGAGGTCGAGCAGGGTGTCGAGGGCGGCGGCGAGCTCGTTCAAGCGCTTCAAGATCGGCCCGCCGAACCACGGCTCGAGCGCCGCGAGCTTCTTGATCTCGTCGCCGATGACGAAGATCACGCCGTTGCGATCGGCGTGGCGCATGAACTCGCGCGCAGTTTCGGTTTCGATCGGCGCAATCGACGCGACCGACACGCTGCGCACGCCGAGCATCAGCTTCTTTCTCAACGCGCGCGTCGACTCGCCTTCGTACAAGACGGCGACCGAGCGCAGCGCAAGCGCGACAGTCGAGACCTGCGCCCCGAGCGCGGCGGCCATGCGATCCGCGAGCGTCGTCGCCATGGCGTCGAAGCTCGCGCGCTTCGGCAACGCCTTTTCGAGCTCGGGGACGATCGCTTTGGCCGCGGTGTCGATCGCGTCGTCGTTGTAGAACGAGCGCGGTTTCGTCATCGCGTTGGCGAACGCGTCCGGCGTCACTCGCTTTTGCACGAGGCCGTTGCCGAGCGCCGTGGCGAACGCTTCGTCGAAGAGCGTGTAGAGCGCGAACACGTTGGCGCTCTTCTGTTTCTTCAGTGCCTCCATCGCCGCGATGTGCTTCGCCTTCGGCGCCGACGCATAAAAATAGTGAAAGAGCTCGTGGAACACGACGTCGACGCGCTCCTCCGGCTTCGCACCTTCGGGCACCTCGATGACGAGCCAGTTCTCGAGCTGCGTTGCGTGCACGACGCGCGATTGCGCCTTCGGCCGCGTCACCAAGGCGAAGTGGATCGCGTGGCCCTTTGGCAAGTCGACGCCGTAGAAGCGCGCCGCGTCGTCGCCTGCGGCGGCGGACAACAGCAGCGCGAGAAGCACGGGCAAGCGGGCGATTTGGCACCGACGCGCTCGCGCCGCGCATTTTCGGCGAGCATGACCAGCGCGGCGAGTTCGCTCTCGCGCAGCCGCAAGCCTTGACACACCGCGTCTCGTCGAGCCAACGCAGTCTCCGAGCAGGAGACCCACATGATTGGCTTCGAGCTGTCGGATGATCAAAAAGCACTTCAAGAGACCGCGCGGAAATTCGCCCGCAACGAGATGTGGCCGAAGGCGCCGCACCACGACAAGACCTCCGAGTTTCCGCACGAGATCATGAAGAAGGCCTTCGAGGCCGGGCTCATGAACTTGAGCATCCCGCAGGACCTCGGCGGGCCGGGCTTTGCGATCCTCGATCAGTGCATCATCACCGAAGAGATCGCGTACGGCTGCGTCGGCATGGGCACGAGCATGATGGCGAACGATCTGGCGCTGACGCCGATCATCCTCGCCGGCACGCCCGAGCAGAAGCAGCGCTTCGTGAAGCCGTTCGCCGAGAAGCTGAAGTACGCGTCGTTCGGTCTCACCGAGCCGGGCCACGGCAGCGACGCCGCCGGCATGGAGACGCGGATCGAGAAGAAGGGCGATCATTATCTCCTGAACGGCAGCAAGTGCTGGATCACCAACGGCGGCGTCGCCGATCAGCTCACGGTGTTCTGCACGATCGATCGCAAGCTCGGCCCGAAGGGCATCTGCGCGATCGTCGTCGACAAGAACATGCCGGGTGTCAGCGTCGGCAAGCACGAAGACAAGATGGGCCAGCGCGCGAGCGAGACCGTCGTCTTGAACTTCGAAGACGTGAAGATCCCCTTCGATCGCCTGCTCGGAAAAGAAGGCGAAGGCTTCAAGATCGCCATGCAGACGCTCGACCGGACGCGGCCGCTCGTCGCCATCAGCGGGGTCGGTGTGGCGCGCGCGGCGCTCGAGCACGCGGTGAAGTATTCGAAGGAGCGCAAGCAGTTCGGCCAGCCGATCAGCGGCTTCCAGGGCATCCAGTTCATGCTCGCCGACATGGCCGCCGACGTGGAAGCGTCGCGCCTGCTCACGTGGGAGAGCGCGTGGATGATCGACGCCGGCAAGCCCGCGAGCATGTACTCGAGCTTCGCCAAGCGCGTCTCCACCGACACCGCGATGAAGGTGACGACCGATGCCGTTCAGGTCTTCGGTGGTTATGGTTACGTCAAAGAATATCCGGTCGAGAAGCTGATGCGCGACGCGAAGCTTCTGCAGATCTACGAAGGCACCAACCAGATTCAACGCGTGGTCATCGCCCGCGAGTTGCTCAAGCAGTTCTAAGGAGAACAGATGAAGATCCTTTGCACGGTCAAGCGGGTCACCGACCCCGAAGTGAAGCTGAAGATCGGCGCCGATCAGAAGTCGATCGCGACCGACAATCTGAAGTACGTCCTGAACCCCTTCGACGAAATCGCCGTCGAAGAGGCGATCCGCCTGCGTGACAAGCACCAAGGCGAAGTCATCGTCGTCAGCGTTGGACCGAGCGATGTCTCGACGCAGCTGCGCACGGCGTTGGCCATGGGGGCCGATCGCGCGATCCAGATCGTGCACGCCGGCGAGCTCGATTCGGACGGCGTGGCGCGCTTGCTGCAGAAGGTCTACGAGCAAGAGAAGCCGGACGTCGTGTTGATGGGCAAGCTCAGCGTCGACAACGACAGCTGGCAAGCCGGGCCGCTCCTCGCCGAATACCTCGGGTTGCCGCAAGCGACCTACGCGTCGAAGAACGACTCGCTCGAAAGCGACAACGAGAAGAACAAGGTGCCGGGCATCACCATCGAAGGCACGACCGCCACGGTGGTGCGCGAAGCCGATGGCGGCATCGAGACCTTGAAGGTGCAGCTGCCGGCCGTGATCACGACCGATCTGCGCTTGAACATCCCGCGCTATCCGTCGCTGCCGAACATCATGAAGGCGAAGAAGAAAGAGATCAAAGAGCATACGCCGCAGTCGCTCGGTGTCGACGTGACGCCGAAGGTGCGCGTGTTGAAGTTCGAATTGCCGCCGGCGCGGAAGGCGGGCGTCAAAGTGGCCGATAGCGCGGAGCTGCTGGCCAAGCTGCGCAGCGAAGCGAAGGTGATCTCATGAGCAACGTCCTCTTGGTAGCAGAAGCGTTCGGTGGGCAGCTGCGCAAAGCCACGTTCCACGCGGTGACGGCAGCGAAGCAGGCGCAACAGCAAGTCGGCGGCGAGCTGCACGTGCTCGTCCTCGGCAAAGGCGTCGGCGCGCTCGCGAAGCAAATGACCGCGTTCGGCGCGAACCAAGTGTGGGTCGCCGATCACGCGTCGCTCGAGCACACGCTCGCCGGCCCGTACGCGCAGGTGATCGCGGCGGCGGCGAAGCAAGTGAACGCCGAGATCGTCGTTGGCGCAGCGACCGCGGCGGGCAAGGACTTGTTCCCGCGCGTGGCGGCTCGCCTGGGCGGCGCGGCGATGGCGTCCGACATCATGAAGATCGAGTCGAAGACCACGTTCAAGCGCGCGATGTGGGCGGGCAACATCATCGCGACGGTCGAGCTGTCGACGCCGGTCAAGGTGATCACCGTGCGGCCGACCGAGTTCGAATCCGCGAAGCCGGGCGCCGAAGCCGGTGAGCCGAAGCCGTTCGCGGCCGATCTCGCCGATCCGAAGGTGAGCTTCGTCGACTTCAAAGAAGTGAAGTCGGCGCGCCCGGCCCTCGGCGAAGCGCGCATCGTCGTCTCCGGCGGCCGCGGTACGAAGGGCGACTTCAAGCCGATCGAAGCGCTGGCCGACGCGCTCGGCGCCGCCGTCGGTGCGTCACGCGCAGCCGCCGATGCCGGCTGGGTGCCGAACGACTATCAAGTCGGGCAGACTGGCAAGATCGTCGCGCCGGAGCTGTACGTCGCGGCCGGTATCAGCGGCGCGATCCAGCACTTGGCCGGCATGAAGGGCTCGAAGACGATCGTCGCGATCAACAAGGACGCCGACGCGCCGATCTTCCAGATCGCCGACTACGGCCTGGTCGCCGACCTGTTCAAAGCCCTCCCAGAGATGGTCGACGGCATCAAGAAGTCTTAAACGCTTAATACGTTTAAACACAACACGACTGGTGTCCTACCGATAAGTACGTTCGGAGGGCACCATGGACAAATTTCTCACCGTCTACACCCGCGCCATCGCCGACCGCCGCATCCTCGATTGGGAAGAGGCGGGCATCTCCCGCGAGATCGCCGACCTCTCGATCGCAGAGCGCTTGGCCGTCGCGCCGGTGCTGTCATCGACGGCTGACCTCTACGAACAGACCGCCAAGTCGCGCCGCTTCGATCTCCGCCGGGAGCACGCGGCGCTCGACGCGGAGCACCAAACGCTCCGCGGACGCTACAACGACGCGCGCGAAGGCAAGGTGAGCTGGAAGAGCTACGAGCGTGATCTGAAAGTGTACGAGATGCGGCGCGTGTTCTACGCCGCCAAGCTCAGCGAGAGCGAACGCGACGACGCGACGGCGGCCTCGCTGCGCCGCTTGGCCGACCGGGCGAGCCTGCCGCACGCACTGTCGACGGGTCTCTGACACCCACAGCTGCTATTCTGACCACGTGCGATTTCTTCTCGCTGTCCTGAGCCTGGCTCGATCACCATCCCGGGCGCCGGCGACGACCACAACATGTGGATACCGGTCCCCGAAGGAAACTTCGTGATGCAGACCGCGGTCGACGGAGCGCCGAACCGCATTCACATTCATTGAGAGATCTCGACGCAGTCGGCCGCGAGATCGAACTGGAAGGTGAAGCCGTTGTACGGGCTGCCCGGATCTTTGTAGATGACTTCCAAGTTCGTGTAGGTGAATTCCCAGTAGCCGTAGCTGGCAGTGCCGTCGGTGTCGAAGGTGACGGCGCAGTAGCCGTCGTCGCTGCCCGCTTGCGCTTCCGAGTAGATCGTCGACGCCGACGATTGCATCGTGCTGCCCGACGCGACGCAGCTGACGAAGAGCATGTTGTTCGTGAAGCGCACGCCTGTGTACTCGAGGTACCAGCCTTGCTTGTAGGCCGCGCAGTCGAGCTTCGCCGCGATGTCGAAGCCGCCGCCTCCGCTGCCGCTTCCGCCGGCGGCGCCCGTCGCGCCTTTGGCACCAGTTGCGCCCTTGGCGCCGGTCGCACCCGTCGCCCCAGCGGCGCCGGTCGCACCCGTGGCACCGGCAGCACCTGCAGCGCCCGTCGCACCTTTGGCGCCGGTCGCGCCGTCAGCGCCTTTCAGATCGATCTCGGCCCAGCCGGTCGCGCGGCAAACTCGGAAGGTGTCGTCGCTCTCGACGAAGTAGAGCTGGCCGCGGCGCGCGGTGTCGCACTCGGGCAGGTCGTCTTCGCTGGCGACCGCCCACGCGTTGGCGAGGCTCTCGACGGCCGTCGCGTCTGGCGTGCCGAGCGGCGTCGAGCTGCCTTTGCCGGTGGCGTCGGTGCCTTTGCCGGCGGTGCCGCACGCGATGGTGGCGGCCGAGAATGCGATGGTCAGTGCGATCTTTTGCATACGTTTACCCTCGTCTTGGTGACCGAGCCTTATCGGCACACCGCGTCATGAAGTTGCGGGGACTAAACTGCCGATATGCCGCCAGGCAAGCTAAAACGTGCGGAATCATGCAACCGAACGTGTTGCCCGTCCTCGCATGGACGCAGGCTGCTTGAGCGCGGCGGCGACGGCGGGCATACTTCAAAGTCGATGTACTTCGACAAATCCCCCGACATCGATCACCGCACGATCGGCGGCGAAGCGTTCATCATCACCGCCGAGGACTCGAAGATTCACAGCTTGAACGCCGTCGGCACGTGGGTCTTCGATCGTTGCGACGGCAAGACGTCGCTCGCGGCGATCGTCGACTCGGTCGTCGAGGAGTTTTCGGTCGAGCGCGAGACGGCCGCGAACGACGTGGAAAAATTCATACATTCGCTCGAGACGCGCGGGATGATCCGCCGGGTCGTTGCATGAGGGTCGCCCTCGCCGCGATGTTGTGCGCGCTCGCGGCGTGTCGCGGGTGCGGCGCGTACGTCGCCGAGCCGCCGCCGCCGGTGACGCTCGAGTTCTCTTCGCCTTTTGACGGCGCGGCGCTGTCGTTCATCGACGACACGTCGGTCGCGCTCGACGGCGTGCAGATCGACGTGCACCTCATGGTGGCGTGGGCGCTGCCGGGTGATCGCGTCACGCTCGTTGTCGGCGATCAAACGCTGTCGATCGCGGCGATCGATGGAGACCTCGTGTTCCTCGGCGTCACGCTGCCGGTCGGCGAGGTCACGCTCGTCGCGTCGTCGCGCGGGGTGGAGACCGCGATCACCGTCACCGTCGATGGCACGGGCTCGATCTGCGACTTCATCGCGCCGCGCGACGGTGACCTGCTCGGCACGCCGGACGACGTCGATGCGCTGCGGCCCGGCGTGCAGCTCGACTTGGCGATCGGGTGCGTCGGCTTGGCGGAAGGGACGGAGCTCACCGTCGGTGTGCACGCGCGGCGGCCGAAGACGGTGGTGCTCGATGCGCGCGGCCGTGCCGTCGCCCCCAGCGTCGACCTCGCCGAAGGGCCGAACACGCTCGAAGTGCGCGGTGATCTCTTGCCGAAGGAAGCGACCGCCGACGTCGTCGTCGACACCGGACGTTGCCTCGCGGAGCTGCAGCCCCCCGACGGTTTTTCGTTCCTGCACGATCCGCTGAAGGACGGCGACGCCGGCACGCTCGCGCCGGCGCGGCAAGTGGTGCTGTCGACGACGTGCGCGGACGGCAGCACTGCGACCTTGGTTGTCGACGGCACCGTGTACGACGAGAGCGCGGGCGCCACCCAGTGCCGCTTGCCGGCTTCTCGGTCGATCATGGGCACGGTGAGCGGCGGCCTCGTCACCTTTGCCGACGTGCCGATGTATCAAAATGCGAACATCGTTTTTGCGACGGTGAGCGAAGCGGGCGGTCGTGAAGGACGCGCGCTCGACAATCTATACGTCGTCGACACGATGCCGCCGCTCGTGTCTTTCGTTGCGCCGGACTCGGGCTCGGCGCCGATGCTGCTCGACGACGACCCGATGCTCCCCGGCTTTCAGATCACCGCGCGCGGCGAAGCGCTCGGGATCGAAGAGGGCGCCGTGCAGCTCCTGCGGGTCACCGACGCCGATGGCGTCATCACGGACTACGAAGCGGAGGCCGTGCTCGCGAACCCGGCCGACAAGGAGTGCTTCGATCAGACGGCGAGCATCGGGCGCTTCACGATCCCCGGCGTGACATTGGTCGACGGGCCGACGGAGTTGTTGTTCACGGTGCGCGATGCCGCCGGGAACGCCGTGGTGCGCGTCATCACCTTCGTCGCCGTGGTCATCGACGCCGAGCTCGCGATCACCATGCCGAGCTACACAGCGTCGCCCGAGCAGATCACGCTGCTCACGCTGCAAGACGACGTCGACGCTGGCACGCCGGGCCTGCAAGCGCCGTTCACCGTCGAGATCGCGCACGCGGCGCACCTGAACGGGCGGCCGGGATCGGTCGTCGTCCCAGGCCAAGCGCCGACGTTCTTTACCTACTCGGCGTCTCCGCAGATCGTGCCGGTGAGCTTGAGCGACGGCCCGGCGCCGAGCGGGATCATCGACGGCATCGAAGCGACGGCGACGCTCTTGAACACCCACGTCGTGCGCTCGCCGAAGATCAAAGTGCAGGTCGACGCGACGGCGCCGTTTGCCGACGTGTCTTCGCCGCGCGACGGCGACGTGGTCCCAGCAGGCGCGCTGTCCGTCGTCGTGCAGCTCGACGGCGAGCCGCAAGAGCGCGAGGTGCGCGTGTACAACGGCGCGGCGCTCGCTGACTCGGAGCTCGTGCCGGCGGCGACGCTGATGGGGGAGCAGATCTTCGTCACCTTGAGCGCGACCGTCGCGGCCCCGGGTGCTGTGCTGCGCGTCGAGGTCGACGATCGCAACGGGGCGAAGAAGAACACGACGACGCTCACCCGCAACGTGTTCGTGTCGAACGGCGCGCCGACGATTGCGTTCACCGGCGTCAACGGAATCACCGGGCTCGCGTCGCCGCCCGTCCTGCTGGCGGCGCCGGATCAAGACGCCGATCTCACCGACGGCTTCGACGTGCGTGTCCTGGCGCGCGTGAACGCGGTGCCTGCCGCGGCGACAGTCGAGCTCGCAGTCACCGGCACGGGCGTCGTGACCCCGGCAGCGAGCGACGTGTGGATCACGCGCAGCGCGACGGTGCCTGCGGGCGGCGTGCTCGATCTCTCCGACATCGATTTTTCCCTGTGGGCCAACGACACCGTGCGCTTGTGGCTGCGCGTGACCGAAAACGCGACGAAGCTGCCACCCGTGCGTTCGCCGTGGGTGAGCCTCGACGTGACGGTGAACGCGGGCGCGAACGCCAATCGCCGCGTGCAGCTCACGAGCCCATTGTATGGCGCCGAGCTCGGCCCCGGCAGCGTCACGGTCAGCTTCGACACCGACAGCGGCAGCAAAGACTGCGATCTCTATCGCGACGACGCGGCGATCGCCGGCGCGTCGGTCGTGGGCTCGACGGCCACGAGCGTCAGCTTCGGCGCGGTCGCGCTCGGCGCGTTGAGCGACGGCGATCACACCTTCCTCGTGCGCTGCACCGGCGGCGGCGACACCTTCACGTCGCAGCGTTTGCTCTTCCACTATCGGAGCAGCGCGCCGGGCGTGACCTTCCTCGACGCGACGGGCGTGCATCTGAGCGCGCCGGCGTACTACTTCAACGCGCTCGCGCCGGACGTGAGCGCGACGGCGGGTTATCAGCAAGACGTGACGATCGCGGTCGGCGCCGACGACGGCACGCTCGCGACCTTGCAAGTCTTCGCGCTGCCGGCCGACACGCTGATCGCTTCTGCGACGGCGCCGATCACCGGCGGCCAAGCGACGTTTCGCGCGCTGACGTTGTCGCCGACGTTGATGCCGGCCGGCGAGCAGGTTCGCCTCGACGCGGACGTGCCGAACGCGTTCGGCGCGTTGTCGGCGACGGGATCGGTGACGCCGCTTGTGGATCGCGTGCCGCCGACCGTGACGCTCGACGCGTGCCCGATGACGATCGCGCAGTTCAATCCCTTCGACGACGCCGGAACGTTCAACGCCGTCGAGCACCGCGCCGAGTACACGACGACCGACGTGCTCGATGGCGCGCTCGTGACGGTGACGACGACCGCGCCGAACGGTGTCGTCAGCGCGACTGGCCCTGTCCTCGGAAACGCTGCCGACGTGACCATCGCGTTTCCAGTGCCGTCGCCGGCCACCACGTATACCGCGTCGTTCGTCGGCGCAGCGCACGATGCCGCGGACAACGTGGCGCAGTCGGCGGTGTGCACCCCGACGATCGATCCGACGACGCCGGTCGTCAGCTTCCGCACGCCGCGCGTCGACTTCGTCGATACAACGACCGTCACGTTCCTGAACGCGACGAACGACGACGAAGACCCGGTGAACGCCGGCGTGCAGGCTTCAGTCCTCGTCACGATCTTGAACCTGCCGGCCGGCGCCGACGTGCACCTCTGTTCGACGGCGAACGATCCGGCGTTGGTGAGCGCTGCGCCGTGCGCGCACGTACCGGGGAAGGTCCTCGCGAGCGGCCAGAGCGTGTCGCTCGGCGGCAACGTCACGCAGAAGATCTTCGGCAACGTGCGGCTCATCGACAGCGGCGCCACGCCCTACGGCCTCGCTGTAGAAGTGGTGCCGATGAGCGGCGCGTTCGGAGTCTCGCCGGCGCAGATGTCGTTCCCGGTGCGCGTCGACTCGGTGCTGCCGCCGACGATCTCGAGCGTGACCTCGATGAGCAACATCTTGGCGAACGACAAGGCGAATCCGATCGTCCTGCAGCTCGGTAGCAACGTCTACGACGGCTCGACCTATCGCGCTGAAGGAACGGTCAACGGCGGATCGTTACAGATCGGTTCGCTGACCTTCACCTTCCCGTCGGCGACGAATGACCTCGCCACGGCGTCGGTGAGCTCGTCGTTGCAAGGCGCGCTCGCTGGCACCGCGATGTTCAGCGGCAACAGCATCGTGTTCAGCGGGATCGCCGCGCTCGTTTCTGGCGTGCACACGCTGACGCTCGTGACGACCACGCCGAGCGGAAATTCGCGCATGCAGACCGTGAGCGTGGTCGTCGATCTCTCGCCGCCGGTGTTGCTCGTCGCGCAGCCCGATCAAGCGCCGTACACGTGCCTGACACCGGGCTTGTGCCTCGCACCGACCGGCCGCAACGTCGACGTGCTGCTCGGCGTCGCCGACGACCTGCAGCTCGGCGGCGGCTGCGTGTGTGTGCGCACGAGCGGCACGCGTTGCCTCACGGCCTGCAGCGCGCCAGGGCTCGCGATGGGCTCGAGCGCGATGCCGATCATCGCGACGAACCTCGCCGAAGGAACGAACGCCGTCGTCGGCGAAGCGGCCGATGGCGCCGGCAACGTGACGGTCGCCAGCGCCGTCGACTACACCGTCGACACGCTGGCGACGAACGGCGCGCCGGTGCTCGAAGTGAGCGCCGTCCCTGGCACGTGCAGCAGCTTCAGCTCGAGCGGCTGTGAGATCGGCTTCGACGACGATCCTGGCGAGTGTCCGGATCAGCCGGGCGATCCCGGAACGTCGCCGTCGCCGCCACCCTTGTGTCCGCGTTGGTACGCGAGCGGAGTGTATCGCCTGACCACGAGCGGCACGCAGACGACGGCGTGTCAGATCGCGGGAGACTCGTGCGCTTACACCGTGCGCTTGCTCGGAGAGCCGCTCGATGCGTCGGGCATGCCGCTCGCGCCGGCGATCGAGGTGCATGCGAGCAAGAAGGGCGGGCTTGCGGCCGATCTCGCGGCGGCGTTGATCGAAGCGCTTGCGCCGAACGGAGCGCCGGGCCTCGAGCGGGCGACCTTCTGGCGGCTGCGCCTCGAAGCGCGCGATCGCTACGGCAACTTCTCGACGTCGGCCGCGCGCCACGTGGAGCTCGACGCGTTCTCCGGCGCCATCGTCGCGATCCAGCGCGGCTTCGACAACGCGCCGGGCGCAGGCGATCTCGGACGTCCACTGCAGTCGGGCGACACGCTCGGCGTGCGGCACAACGTGGTCGTCACGCCGGTCGGCACGCAGTTCGCGACCGATCTGCGCGTGAGCCTGTTGTTCACGCCATCGGTGCCAGCGGCGTCGCGTTGCGTGCGGCTCACGGTGCCGGCGGCGAGCGTGTCCGTGGATCAAGTCGTGAGCGCGCCGGCGACGAACCCGCAGAACCTGGTGTTCGGTAACGTCTCGCTGCCGACGGGCACGCCGTACACGATTCGCGCCGAGCTGCACCAAGGCAACGACTGCAGCGTCAGCGACGTCATCGGCATCAACGAGGTTTCGGGCATCAACACCGTGAACGTCGCCCCGAGCGTCACCTTCGACCCGCAGTGGCTCGCCGACGCGCACTTCAACGCGGCGCCGGGGGCGACGCCGGGCATGACCGTGCGGGCGATCGAAGGGCCGGGGACTGAAGCGCTCGGGCTGCTCCTCGACGCGCAGCCGGCGCCGGGCTTTCAATTCCGGCTAGGTCTCGCCGTGAAGCTCGCCGTGCAGGACGCCAACGGCGGGACGGCGAAGCTGACGAGCTCGGTGACGACCATGACCGGAACGACGCAGACGACGGTCGCTGCCAACGCCGCCACGTTCTCGAACGACGTCAGTATTCCTACGGCAGTGACCGCAGGCGCGCCGGCGACGACCACGACGCAGGTGATCACGGCGACGGTGTGCAACCTCGCCGGCGACTGCGCGACGACATCACAGAACGGCATGCCGGCGACGGACAAGAGCCTGCGGATGCGCGTCAACGTCGATCCGCCAGCCGCGGTGAACGACGCGATCGTGTGCCTCGGACAGTCGCTGTCGCCGACGCCGGCGCCGGCAGACGCCGGACTCTACGCCGACGACGCTGCGTGCGCAGCGCTGTGTGCGGGCGGCAAGTGCGACGCACGCACGGGCAAGGCCGTGCTGCGCTTCACCTCGCGCGGCGCCGCGGGCGGCAGCGTCGGCAACGTCGCCGCGTACCGCGTGCAAGTCGGCATCACGGACGATCAGCCGACGAGCGCGGCGCTGTGTAATACTCTACTGACATCGGGCGTGACGGCGATGAGCGCGCTCTTCGTCCCGACCGCGGCGACGCCGGTGCTCGCGCCCGGGCAAACGCAGACGCTCTCTGTGACCGGCGGCGTGCCGGTGCACCAGCGCCTGTGCTTCGCCGTGCGCGCGGAGGACGACGTCGGCAACTTCAGCGATCCGGTGAGCGTGATGCGCGTGTCGCCGCTCGTGCCGATCGGCGCACCGCTCTCGCCGATGACCCGCACGGGAACGCGCGCGGCAGGCGATCGCGCCGACGATTCACCGCCGGCGCTCGACACCTGGGCCGGCGGGCAAGTCTACTCGGCGATCGCGGTCGGCGACATGGACGGCGACGGCGGCGTCGAGATCGCCGTCGCCAGCGAGAACGGCGGCGTGCGCTTGTACTCGTCGAAGAAAGCGCGCAACGCCGCGTTCGCTCCGGCGAGTGAGCGCTTCACCCCGCGCGAGATCATTTTGCCGCCGCCGCCCGGAAGCCCGACCGCGTTCGCGCAGTACTTCGGACAAGCGATGGCCGGCGGCGACTTCAACGGCGACGGCGCTGCCGATCTCGCGATCTCCGCGCCGAGCGGCTACGGCCCGGACGGCCAGCCTTCCGGCACCGTCTACATCTACTACGGCACCGGCGACTCGAGCGGCACAAACCCGAAGCTCTTGCGTGAAGCGAGCTGCGGCTTCGCGCTCGTGCCGACGCCGAAGTGTCCACACGTGATCATCCACGGCGGCAGCGCCACGCTCGATCCGGTCTTCTCGTCGTTCGGCTTGCTCGGCTGGGACATGCAGGCGGGTCACGTCAACGCGACGAACGGCCCCGATGATCTCGTCATCGCCGACGCGTCGATGCAAGACGCGAGCGGACCGGGAGCGTTCATCTTGAAAGGCGGCGCGCCGTTGTTCGCCCTGAGCCCGCCGGCGTCGACGACCGTGCTCGATCTGCGCGCGCTCACGGCGGGCCAGAACGCAGCAGTCACGCGCCTCGGGCCGTTCAACGACTGTGGCCCTCCGACCTACGACGTCGCCGTCGCGGTGCCAGACATGGACGGCGACGGCAAGCGCGACGTGGCGTCGTCGTACGGCTTCTTCTCCACATGCCCGGAGACGGTGATCCGTTTCTATAAGGGCGGCGCCGGTGCTGCGCTACAGCGTTGCGACACTGCGCCCCCGGAGACGCTGCTCAACATCGCGAACGTCGGCCGCTTGAGCGACGCGACGCACGACTGGTTGCTCGTGCGCTCGCGCGTCGGTGCACCCGACAAGGGCAGCCTGCGTGCGCTGTCCGGCAGCGACGACTTCTTCGCGCCCGGCCCAACGTGCACGAGCATGACCACCGTCGCGCGCCCGAACGCGCACGAGATCAACGACCTGCATCCGATCAGCGCCTTCGGCCCGTCGCTCGACGACTCGTGCAATGTGACGAAGCACGTGACGAACCCACCGCTCGAAGAGAACATTTTTCCGAAGGGCAACAGCGCCGCGCCAGCCGGCGACTTCAACGGCGACGGCAAGGCCGACTTCTTCGTCGGCGAGTCCGGCGGCACCAGCTTCCGTTCGCGCCTCTACGTGGTGACGCGCGAGCCGACGACCTGCGACAACGGCAACGTGTTTCGGGTGATCGCCGAGATCAGCGGCAACGCGAGCGCCGGCAACGGCCCGGGCGTGAACGTGTTCGACGCGAAGACGCACGCTGGCGCCGGCGCGTCGCAGGTCGGCGCTGCGGGACGGCTGGGCAGCACGACGAATTCTGCGCTATGGTTGTGGCGATGAAGCCGGACGACGACAAAAAGCCGCTCGAACGCAAGGAGCGGCGCCCGTACGAGCCGCCGGCGATCACGACCGAAGAAGTGTTCGAGCGGCAAGCGCTCGCGTGCCAAGGCAAGATCGCGAGCTGCGAGCGCGCGCCGATTTCTCGTCAAGGTTCCTGAATCTTGCGCCGCTGCCCGCTTCTGGCATGAACACGTGCCATGAAACGAACTTCACTCGCCGTCTTCGCCCTTTGCTTCGCGGTCACCGCCACGGCCCGCGCCGAGACCATCAAGATCTACGTCGCCGAGCGCGACACACCCGCGCACAAGGCGGCCGAAGCCATGGCCGACGGGAAGACCTCGTTCTGGTTTCCGAAGCTCGCGAAGGGCTTCGCCAAGGCCGGCGAGCTCCTCCAGAACACCGAGAACGACGTGCGCATCATGTTCTCCGGCAAAGAGGGCGGGCTCTTCGGCTTCTCGCAAGGCGGCCTCACCGCGCCGAAGGGCTCGCTCATGATCCTCGGCGGCTATTGCCCTGATTGGAAGGAGCGCAACCCGTTCAAGTGTCCGAGTGAGATCCTCTCGGACGATGGTCGCCCGGACGCGTTCTTCAACTTCGGCGGCAACAAGACCTTGATCGGCACGCTCGTCATCAGCGGCTTTGTGCTCGATGCGGCGCCGTCGAACAAGTACGATGCCAAGACGAACAGCTTGCTCAAAGGAACGTCGCGCACGATCCCGCTGATCGCGTTGAAGCAAGTGGTGACGAACCACCTGGTCATCGCCGACAACGTGTTCTTGAACGGGGCGCAGCGCGCGTTCGAAGTGTATCACTCGCCGATGTCGAACGACGCCGTCGCCGACATCCAGAACAACTTCTTCCTGAACACGATCATCCCGGTGAAGTTCTTCCCGGCGCTCTACAAGGGCTTCAAGACGAAGACGATCAACTTCAAGAACAACTCGGTGATCTTGAACTGGCCGTACAATCCGGATCCGACCTCGTCGAACGTCGGCGCGCTCGAGCTGTGGCACAAGGACGCGTGCCAAGAGCTCGTCGTCGAGGGCAATCTCTTCGCCTACAACGCCGGCGGCGCCATGCAGCACGACTGGCCGACCGGGCGCATGCCGAAGATGAAGTTCGTCTCGAACCTCTTCTACATGAACGCGACCCTGTTCGGCGACGCGCGCCCGGAAGCCGGCGTCTTCACCGGCAAGTTCGGCCCGAACCCGAAGCACCAGATCGTCGTCCTGAAGCCGCACATGGAAGACGACTACCCGTACGAGTTCAAGGACAACGTCGTCATGGATCCGAAGGTGCCGGTCGCGCTCGTCGATCTCGGCGCCGCCGACTCGTCGAGCGTCAGCGCGAAGAAGACCGTCATGAACGACATTCGCGGCATGTTCGGCGTGAACAAAGACGGCGGCACCGTGGCGATCAAGAACTTCGCGCCGCGCATGGGCCTCGATCTGGCGAACCTGCCCTTCCCGGCGGAAGAGAAGGCGAAGCCCTACGGCGTCGCGATCGCCAAGGTGTTCACGCCGTGAAAAAGGTCCCAGGGACCTTTATTTTGTCCAGATTCTGTACACCCGGGGCGACTGTCCAGAAGTTGGACAGAAAATAGGTCCCTGGGACCTTTTTACCCGAGGATCGGCAGCTTCGTGCGCTTCGACATCCCACGCGCCACGCCCTTCGCGCCGGTCGCGCCGAGCACGACGTAGCCCGGATCTTCGTACGGCACGCGGTGCCGCTCGTAATCATAGAAGAGCTTGTTCGCGGCGGCGGTGTTGCACACAGAGGATCCCGCCAGCGCCGCGTCGCCGCGCTCTTGGTATCCGACGCCCGGACACACGCTGCAGTGCTGTTGTAGCGAGCAATCTTGGCACTCGTGCAAGTCCTTCAGCTTGAACTGGCGGATGCGCGCAAATACCCGCGACGTCTTCCATAGCTCGTAGAACCCATCTGAAAGCGCGTTGCCGATCTTCTCGCGCCACCACACGCATGGGAACACGTCGCCGCGTGAGTCGATGAAGCACAGCGTGTTGCCGGCGCTGCAAACGTGCTCGTCCGGATCGCGCGGCGGTAGGAGGCCGCCGTTCTCCCACGAGCTACCGCCCTTCATGAGATACTCGGCGAGGCCCGGCGCCGCGTTGAACGACGCTGCGAGCTCGCCGGCGGTGATGCGCAACGAGCAGGGATCGGTGCCGCCGTTCTCCATCGGATTCACGCGGCCGTCGAACTCGGCGCGGATGCCGAGCGAATCGGCCAACGCCACGATGCTCGCGATCTCGTCTTTGTTCTCGCGCATGATCGGGCACGCCATCGTCACTTCGATGCCGGCGTCGAGCAGGCGGCGGATCCCGCGCAATGACAGCGCGTGCGCGCCGGCGCGGCGGACGACGCGATCGTGCACCGCAGGTGACGCAGAGTAGATCGACACCTTCACTTGCCGCACGCCGCTCGCCGCGAGCCGCTCGATGTCCTCCTGCGAGAACAACGTCGCGGTCGACAGCAGCTTCACGTTGAAGCGGTACTGGCGCGCGGCGGCGATGATCTCGTGCAGATCCTTACGCAGCCCGACCTCGCCGCCGGTGAAGCCCAAGAAGAGCCCGCCGGCGCGCGCGACGTCGGCGAAGATCTTGTCGAGCTGCTCGACGCTCAGCTGATCTTTGATGTGGTGATCGACATAGCAGTGGTCGCAATTCAGATTGCAGCGGCGCGTGAGCTCTACGGTGACATAAAGCGGAACGACCGCGCGCCAGGCCGCCGCTTCGAGCTTTGCTAGCGCGTCACCCACGCTTAACCGTCGCATATTTTGCGGCCGGCCGCAGCGGATGTGGCACTATTTCCACAGAATGAGTGAGATTCCCATCTCAGCACGTGCGCAAGCGCAGGATGAAGTCGCGTTCGTCGAGAAATTGCGGTCGGGAAAGCCGATTCTGTTCAAGCCGCGCGGCCGCTCGATGGAGCCGCACCTGCAAGACGGCACCGTCGTGATGATCGATCCCGTCACCCGACCGCCGCATGTAGGCGAGGTGGTGCTTGCGGTGTTCGCTGGCGTCACCACCTTGCATCGAGTCGTGAAGTTGCGGGCGAACCAAGTGTGGCTGTGGGGCGATGCCATGCGCCACGGCGAAGGTCCGATCCCGATTGACGCCGTCGTCGGCATCGCCCGCACGGCGCCGCTGCCGTTCAAGATCCGCTTCCGGCTCGCCTGCCGCAGAATGTTGTTCACGCTCGCTCGGTTGTTCGGAGGCTAGCGGTTTCATGCTGAAGATCGCCGACAAAGCGCCTGCCAAGGGCCAACCGGGCACCGACGCCGAGCTTCTGACGCGTCTCGTCGAACACGTCGAGCGATCGATCAAAGGCAAGCGCCAAGTGATCGAGATGGCGCTCGTGGCGCTCGTCGCGCGCGGCCACGTGCTCTTCGAGGACGTGCCGGGCGTCGGCAAGACCACGCTCTCTTTGGTCCTCTCGCGCACGCTCGGCCTCGCGTTTCGCCGCGTGCAGTGCACCGCCGACTTGCTCCCGTCAGACGTGACCGGCGTCGTCATCTACGATCAGAAGACCTCGCAGTTCGAGTTCAAGCCGGGTCCGATCTTCACGAACGTGCTCCTGCTCGACGAGATCAACCGCGCCACGCCGAAGACGCAGAGCGCGATGCTCGAGGCGATGGGCGAGGGCACCGTCTCGGTCGAGCGCCAGAGCCACAAGCTGCCGGAGCCGTTTTGGGTCGTCGCCACGCAGAACCCGCTCGACGCCCAAGGTACGCACCCGTTGCCGGAGAACCAGCTCGACCGCTTCTTGATGCGCCTCTCGGTCGGCTATCCCGACGCGCAGAGCGAGCGCGAGATCGTGATGAACGGCGGCGCGCCCGTGCGTGCCGACAAAGTGCAGCAAGTGATCACGAGCGACGAGCTGCGCCTTGCGATGGACGAAGTGCAAGCGGTGCGCGTCGATCCTGCGATCGCCGACTACGCCGTGGCGCTCTGCCGTGCCACGCGCGAGTCGCCGGACTTTCAGCTCGGCGCTTCGACGCGCGCGGCGGTGTCGCTCGTCAACGCGTGCCGCGGCCTCGCGTGGCTGCGCGGCAGGAAGTTCACCATCCCTGACGACGTGAGCCAACTGTGGCTGCCGGTGATGAACCATCGCGTGACCTTGCGCCACGCGACGCAGCAGCTCGATCGCATCGCGGTCGAGGCGGCGTTGAAGGACATCCTCGCCAAGGTCGCCGTCCCGACCTGAGGAGCCGCCCGTGGAACGCAAACGCCGTGGCTTCTTCGCCACCAACCGCCGCCTGATCATCACGCGCCAAGGCAAGATCTTCGTCGGCATCACGCTCGCGCTCGGCCTCGGTGTGTTGAACTCGGGCAACAACCTGCTCTTCCTCTGCCTCGGCCTCTTGCTCAGCATCATCACCGTGTCGGGCATCCTCTCCGAGTGGAACGTGCGCGATCTGAAGCTCGACATGCGCACCGAGACGCTCGCCATCGCCACGCGCCCGCACATCGTCGAGTTCACGGTCACGAACACCCACGAGCGGCGCGACGCGTTCTCCTTGGTGATGGAGGTGTCGTTTCATGCCAAGAGCGCGTGGAGCGAAGACACCGAGCCGGTGCTCTTGAAGAAGCGCGTCACCATCGTCCACGTGCCGAAGAACGAGCAGCGCTCGATCCGCGGCGAGGTGATCTTCGACGAGCGCGGCGACTACGAGATCGACGAAGTCTCGATGGAGACCGAGTATCCCTTCGGCCTCTTCCGCAAGATCCGCGTGTTCCTGCCGAGCGTGAAGCTGACGGTGGCGCCGGCGCCGCAAGAGCTCTCGGACGCGCTGCAGCTGCCGCCGACGGCGATCGGTGCGCACACGCGGCAGAAGCCCGGGCACGCGATCGAACCGTACGACGTACGCGAAGCGCAGCCCGACGAAGACATCCGCAACATCGCGTGGGGCAAGAGCGCTGGCCGCCAAAACATGGTCGCGATCCGTCGCGCCACCGACGCGAGCGACGCGGTGATCGTCGGCGTGCGGGGTGAGGCAGGCGACGAAGCGTTCGAGCGCGCGCTCGAGAAGGCCGCCGGTTGCGTGGTCGAACGCATGCGCGCCGGCGCACCGACCGGGTTGTTCCTCGGCGACGCGACGGCGCCGATCTCGACGGGCGCTGCCCACGAACGCGCGTTGCTGACGATGCTCGGTCAGACGGCGATCGGCGCGAAGGGCAGCGTGCCACCGCCGAACCTCGGCCGCGCGCCGGTCGTGTGGGTGGACGGATGAACAAGCGCAAAGCCTGCGGAGCGCCATGAATATTTATCGAGCGCAAACGATGGCGCTCTATCTCCTCGTGCTCAGCGCACTCGGCACTGTGTTCTCCGCAGAGGCCTTCGAGTGGCCGCTCGTCGCCGGCATCTTCACCGCCACCTGCGCTTCGCTCGTCGTGCCGTATCGCCTCCGCGAACGTTGGAGCGAGTCGCGCGTCGTCGTCCTCGGCCTGATCATGCTGCTCGGCGGCGTGCTGCTCGAGGTGTGGAACGGCTTGCGCGACATCATTTCGGGCGCCACGCTTTTCCTCGTGCTCGTGTTGGTCTCGCGGCTGTTCACCAAGCGCACCTCGAACGACGCAGTGCAGATCCTGACCCTCTCCTTCGTCGTCGTGCTCGCGGGCTCGGCGCTGAACGCGACCTTCGCCTTCGCGCCGTACTTCGTGCTCGTCATCATCTGCTCGATCTGGGCGCTGACGACCACGCACCTGACGCGCGCCGCCGAGTCGCAGCCCGAGCTCGCGCGGGAGCTGCGCATCTCGCGGCGCTTCTGGGTGACGACGAGCGTGCTCGCGGTGATCGTCTTCTTGCAGACGACGATGTTCTTCATGCTCTTTCCGCGCATGGGCCTCGGCTACTTCAAGCCGAAGCTGCGCTCGTCGCAGACCGCCACGGGCTTTTCCGATCGCGTCGAGCTCGGCATGAGCGGTCAGCTCGAAGACGACGCGACGGTCGTCGCGCGCCTCGAGTTCCTCGACATGCCCGAGGGCTTCGATCCCGAGCAGCTCTACTTTCGCGGCGCCACGCTCTCACGCTTCGACGGCAAGCACTGGCAGAAGAGCAGCCGCGGCCAGAGCGGCGTGCACTTTCGCGCGGATGGCACGTTTCTCCTGCACCGGAAGGACGTGAAACACGACGTGCGCTTTCGCTATTACCAAGAGCCGTCCGAGAGCGAGTACCTGTTCCTGCCGGAGCTGACGCACACGGCGCGCCTGCTGCAGGACAATCCGCTCGTCGCCGGCCACGCGCGCGTGCGCCTCTACACCGACGACTCCGGGGACGTGACGATTATTCGTCCGCTCGGCATGGCTGTGACGCTCGACGCCTGGTTCGACCCGAACGCGTACGGCCGCGAGGAAGACGACGTCGACGCGACTGCCGTCCCAGCGACCGATGCGCGCATCGGCGAGCTCGCGAAGCAGTGGCGTGGCGACGCAAAGAGCGCCGAGGAGATCGCGACGGCGCTCAAGAACGGCTTCGGCGTCGAGTACAAATACTCGACCGAGATGAAGGCGCCGCCAGAAGGCTCGAGCCCGCTCGCGTACTTTCTCTTCGATCGCAAAGCCGGCCACTGCGAGTACTACGCGAGCGCGCTGGCGTTGATGCTGCGAATGAGCGGCGTGCCAGCGCGCATCGTCAGCGGCTACAAAGGCGCGAGCTTCAACCCCTACGGCAAGTACTACGCGGTGCAGGAGTACCGCGCGCACAGCTGGGTCGAGTATCGCTCGCAGGACGGCGGCTGGCGGCGCATCGATCCCACCCCAGTGTCGTCGGCGCGCGAGAGCTTCGGCGTGTGGGAGAAGATCGCCGCGGTGTCGGACCTCATGCGCTACCGCTGGAACCGCTACGTCATCGAGTACGATCTCGATCTCCAGGTCTCGGCGCTTCGCTCGATCAAGCATTCGTTCGAAGCCGCACCGACGACAGACCTGCCGGAGAACCAGTCGTGGAAGGTGTGGATGAACGCGCACAAGTGGCACTTCGCCGGTGGTGTGCTCATCGTCGTTGCCGCGATCGTCTTCCTGCGGCGCAAGCGCTCGGCGCCGGTGCCGCGCGAGGTCGAAGCGAGCCGGTTGTTCAAACGCTTCGAGCGCGCGATGGAGAAGCGTGGTCACGCGCCACGCCCGGCCCACCAACCCCCGAACCTCTACTTCCGCGCGGTCGCCGACAAGGATCCGCCGGTGCGTCCGCTCAGTGAGCGCTTCGCCACGGCGTACTTGCGCGCGCGTTTTTCGGGCGAAGTCAGCGAAGAAGACGTCGTGACCATGCGCGCCATGTTGCAGGACGTGGCGCATTTGACCAAACCGCCACACGGCCGTGACGCTCGCCGGGCTTCGGGTTAGGATATTCCGTGGTTAAATTCTCGAACATGCCCGCCGAACGCACCTGGAAGCGGAAGCTCGTGATGTTCGTCGCCTACGGCGCGGCGGTGTCCTTTGGCGTCGCGGTGATCATCGGGCTCGTGTTCTACACGCTGTTCTCGCAAGGGCTTCCCGAGTTCAGCTCGGTCCAGGAGTACAAGCCGAAGGTCGTCACCCGCGTCTACGGCATCGACAACGAGCTCGTCGGCGAGTTCTCGGTCGAGCGCCGCATTCTCATCCCCTTCGACCGCATTCCGAAGACCTTCGTGCAAGCCTTCATCGCCAGCGAAGACGACGGCTACTTCGAGCACGAGGGCATCGATTACTTCGGCCTCGTGCGCTCGGTGGTGAAGACCATGACCGCCAAGGGCCAGCAGGGCGGCTCGACGATCACGATGCAGGTCGCCAAATCATTCCTCGATCCGGAAGTGCGCAAGGGCGCGAAGAAGAAGTCGTTCTACGCCAAGGCGCGCTACAAGGGCTCGCAGATCATCTTGGCGCAGCGCTTGGAGTCGTCGCTCTCGAAAGAGGACATCCTCTATCTCTATCTGAATCAGATCTACTTGGGTCACGGCGCCTACGGCGTGCAAGCGGCTGCGGAGAACTACTTTCACAAGAACGTCGACGAGCTGACGCTGAGCGAGCAGGCGTTGATCGCCGGGCTGCCGCAAGCGCCGTCCACCTTCTCGCCCTTCGCGCATCCGGAGCGCGCGCGCGAGCGCCAACGCTACGTTTTGCGGCGCATGATGGAGGAGAACTTCATCACCAAGGCGCAGCACGAGCAGGCATTGAAGGAGCCGTTCAAGGTCTATCCGAACGAGGACGTGTTCAGGAAGACGGCGCCGCACTTCGTCGAGACCGTGCGCCGGCACATCGCCGACAAATACGGCGAGAAGGCGCTCTACGAAGAAGGCCTCGAGGTCTATACGACGATCGACATGGAGAAGCAGAAGGCCGCCGAGCGCGCCGTCGCCATGGGCCTCTCCGATCTCGACAAGCGCCAGGGCTTTCGTGGTCCGCTGCTCGAGATCGCGCAGAAGGACGAGAAGGCGTTCCTCGAGAAGTACCAGCCGATCTTGGAGAAGCTCGTCACCGAAAAAGACGAGCTCCAGGACAACACGTTCTATCTCGGCCTCGTCACCGAGGTGAGCGATCAACGCGCGATCGTGGACATCGGCGTGAAGATCAAAGCGCAGATCCCGATCTCGGCGATGCGCTGGGCGCGGAAGCCGAACCCGGTCATCGCCTACGAATATCAGCTGCAGGACAGCGCGAAGAAGGTGCTGAAGCGCGGCGACGTCGTGTTCGTGAAGCCCACGACCAAGGCGACGATCATCGCGATGAAGAGCAACAAGGAGGGGCCGCCGAAGTTCACCGACGACTTGCCCTTCGTGCGCTTGGAGCAAGAGCCGATCGCCGAGTCGGCGTTGTTCTCGGCCAGCCCACACACGGGCTACGTGCACGCGATGGTCGGCGGCTACAACTACGACGCCTCCGAGCTGAACCGCACCATGCAGTCTTGCCGCCAGCCCGGCAGCTCGTTCAAGCCGGTGATCTACACGGCGGCGTTCGATCACCCGAAGCTCAACTTCTCGCCGGCCACGATCCTGCAAGACTCGCCGATCGTGTTCGACGATCCGGACAACAAGGTGCGCTGGAAGCCGGAGAACTCGCACGCCGAGTTCAAGGGCGACGTGACGGTGCGGACAGCGTTTCAGATGTCGATGAACATCCCGGCGGTGAAGACGCTGGAAAAAGTCGGCATGGAGATGGCGATCCAATACGCGCGTAAGCTCGGCATCACGACGAAGATCAACCGCGACTTCGGCATGGCGCTCGGCGCCTCGTGCGTCACGATGTGGGATCTCTCGACGGTCTACGGCGTGTACCCCGCGCAAGGGTACAAGCCGCGCTACCAACTCATTCGCCGCGTCGTCGATCGCGAGGGTCGCGTGCTCGAAGATCACTCGCACCTGACCGACAGCGCGCTCCCCGTCGTCTCACGGCTGCTGGCGGCGCGCGACGCGATCTTCAACCCGCGTGAAAAGGTGCTCGACGAAAGCACGGCGTACGTCATGACGCGGCAGATGATGAACGTGGTCAACGGCGGCACCGGCTTCTACGCGTCGCGCCTCGGCAAGTCGGCGGCGGGCAAGACCGGCACGACGAACGATCAGTTCGACGCGTGGTTCATGGGCTTCACGCGCGACATGGTCACCGGGGTCTGGGTCGGCCACGACAAGAACGAACGCCCGCTCGGCGCCAACGAGTTCGGCGGCCGCGCCGCATTGCCGATTTGGACCGACTATATGATCGCGGCGTTGAAGAACGTCGATCAGCCACCGATCCCGATGCCCGAAGGCGTCGTCAGCGTGCCGATCAATCCGGAGACGGGCGACCGCGCCGACGGAACCGGACGCAGCGTGACCGAGTACTTCAAGAAGGGCACCGAGCCGAAGCCCGGCCAGAAGAAGGACGACGGGAACGAAGAGTTTTACAAAGCGGACTCAGGCCTCTAGAGCCGGTGCAAAGCGCGGAGGGCATCGAATTCCGCGGCAATCGCCCCCACGACGCTCCCTGACGGCGCCTCGTAAGTCGGCTGCAGCAGCTGCTCCACGCTCGCGACGACCGACTGCGCGAGGCCGTCCAACGCGTAGCCGCCTTCGAGCACGAGCACCGGCCCGGCGACCGAATGCGCGCGGCAGAAGTCGACGAGCATCTTCGTCATGTCCGCGTACGCGCCGTGCGTGAGCCGCATGCCCCCGAGCGGATCGCGCGCGTGCGCGTCGTAGCCCGCCGAGACGATGAGGAGCGACGGCGCGAACGCCCCGAGCTTCGGCAAGATCACGCGCTCGAAGGCCGCGTGGTAAACGGCGTCGTCCTGCGCTTCGCTGAGCGGAATGTTCAGCGTCGTGCCCGCGCCCGCGCCGCTGCCGATCTCTTCGGCGGCGCCGGTGCCTGGATAAAACGGAAAGCGGTGCAGCGAGACGTAGAGAACGCGAGGGTCGTCGTAGAACGACCACTGCGTGCCGTTGCCGTGGTGCACGTCCCAGTCGAGGATGCACACGCGTTCGGCGCGGCCCGACGCGATCGCTGCGCGTGCGGCGATCGCCACGTTGTTCAACAAGCAAAAGCCCATCGGTCGATCGTGCTCGGCATGATGGCCCGGCGGTCGCGCGATGACGAACGCCGAGTCGAGATCGCCGCGCAGGACACGCGTGACCGCAGCGACCGCGCCGCCGGCGGAGGCGCGCGCCGCTTCGTACGATCCCGCTGAGGCGACGGTGTCGGGATCGAAGTGTGTCTCCGCAGCGCTCGCCGTGCGCTTCAGTCGCTCGAGCACGTCCGTCGCGTGTACGAGCAGCGCGTGGGCGGCGTCGACGAGCGGCGCCTCGAACGGATTCAAGTGGCGCATGAGCCCGCTCGTCTCCAGGGCTTCGCGCACCGCAAGCACGCGGGCAGGCCGCTCGGGATGCAGCGCGCCCGGCTGGTGTCGCGTCAAGGCAGGATGATCGAAGAGCCCGACCTTGGCCAAAGGCTACACGGCTTGAACGAGCACGACGGTGACGTTGTCCAGGCCGCCGTTCTTGTTGGCGAGGGCGATCAAGTCTTGCACCGCCTGCTCGATGTTGTCGCCGTTCTTCACCACGGCGTCGCGGATCGAGTCGTCCGGCACCATGCCGCTCAAGCCGTCGGAGCAGAGCAGGTAGAAGTCGCCGGAGCGCAGATCGAGGCGCTTGACGTCGACGATCACCGAGTCCTTCATGCCGAGCGCGCGCACGATGACGTTCTTGTGCGGGAAGTTCTCGATCTCTTTTTGCGTCAGCTTGTGCACTTTCAAGTAGTCGTTCAACAAGCTGTGGTCTTCGGTCATCTGCGCGATCTCGCCCGAGCGCACGCGATAGCCGCGCGAGTCGCCGACGTGGCCGAGGTAGGCGCCTTCTTTGCCGAAGTACAAAGACACGATCGTCGTGCCCATGCCGCGGTGCTTCTCGTCCGACGCGGCCATTTCATAGATGCGCAGGTTTGCGAGCTTGATGCCGGTCGAGAGCCGGTTCTCCTCGTAGCGCATCGCCGGATCTTCTTTGAACGGCCAGGTGAGATCCTCGTCCTGCTCCGTCTCGCGGAAGAAGTTCGCGAGCGTCTCGACTGCGATCTGCGACGCCACCTCGCCCGAGTTGTGGCCGCCCATGCCGTCGGCGACGACGTAGAGATTCTGATCGGCCAAGAGGAAGAACGAATCCTCGTTGTGACCGCGCTTCATCCCGACGTGCGTTCCACCGGCGTACCGGATCTTCATGCCTGCTCTTCCTCGCTCATCCACTCGAGCTCGTCGCCGACCTGCAACATCCGTCCCGAAGACGCAGGGACCTCCAACACCGCGAAGCTGCCGCGCGGTCCAACGCTGGCGCGAAGGGGCCGTAGGGCACTCACTATTCTCACCACGCGCGCGGCCCGGCTCAAATAAATCACATCGATCGCGCGCCGCATGCCAATAGTATGAACGGACCCGCAGGGAAACAGCAGCGCGCTCGAATCTTCGGGACGCCCGAGCAGGCCGCGGGTGCGGCTCCAGGCGCCGTTGCACACGTAGACGCCGCGTTGTTCGAAGCCTCGCGGGGTGCAACGCACACCGACGCGCTGCGTCTTAGGCCAGGCGACGGCGCCCGCTTTTCTTGAAAACACACATCTCCTCTGCCATACCCTCAAAGCTCGTCGCAAAATTATGCAGCGTAAAAAACACGTCAGCGCGGGCGTTGCCCTCATCGTTCTCGCGCTCGGCGGTGCGGCCCACGCTTCGCCGCAATCCGTCGTCGTCGTCGTTCATCCAGCGGACAGCGCGTCGAAGCGGGCAGCACAGTACATGTCGTACGGCTTTCGCGAGGCGCTGGCGAAGGCGCCGGACAAGTTCCAGCTCGTTTCGCCCACGGCGCTTTACGGCGATCGCGAGATCGACGTGCAGAAGCTGGCCAAAGACGCCGACGCCCTCGCCGCCGAAGGGCAGACCGCTTACGACAACCTGGACACCGACAAGGCGAAGCAAAAGTTCGACGAAGCGCTCGCGCTCTATGAGCAGAACATGGGCGAGTTCGACAACTTGCGGCCGGCCGCGCGGCTTGCGTTGCTCTCGGCGGGCGCCGTCCTCGTCAACGATCCGAACGACAAGACCGGCCGGGCGTTGATCCAGCGCGCGCTGCTCTTCGATCCCAACGTGCAGCCCGATCCGCGCGTGTACAACAGCAGCATGCTCGGCGCCTTCAAGGACGTGCGCAGCAAGCTGTCGAAGTCGCAAAAGGGCAGCCTCTCGATCACCACGAACCCGGCGTACTCCGAGCTCTACGTCGACGGCGACTTCATCGGCATGACGCCGGACAAGATCGACCGCATCGACGCGGCGCCGCACATCGTGCGCGTGGTCCGCGACGGCTTTCGCGCGACGGCCGAGGTCATTGACGTCAAGCAAGGCAAGAACGAGTCGGCGGTCACCTTGAACCTCGTCGCGATGCCGCAACAGCAGCAAGTGCTGCAGATGATCGAAAAGGCAGCCGGCGAGGTGAAGAACCCGCGATCGCCGACGGCTAGCGCGATCGCCGCCAAGGGCAAGGGCCTCTTCGTCCTCGTCTGCAGCGTGTCGGTGAACGGGGATCAAGTGAAGGTCTCGGCCGGCGTGTTCCACGCCGACAACCGCCGCCTCGGCTTCGGCGAGCGCACGTTCTCGGCCGCGATGGAGAGCTATCGCGACGAAGCGATCGCGCTCTGGGACACGATGCAGAAAGACATCGCCAGCCTGCCCGCCGGCGACCTGCGCGCGACCGGCGGCGACAACAGGCTGCAGAGCGAGGAGCGCATGTCGAAGTCGAGCGCGAAGGCGAAGCCTGTCTTGTGCGGCATCCTGCTCGGGCTCGGCGGCGCGGCGCTCGCGGCGGGCGGCGTCATTGGCATCATCACCTTGCTCGATCGGGACGCCTATCGGGCGCTGCAGCAGATCGACATTAAGGTGGCGAACGCGAAGGCGGATCTCGAGATGAAGCGCATGCTCACGGACATCTTGATCTTCAGCGGCGCCGGCATCGCGGTCGCCGGCATCTTCGCGTTGATCTTTTGGGACGATCGGCCGACCGGCAGCAAAGGCGCGATCGGCCTCGGCCCGGTGGACCTGGACCTCTCGGTGACACCGACCGGCGCATACGTCGGCGCCAGCGGGGCGTTCTGAATGCGCGCGCTGCTCGCCGGCATCGCTTGCCTGTGGTTCGCTGGCTGCTCCTTGATCATCGACACGGGCATCAACGGCCTAAAATGCGCGAACAAGCAGTGCCGTCCCGACTACAGCTGCCGCGCCGAGGACTGCGTCGCGAACAACTCGCTGAAGGAAGGCGAGACGTGCACCGACAACATCCAGTGCTCGACCGGCCTCATCTGTCCGCACGCGCTCTTCGTGTGCGCGCGGCCGTGCAACAAGGTCTACGACGTCAATAACGACTGCGGCGGGACCAACACCGTGTGCGCGCCGGTCTACGACTTGGCGAACAAGGGCAAGTTCAAAGGCGGCGCGTGCGTCAAGGCCGAGTGCAGCGGCGACGACGCGAACAAGGCGTGCCAAGATCTCGGCGGCCGCTTGGCGTCGCCGAACAGCAACAACCGCTGCGTCCGTTTGGCGCAAAACGGCGGCATGTGCCTGCCGATCTGCCAGATCGGAATTCGCGTGGCCGACAGCTCGCGCGGCGTGGACCAATGCGTCGCCGACTCGCAGGGTAACCCGACGCACTGCGGCCGCGTCGCAAACGGCGATCTGATTTGTCTCCCCGCGGGCGCCGCGCCCGACGGCAGCAAGTGCGTGCTCTATCCGCTGAGCGTGGGCGGCGGCGACGACGCCTGCAGCCTGAACATCGGTCCCGGCAACGTCGCCGGCTTCCCGCTCATCTGCTTGAACTCCAAGGGCACGGCGAACCCGGTCGACGGCGAGCTCCGCTGCAGGAAGGGCGCCTGCAACCCGATGAACCCGGCCGACTGCGGCACAGCCCAGGTCTGCGACACGAAGCTGATGTCGACCTTCTGCAAGGGTCCGACCGAGTAGGAGACCTCGCTAGCCCGACAGAAACCCGGTCAGCGCGTCACGCAGCGCTTGCGACGGGTTGATGAACTCGATGCCCATGCCCGGGCCGGACTTTTGCTCGTTGCCACGCACGGCGCGCACCACCTTGGCCTGGACGCGCAGCGGCGTGTCGTGCCCCTTCAGCGGGATCTCGAGGTCCAAGATCTCGCCGAGCTCGAGCAAGAGATCGGAGCGCAAGAAGCAGCCGCCGATGCTGATGTCGTGGGTGTCGAAGACGACCTCGCCGGCGCCGCTCTCGTCGCGCACGCGCACTTCCACCTTGAGGTTGCGCCGCCGGTATTTTCGTTTGGGTTGGTCGTCGATCATTTGTGATACGCCTCGCCGCGTAGGATCGTTTGCGCTCTGTAAATTTGCTCGATGAGCACGACGCGCGCCAGTCGATGCGGCAGCGTCAGCTTCGAAAGGCTGAGGCGCCGCGCCGCGCGTTGCTTCACGGTGGCGTCGATCCCATCGGCGCCGCCGATGATGAAGGCGAGCTGCTTCGTGCCGCCGTCTTGTGCGCCGCGCAGCCAGTCCGCGAGCTGCTCCGTCGAGACTGCGGTGCCGCCGACGTCGAGCACCCAAGGCGAAGCCAGGTCGGCGAGCGCCTCGGCCTCACGGCGCATGACCACCGCGGCCGCTTCGCGCTCGCTCTTTCGTCCGGTCGGCAGATCGTTCATTTCGATCGTCCACGGCTTCACGATGCGTTTTTGGTACTCGGCGAGCGCAGCACCGTAGAGCTCGTCGCGCTTGTGGCCGAAGGAGAGGATGCGGATGCGCACGCCAGCGCTTAGTGCGCGCTGCGCTTGCGGACCGGCGCAGCTTGCACGACTTCCTGCTGCCGCTCTCCAGCGTTCAGCTTGTGCACGTTGAACAGCTCGCGCGGCGGGTGCTTCGGATCCCAGCGCAGGCGCGGCGCGTCGCCCCACAGGTGCTCGAGGTCGAAGGCGCGGCGCTCGTCGTCCGTGAACAGGTGGACGACCACCTCGCCGAAGTCGACGAGCACCCACTCGCCTTGTTCATAGCCCTCACGGCCGATCGTACGCGGGCCTTTGGCTTCCGCCACCTTGGCCTCGATATGCTCGCCGACGGCGCGCACCTGACGGTCGGAGGTGCCCGATCCGATGACCAGAAAGTCAGTGAAGCTCGCGAGGCCGCGGACGTCGAGCAGGACGATGTTCTCGGCTTTCTTATCGGCAGCAGCAGAAGCGATCGTTTGCAGCAAGGTCTTGGAATCGATGGCTCATCTCCTGGTTTGGCCGTCTCCGACGGCGACGTTTTTCTCGATCGTCAGGGCCTCGAGACCCATAGGACCGAATGCGTGGAACTTGGAAGTGGAAATGCCGAGCTCGGCACCATATCCCAGACAAAAGCCGTCGTTGAGCCTGGTCGAGGCGTTGACCAGCACGCAAGAGGCGTCGACGTCACGGCAGAAGCGCTCGGCGTTCTTGATCGACGAGGTCAGGATCGCTTCGGTGTGCCGTGTTCCGTAGCGCTCGATGTGGGCCAGGGCGTCGTCCAAGGAACCCACGATGCGCACGTTCAGGATGTTCGCCAAGTGCTCGGTCGCGTAGTCCTCGGGCGTGGCGTTCTTGTACGCGATGCCGGCCTTCTTGAAATGCGCCGCGCTCTCGTCGCACGCACGCAGCTCGCCACCGGTTTCCATGTATCGTTTTCCGAACATCGGAAGGAACGCCGCCGCGGTCGCCGAGTGCACGAGCAGCGTCTCAGCGGCGTTGCACGTGGCCGGCCGGTTGGCCTTGGCGTTGACCGCAACGTCCGCCGCTTGCTCGAGCTCGGCGCCAGCGTCGACGAAGACGTGGCAGATCCCGGGGCCGTGGGCGAGCACCGGCATGCGCGCGTTCTGCTTCACCGTGTCGATCAACGCCGGTCCGCCGCGCGGGATCGCGAGATCGATGTCGTCGGAGAGCGCGAGGAGCGCGATCGTCTCGTCGCGCGACAGATCGGTGAGCACCGTCGCCGCATCCGCCGGCAAGTCGGCGGCGGCGAGGGCCTTCTGCAGCACGCCGGACAGCGCCCGGTTCGTCTTCGCTGCTTCGCTGCCGCCGCGCAGCACGATCGCGTTTCCGCTCTTGACGGCGAGCGCTGCGGCTTCGATCGTCGCGTTCGGGCGCGCTTCGTAGATCAGGAGCAGCACGCCGAGCGGCACACGGCGGCGCTCGACGCGCAGGCCCGACGCGAGCACCTTCGTGCTGCTCACGGCGCCGACGGGATCCGGCAGGGCCTGCACCTCGCGCGCGTTGGCGACGAGATCGTCGATCCGCTTCTCGTTCAGCGCCAAGCGGTCGAGCATCGCCTTGGACACGCCGGCCGCCTCCGCCGCGCGGACGTCTTCCTGGTTTGCGGTGAGCAGCACAGCGCGATCTTTCATCAGCGCTTCGCCGAGGTGTTTCAAGAATGCGTTGCGCTTATCGCCGGACGCGACGCGCAGCGTGCGGCTCGCGGCACGGGCTCTGTGCACCGCGTCGAGGACTTCGGGTCTATGTGCCAGTGGTTGATTCAAGCGCTCGACTATTCGCCCTTCGCTTCCTTGGCCTTGCTGCCCTTCTTATCCTTGTTCGACGCGAAAACGACGAGGTCATCTCGGTGCACGAGCTCGTCCGCTGATCGGTAGCCGAGCAGCTCGATGATCTGCGCCGACTGCTTGCCCATGATCATCGTCGCTTCGCGCGAATCGTAGCCGACGAGGCCGCGCGCGATGAGATCGCCCTGCGGTCCGTAGATGTCGATCGCGTCGCCGACGTCGAACTTGCCTTCCACCTTGCGCACGCCGGCCGGCAGCAATGAGCGCTTGCCGCGGATCAACGCCGCCCGCGCGCCGTCATCGACGTGGACCTTGCCCTTCGACTTCAGCACGTTCGCGAGCCAGTGCTTCTTGTCCGAGATCTTCTCCTGATCCGGCCAGAACAGGGTGCCGACGTCGTCGCCGCGGATCGCCGCGGCGAGCTGGCCGGCGTAGGCACCGGTCGTGATGATCACCGGGATGTTCTGCGCATGCGCGATGTCGACCGCGTTGAGCTTGGTGATCATGCCGCCAGTGCCGAGCGTACCGGTGCGCGGGCCGCCGGCGCGCTTCTTCGCCTTCTCGACGTCGGTCACCAGCGGAATGCGCTCGGCGTGCGGGTTCAAGTTCGGATCGGCGTCGAAGAGGCCGTCGATGTCGCTCAAGATGACGAGCGCCTCGGCTTCCCACAGCCCCGCGACCATCGCCGAGAGCGTGTCGTTGTCGCCGAACTTGATCTCGTCGACGGCGACCGTGTCGTTCTCGTTGATGATCGGCAGAACGCCCATGTCGGTCAGCACCTTCAAGGCGTGCCGTGCGTTCAGGTAGCGGCCGCGATCCGAGAGATCCGCGTGGGTCAACAGCACCTGCGCCACCGGGAGCTGCACGGCGGCTTCCTGCCACTTGCGCATCAAGATCGACTGGCCGACGGCGGCGAGCGCTTGCAGCTCGGGGATCACCTTCGGACGATCTTTGACGTTCAGGCGTTGCATGCCGAGCGCGATGGCGCCGGAAGACACGAGCACCACGCTCTTGCCGGCGCGGCGCAGCTCGAAGATGTCTTTGATGACTCGGTTGAAGGTCTCAGGCTCGCGCGCGAGCACAGAGCTGCCGACCTTCACCGCCACGCGGCTCGAGCGGCTGATCTTGTTGCGCAGGACTTCGTTCTCATCGCGATCGCTCGGCATCGCTCAATCCTCCTCTTCGCGCTCTTCGTCGCCCGGCTTCTTCGCCGCGCCCCAGAAGCCGAGGACGTCGGCGGGCGGGCGGTTGAAGCCGGTTTCGACGATGGCGTTTTCGGGCGGTACAGGCTCGAGCTTCGCTTCGTCGCCCGCGTCGAGCGACTCGAAGTTCCAGCTCAGCTTGAGCCTGACGTTTTGCTTGTTCATCGGCGGCTTCGGCGGGGGCTGCGGGATCGGGGAGAGCTCGAACGTGCCCTTGAGCTCGGCGGTGAGCAGCACCCCGGTCGTCTTGTCGACCACGATCTCGCCTGAGAGCTCCACCGGTCGCACTTCGGGGTTCATAGTGGCGGCTGACGCAGGTTCGCCAGTTTTTGTTTCGCTTTTCGCCGGCGCCGACTTGTCGGCCTTCGCCCCTGGCGCGTTCGGTGCCGTGAATCCGAGCTTGTAGCGGAACGCCGGGCGGCCCCCATCGCTCGTCGTCTGCGGCGGCGAAACCGTGAGCGCGTCGAAGAAAAGGCTCATCGGCTCGGCGAGCTGGCGCACGACGTCGCGCTTCAGCGTCTCGGTGTGCTCGATGGTGAACGGCCGCTTTCGCCACTCCCCTTTGTTATGTTTCACGAACGCGTTCGGGGTGATCAGGATCCACTCGCTCACCTCGCTGCTTCCCGAGTGCTTCACGGAGAAGCGGCCGCTCTTGGCCCGGCGCCAGACGTGCTCCTCGTTGCGCGTGCCGACCTGCGCCGTGCCTTCGAGTGCGAGCTTGATGCGAAGCTGAAAGTGCGGCAGCCGCTTCTCGAGCTCGCTCGCCTGCGGCATCAGCACGAGCGCGCGCGAGCGGGTGTCTTCGTGCAGCTTGTCGGCGGCGATCGGCGCTGGCGGGAGGCGCAGTGGTCCCGGCTCGTTGCTGAGGATTTGCTGCTTCAAGGTCTCGTCCGAAGCCTTGGGCTTGGCCCGGCAGCCGCTCGCTGCGAGGACAAAACTCGTGAGACACAAGAGGAGACGCACGGAGAGCCGAGCGTAGCGGCGCTCCAAGTGATTTGCAAACCTCGCTCGGCGCGCGTCAAACGTAGGAGATCTTGCCCTTCTTCGGTGGCTCTTCGCTCGGTGGGGCGCCGCTGCTGTCGGGGGCGAGCTCGCTTGCCAGGTCGAACTCCTGCTCACCGTTCTCTGGCACGTTCGCCTTCGTCGGTGCTTTGGCGCGGGTGGCAGCGTCGCGGAACTTCGGATCGAGCTTCGAGACCTTTTCGAAGAGCGACTTCGCCGCGGTGTGATCGCCCGAAACCTCGTATGCGTTGGCCAGCTCGTACTGCACGGCGACCGTCTGCTGCGCTGAGATGCGATCCGAGTTCGCGGCGGTCTTGAACGCGCTGATCGCCCCTTTGGAATCGCCGAGGAGCAGCTTGCAAACGCCGATCATGCTCCACGCCTCGACTTCTTTTTCCTTCGCCCTCGACGAGATCTCGAACTCGCGCACGGCCTCTTCGGTGAGGCCCATCTCCTTGTAAGCGATGCCGAGATCGTAGTGCGTGGCGTAGTCTTCGTTCGAGACGGTGGCGGCGACGCCCTTCTTGAACTCGTTCAGCACGTCCTCGGCGCTGAATTGGATTTCTTGTGGCGCCGCGGCGGGCGTCGAGTCGGCGGCGTCTTTGAAGTCGTCGGCGAGCTCGGAGGCGAGATCGAACGCGTCGCCGCCGAGCGCGGACTCGTCGATCAACGTCTTCGTCGCGCCAGCGACCTTCAGGTTCGTGTCGGCTTTCGCTGGCGCTTCGGCCGCCTTGGCGGCGATCGCGGGCTTCGCGTCGACCGGCTTTGGCGTGACTGCCGGCTTGGCTTCCGCCGGCTTCGCGGGCGTCGTCGTTGTCGTCGTTGTCGTCGGCTTCGCGACGGTCGGGGCCGTCGGCTTCGCGGCCACGGCCGGAGTTGTTGGCTTCGCTGCGACCGTCGGCGCGGTGGTCGGCGGCTTCACCGGTGCCGTCGCCTTCGCTGCCAGGTCCGGCGTTCGCGTGGTCGGCGCCGTCTTTTGCGTGCCGCTCGGCTCGGCGGGCTTGGCGGGTGCCGCCGGAGTCGTAGGCTTCGCCGCCGCCACCGGCTTCGCAGGCGCGGCGGTGGGCATGTCGACGCCGAGCACCTTCAGCTGCTGCAACGCGACCGGGTGGCCCGGGATCTTCTTCAGGACGTTCTTGTAGACCTCGATCGCTTCGTCGAGCAGCTCTTGCTGGATGAAGAACTCGCCCTCTTCGAGCTCGTCGGAGACGTCGGGCAGATCGGCGTCGGTGGGCGGCGCTTCCGCCGCGGTCGGCTCGTCGTCCTCGTCGGGCGTCTCTTCGTCGTCCGCCGAGATCGCGGCGCTCGCGGCGAGCGGCTTCTCTTCGATCGCCGGCATCGCGTCGGCCTTCGGGTGTACGAGGTCGATCTTGGCGACGACCGGGTGCGTCTCTTCCGGCTTCGCCGCCATCTCCTCGTCGGCGAGCGCCATGGTCTCGTCGTCGACGTCTGAGAGCGGCGCCTGTTTGCCCTTCAGCTCGCCCGGGACCAAGCCGGGCGAGGTATGGTCGGACTCGCCGAGATCGCCGGTCTCGAAGAGATCGCCGTCAGGTGGGGCGTCGAACGCCAGTTCTCCGGTCGTCGGAGCGACCACATCCTCTTCATCGTCTTCGCCGCCGCCGATCTCGACTGTCGGCATCGACGACTTCGGCTTGTCTGGCCCTGGCGCCAGCCGTGCTTCGCCGCTTTGCACGCGCGGGCGCGGATCGATCTTGCCTTCGCCGCTCTGCACGCGAAACTCGTTGCTCGGCACGTCGAGCGTGTCGTCGAGCGTGTCGTCGAGCCGTTCATTGAATACGGGCTCGCGGTCGACGTCTTTGGTCGGCGCGTCGGGCTCGGGCGGCTCGAGCTCCATGCCCTCTTCGTCGTCCAAGGCGCCGCTGACGACGGCGGGCTCTGGCGGCAGCGCGGTCTCTTTCGGCGCTTCGAGATCTTCTTCTTCGAGCGCGGCGTTCTCGTCGACGACGAGCTCTACGCCTTCGTCGTCGCGCTCGCTCACGCTGTCGAGATCGGCGGCCTCTTTGTCGTCGAGCGGCGCGTCTTCGATGGCGTCGTCGTCGAGGATCTCGGCTTCTTGAGGCTCGAGCCGTTGCAGCTGCTCGCGCGCGCCGGCGTGGTTCGGATCGTGACGCGCCGCTTCCTGCACCCACTCGCGCGCGCGATCGATCTGGCCTTGGCCTTCGGCGATGTTGGCCATCTTCAGCAGGATTCCGACGGCGCCCTCGAGATCGCCCGCCTGCACGTAGATGTCCCTGACCTTGGCGTGGGCCTCGAGGTTGTTCGGCGCGAGCGAGAAGATCTTCTTCAGGTGCTCGAGCGCTTTGTCCTTCAGGCCGTACTTCACGTAGACGTCGGTCTCCGTGAGCAGCTTTTGGATCATCTCCTGCGGCTTGAGCTGCGGCGCCGGCGCGGCGGGCGGCGCGGGTGCGGCAGCCTTCGCCACGGTGGCCTCTGCCGAGGTCGGCGCCGCGGCCGTCGGTGGAGGGCTCGCCGCCGCAGGGGCCGCTGGCTTCGGCGTTCCGAGCTTCATCTCGAGCTCGTTGCGCACCTCTTCGTCGTCCGGCTGCAGCTCGAGGATCTGCTTGAGATAATTGCGGCGCTTGTCGAACTCGCCCTTGTCCGCGTGGATCTTCGCGAGCTCGCGATAGACGCTGACGGTCTTCGGAGTTTGGCCGAGCGCCAAGAAGGCCTGCGCCAGCATCTCGAGCACGGGAATGTCCCGCGGGTCGGCCTTGAAGCAGAGCTGCAGCTTGGCGAGCGCGCGCTTGACGTCGTTTTGCTTCAGGTAGAGCTCGGACAGCTCGCGCGCGAGGGAAATGTTGTCAGGCTGTAGGAACAGCACGCGCTCGCAAACCTTGGCGTAGTCGGTGAGCCGGTTCGACTCCTTCAGCACCTTCGCCGCTTCGGTGAACTCGTCGATCGCTTGCTTGAGCGTCTCGGGCGCCTTCGCGAACATCTCGGCGAGCTTGATGCGAATGCCGACGTTCTGCGGATCGAGATCGATCATCTTGCGCAGGATCTGCAGGGTCTTCGCGGTGTCACCGGCCTTCTCGTAGAAGAGCGCGACGTTCTGGTACTGCGTCAGCGCGTCCGAGCCGAGGCCGAGCTGGCCGTAGAGATCGGCGAGCTTGACGTTGACGTCGATGAGCGAGGGATCGACCTTCAGGATCTGCTTGAAGACGGCGACGGCTTTTAGGAAGAAGCCCTGCTCGGAGTAGAACTCGGCCACCTTCAGGTAGGTGGCGATCGCGTTCTCGCGCTCGCCCTTCTTCGAGAACAGATCGCCGATCTTCAACAGCGTGCGGACGTCCTTGGGATCTTCCTCCACGATCCGTTGGAACTCTTTGATCGCCTTGTCGAGTTGGCCGCGCTGGATGAACTTCTGAGCGCTCGCGACGATTTTCTCTCGATTCAGCGCCAAAGTGACGATCCTCTACTCGCAACGGCAAGGGCAAAAGGAGCCGGGAACGTCGCGCGACGCCCGCGGTCATGCACTGGAGAAATACTAATAGGACGCGCCGAAGATTCAAGTTTCAAAGCGGACGGCCACCGCCCCTCACGACCGCCTACTCAGGTTCTAAGCGACGCGCCTCGATGCTGAGGCGACGGCGACCCGGGCCTGGGTCCATGCGACCCGCCTTTCGCCCGGAAAACCCCGAGTCTTCCTGGAGCGCGAACGCTGGCCCGTCACTTGCGAAATGGGGGGCATGATGACCCCGGCAGCCCACCACACCTCGGACGTTGCGGACTCGGAAGGCCACTTCGTCGAGCTCGACGCCCAACGACGGGTCGCTCGCAGCCACGAGGCCAGCCGGCGCCTGAACACGGTGAGCATCCCGCGCCTGCGCCTCTTTGGTTACACGCTCGTCATCTTCCTCGCGTGGCTGCACAACCGCTTCGTGCTCGGCCACGCGACCGACATGCACCTGAGCTACCTCGCCATGGTCATCGGCGCGCATGTCTCGATGAGCTGGCTCGCGCTGCGCCGCTTCTATCAGCCGGGTCGCCGCTTCGACCTTGCGCTCTTTTTTCTGAGCTTCGACGTCCTCCTCTACACGGTGGTCATCTACTTCACCGGCGGCGAGAAGAGCTGGCTCTTCGTCCTGCTGCTGATCCCCGTCGCCCACCAGACGAACACGTCGTTTCGCCGCGTGCTCGGCATGGCGCACCTCGCGCTCGCGTGCCACCTGGCGCTCATCGTCTTCATGATCACGATCGAAGACCGCAGCATCGTCTGGGGCGCGGCGGCGACGAAGGTGCTCACCCTCTACGCCTGCAACCTCTACGTCTCGCTCACCGCGCGCGCCGCCGAAGCGCTTCGCCGCCGCCTCACCGCGGCGATGCAGCTCGCGCGCAACACGATCGGCGAGCTCCACGTGCAGACGGCCGCGCTCAAAGAAGCCCGCCGCGTCGCCGAGCAAGCGAGCCAAGCCAAGGGCATGTTCATCGCGCACATGAGCCACGAGCTGCGTACGCCGATGAACGCCGTCATCGGCATGAGCACGCTGTTGAAGGACACCGAGCTGTCTGCGGATCAGAAGGAGTACGTCGACACCATCCGCGTCAGCGCCGACGCTTTGCTGACGATCATCAACGACATCCTCGATTTCTCGAAGATCGAGTCGGGCAAGCTCGAGCTCGAGGTTCAGCCCTTCGACGTCGCGCAGTGCATCGAGGACTGCCAGGACCTCGTCTCGGCGCGCGCCGCTGAGAAGCACATCGAGCTCGTCACGCTCATCGACGGCGACGTGCCGGTAACCGCGATCGGCGATTCGTCGCGCGTTCGGCAAATCCTCGCGAACCTGTTGAACAACGCCGTGAAGTTCACGCCCGCCGGCGAAGTGGCGGTGACCGTGAGCAAGGAGCGTACTTTTGAGAGCGGCCACGTCGAGCTGCGCTTCTCGGTGAAGGACACCGGCATTGGCATCGCGGACGATCGCAAGCACCGCCTGTTTCAATCGTTCAGCCAAGTCGACGCTTCGACGACGCGGCAGTTCGGCGGCACCGGCCTCGGCCTCGCGATCAGCAAGCGCCTCGCGGAGCTCATGGGCGGCTGCATCGGTTGCGCGAGCGAAGCCGGCAAAGGCGCGGAGTTCTACTTCACGATCGTCGTCGGCGCCGGCGCAGCGGTCGAGGAAGAGCAGCCGCTCGCCGGCAAGGTCGCGCTCGTCGTCGACGACAACGCGAACCAACGCCGCTCGCTCGCCGCGATGCTCGAGGACTTGGGCGCGACGGCGCGCACCGCCGCGAGCGTGGAGGAAGCCAAGGCGATCGACGCCGACCTGCGCTTCGTCGACGGTCACCTGGCGGGCGTCGACACGCTGCCCGAGCAGGGCACGGTGCGGCTGACGGCGCTCGGCGGCAAGAACAAGCGCCATCCGTCGCTGACGAAGCCGGCCAAGCGCATGGCCCTGAAGCAAGCGGCGCTGCGCTCGCTCGGGCTCATGGCGCCGCCTCAAGAAGTGACGCCGGCGAAGACCACGACCGTGGCGCCGCTGCGCGTGCTCATCGCCGACGACAACGCCGTCAACCGCCTGGTGGCGACGAAGATGCTGGCGAAGCTTGGTTATGCGGCCGACGCCGTCGCCAATGGACACGAAGCGGTCGATGCGGCGCTGCGCGGCTGCTACGACATCGTGCTCATGGACGTGCGCATGCCGGTGATGGACGGCCTCGAAGCGTCACGCCAGATCGCCGCGCGCGCGCCGAAGGGTGCGCGGCCGAAGATCGTCGCTCTCACCGCAGGCGCGATGGAGGACGAGCGCAAGCAGTGCTTCGACGCGCAGATGGACGACTTCTTGCCGAAGCCGCTGCGCATCGAGGAGCTCGCGGCGGTCTTGCAACGGCAAAGCGCGGCGCGCTCCTTTGATCGCGAAGTGGTGACGGAGCTGCATCACTTGGCCAAGCTCGATCGCGGCTTCGTCGTCGAAGACGTGCTCGCGCTTTATCTCGGTGAAGCCACAGCCACGCTCGACGCGCTGCGCGCTGCGCTCGTCGCGGGCGACTTCGAGGAAACGCGCGAGAAGGCGCATGCGATGAAAGGGAGCAGCGGCAATGTCGGCGCTGTGCGGGTGAGCGAGCACGCAGAGACAGTCGAGCGCTGCGCCGAAGCCGGGCAGGCGATGGAAGCGTACGATGCGTTGATTCTCTTGGAGGCGGCGTTCGAGTCAGCGCGTTACGAGTTGACGCGCTCCATGTACTTGCCGCTCTCGGTGTCGATGCGGACGGTCTCGCCTTCCTTGATGAACAGCGGCACCTGAATCTTGGCGCCGGTCTCGAGCGTGGCGCCCTTGGTCGCGTTCGTCGCGGTGTCGCCGCGCACGCCGGGCTCGCACTCGGTGATCTTCAGGTTGACGGAGCGCGGCAGCTCGACCGAGATCGCGCGGCCGTTCCAGAACACGACGGCGACGTCCATGTTCTCTTTCAAAAACGCCACGGAGTCGCCGATGTTTACGCGCGGGATGTTCACCTGCTCGTAGTTCTGCGTGTCCATGAAGGTGCAGGAGTCGCCGTCGGCGTAGAGATACTGCATCGTCTTGTCCTCGACGTCGGGCTTGCCCACTTTTTCACCCGACTTGAACGTCGGCTGCAGCACGCGGCCGTCGAGCAAGCTCTTGATGCGTGTCCGGGTGAAGGCGTTGCCCTTGCCTGGCTTGACGTGTTGGAACTCGATGATGACGTACGGGATGCCATCGTATTCGATCTTGAGCCCATTCCGAAAATCGCTCGTTTCGTACATGCGCGCGGCGCTTAAACGAATTCGGTGGGGTTGGCAATGGCGTCAACCTGCCCCATTTTGAAGGTCGGAATAGGCAAAAACGCCTGTGCGTTCGTTTGTCGTATTCGCTTGGCGTGAAGGAGCAATGAACCCATGAATCCCATCTTTGCCGCGTTCGCCCTGACCCTGATGCCGACCGGCGTCGCCCAGCTTTGGCAAGAGAAGGCGAAGGCGGCCCCCGCCCTCGTGACGATGCCCGACTTTCGCACCTTGGCCAAAGAGGCGTTGCCGGCGGTCGTCAACATCACGGTCGAGCAGAAGATCCGGCAATCGCGCGGACGCCTTGGCCAGCAAGACGACTTGAACGAGTTCTACGAGCGCTACTTCGGCCAGCGCATCCCGCCGGAGTTTCGCAACAAGAGCGTCGGCTCGGGCTTCGTCATCAGCCCCGACGGCTACGTGCTCACGAACAACCACGTCGTCGAGAACGCCGACGTCATCAAGGTGCGCTTCCAAGACGAGGTGTCGACGGACGACTTCACCGCCAAGGTCGTTGGCGCTGACGCGCGCACGGACATCGCGCTCTTGAAGATTGACGCGAAGCGCACGTTCACTGCGCTGCCGCTCGGCGACTCGGCGTCGGTGCAGGTCGGCGAGTGGGTGATGGCGATCGGCAACCCCTTCGGCCTCGCGCACTCGATCTCGGCCGGCATCGTCAGCGCGAAAGACCGCCGTGATCTCGCGCCGAACGGGCGCAGCGGGCTCTACGACTTCATCCAAACCGACGCGTCGATCAACCCCGGCAACTCCGGCGGTCCGCTCCTGAATCTGCGCGGCGAGGTCATCGGCGTCAACGCGGCGGTGAACGCTTCTGGGCAGGGCCTGGGTTTCGCGATCCCGATCAACTTGGCGAAGGCCGAGATCATGGATCTGAAGGACAAGGGGCGCGCGTCGCGCAGCTGGCTCGGCGTGCAGATCCAGCGGATGACGCCCCAGCTCGCGAAGAGCTTCGGCTTGGAGCGTACGCAGGGCGCCATCGTGACGGAGGTAGTCGCCAACGGGCCGGCAGCCAAAGCCGGCCTGCAGCCGGGCGACGTCGTGCTCGAGTTCGACGGCAAGCCGGTGCGCGAGTCGACCGAGCTCTCGCTGCTCGCGGCGCAGGCCGGCGTGAACAAGGCGGTGACGGTCGTCGTGCTGCGCGATCAGAAGAAGAAGGACATCAAGGTGACGCTCGGCGAGTTCCCGCAGAACGACGAGGTCGTCGCCCAGACGGGCGTCGAAGAAGATCCCGAGAAGGGCAGCGGCGCGCTCGGCTTGAAGGTCGCCGATCAGAGCCAAGATCTGCGCGAGCGCTTCAACATCAAAGAGAAGAACGGCGTCATCGTCGTCGACCTCGATCCGCAGGGCCCCGCCGCCGAAGCCGGCCTGCACCCAGGCGATGTCATCGTCAAGGTGAACGACAAGCCGATCGGCGGCGTGAAGGACGTATCGAAGATCGTGAAGGGTGCCAAGTCGGGCGAGATGCTGCGCATGCTCGTCAAGCGCGGCGAAGGCTCGCTGTTTATCGCTTTTTCTAAGCCTTAGTTAGAACGCGCGGTGCTGCGGCGGTCGTCGGCAGGCTGCGTGATGAACTTGATCGCGTTGTTCAACGCGTTGTCCATCGACTCCAAGATCAACATCTTCAGCGCCTGCGGCGGGCCCTTCAGCGTCTCATAGTAACGCTGGCGGTCGCTCGAGTGGATGATGCACGGGTAGTAACCCTCGCGGATCAAGTACAGGTTCATGATGATGCGCGCGATCTTGCCCGAGTGCTCGCTGAACGGGAACACTTGCATCAGGTGAAAGTGCGCCCAGGCGGCGAGCTTGATCGGGTGGAAGTCTTTGACCTCGCTCGACACCAAGAGCTCGAGCGACTTGGCGAGCTGGTAGCTGATCTTGTTCGGCAGCGCGATGTCGTGAAAGTACGTGCGGTGGATCGGGATGTCTTTTCGGTAGCGGCCTTCGACGGCGTCGTCGTTCAAGTAGACGAGGCGCTTGTGCAAGACCTTGAGCGTCTCGATCGTGATCTTGATCTTCTTCGCCTTCGCCATCTCGCGACCATCTTGGATCGCCTGCATGTGATTGCGGATCTCTTGGTAGGTCGAGAGGTGGCTCACGTCGGCGAGGATGCGGTTCTCGAGCGCAGCCGCGATCTCCGCCTGTGAGTACACGACGCCTTCGAGGGCGCTGTCGTGATGCACCCACGAGATGTCGAGCATCTTCTGGAAGTCGTCGGATTTGTGCTGCTTGCGGAGAAGTTCCTTCAGTTGGGCGGTTTTCTTGTCGAGCTCAGAGTAAATGTGTCGCATGCGCGTTCGGCACTCCTGACGTTCCACGACGTCGATGGGGCACTGCACCAAAAAACAGACGGCAAAACACGATCGAAACGGGGAGACTGAAGTCCAAGGCGGAACGAACGGTGTCAGAGTCGAATTGTGCGTGTCAACGGTGCCCATGTAAAAAAAGTGGTACATGGCGCGGCGCGTTAGGCGCTGCTTAGCTTGGATCTAATCGCGTCTTAGTCGCGGTAATTCGTGAACTGCAGCGCAATTGGCAGCTTCTGACCCTTGACGAACGCGATCGCGGTTTGCAGATCGTCACGGTTCTTTCCCGACACCCGCAGCGTGTCGCCTTGTATCGATGCCTGCACTTTGATCTTGCTCTCTTTCAGCGCCTTGACGATCTCCTTCGCCTTGTCCTGGGCGATGCCGTCGGTGAGCGTGATGTCTTTCTTCTTGCCGCCCTTCGCCGTCGGTTCGGGCTCCTTGCTCTCGTCGAGGTGCGTGAGGCTGACGCCGCGCTTGACCATCTTCGCGTGCAGCACTTCGATCGCGGCGTTCAAACGATCGTCGCTGTTGGCGCGCACCGTGATCACGTTCTCGGCGCGGACGATCTCGGCGGCGGTGTTCTTGAAGTCGAAGCGCGTGGCGATCTCTTTTTGCGCTTGCACGACGGCGTTGTCGACTTCGGCGGACGGGAGCTTCGAGACGATGTCGAATGAGGGCATGCAGGCGCTCTTAGCCGCTCCCTTGCGCGCGCGTCGAGCTTCGCCGAAAAGTCCGTGCATGAAAGTCACGATCGCGACGGTGGACGGTGTTTGCGACAGCTACACCTTTTCGCCAGCCGGCCCTGGGCCGTATCCTGCCGTGCTCTTCTACATGGACGGCCCCGGCATTCGCCCTGCGCTCTTCGAGATGGCCGAGCGCTTCGCGAAGAGCGGCTACTACGTGCTCCTGCCAAACTTGCACTATCGCCAAGGTGAGATCGCGCCGGTCGACATGGCCGCGTTCGCGCAGAACCCGGCGGAGCGGGAGCGGGTGATGGCGCTCGTCAAAGCGATCGACAACCTGAAGGTCATGCGCGACACCGAGGCGTACTTGGCGTTTCTCGACGCCCAGCCGAAGGTGCGCGCGCGAGAAGTGCGGTGCGTCGGCTACTGCATGGGAGGCGGGCTCGCGTTGTCGGCGGCCGGCGCCTTTCCCGATCGCGTCGTCGCCGCGGCGTCGTTTCACGGCGGGCGCTTGGCGACGGACAGCCCGACGAGCCCGCACCTCGTCGCGCAAAAAGCGAAGGGCAAGTTGTACGTCGCGGTCGCCGAGCTCGACCAAGGCTTCACCGCGGAGGAGCGCGCCAAGGTCGTCGCTGCACTGCCGAACGCGATCGTCGAGACGTATCCCGGCGCCAAGCACGGCTTCGCGGTCACCGGCCATCCCGTCTACGATCGCGAAGCGTCAGAGCGGCATTGGGCGACGGTGCTGAAGCTGTTCGCTTGAGCGCATCTCATAACCTCTTTTCGAAGCGAAAACGTCGATTTCGAGCCTGAGGCGCCCGCCCGTAGCGACGAGCGCGGAGGCGTGGCGCCAGCCACGTCGCACAAGCGAGGAGAGAGGACGGGTGGATCAGGCCGAAAGCGGCGTTTGCAGCCGAAAACGAGGTTG
>JADLHZ010000088.1 GCA_020848545.1 Deltaproteobacteria bacterium | reverse complement strand
AGCCACACCGCCACCCGCCTGGTATCCTTCCGTCGTGTGCCCACGTGCCGCGCCTACCGCGTCTGACGATCGAAGCCACGAGTCAGGCGGGAAAAGTCGAGCTACGCAGGCTTGCCGGAAGGACACGACTCATCGTAGGTGATGTTGTCGACGACGGTGACCGGGTCGCCGTCGACCACAGTGCCGATACTGTCGAGCCGAGACGGATCGGCGGCTTGATAGGCGTAGGTCAGCGTGCGTCCACTCGGATAGATCATCGCCGACATGCGGCCCAACGCATCGTAGAAATACGCCGTGACGAACGCGCGATCGCCTTGCATGCGCGATTCGACGACGAGCCTCCCGAGCCCATCGTACGAGTAGTCGGTGCGGCCGCTCGCGTCGACCACGCCGCACAAGGACCCGGCGCGGCAGACGTCGTAGATATAGCGCTCAGAAGAAGTGAGCGCCGTATTTGGATCTGCACGCTCGACCTGCACCAGGCGGTTCATGGCGTCATATTCGTACGCGGTGACGGTGCCGGTCGCGTCGGTCTTCTCGATGAGGTTTCCGCTCTCGTCGTACAAGTAGCGCGTCGTGCTCGAATCCGGCGAAACCACGCGGACGAGGCGTCCAAAATCGTCGAATGCATACTCCGTCACGCGGCCGTCGGCGTCGGTGACGCTCCGCAAATTGTCGTCGGTGTCATAAGTGTAGCTCGTCTCGGCAGTGTCCAAGCCGACGACGCGCGTGACCTTCTTCAAACGCCCGAGCACGTCGTATTCGTATGAAATGTTCGCGTCTTCTTCGTCGCGATCGCCGACGTCCGCGTGGTTCTCATCGCCGACGGCAACGAGATCGTCTGCCTCGTCATAGAAATTGTCACGCGCGTATTCCGGCGTCGTCGTCGACGAGCCGTACTTCGCTACGCGCTCGAGTCGGCCAAGGTCGTCGTACTCGAACGTCTGCACGAACACCGGCGTGCTCGAGCTGCCTAGGAAACGCCGTTCAGCCGAGCGCTTTGCCTGCGCGTTGTAGGTATACTCGACGCGATCGATCGGCGAGCTGCCGTTCGAGCTCAGCGATCGCACGATCGCGGCGACCTGACCTTCGCCGTCTGTGTCAGGAACCACATAGTCGTAGACCGAATAGACGCCTTCCGGCGAACGGACGCTGCTCAACCGGCCATCGTCGTACGTGTAGGTCGTCGTCAAAGGACTCGCGCCCGGCCCGGCAACCGTCGCCGAGAGCAGCAGCCCCGTGTTGGTGTATGAATAGCTGTGCACGACTCCGGCAGCATCGGTGACGACGCGTGCGTGGCCAAATGAGTCATAGTCGGAATAGGTCGTCGTGAGCTTACAGGTCTCTGGATCGTTCGCGGCCAGATTGCAGTGCCGGCTCACAGATGCCAGACGCTCGCGATCGTTTCCGCCTGCGTGGTACGTGCGAGTCTCGATCTCACCGACGCTCGCCCGCGGCATCTCGTGTGTGACCAGGCGTCCGCTCGCGTACTTCCAACGCTCGACCGAGGATTGCGGCGCAGCATCATCGCTCGTCGTGTCGACCGAGGTGTAGCCAACCTCCTCGCGGTACCGCAGCAGAGAAGTGGGCGCGTCGTTGCTGTCACTCGCGGGGTCATAGCTTTGATATTCATAAGCCGAGCTGTAGGCAGACAGGACGCTCGGGCGCTCGATCCCCTTCGGCTCCGCAACGCCTGTGAAATACGTGTCTGGATCGTACGACGTGTAGTCGAATGCCTTGCGATGATAGTCTGTTTCGCTCTCGGGCGTGCATCCGCTCGTGAGCGATCCATTGTCGACGACGCAGGCAACACGCGTCGCCTCGGAGTCCACGTAGCTAATCGTGCGCCAAGTCCCGCGTTTGTCCTGTTCGGCGATCCGTCGTCCGGCGCTGTCAATCGTGATCTCGGTCGCGCCGCCACAACCGGAGCAGTTGTCGCTGGTCGCGACGAGGTCAACTCCGTCGTACGTGAAGGATCGAATCTCGCCCGTGGTTTCGTTGGTGACAGTCTTGATGCTTTCGCTATATTCGAAAGTGAGACGCTCCCCGGGACGCTCGGTTTCAACGATGGTTCCTAGCGAGTTGTATTTGTGTCTCTCGATGAGGTTGTCGAACGCGTCGCGAACCTCGCTCAGCAGAGAATAGGCGCTGCGCGACAGCATGGGCCGATACTCAGCTCCTCCATTGCCGTCGCTCCAAGCGGCGTAGTCGAGCGGGTTCTCGTCCGCGTCCTCGTTCGTGTACGAGTATCGCTCTTCACGCCCGTCGGGCCACACCACGCGTGTGAGAACGTCCGGGCCGGCGGGCGCAGCGCCGATGGTGTATTCGATTGAACCGGCGACCGTGCCCGCATGACCGTAGTCGATGTAGTAAATGTGCCCGTCGACACTGGTGCCTCCGTCGCGCTTGCGCAGGAACGTACCGTCATCCGTGATCGCTTCTGAGAACTGCGGGCCAGAGTTGACGCTCGTCCTGCTCCCATCGCGCTCGTCGATGGCAACCAGGTTGCTGCCTTCATAGATCCAGGTACTTCCATCCGGTTGAGTCACCCGAATGCCTCCGGCAAAATTCCTCACTCGCAGATTCGCCGACTGTGGAGCCACCACATGCGTGGAATAAGTGAGCGCGCCAAGTGTCGAGTAGATTCCACCGTATGTCGGGCCCTGAAAGGTGCTTTGAGTGCCGTTGCCCCAGTGAAACGTGACACGGGCGGCTGCCTGACCGCCCAAGCTTATGGCGCTCCCCGTGCTCACCCATGACTCGAATGAAAAGCGCCATCCGGCGCCTAGCCAGCTCATGAGGACGTTCCCGTCGTCAGCACGCGCTGCCCGCGTTTGGTAGGTACGAGAAAGCGAAAGCACTCGACCAGGTGCACCCTCAAGCCGAATATCTTCGCGCGAATACCACATGGTGCCATCGAGCGGACGAACCGGACCGCCTTGTCCTGAGCAGCACTCGTTGTTTGCGGTCGGTCCTGCTTGACTCGTGAGGTTACTGCCGGCGGACCCGCCGCCCCCTGGTCCCTCGGGACAAGTCTTGGGCTTGCCGCATTCACCACCGGCACCTGGCATGCCCACCTCTGGGTCAGCATCGTCGCAATCAACGCAACTTTGAACGCCGTCTTCGTCGACGTCGAAATTCGGGGTGTCGGGACACTCCTGGGCGTCGAGAAAACATCGAACGCCGTCGTCATAGTAACAAATCCATCCGTCCTGGGGTTCGCCGCAGGTGCCGCAGTCAGCCGCCACGCTCGGATAGGGATCATCGATAAGAATGTTGCCGTCAGCGCAGTCCTTCACCTGAACGTTGATCGTGCAGTCATTGTTGCTGCAAGACGAGCCGGTTTTTTTCCAAAGCAGGCCGCTAGTGCAACTGGCCGGCCCCGCAGTTGCTGCAAGCGCGAGAGATGGAACTAGAGCGCAAACCAACGCCACTGCGATGACGACGAAAACATAGATCACGCGTTTCATGATGTTCCCCTTCACTCCGCGCACAGGTCACCCCCGCCACACGGCCCACAATCGATCGCCACCGCGCACGTCGTGTCGTACGCCTCCCCGCAGCGAACGCCCTCCGCCGCGCAAGTCGTCGATAGACACCCGCCGCATTCGTTCGCGTCGCCACCTCCGCCGCAGTACTCGGGCGACGAGCACGTCCCGCACGCGAGCATCCCGCCGCAGCGATCTGCCGCCGCGCCGCAGTCGAAGCCGAGATCGCCGCAGTCGTACGCGTCGCAAGTCGTCGTGAGCCCCGTCGCGCCGACTGCGCCCGTGCGATTCGTCGTTGTCCCGTCCGCGAGCTGTCCGGAGTCGTTGCGGCCCCAGCACTTCACGCCGCCGGCGGTGATCGTGCCGGTGATGACGCAAGTGCTGTCGCCCGCCGCGACGCCGACCATGTTCACCGGCGCCGCGTTCGAGAACACCGGCGCGTTGCGAGCCGTGGTCGTGCCGTCGCCGAGCTGCCCGTACGTGTTGTCGCCCCAGCACTTCATGCCGCCGACCGCGAACGCGCACGTGTGGTTGCGCCCCGCGAGCATCGCGCGCGTATGCGAGAGCGACGTGATCTCGTTCGGCCGATCCTTGTCGCTCGTGCTGCCGAGCCCGAGCTGTCCTTCGTCGCCGCGGCCCCAGCAGTAGGCATCGCCGTCTTTCGTCGCGCAGGTGTGCTTGCTGCCGGCGACGATGAGCGATCCGCTGAACGAGCCCGTGACGCCTGACGGACCCGAAGGCGCGACCGGCAACGACGAGCTCGAGGTGCCTTTGCCGAGCTGACCTTCGTCGCCGCGCCCCCAACAGCGCAACGTGACGCCGGCGCGCGCGCAGAAGTGCTCGCCGCCCGCAGACAGAGACACGAGGCCCTTCGTCCAACCCGTGGGCGCAACAGGCGATGTGCGATCTGTCGTCGTGCCGTCGGCGAGCTGGCCGTAGGCGTTATCGCCCCAGCACTTCACGATGCCGCCGATCAACGCGCACGACGATTGATCGGCGACCGCGACAGCGTGCGCGCCGCCGGACAGACCGGTCACGCTCGTTGGCACGTTGCGATCCGTCGTCGAGCCATCGCCGATTTGACCCTGGCCGTTCGCGCCCCAGCACTTCACGGCGCCGCCGATGATCGCGCACGCCGTGTCTTTGCCGGCGGCGATCGCCTGCACGCCGATCGACAACCCGCTCACCGCGTGCGGACCCGTGACGCCGGTAGGGCCGCTGATGCCGAGCTGGCCCTTGTCGTTCTTGCCCCAGCACTCGGCACCGCCGTTGATGATCGCGCAGGTGAAGCTCTCGCCGTTCGCGATCGCTTGCACGCCGACGTCGACGCCGAGCACCGACACGGACAATGCGCTCGCCGGCAACTCCGTGGCCGCGCCGAGCGCACCGCCGTCGTTGCTGCCGAAGCACTCGATGCCGCCGCCACGCACGACGCAGGTGCGATCGAAGCCGGCGAACAAAGAGTGCGCCTTGTCTTCCACGCTCGCGGTCAACGCCGGCTCGATGCTCGTCGAGCCGCTGAGCAACCCGAGCTGGCTCTGCGCGTTGTCGCCCCAGCACTTCACGCCGCCGTTCACCATCGCGCACGTGTGGCGCGCGCCCGCGGCGATTGTTTGGATGCCGCCGGTGCTGCCGGTGATTCCGACAGGCGAGAGCGACGTGTCTGTGGTGCCGTCGCCGAGTTGGCCGAACGCATTCGCGCCCCAGCACTCCACGCCGTCCGCATTGAGCGCGCACGCATGGCTCGCGCCGGCGACGATCTGGCGCGGCTCATCGACCGAGATCGCCTGCGCTTCAAGCAAGTCGACGTTCGTGCCGTTGCCGCCGGACGCGCCCCAGCAATAGAGCGCCGACGCTTGCACCGCGCACGAGTGGTCGCCGCCGAGCGCGATCGCGGTGACCGCGTTGTCCATGCCCACCGGCACGACGGGCGAACGGCGGCCGAAGAGGCTGAGGTCGCCGATTTGGCCGCGATCGTTTCGGCCCCAGCACTTCAGCGCGCCGTCTTCGATCGCGCAGGTGTGGTTGTCGCCCGACACGAGCGCCGTCGCGTGCGAGATGCCGGTCACGCGCAGAGGCTCGTAGCTCTCGATGAAGCGGCCGTTGCCGAGCTGGCCGTAGACGTTCGAGCCCCAACAATAGACGCGGCCGTGGGAGAGCGCGCAGGTGTGGGCTTCGCCGGCGGCGACGGCTTGCACGCCGAAGGGCAGGTTGAACGGAAGCACCGGCGCGGCGCTGTCTACGGTGGTGCCGTCGCCGAGCTGGCCGTAGGCGTTCGAGCCCCAGCACACGAGGCCGTCGTGGGTGGTGGCGCAAGTGTGATCGGCGCCGAGCGCGAGCAGCGGGAAGCGCTCGGGGAAGGCGGTCTGGCCGCGGTAGCGCCATTGGTCGACGCTCCGATCGCAAATCCAACTGCCGCGCTCTTCGTTGTTCGCGGCTTGGGTGACCCAGCTCTCCGAGGACTCGGAGCTGCAGCGGTACCACTCCATCTCGTGGCACAAGAAGCGCTTGTCGTCGGTGATGCCGAGCTCGTCGTTGTAGCCGATGTAGATCTCGGTGCAGTCGCCGGCGACGTCCGAGTCGCGCACGATGATCGCGCGGTTCGTGCTCAGCTCCCCGAACCATTCGACGGTGTCTTGCACCATCTTCCACTGAAAGTTGTAGGTGCCGGCGTCGTCGGGCGCGCTGACGACGAAGGTGAAGGTCTTCGTCTCGTCGCGGTCGATCTCATCGGTCTCGCCGAGGAAGACGCGGCCCAAGCCCCAACGCGTCGTATCCGCAGGGTTCTGCGAGCCGAGGCGGAACGGCGTCTCGGCGTCGTCGGCCCAGGTCTCCCAGCCGACGTTCTTGAAGGTGACGGAGACCGTGTAGTTGCTGCCGGTCTCCATGATCTCGGGCACCGTCTGCGAGATGAATTGGCTGCCGTGCTTCGGCACCCACTTCGTGTTCGAGAGATCGCACTTCCAGTCGCCGACTTGCTGGTTGTTCGTCGCGTGCGTGTGCCAGGACGCGCTCGTCGATTCGCCGCAGTCGTGCCATTGGTTCGAGTAGCAGAGGTACTTTGTGTTCGACTCGAGGCCGACGGTGTTGTGGAGGCCCACGTAGCCGTCGGTGCAGTCGTCGACGGAGAGCTCTTCGGTGACCTCGAGGTTGATGAGGTCGCTCGCTTCGCCGATCCACTCGACGCCGTCTTCGACCATCTTCCACTGGAAAGCGTATTCATCCTCGTCGAGCGGCGCGGTGACGTTGAAGGTGAACGTCTTCTGCGCGTTCGTCGCGATCGTCTCGGCGCCGGTGAGGCCGACGCGGCCGAGACCCCAGGTCGTGTTGTCGGGAGGCGCTTGGCTTCCGAGCCGATGCGGCGTGCCGTCGGTCGACCAAGTCGTCGAGCCGGTGTTCTTGAACGTCAGCGACACCGAGAACGTGCTGCCGGCAGCGGCGATGGCGCGCACGTTCTGACTGATGAACTCGCTGTCGTTGGCCGCAAACGCGGATGTGGAGAAGATGCAGGCAAGAATGAACACGAACCACTGCGACGATGTTCGCATGGTGCCCCCCAGGCGCGTTTTCTTGAGCGAAGCGCAAGATCGGATCAAGGGCTAAACCGATAAAAGCGCTCGCAAAGTGTATTACGCGATGCATCAGGAAGAGCGGAGCGGAGTCGGAGGTGGGGGCATACGGCCGGGGCGTCGATCGCGCAGTGGTCGCCGCCGTCGCGGTCGGGCACGCGACGTCCGGCGCTTCGAACGTGCCTGCGCGCATCGGCCGCGCCACGCTGCGCGTGTCACGTCCGCTGCACATGGTTCGCCGCGGCGCGCTGGGCTCGCTCTCCCGCCCAGCCGCAGCACACGGGGCGTCTGGGCGGGGCTCGCCAGGCGCCGCTTTCACTCAGCTACGCTTTCGATGGTGGTTCGCGACTCTCGGCGCATGAACGCGGCGCCGGCGGCATGCGCGTTTCCGCGGGAGCGTCATCAGCCACGCACGAGCGAATTCACGACGTAGTGATAGTCCATCGTCGCGTGCCTCGGCATCACCATCTCGGCGGTCGCGAGCGCGGTGCCCTTCGGCGCGGGTAGCGGAGGCGGTGCATTCGCGATCGGCGCACCGCGAGGATCCTTGAACACGATGAGCCCGCTCGCGTCGCGCTTCACCGCGTAGCCGTGCTCATGAACAAAGCGATGATGCCGGCAACGAGACGAGGTTTTCCAACGTCGTCGCGCCGCCCTTGCTCCAGTGTTCGACATGATGGCCGTCGGTGAACGTGTTCGTGCAGCCCGGGAAGCGGCAGGTCGAGTCGCGTTCTTTGAGCTTCCGCCGCAGCGGCGTCGAGATCACGCGCGTCTTGCGACCGGTATCGACCACGTTGCCGTCCTTGTCGTGCGTCATCATGACGATGCTCGCGTCGCAAGCGAGGCGCCGCGACGTTTCCGAGGAAACGCCGACGCCCTCGATCTCGGCGCGGCCGTCCAACGCATCGTGCGCGAGCACTTCGGCGTCGACGTGCACGACCACTTGCACGCGATCGGCGCTCGAACCTTCCGCGCGCGTGCCTGACAGCGCTTCCTCGGAAACGTGCACGAGCGCGTCGGCGAGACGCTTGCCCGCGGGCATCCGCTCCTTCGGCGAAGGCACCGCTTCGAGCATCTTCATGATCATCGCGCCCTCGTCCGGAAGGAAGCGCCCTTGCATCACGAACATGCCGTCGTCGTCGAAGAAGCACGTGAGGCCGCGCGACTCCTCGCGCTTCTCGGCCGACGCGATCGTCTCGACCCGCCGCACGCCGCGCACGACTTTCTCGAGCGCCGCGGCGGAGATTTCCTTCGCGACCATCAGCAGCTCTTCCTCTCGCGCGGGCGTCGCAATTCGGGTCAGGGCGCGCACTTTCGAATAGGAGAGAGCGCCCGACGCGAACGCTGCGTCGATCTTCGGCAGCTTCGCGATCGCATGCGCCACGCGAACCTTCTCGCGCGCGGCGGGCAACGACAGGCTGAGGCGATAGTTCAAGTAGTGAGCGGTTGACATGTACGCCATCGACGCGAACACCTCGCGCTCGTCGAACTCGCGTATCTTCACGAGCAGCCGATGTGTGATCGCCGTGAGCTCGGCACCGAGGGAAGCGATCTCTGAATCCAACGCGTCTGTTTCTGCGCTCATGACGACGCTTCTACCACGCACTTTCTCGACGCAGCCGCAGGCCCGCAGCGCGGCGCAAAAGGAGCGAGCCGCGAAAAATCTCTCACGCACGCGGCGCGCGACGCGTGCGCAGCCCTAGGCTCGGCAATCGCCTTCGCTCACGCGATTCCGCGACACAGCGCTGCGACGGCGCAAAAGCTCGTCAAGAGGCCGAGTCGAAAAAGGTCAAGAAACCACCCAGAAACTCCGCGCGAAACCGCAGCCGCGCTTCCTAGGAAACGTCTGCACGCCCGCCGCAAGCGAAGCTGAGGGAAAGCGGCGCCGGGCGAGCCCCGCGCCCCGGCGCCCCACGTGCTGCGTCGGCGCGGGAGAGCGAGCCCAGCGCGCCGCGGCTCAGCATGTGCAACGCACGTGACACGCGCAGCGTGGCGCGGGCGGTGCGCGCAGGCTCGTTCAAAGCCGCAGACTCCGCGCGCTCGGCCGCCACGCTGGCGACCGCCGCACGATCGCTGCCATCGGCCGCATGCCCCCGCGCCGCTCCTCGCTCCTGCTCGTCGAGGCTACCGACCCTCGGCGCTCGTCGCTGATTCTGGCACGCGCTCCAGATCCAGCGTCCCCGGCAAGTCGGCCCCGACCGGAAACAACAAGCGGATCGCGGCGCGATCGTCGCGCGAGAGATCGTCGCGCAGGTACGGCAAGAGCACGCTGGCGCCGTCTTCGCTCGCTTCGATCGTGCGCGCCCTGCGGCCTTCGCGGAGCGCGAGGTCGACGCCGAGCAACGCTTCGACCTCGTCGATCGAGGTCACGCACTCCGTGTGAAAGAACGCGTGGATCGACGCTCTCGCCGGGTTCGCCGGATCCGGCTCGGCGCGCGTCGGCAGATCCCACTCGTTGCGCATGCGCAGCGCGATCGTCGTCGTCGTGCCATCAGGCAAGCGGATCAACGCGGCGCGCACGCAGTCGGTCGGGATCGCAAAACGATCTTCGCCGTAGCCCGCGTCACCCGGCCGGCGATCGCGACCCGGACCGTACCACGTGAGGCGCGTGCCTGGGATGAGCACCCCCGCGGCGTCGAGGCGGCCGTCTTCCGTCTGCGGCAAGCCGTCGGGCCCGAGGAACAAGTTACCCACGTAGATCGTCGCTTCGGCGCCCGGGATCGCCTCGACCAGCGAGTGGATCGCGTCTTCGTAAAGGCGCCACGGCTGCTCGTTGAGCACCCAGCTCTGGCCCGACATGTTGATCATGTTGAAGCTCTGCCGCGCCGCTTCGTAGTCCGCGTAGTCGTTGAACGGCATCTGGTGCCCTTGATCGCAGCGCGCGGGCTTGCCGTTGCTGCCGACGATCGGGCTGTACCTCGTGGCGTACCAAGCCGGCAGCACGCTGTCGTGCTCGCCCGTCGCGCGATCGCATGCGATCAGCTCGGGATCGGCGTGGAAGCGCTCGACCTCTTTGCGATCGACCGGAGTGCGCGTCGCCAGGTCCGCTTCGGTGAGGGCGTACGAGAGCACGTGCGGCTGGCGGAGCGCGCCGTCCCACCAGCTCGCGAAGTAGTCGCGATCGAGCTCCTCGGCGGCCTCGACGCTGCGCACTTCGAGGTCCTCGCGCTCGCGCGTCAGCTCGGCGACGTCGTGGCGGATCATCGCTATCGCTTGGTCGGTGATGTGGCAGTGGCCGGCGGCGAGCGAGGGGCTCGCGGCGCCGGACGCGCCTTCGGCGTAGTAGGCCGCGATCTCTTCGACGGTGACGAAGCGATCGGCGTTGGTGTCGGCATCGCGGCGCCATCTCGGCATGCGCGTGCTGACTCCCACGGAGCGCGGCGGCGCGAGCTCGAGCACCGGCGCGTCCTCGAGCTCGCGTTCGAAGGCTCGAATGAGCTCGCTCGACACGAAGGCTCCGTCGCGTGGGTTCGCCAAGTAGCGATCGATGCGCGCCACGCTGACGATGACGCGCGCATCGGTATCGCTCCTCCGCCGGGCGCAAGCGGCGCGGATCAAACGATACGCGTCGCTCTCGGGCGTCCAGTGATAGGTGGCGACGAGCTCGGCGAGCGTGACGGGCATGCTCCGTTATCGGAGCGAGGTTTCACCCGAGGACGGTGAGGCGATTCAGCGATGCGGACAGGAGTCTCAGACCGGGCGGAACACGACCTCGAGCCGCACGCCATCCGGATCCGAGAAGTGCACGGCGTAGTAGTCGCGCTGGAGCTTCGGATATTCCTGCGGCTCGGCGAGCACCTTGATCTTCTCGCGCTGCAGCATCTCGTAATAGTCATCGACGTCGCGGCGCTTGCGCACCCGAAACGAGATCTGACGGATGCCGGGCTTGTACTGGCTGTAGCGGTCCTTCTTGAACTCGTCTTTGGCCTGCCAAATCCACAGGTGAAAGGGTCCGAAGAACGCCGCGGTCTCTTCCGGCACGATGTAGCCGCGCTGGAAACCGAGATCGCGCAGCGCCAGCTCGTAGAAGCTCAGCGCGCGCTCGAAGTTGCGCACGGTGAGATGAATCTGATCCAGTCCATGGCAAAGCATAGCTCGCAGGCTCCAGTGTGAAAATCGTCCAAAGGCCGCGCTAACCCCGAGTGGCCCTCGGCGCAAGAGTTAATACGCGAGTTTCCGCAGGCGAGCAATGCGCTCGGCCGTCGCCGGATGCGTCGCGAACAACCCGAGCAGCCCGCCACCCGAGAGCGGATTGACGATGAACAAGTGCGCTGTGGCCGGATTGATCGGGCCCATGTGCATCACTTGCCGGCTGCGTTCGAGCTTCTCGAGCGCGCTCGCCAACCCGTAGCCATCTCCAGCAATGCGTGCGCCGATGGCGTCGGCGTCGAACTCACGGCTGCGCGAGACGGCGGCTTGGATCAACACCGCCGCGATCGGCGCCAAGATGATCATCGCGAGATAGCCGAGGATGCCCATGCCGTCGTCGTCGTCGCTGTGCGAGCCGCCGCCGAAGATCGCCGCCCACTGCAGCATGTGCGCGAGGTGGGTGATCGCGGCGCCGAGCGTGGCTGCCACGGCCATGACCAACGTGTCCCTGTGCTTGATGTGCCCGATCTCGTGCGCGATGACACCCTTCAGCTCCTCGCGATCGAGCAACTGCACGAGGCTACTCGTCACGGCGACGACCGCGTGCGCGGGCGAGCGGCCAGTCGCGAACGCGTTCGGCGCTCCGCCTTCGATGAGCGCGACCCGCGGCTTCGGTATCTGCGCACGCGCGGCGACTTCGTCGACGATGCGGTGGAGCTCGGGCGCGGCTTCGCGCGGCACCTCACGCGCGCCGTAGAGGCGGAGCACGATGCGATCGGAGAAGAACCACGCGACGAAGTTCATCACGCCGGCGAAGAGCAGCGCGATGGTCATTCCGGCTTCGCGACCGACGCCGTAACCGATGGCGAGAAAGAGCCCGCTGAGCAGACCTAAGAACACGACGGTTTTGAGCTTGTTTCCCATGGCATCCGAAAAGATAAACACGCGAAAAAACACGGCAAGTCCGCCAAGAACGCTCCCCGGTCCCTTTTCGCCGCCTCCCCGGTCCCTTTTCGCTTTTTCGTTGTTCCCGAAGCGACTTTCGCCTACGGGATCCAGCCACGCGAGGTGAAGTTTGCGCGCTCGGCCGGTCTGGATCGCTGTCAGTCTAGCGGCTTCGATGTTCTTCGAGCGCTGCAGCTGCGACGAGCGGGCGGGGCTCACGCGGCAAACCTGCGCGACCGAGCGCACGCTCTGCCCCGTCGAGACGCCGCCGGATACGGTGCCACAGGAAGAGCCGCCGCCCATCGTCGAGCCGCCACCAACGCCGCCGCCTGCGCCACCGCCGGCGACTTGCGCGTACGGCAGGATCACCGGCCGCGTCTGCGCCACCGACAACCGCACGTGGGTCAACGGCGCCGCAGTGACGATCGCGAGCACCGACTGCGACGGCGCCGACATGCCGCTGCAAACGACGACCGACACGAGCGGCGCCTTCACGCTCACCGACGTGCCGATCGGCCGCTGGACCGTGCACGCCGAGCTCGGCTCGTTCACCCAAGACGTCACGGTCGACGTCGAAGACGGCGAGACCACCGCGATCCCCGACAACGACCTCTGCGTCGCGCAAAAGGACGTCAAGATCGCCGTCATCACCGGCATGGGCGACAAGATCGAGGACCTGCTCGACAGCCTTTCGCTCACCTACACGCTCTACAGCGGCAAAGATCAGTGGAGCGCCGAGGGCGAGCCGTTCCTGCGCAACCTCACCGAGATGAAGAAGTACGACATCATCTTCGTCGACTGCGGCGCGGCGCACTCGGGCGCCGGCGGCTCGAAGATCGATCTCGGCGGCAAGTCGGCCATGATCGCGCAGAACCTCGCGGCCTACGTTGCCGGCGGCGGCAGCGTCTACGCGAGCGATTGGTCGCTGCTCTTTGCGCACCTCGTCGACCCCGCGAAGATCGACTTCGTGCTGCGCACCGCGACCAGCGTGGCGAACCCTTTAGCGACGAATCAGCTGATGGGCTACGCGCCGCAGAACGTGACGACCACGATCACCGAGCCGGCGCTCGCGGCGTTCCTCGGCAAAAGCACGGTCGCGATCAACTTCCCCGCCGGCTCGAGCAAGCACTGGGGCCTCATCGAAGACATCGCCGCCGACGTCGGCACGCTCGTCTCGGCGCCGACCGTCACGCTGTGCAATACGACGAACTCGCAATGCGACGCCGCCGGCGCGACAGCGACGAACATCCCCTTCGCCGTGCGCTACAAGCTCACCCCGGCGGGCGAAGCCGGCGGTTGGGTCGTCTACACCTCGTTTCACAACCAAGCGCAGACCGGCGACGACGTCGCCAACATCCTGAAGTTCCTCGTCTTGCACCTCTAGAAACCGGCGCTCCGCCGCGGCTCGTGAAGAGTGAGCCGAATAGGGACCGGGTCCCTGTTCGGAAAGTGCGCCGAATCACAGCACACCTGCTCAATCTTCGGCTACGATTCTCAGCATCATGGTGCGCAAGAATGAAGCAGGTAGTCCCTCGGTACAGCTGAGCCGGGTCGCACGCCTGCTCGACCGCGGCGTCGACCTCGAGACCATCGTCGCCACCATCGTCGACGAGATCGTCAAAGCCGTCGGCGCCGACCGCGGCACGCTCTACCTCGTCGATCGCGCGCGCGGGCAGCTGTTCTCGAAGGCGGCGCACTTGCCTGAGCTCAAAGAGATCCGCTTGGACATCGGCGTCGGCATCGCCGGCACCGTCGCCAAGACCGGCAAGACGATGCGCATCGCCGATCCCTACGCGCACCCCTTGTTCAACAAAGCCGTCGACAAGAGCACCGGCTACAAGACCGAGACGATCCTGACGACGCCGCTCATCGACAAGCACCAAGACGTGATCGGCGTGCTGCAGGTGTTGAACAAAAAGAGCGGCGGCGCCTTCGACGAGCGCGACGAAGAAACCTTGAAGGCGCTCGCCGTCCACGCCGCCGAAGTGATCGCGCGGACGAGCCTCTACCAGGAGCTGCGCCTACCGCGACCCGAGCACGCCCCGCTCGACTACCGCTACAACTTCATCGTCGGCACGAGCACGCTGATGCGGCAGGTCTACGAGCTCGTCGACAAAGCGGCGCGCACCGACGCCACCGTGATCCTGCAAGGCGAGAGCGGCACCGGCAAAGGCCTCATCGCGCGCGCGATCCACCTAAACAGCGCGCGCAAGGACAAGCCCTTCGTCACCATCGACTGCACCTCGCTGCCGCCGAGCCTCATCGAGAGCGAGCTCTTCGGTCACGAGAAGGGCGCGTTCACGGGCGCCGACAGGCAGCGGCCAGGCAAGTTCGAGGCGGCCGAGGGCGGCACGATCTTCATCGACGAGATCGGCGAGCTGCCGCTCGAGCTCCAGTCGAAGCTCCTGCGCGTGATCCAAGACGGCGAGTTCGAGCGCATCGGCGGCCGCGAGACGCTCACCGTGAACTTCCGCTTGATCGCCGCCACACACCGAAACCTCGATCAGATGGTGGCCAGCGGCACCTTTCGTGCCGATCTCTACTATCGCATCCGCGTCGTGCCGATCCTCTTGCCGCCGCTGCGCGACCGCGGCGCCATCGACGTTCGCCGCCTCGCCGAGCACTTCCTCGACGTCTTCGCCGAGAAGCACCGCCGCCCCGTGCGCCGCTTCTCCGATGCGGCGATGCAACGGCTCTGCGCCCACACCTGGCCGGGCAACATCCGCGAGCTCGAAAACTGCGTCGAGAGCGCGGTCGTGTTGGCCGACGGCGAAGAGGTGCGCCCGGAGCAGCTGAACCTGCCGGAGACGGTGCTGCCGACGCGGGTGGCGAAGACGATCGATCTCGACCTCACGCTCGCCGAGATGGAGCAACGCTACGCCCGCGCGGTGCTCGACGCGTGCGGCGGCAATCAGAGCGAAGCGGCGCGGCGGCTCGACATCAGCAGGAACACACTGGCGCGGTTGCTCAAGGTGCAAGAGGAGCGAACGCCGTAGGGGGCCATCACCACAGGAGAAGGGGAGAAAGGGAGGCGGGACATCGCCGACCACTCAGAAATCTTCAAACAGTTTTGAGGATTTCGCAGTGCACTAGTGCCGCGACCGCGTAAAGATTGCCCGTAGTCGTCGCCGTTGACGTCGCCGTCGCCGTCGCCGAACAAGGCGATGTTCGAGGCGAGACGAAAACCGTTTCGAGCTCATTGCTCGAGGCGAACTT
>JADLHZ010000087.1 GCA_020848545.1 Deltaproteobacteria bacterium | reverse complement strand
GCAAGCCGACGATCATCACGACCAACCTCGACTATGCCGAGTGGTCCAACTTCCTCGGCAACCCCGGCCTCGTCACCGCGCTGCTCAGCCGCCTTCGCCACCACTGCCACACGATCCGCATCGAAGGCCCACCGCTGCGCGAGCCGCAAGGCTGAGCCACTTGCCTCGCCCGGGGCCGAGTAGCATCGGGCCGCCCATGCGCGCCTCCCACCAGCGTCAGCTACACCAAAAGCAACTCCGCAAGCGGCACGGCGGAACGTGCCCTCATCTTCACGGCCGACCTCAACCGCTGCTTCGGCGACGTCGAGCGCGAGGATTGGGAGTGGGCGATCGCCGACGCCGGCGGCAGCGTCCCCGACGCCGCCGTCGACTGTGGTCTCACCGGCGTTCCGCGCGACGCGAAAGCGCTTTGGGGGAAATCCGCGGAGGCTGCTCGCGACACATATCGTGCGTGGCAGCGGAAGAACAACGGCAAGCGCTGATCACGAGGATCAGCTCAACTCCTGATCACGCCCTGGTCCATTCTTGCCGAGCAGAGGTGGACCATTTTTCGCGAGCGCCGAAGATGCGACCTCCACGGGCAGCTCGACGAGGCTAAATAGCCATCGCTGCGCGTCCCCGCCCCCGCCGACGTGTAGCGACTTGGTGGGAAAGCCGAAGCGAAGATAGATGCTGTCGCGATCCACCGTCGGGTTCTGCGGCCACCGGTCTTCTTCGCACCTATTTGCTCATCTATCGTACCCGTTCGACGAGCACCGTTCCTGACACGCTCGTTCGCGCCGCCGTACTCATCTCGGCATGAAACGCACCGCACGTGAGATCTGGGCCGATCGAGTCGAGAGATGGCAGGCGAGTGAGCTCGATGCCGCGACGTTCGCCGAAGAAGAGGGCTGCAACGTCAACACGCTGAAGAGCTGGCGATGGCAGCTGGGTATGGGGCGCAAGAAGAAGCAGCCACACGCGATCGCACCGCGCCCGCGCACCGTGGACTTCGTCGAACTTGTCGCGCCGGTGGAGCATGCCGGAGCAGGCGATCTGCCGTTCGAGATCACGTTGCGCAACGGCACGCGGCTCATCGTGCCGGCGCGCTTCGATCGCGGCTCGCTCGATACATTACTCGCGGCGTTGAGCGGAACGCGCTGATGCTGCCGGCGTCCGTGCGGATCTTCGTCTGCCTCGTGCCGCAGGACATGCGCCGCTCGTTCGATACGCTCGCGCTCGCGACGCGCGAGGTGTTGAAAGAAGATCCGCAGAGCGGCGCGCTCTTCGTGTTCGTCGGCAAGCGCCCGACGCGGATCAAAGTGCTCTGGTGGGATCGCAACGGCTACTGCCTCCTCTACAAGCGCTTGCACGCCGCGCTGTTCGTCGTTCCGAACGCGAGCGATCCGGCGGCAGCGCGCGTGCAGATCGACGCGACGGCGTTCGCGGAGTTGCTCGCTGGTGTGCAAAAGCAAAAAACCAGCGTGAAGAGATTGACGCGCGCGCTGCACTGAGCACACTGGCGCGCCGTGACTGACGCGAGCGCGAGCGCTTCCCACGAAGTCGAAACACTTCGCAAAGAGCGCGACGAATACAAGAAGCTCTACGTCGACATGCTCGCGCACTGTCGCAAGCTCGAGCTCGGGATCCTCGGACAGAAGAGCGAGCGATTCATCAGCAACGAGGCGCAGCTCACGCTCTCTGTGCTCGGCACGATCGTGAAGCCGCCCGACGCACCACAGCCAGAGTCGATCATCCCAGAGCACAAGCGGCAGAAGCCGACGGGCCGCAAACCGCTGCCTGAGCACTTGCCGCGCGTCGACATCGAGATCGTGCCGCCGGAAGTGGAAGCGCAGGGCACGGACGCGTTCGAGAAGATCGGCGAGGACGTGACCGAGACGATCGAGCGGCGCGCGGCGTCGACCGTCGCGGTGCGCGTGCATCGAGGTAAATACGTCGCCAAAGACAAAGCCGAGACAGTGACGAGCGCGACCGTGCTGCAAGCGCCGCCGCCGGAGCTTCCGATTCCGCGCGGGCTCGCGGGTCCGGCGTTTCTCGCCGATACGATCGTGCGCCGTTGGAACGATCATCTGCCGTTGCATCGCCAAGAGCGTATCTTCGGGCGCGAAGGACTCGACATCGCGCGCTCGACCATCTGCGGCTGGCACGCAGAGCTCATGCACCTCGTGACGCCGCTGCTCAACGCGATGTGGGACGACGCGCTGTTGTCTCCTTATCTCTGCACCGACGCGACCGGCGTGCTCGTGCAGGCGCTCGAAAAATGTCGGCACGCACACTTCTTCGTGGTCGCGGCGCCGGAGAAGCACGTGCTCTTCTTCTACTCAGAGAAGCACAACGCTGCGGCGGTCGACGAAGTGCTCGCTGGCTACAAGGGCTACCTCGTCGCTGACGCGCACTCGGTCTACGATCACTTGTACAAGCGCGGCGACGTCGTCGAAGTCGGCTGCTGGGCTCACGCTCGGCGTTACTTCTTCAAAGCGCTCGATTCGGACCCGCAACGAGCACGCGAGGCGCTCGCGCTGATCGGCGGGCTGTTTCACTTCGAGCGAAAGTGGGCGAGCGCTGCGCCAGAGGCTCGCAGCGCGGCGCGCGCGACGGACGCAAAACCGATTCTCGACGCGTTCTTCGCTTGGTGCGACGACCACGCCGCGGCGGTCCTCGACCACACGCCGATCAGCAGGGCGATCGGCTACGCGCGAAACCAGCGCGAGGCGTTGGCTCGGTTCCTCGAGGACGGACGGCTGCCGCTACACAACAACTTCTCGGAGCGCGCGCTGCGACGTGAAGCACTCGGTCGCAAGAACTGGCTCTTCGTTGGCAGCGACGAGGGCGGCGACACGAACGCGACTTTCGTCTCGCTGCTCGCGAGCTGCCAGCTACACGACATCGAGCCGTTCGCGTACCTCCGTGACCTGTTCTGCCTGCTGCCATCGTGGCCAGTCGATCGCGTGCTCGATCTCGCGCCGCTGAACTGGGCCGCGACGATCGCGAAGCCGGAGACGATTGCGAAGCTAGCCGCGAATCCGTTCCGCCGGGCGAGCCTCGGCGGCTAGCTCACGAACGGTATTCGTCGAACGCGTACCATCTATCCCCAACTACTACCCCGACGACAGCAACGCTGGAATCGATCACCGTTTCGACCTCTGAGCAATAAGTATTCCAGAAAGTTGTTTTATGGATATAATAGTATCCATGGGACGCAAAACCAGCCCGCCACTTCCTGCTGTTGTGCGCTCGCTGCAAGAGCTCGGAACGAACCTTCGCCTCGCCCGGCAACGCCGACGATTGACCGCGGAGCTCCTCGCGGAACGCGCGGGAATGACCCGCGTCACGCTGCGCGCGGTGGAGCGTGGCGATCCCCGTGTGACGCTCGGTGCAGTCGCCAACGTCCTACACAGCCTTGGTCTCGAGAAAGACCTTTCGGTCGTGGCTCGCGCAGACGAGTTTGGCCGCAAGCTCGCCGATGCCGAGCTCGAAGCGCGCAAGCGAGTGCGTTCAGGCGGATCAAATGGCCGCTGAACGAAGGAGCGTCGAGGTGTGGGGAGACTGGGACGGTCTTGGTGGTCCCATCCGGGTGGGGACGCTGCATTCGACATCGTCGCGCGGCAAGGAGATCTTTTTGTTCGAGTACGATGCCGGGTGGCTCGATTCGCCGAAGGCCGGTGCGCTCGATCCGGCCCTTCGCCTGCTGCGCGGGTCTCAGTACCTGGCGGACGGGCGGGACAACTTTGGCGTCTTTCTAGACTCGTCTCCCGATCGATGGGGACGCGTGCTGTTGCTGCGCCGTGAAGCATTGCTGGCTCGCGAACAGAAGCGCGCGGAGCGCCGGTTGGCAGAGCTCGACTACCTTCTTGGCGTCTACGATGGACATCGGATGGGTGGGCTTCGCTTCTGCTTCCATGGTGGCCCATTTCTCGACGACAACCGGGAGCTTGCATCGCCACCATGGACATCGCTCCGCGAGATTGAACAGGCGAGCCTGAAGCTCGAGCGATCGGATGCCGAGCGCCAGCCCGGCTACGCGAAGTGGCTGCGGATGTTGATCGCGCCGGGGCGGTCGCTCGGCGGTGCGCGACCGAAGGCGAGCGTGCTCGATGACAAGAAGCATCTGTGGATCGCAAAGTTTCCGAGCGCCAACGACACCGAAGACATTGGCGCCTGGGAGCAGGTCGCCCATGCCCTCGCCAAACGGTCAGGCGTTCTTGCAGCCGAAACGCGACTTGAGCGCTTCGGCGGCAAACACCATACGCTTCTCTCCCGTCGCTTCGATCGAACAGCGAAAGGTGCTCGACTTCACTTCGCCTCGGCGATGACGTTGCTCGAGCGACAGGACGGAGAAGCGGGTGCGAGCTATCTCGAGCTTGCAGAGGTTCTAATCAGGCAGGGAGCGCGGCCGGCGAAGGACCTCGAAGAGCTCTGGCGTCGAATCGTCTTCAATATCTGCATCTCCAACGTCGACGATCACCTTCGCAATCACGGTTTCTTGCTGCAGCCAAACGGCTGGACGCTGGCGCCCGCCTACGACCTCAATCCGGTGGTGCACGGCGACGGGCTGACCTTGAACATCTCAGAGACCAGCAATGCACTGGATCTCGAGCTCGCGTCGTCTGTCGCCCCGACGTTCCGAGTCAAAGCGCCTCGCGCCAAACAGATCCTGTCGGAGGTCCGCTCGGCTGTTCGCCACTGGAGGGCAGAGGCGAAACGGGCGAAGATTTCGCGCGATGGCCAAGAGCGGATGGCGAGCGCATTCCGCCTCGTCAATGATTGAGCGGCTGGTGCCGCCGTCCTCGAACGCTGGAATGCGCTACGACGCACACCGAATGAACGCGCTCGACATCGAACGCCAAGCGGCATCGTCGAAAACCCAGGTTCGGTTTCGCCAGGGGGGCCCGGCGCGACTATCGCGCGCGGTGATCGCGCATGATCTTCGTCAGCGCTTCCTTCATCTGCTCGCGCTTCTCAGCGGCGGTACCCTGAATCGGTCCGTCCTTGATCGTGCGCTCGATCGTGTCGTCGTTCTTTCCGCAAACCTTCGTCGGTGACCAGCGGCCATTGACGCAGATCGCACCGTGGGTGCACCACTCGGTGTGCCCGCGCAGTTTGAAGAAGACGTCGAAAAGGTAGTTGTTCTCGATGATCTTCATGTAGGCGGCGAATATCGCGTCCAGCGCTCTGTCTGCTTCCGGGGTGATCGTTCCGCCGATCGGCAAGGTCTCGAAGCCGCCCTTCTCCGCGACGTCGCCGAACAGGTCGAGCACATCCAGTAGATCCAAAAAGTCCTTCAGCGCATCGAGCGCGCCTTTGGCATTCTTCAGAGTCGACGCCCATTGTTCGGGTGACTGGCTGCCGTGGGGTGCGAGCGCCATGTCGATGACCTGGTCCCAGACGATCCAAGGCGTGGTGGTTGCGGGTTGCGTCTCACCCTCTTTGCACTCGCGCGGTCGGCTCTCGGCATCGCGTTTGGCGTCGTCGGCCTCCTTCTTGGCGTCGTCGTACCTGTCGCGCGCGTCGTCGGCCGCTGCGCCGGCGCCCTCGGCAGCTGTCTTGGCTGCCGTCGCCTTTGCCTTCGCTGCGTCCGGATCACTGCCGGCCAAGGCCCTTGCTTCGTCGAGCTTTTTCTTGGCGTCGTCGATGCCGCTCTCGGCTTCGGCCTTCTTTACGTCGCCTGCCACCTTGTGGCCGTCGGAATCGCCGAGATCCGAACGCCCTCCTTGCTTTTCCCCTTCGCTGCCGGCGCTCTCATCGATGGCAGCGCCCGCGTCGTCTCGCGCTTCCCCGGCGGCATCGCGCGCATCGTCGGCCTGCTTCGCTTTGTCTCGGGCGCGGCGCAGCGCCTCCTCTGCTTCGCGAATGTAGCGCATCGCGTCCAAGCACTCGCTGTTGAGGTTCTTCAAACCACCAAGGTCGAGCTCGAGTTGTGCCGCTTCGCTTTCGCAGTCGGCCAACGCCGTTTCGAGCGCAGCGACGTTCGCGTTTTGCTGGGCAATCGAGCCTTGCTGTGCGACGATTTGCGCGTCGAGGGCTGCGAGTTGCTCGCCCATCGCAGCGATATCTTGCTTCATCTTGCCGAGACGACGCGCGTCCGCGAGGAGCCCGCGCCCAGTTTGGGCCTTGTATTCCGCGCTGCGGTCGATGAGCGCTTGCGCGTCTTCAAACGAGACGCCGACTCCGTTTCCGCCAACGGCGTTTCCAGCAGGCTTGTCGGCCAAGAAGTCATCGTAGGTGAACAGCTTGCCGACCCCCGCAAGCTCGCGATCGATTGTTGCCGCGAGCGCCGCTGCCTCAGCTTCGGCGCCCGCTTTAGTCATCGCGAGATCGGCGTGCTGCGTTTGCAGCCCAGCGAGCGTCGCCTGCGCGCTCGCCAGCGCTGCTTGCGCGTCCGCCAGTTGCGCGCGCAACGCATCGCAGTCGCTATGCTTGGCGGCGATGCGACCGAGCATCTCCTCGATCTGACGCCGGATTTCGTCACAAGGGTCGCCGGCAAGCGACGGCGGTGGAAGCTGCAATAGGACCGGTGAGGTCGAGCTGCCGGCGACGGCGATTGACGCCGTACCAACCACAACAGGGACTGTCGCTGTGGTCACGCTCGCAACGGCTTCGTCTCCGGTCTGTGATGCAGGCAGCGGCACGACGAGCTCTGTGAAGGTGTTCACTGCGTCTGCGCTCGTGTGGACCAGCTTGGCGTGATACTCACCCGGGCCACGGTAGCGGATGCTCAGCGTTACCTGCGGCAAGGTCTCTGGCCCGCCGAGCACGCCGAGGCGACCACTATAGGGCAACCCATCTGCTCCGGTCCCGCCGCTGAGCGCGAGCTCGACCGCGGTGATCGTGTGGGCTAACGGCTGCACGACCAGGGCGGCCTTCGCGACGAATAGCCCGTCGTCAGAGATTAACGTCAGCTGCTTCGTCCCCGGAAAACGGAAGGTATGGCGCACTGGTCCGTCCCCGACGATCGTCCTGCGAACTCCGTCGCCCATGTAGAGCGTTGCCGCGCCAGGCAACATGTTTGCGAGTTGGAACGTGCAAGGCGCATCAATGATGCAAGGCGCGGTCGGAAGCGTGAGCGTGGGTTCTGGCAGATGCGCCATGGTTCGTGGAACGCAGGCGTCTGGTGACTCATCGCAGGTTTGAAACCCCTCGAGCGACAGCTCGTCGCCAACATCGTCGGCGAGCGGTGCCTGCTCGGTCGCGCCTGGCGGTGTGCACATCGAGAGAAGACAGGCGGCAACAGCGAGAGGGAGAGAGGAGCGGTCCATGGTGGCCGCGCATAGGCCGAGCGGCTCCCAGGATCTGTGTCCTACCTCACATTTCGTAGCGATTCTCGGCGCGTTACGAGCAAGGGGACGCCCAGGATGGTGATCCACCCCTCAACGGGCGCTCTTGATCACGCTCCGTACGACGAGGATGTCGCAGCCAGCGGCAGTGATGACCCATTCGGCAACGCTGCCAAGCAGAGCCTTTGCGAACCCCGTTCTGCCGTGCGTACCAAGAACGACGAGCTCAGCGCGCTTGCGCTCGGCCTCACCCAAGATCACGAGTCGTGGATCACCATGCCGAACGACCGGCCTGAACCGAAGCCCAGTGGTGCTCATGCGAGAGACCACCTTGCCCAGGGCCGCTCTCGCCGTGGTTTTGTATTCGTGGCGCAGCTCGATGCGCGCTCGCTCTGATCCGCTAGACATGAAACCCTCGAAAGGCACGTGGAAGGCATTGACGACCTCGACGACGGCAACGCCAGGATCGATCGCCCTTTCGACCGCGGCAAAGAGCGCCGGGTGAGCGTGCTCGAGATCGCACTCGGTTGCAAGTTGACGAGCAAGACAGGAACGTCGCTCTCGCGCATAACCAAAGAGGCCGTGCTGCCGACGAAGAGGTCACGCACTGCGCGCCGCCCGTGCCGTCCGATGACGACGAGATCCGCTTTCAGCGCAGTTGCACGATGAACGATCTCGTCCGCTGGTTTACCCCAAGCGATCGCGCAGTCGATCGTGGGGCGGCTCTTGCCTTTCAGCCCGGACCTGGCGTCCGAGACAGCCTTGTCGAGATTGCTCTTCGCCTTCCTCTCCGCCTCTGGGCGCAGATCTATGGGTAGGTTCGACGGCAGAATGTGCAAAAAGGTGACGCGCGCGTGCTCGCTGAGCGGCAGCAGAAGAGCTCGCTTTGCCGCGAACGCCGCCCCAGCGCTGAAGTCCGTGGGCACCAGCACCGAAGTGAACCGCCTTCGCTCTCGCTCGACAACCGCTGGATCGCTCGCCATGGCCTTACCTTTCATTGGTGAAATCGCCGAAGCGCTTAAGCCTAGCAAACCCCAAGCCAGCTCACTATAGGTTCGGGAGCGTCAGCACTTACCAGGACCAAACATGACTTCACAGAACGCGACTCAAACCCGGCCTGTGAACGGCCAACCTTTATGGCACGCGATCGAAGCCGCAGCCGCACTGGCGACGCTGAGCGGCGACGCGACGCGGGGGCTGTCGCTCGCAGAGGTAGAACAGCGTCGCACGCAATATGGTCCCAATTCACTGCCCGAAGCGAAGCGTCGCTCGGCTCTCTTCGTGCTCCTTCACCAATTCAAGAGCCCACTGATCTATTTGCTCTTGGCGGCGGCAGGAATCGCGTTCGCCGCCTCCGAGGTGAGCGACGGCGTCGTGATCTTGGTTGTCGTGCTATTGAATGCCTTCATCGGCGCTTTTCAGGAGGGACGCGCCGAACGCGCGCTCGTGGCGCTGCGACAGATGGCCGGACAGAAGGCACGCGTAGTGCGCGATGGCGTAGAAACGGAGCTAAGTGCTCGCGACCTCGTGCCGGGTGACATTCTCGTCTTGGCAGCGGGCGATGCCGTCGCGGCGGATGGACGCATTCTCATCGACGCAGCCTTGCAGGTCGCAGAAGCGGCGCTGACGGGAGAGTCGGTACCGGTGAGCAAGGGCAGCCGCCCGGTAGACGCAGACGCGCCTGTTGCCGATCGCACGAGCATGGTTTTCGCCGGCACGCATGTCACGGCCGGGCGGGCCGCGGCAGTCGTGGTCGCGACGGGACTTTCCACCGAGATCGGGCGCATCTCCTCGCTCGCCGAATCCGCAAGCGCGCCAAAGACGCCACTCGAACGCCGAATCGACCAGTTCGGTCGCTATGTCATGGTCGCCGCCGGAGTCATCTTTGTTCTGATCCTCGGCATCGGCTACCTGCGCGGGATCCCGCTCAGCGAGATCGCGATGATCGGCATCAGCCAAGTCGTAGGGATGGTGCCCGAGGGCCTCCCCGTGGCGATGACGGTTGCGCTGGCGGTGGGCGTCCAGCGCATGGCTCGCCGCCGTGCCATCGTTCGGCGCCTCTCGGCGGTCGAGACCCTCGGTTCGACCACGGTCATCTGTAGCGACAAGACAGGGACGCTCACACGCAACGAGATGACCGTGACGGGCATGTTTCTGTCTGGGCGCGGAAAGGTCTTGGTGTCCGGGATCGGCTACGCGCCGAATGGCACCTTCACTGAAAAAGAGCGAGCGCTCGATCCGACGACAGACGGGCAGCTTCGCGCGTTGCTCGAGGCGGGGCTCCTCTGCAACGACGCGCAGCTTCTTGGCCCCGATGGCAAGAATGCCCAGTGGCGCACAACCGGAGATCCCACCGAAGCAGCGCTCGTGACACTCGGCCTCAAAGGAGGTCTCGTAGCCGAGGAACTGCGCCGCGCTCAGCCGCGGCAGGCCGAGCTACCTTTCGACCCCGACGACAAAATGATGGGCACCGAGCACGAAGTGTCGGGGCGGCGGATCATCTATCTGAAAGGTGCTCCCGAGGCGGTGCTCGAGCTGTGCGACACTGTTCGCAAAGAGGATGAAGTACAGCCGTTCGACGACAACGAACGCCTGCTCGTTCGCCAAGCCATAGACAGCATGGGGCGAGAGGCCCTGCGTGTGCTGGCCGTGGCAATGGTGGAGGATGCGTCTCTCGATCCGCTTGGTCGCTTTTCGGTGCTCAAGGGGCGCGCGATCCTGCTCGGGCTCGTCGGACAATTGGATCCTCCACGCACCGAGGTTGCCGCCGCAGTGCAGAGCTGCCGGCAGGCGGGGATCAAACCCGTGATGGTCACGGGTGATCACAAGGCGACCGGGCTCGCCATCGCGCGCACGCTCGGAATTGCGCACGAGGGCGACCTCGCGCTCGATGGCAAGGAGTTGAGCGCGCTGTCAGAAGAGGAGCTCGCAGCCCGGCTCGACAGAGTCTCGGTCTTTGCGCGCGTTCATCCGGCGCAGAAGCTGCGTATCGTCGAGGCGTACCAGAAGCGGCGCGACGTCGTAGCGATGACCGGTGATGGCGTCAACGACGCGCCGGCTCTGGTCCGCGCCGACGTCGGTGTGGCCATGGGCATCACCGGAACCGAGGTCGCCAAGGAGGCAGCCAAGATCGTCGTCACCGATGACAACTTCGCGACCATCGTTTCGGCGGTGGAAGAAGGACGCGTCGTTTATCGCAACATCAAAAAGGCGATCCTCTTCTTGCTCGCGACCTCGTTCGCTGAAGTGCTCGTGTTGCTGCTCGCTCTGATCCTCGGCTTTCCGGCGCCGTTTTCGGCAGTGCAAATTCTTTGGAACAACCTCGTCACCGAGGGCGTCATCACCATCAACCTCATCATGGATCCGGCCGAGGGGGACGAGATGCAGCAGCGGCCGATCAAGTCCGGTGAGCCGCTGTTGTCGAAGGCGCTGCTCTCTCGGCTATTTTTCATGACACCAGCGATCGTTGCGTCGACGCTTGGTTGGTTCGTGTTTCGGCTGTCTCAGGGCGTGCCTGTCAACGTCGCCCAGACCGAGACGTTCACGCTGCTTGCCATTTGTGAGTGGTACAACGTGCTCAATTGCCGATCCGAGACGCATAGCGCACTGAATCTCGGGCTCTTGAAAAACAAGTGGCTGCTCGGCGGGCTCGTCGTTGGCAACTTGCTCCAAGTCGCAGTGATTTTTTGGTCGCCGCTCAATCGGCTGTTTCACACGGCGCCGATCGGGCTCGAGCATGTTCTCTGGATCGGTGTCGTCGGCAGCTTGGTTCTCTGGGTCGAGGAGCTGCGCAAGCTCGTTTGGCGTCTCCGTATGCGCTCAGCCTGTTAATAACGAGCAGCCGCTCCCCTCGCTCTTGAAACGAGCACGCCGTAAATCGCACGGTCGGAAAGCCAATGGTCTCCCTACTTGGCAGGAAATCCGAACCTCAAATAGATATTATCCCGGTCCACGGTCGGATTCTGCAATCCGCCGGTTTTCTCCGAAACGGACTTGCTCACGTGGTCGCGCAGCTCATCGGTCGAGATGACGCCATCGTGGTCTCTGTCCGCCGCCGTAGACGTCAACGCGCCGATGATCTCTTTGGTGAAATATCCATTCTGCACGGCATCGCTCTCGTACGAATACTCCCCGCCGCGCGACGATGAAAACACGACAGCGCCCGACCTTCTGACGAGATCATTGTAGATGAACCGATCCTTCTGAAACAGATAGGCACGCCGCGCGGGTTTCTGCTCGGCCGTTGTCGCCGTCGCTTTGACCTTGAAGCCTCTGGCCTTGATGCCCCGCGAATTCGCCATGGCAAGTGACTGGGTCTCGGTCGCCTCGTCCTGCTCTCCGGATTCGCACGTGTCCATCAAGAATAGCTTTCGTCTCGGTCCGATTCCCTGCAGGAGATCTTCGATGTCTTCGAAATTAGCCGCGGTTGACTTCAGGTTGCTCACCTTCGCGTCGTGCGTCACATAATAGTAGGTCGCCTCTTTGTCTCGATCGTGCGTGCCGTGACCCGCGATGAACAAGACGAAGGTGTCGTCCACCTTGGCCTTGGCGACGAACGCCTTTGCTGCTTTGAAGCTCTTCGCCGTCACCTGCTCATTCAAGTAGGTTTTCACGAAGACTTCGTCATAGCCGCGGCCTTTCATGGCGCTGAACGCGTTCGCGAGATCCTTGGCGTCCTTATCGGCGTATTGGAGGTCGAGCGATGCGTCCTTGTACTTCGAGACGCCGAAGGCAAGCACGTACAAGTCGCCTCTTGCCGGCTGCTCATAGGCCGCAGACGTCAACGCGCGATAGCTTTCGGCCCCGTCTTCGTTGAGGCAGGAAACCTCGATCTTGTTCGCCCCGGAGGTGAGCTCTATCTTTTCGGTTAGGTGTTGGGATCGACCAGAGACCTTCTTGCCGTAGGCTCCGAAGATCGGGACGTCGTTGACGAACACATTGTAACGCCGAAGGTCGTACTTGTCGTCGGAGAGGTCGAAGCTCACCGTCACGAGCTTGCCGTCTTGCCTGACGTCCGTAATCACCGCGGTTGGAACGTGCAGATCCGCCGACAAACGAGCCTCGGTCAAGCCCGATTTCCGGAGGCGCTTTTGATATTGCTGATGGTAGTGATCGATGAGATCGGTGTCCGTGGAACCGATGCGCTGCAAGACGATGTCGGGACGATTGTTGCGCACGGCAAATTGGTCGACGTTCCAAGCGCTGGTGCGTGTCCTTCCGGCAAGCCTGCGTAGCTCGACTTTTCCCGCCTGACTCGTGGCTTCGATCGTCAGACGCGGTAGGCGCGGCACGTGGGCACACGACGGAAGGATACCAGGCGGGTGGCGGTGTGGCT
>JADLHZ010000086.1 GCA_020848545.1 Deltaproteobacteria bacterium | reverse complement strand
TGTCTTCGCAAACCCACGACAGACGAAGCCGAACTTGTTTTCAAGGCATTTCTGCTATCCAACGTAAATATTTTGTTACACTGGAACCGATTATGAGTGACGGAGTCACGAATAATCGGGGCTAGCGTTTGCCTTTACCGCGACCTGGATGTCGGAGTCGCGATACGCGATGGGCGTGAGCTCGGCGCTCAGCTGTACGTGATCGCGTATTCTGCGACCAAACGGCCGTTCTTGACGTCCCTCGCTGTCATTCGCACCGTGGAGGCCTTCGCGCCTGACATGGCCAACAGCTGCTCCATGAACCCCTGCACCGACACGGCGTAGAGAGGGTACGGCTCGAAGTCGCTGAGCCGCATGAGGATGTGCGTCTCTTTCTCGCGCTGCTCGCGGGAGAGCACCTCGAGCTGGCCGGAGTCGTTGTAGGTTCGCCACACCCTGGCCGCGCGACCGATGATGAACCCTGGGGATCCGAGCTTGAGGAAGAACTTGTAGACCGTGTTGAAGTCACGCTCGCAGAACGCGTGCGCCCACTCGCGCCATTGCACTTCGTCACTGCGGCAGTGCTCCGCGAAGAGTGTCTGTAGGAAAGGCATCCAGTCGTCGAGGGCGACCCATTCGACGGCGACGATCCGGCGCTTCACCAACTCCCGCGTGCGCTCGGGCAGACGCTCGAGCAGTTCGGCGAAGCGCTGCTCCCCGAGCCGATCGCGCGCGACGGCGATGGTGTTGATGAGATTGGCGCCTTTGGTTTGCCCAGCCATCGTGCTCGGCAGCTTAACCCAGTGGCCCGCGCGAGACTACGAATCCTCAGCGGCGGGCAAGCAGCCCGGCGACGCCGGAGACCTTGGCGGCCGTGAGGATCGGCGCCGCGCTCTCGTCTGTTCAAAAGACGTTCCTCGCGATCGCCTCTTCCACTTCCTTCGTCGTCGCGGTGCCGCCGAGATCCTTTGTCGTGATCCCGGCCTCGATCGTCCGCTTCACCGCCGCTTCGAGCGCCGCCGCGCGCGTGGGATCGCCGAGGCGCTCGAGCATCAACGACAAGCTCAGCACCGCGCCCATCGGGTTCGCCAAACCTTTGCCGGCGATGTCCGGGGCGCTGCCGTGCACCGGCTCGAACATCTGCGGTCCGCCCGGGTGATAGTTCGCGCTCGCAGCGAGGCCGAGCCCGCCTTGGAGCGCCGCCGCGAGATCGGTGACGATGTCGCCGAACAAGTTGTTCGTGACGATCACCTCGAACTGGCTCGGATCGCGCACCAGCTGAAACACGAGGTTGTCGACGTAGAGCGCCTTCGCCTCGATCGCCTGGTGCTCCTTGCACACCTCGGCAAAGACGCGGCGCCACAGGCCGTGTCCGTGGGTCATGGCGTTCGCTTTGTCGGCCATGACGAGCCGGCGCTTGCCGGTGCGCACCGCGTAGGCGAACGCTTCGCGGATGATGCGCTCGACGCCTTTTCGCGTATTCATCTCCTGCTCGACGGCGACCTCGTCAGCGGTGCCCATTTTGAAGTTGCCGCCGATGCCCGTGTAGAGGCCCTCGGTGTTCTCGCGAAAGACCGTGAAGCGCACGTCTCTGGCGCCCTTGTTCTTCAGCGGCACGAGCGCGTCGCTGAGCGCGAAGCTCGGGCGAAAGTTGCAGTAGAGATCGAGCTGCATGCGCATGCCGAGCAAGATGTCTTTGGCGTGGCGGTTGTCCGGAATGCGCGGATCTCCGAGCGCGCCGACGACGATCGCGTCGAACGATCGCAGCGACTGCATCTCGCTCGCGGTGATCGTCTGACCCGTCTTCAACGTGTGATCGGCGCCGTGCGGAAGGGCTTCGAAGTGCCAGCGCGCAGCGTCGGCGCCGAGCGCGGCTTTCAGGATCCGGAGCGCCGAGGGAATGACTTCTTGACCGATGCCGTCTCCGGGCATCACGGCGATGTTCGGCATCGTAGTCCTCGCTTCGGACGCGTTGAGACCATGTGCACCGGTGCGATGCAAGTTGGCCGCGACGCGCCCAGCTGTCACGCCCAGCCTTGACAGTGAGCAGTCCTTTCAATACGACGGCGCCCGGTGCGGGGCTGTAGCTCAGCTGGGAGAGCGATGCGTTCGCAATGCATAGGTCGTCGGTTCGATCCCGATCAGCTCCACCACTTCTTCTGTCCCACTTGATCCAACCGTGATGCGCACGCTTTTCTGGCGGCGCTCCCGACTCCGTGTTTGATTCCGTGCTCCATGCCGCGCGTTCGCGAACGGACGTTTGATTCGACCTCTTCTCATGTGGTCGCGAGTGCGTTAGAAGGCGCCGCCCTTCGAGGCACCGCGAGCGCGAAACCCATGAGCCACCTTGTGCCTAAAAAATGTGCACCAAAGACCCGCATGTCGCAGTGTCGCCCTGCGTTGGACCCTCGCGTCATTTTCGGGTCGGTTTCAGCTTCGAAAAAAACCGTCAATGAAAACAGCAGCTTAGACAAAGGACCTACGTTGTCGCTGCCTAGTAATGGCCTAAAAATTGCTGATGACCATGACAAGAGCGTCGTGTGCGCTCGGAGGTTCTAACGGACTCTATGGTGCAACGCCAAAGGACGATTCGAGAAAAGGCGGCGCTGACCGGGATTGGGCTTCACACGGGACAGCAGATTCGCATCCACGTTTTTCCGGCCGGCGAGAACGAAGGCATCACCTTCATGCGTCCTTCGGGACAAAAGCTCGTCGACCTTCCTGCGAACCACAAGCACGTCATCGATACTCGCCTGGCGACGACGCTCGGCAAAGACGGCGAGATGCTCAGCACGGTCGAGCACTTCTTGGCTGCCGCCGCCGGCCTCGGCATCGATAACCTGCGGGTCGAGGTCGACGGGCCGGAGATGCCGATCATGGACGGCAGCTCGCTCGCGTTCGTCGATCTGTTCCGGCGCAGCGGCATCGAAGAGCAGCACGCGCAGAAGAAGTTCTGGGTCGTGACGAAGCCGGTGACCGTGCAAGTCGGCGATCGCAAAGCGATGCTGAAGCCATCCTCGCGCTTCTCGATCGCCTGCCAGATCGACTTCAACCATCCGGTCATCTCGGCGCAGTCGTATGCTTGGGATTTTTCCGATCAATCGTTTCACCGTGACATCGCCCGCGCCCGCACCTTCGGGCTCCTAAAAGACGTCGAAATGCTCAAGTCGATGGGCCTCGCTCAAGGCGGCTCGCTCGACAACGCGATCGTCGTCGACGACTTCAGCATCTTGAACCAAGAAGGCCTGCGCTACCCAGACGAGTTCGTGCGCCACAAGCTGCTCGACGGTCTCGGTGATCTCGCGCTGCTCGGCCACGCCGTCATCGGTAAGCTCGTGCTGCACAAGGGCGGCCACGCGCTGCACCACATGTTGATCGAGAAGGCCGTCAGCATCGGCGCGCTCGCCGAGTACCAGCCGAAGGCGCACGATCGCGCGCACAAGCTCGGGGAAAACGGTCTCAGCCTTCCCGTCTGGGCCCCCCCGCACGAAGTCTTCGCCTAGGGCGAACGTCGCTTCGCTCCTTTCGCCCTCACGCATCGCTCGCGCTTCGCGCTTGCTGGCGTCATTGTCAGCCCCCCGGCCCGCGCCGCTTCGCGTCGCTCCTGCCCCCTGCGGGGGCCTGTGGTTCCGTCGGCTAGTCGCCGACGGGGATCTGCGAACGTCGGGCTGGCGCCCTCGCCCGCTGCGCGGGCACTTCGAGTGGCTGCGATGCGAAGGAACCTGTAGATTTTCTGAATGATCTTGGCGGCACTCGCTGCGGTGTCCATCTTCGCCGCCGGGAAATCCGGGCCGGCGGTGTTGCCGTTTTCGGGTGAGGCGAAGGCGGCGGGGAAGGCGACGGCAGCGCTCGTGCAGGCGGCGCAGGAAGCGCAGATCGGGCACAAGTCACCGAAGCAAATCGAGACGGAGCTCATGCTGCCCCTGAGGCCCGCGGTGCAGGGATGCACGGGCGAGATCGTTTGTCTGACGCAGATCGGGGGCACGATCGGGGCGGCGCAGATCATCGTCGGTGAAGTAAAGGGGAAGAGCGCGACGGTGCGCGTGATCTCGGTCGCCGACGCTGCGCTCGTGCGGACCGTTGAAGTGGCGCTCGGCGAAGACGCCCGCAGCATGCTCCGCGCGTTCAAGACCGCGGTGCTCGAGATCTTCGCGGCAACGAAGCCAGGCGAGATCGTGCTGGGCAACGTGCCCGAAGGTGGCATCGTGACGGTCGACGGCGAGGCGTTTTCCGCCGGCGCGAAGATCAGCGTGAAGCCAGGCTTCCGCCAGCTGAAGGTGATGGGCGAGGGTGGTGAGCCGTTTCAGAAGGAGATCTACGTTCGGCCCGGCGAGAGCGCGAAGATCAAGGTGAACCTGTTGCCGGGTAAGTCGAGCGAGCCGGCGCTGGTCGTGCCGAAGAAGGAGAAGCCGGCGCCGGACGCCGCGCTCGAAGTGCCGCTCGTCGCGGTGGCGCCGCCGAAGCCGGAGAAAACGCCCGTCGAGCCGAAGCTCGTCGACATCAAACCGGAAGCGAAACCTGAGCCGAAGCCGGAGCCCAAGCCCGAAGCGAAGACCGAGCCGAAGCTCGCCGAGGTCAAGCCCGAGCCGAAGCCCGAGCCGAAGCTCGTCGAGGTGAAGCCAGAGTCGAAGCGACCGGCCGGCAAGAAGGCGCACGCCGCTGCCACCGCCAAGGCCGCGCCGGCGAGCGAGCCGGTGAAGCTCAAAGAGATCGTCGCTGCGCCGGTCGACGATACGCCCGCCCTCGAAGCGATCGCCGCGCCGAAGAAGAAGAGCACGATCGCGCCGCTCCGCGTCTCGTGGATCATTGCCCTCACGCTGACGAGCGGCGCCCTCATCACCGGCGGCGTCTTCGGCGTCATGCAAGCGAGCACCGGTGCCGTGGCGCAGGCCGAGCCGGTGCAAGTGCGGGCGGCGCAAATGGCTGCCACCGCCAACACGCAGACCGACGTCGCCAACGCGATGTGGATCACGGCGGGGGTGCTCGGCGCCGCGACGATCACGCTCTTTGCGATCGACCTCGCGCAGAAGCACGAGAGCACGGCGGGCACCAGCCTTTCCGTGAGCGCGTCCCCGAGCCGTTTGGCTTTGACCGGTCGATTCTGATCGACTACCCACCGGCGTTACTCGATGCGCGCCGCCACCGCCCTCAGTGCGATCGTCTTGCTGCTCGGCGCTTGCAGCCGGATCATCTCGCGCCCGCAGGTGAACCCCTGCGACCAAGGGCAGACGTGCCGCCCCGGGTACTTCTGCGATCCCGGTCAGCTCACCTGCGAGATCGCGACCGGAGCCGACTGCGCTGGCCTCGGCCGCACCACGTCCTGCTCGCGCAACGTCGGCGAATGCAAAGTCGGCACCCGCACCTGCGCCCAGGAAGGCTACAGCGAGTGCAGCGGCATCATGCCGGCCGCCGAGCTCTGTGACGGTCTCGACAACGACTGCGACAACGCGATCGACGAGACGTTCGCGACGCTCGGCGCGCCGTGCACTGTGGGCCGCGGTGCGTGCAAGCAGAGCGGCGTGCTCGTCTGTGATCCCTCCGGCGCCGACGTGATGTGCTCCGTTGTGCCGCTCTTGCCTAAGACCGAGACCTGTAACGGCATCGACGATGACTGCGACGGCACCGTCGACAACAATCCCACCGGCGCGCCCGATTGCCCGAAGCAAATGGGCGTCTGCGCCGGCGCTCACGCCCGCTGCGTCGACGCCGCCTTCATCGCGTGCGACGACGCTGCGTACGGAAAGGACTACGATGGCGCCGACGCCGAGCAACGCTGCGACGGCCTCGACAACGATTGCGACGGCGCCGTCGACGAAGGCTACGTCGTGAAGGCCGGCGATCTCGAGCTCACCGAGCTCGTCGCGTGTCCGCAGCAAACGTGGAACGACGGCCTCGATACATTTACGAACCTGCTCTACGCCGGCGGCAACGGCGTGCCCTTCGACGACGTGCCGGCGACCGTCGATCTCGACCCGAGCAAGGTGGCGGACCAGACGTGGTTCGAGGTGGAGAACCGGCTCGCCTGCCCGATCGCGATGGGCACGCTGAAGTTTCTCGCCGGCGCGAGCGAAGGGACCTTAGCCCCGCTCGTCCCGGACGCGAGCCGCTCGAACGAAGGCGGTCCGTGTACCACGATCGGGGGCCACGGCCTCTGCGTGTTCAAGGGCGGCGCCGCGATCCGTGGCAGCGACTCGGCCGGCTTCACGCGCATCGTGCGGCTGAGTCGGATGGACAACACCACGATCGACACGATCAGCGCGACCTCGCCGGGCAAGTGCCTGGAGTCGTGCCGGCTCGCGACCGTGCGCCACCAGCCGATGTCGGGTTGCTGCGAAGGCGAGAGCTACTCCGTCCAACGCAGCCAGAGCGGACCGCGCACGCTCGTGCAGCAAGCCGCGACGCCGCTTTGGCCGAACGACATTCGCACCACGTACAAGGCGCCGCTCGGCGTGCCGCAGGCGCTCGGCACCGAGATCGTCGTGAGCGAGGTCTTCGCGCTCGCGGGTGGGGTCGACGTGAACGGCGACGGCGTCGCGAGCACGCAAGAAGACGCGTTCATCGAGCTCGCCGTGATGCCGGGGCGCAAGGTGGATCTCGGGCGCGCGCGGCTCATCGATGCGGCGCGCGGCGGCGATCCGCTGCTGCATCAGTTCGCCTGCTTCGCGCCGCTCGACGACGCACACCGCTTGCTGATCTTCGGCGCCGCGCGCGGCCCGATCTCCGGCGGGGAGTTTTCCGGCGCCACCGTCGCGACGAGCTCGCGCACCGCTGCGATCTTCGCGCCGGCGCGCGCGACGGCGATGACGATCGAGGTCGAGACGGCGACCGGGGGCAAAGCCACGCGGCAGCAGATCGACGCGACGGGGCTCTCCGGCGCGAGCGTGCAGAGCCGCATGCGCTGCACGCCGATGGAGAGCGCCTCGCTCGCGTGCGAATGCCAATGTCGCGGGCAGGCTTCGACGTGCTTCGATGCTTGCGCGCAGTCGTGCGAGACGCCGACCGAGATGGCCGGATGCTTTCGGCCAGGAGACTGAAGTCATGCGCTTCCTGAATGAGCTCGTCCAGCTCGCCGGCGGTCGCACGCGCGAGCAGTTCTTCGCGATCCAAGCCGGCCCGGTGCTGATGGCCGCGCTCCCCGGTCCGCAGATGCCGCGCGGCTTCACGACGAAGGACTCGACGGCGCGCACGCGCGAGGTCGAGGTGAAGACGCTCGGGCTACCGAACCCGACGTCGACCGTCATCTACGCGGTCGAGAAGGCCGACCGAAACAAGGACGCGCGCATCTTGTGCGGGCGCGGGCTCACCGCCGACGTCATCATCAACCACGACAGCATCTCGAAGCACCACGCGAGCTTCGAGGAGCGCGACGGATCTTGGTACGTCTGCGACCTCGGCTCGCGCAACGGGACGACGCTGCGCGACGTGAAGCTCGGCGAGAACGAAGCGCACCCGCTCGGCGACAAAGCGGAGCTCAGCTTCGGCGAGTGCGCCTTTACCTTCTACGCGCCCGCGGCCTTGTGGAAGCTGCTCGGGCAATTGCGGGGCACTGCGTCTTCGTGAATACTGCGCCGTGGTGGATCCCTCGTACTACGTTTACGGCTTCGTCGCGCTCGTCGGGTACCTCGTGCTGTGGGTCGGCTTCGCGACGATGTATCCCATCGAAGGGATCTGGCACCGAGACAGCGACGGCATCGAAGAAGAGTACATTCAGATAGAGCAGTTCGGGCCCTTCATCAGCGGCAAGCGCAACGTCGATGGTGGTAACCACGTCTATGCCGGGCTGCAGACCTTCACCCGCGTGCGGCTCGTGCGCCGTGACTTCGGCATTCCAGCGCTGATCCAAGCGGGCTTTCCTGCGGTCATCGCCAAGAAGATCAACGGCAGCGTGATGGCGAAGCTCGTGATCAAGCGGTGCGGACCGAAGCTGTTGACCGGCCTCTTTCGCCCGCAGAAGGTGCTCTTCGACGAAGCGTCGGCGCAGGTCTTGAGCCGCCAATACCAGCCGGCGATCGCGCGCACGTACCGGCTGACCGAGCTCACAGAGCTGCCGAACTTGAAGACGGGCGCGCCTCGTCACTCGCCGCTGCCAGCGCCGGACCAGCAGTCGAAGAAGAAGAAGCGAAACACCTTCTGATGCGGGCGGCGGTCTTGCTTTGCTTGGCAGCGGTCTCATGCTCAGGCCCGCGGGCGAAGGAGCCGCCGCCCGTTCCGGCAAAGACGCGCGCGCCCGTCGCAAGGAAGCCGGCGAAGACCTGCGGCGAGTGCACCGTGTCGTTGAAGATCGACAGCGCGCTCGACGCCGACCCCCTCGCCCGAGCGTTCGAACAGCGCCTCGTCGCGGCCGGCTTCAAGTCGGCGCCCGACACCGGCGCGCGCTTCTTCGTCACCTTCAAGCTGAAGGAGGCGATGACCGCGGCGCCGCCGAAGGGCAAGGAGATCGCCAAGCTCAGCTACTTCGTGACGCTCTCGGATCAGCGCCTGCAAGCACGGCTCGAGACCTACAGCGGCGAGGAGGGCGGCATCGGCGCCACGCTCGACGCGGCCACCGATGCAGCGCTCGCCGTCGTCGCCGAAAACGTGACGCCGAAGCTCATCGCGGACATGCTCCGCCGACTGGACGGGGATCATTGACACAGCGCGCTGCGACGAGGATGGCTGCGGGCGGAGCAAGAGAAACATGGCCAAGAAGAAAGTGAACGTCGCCGTCGTCGGCGCTACCGGCGCAGTCGGCACCGAAATGTTCGGAGTGCTGCAAGAGCGTGGTTTTCCCGTCGATCGCCTGTTGCCGCTCGCCTCGTCGCGCTCAGCCGGTGAGGAGATCGAGTTCGCCGGCACCACCTACAAAGTCGAGGAGCTGAAGCACGACTCATTCGCCGGCATCGACATCGCGTTGTTCTCGGCCGGCGGCAAAGTCTCGGCCGAGTTCGCGCCGTCCGCGGCCAAGGCTGGCGCCGTCGTCATCGACAACACCTCGCACTTTCGCATGGACCCCGACGTGCCGCTCGTCGTGCCGGAGGTGAATGCGAAGGACATCGGCGAGTACAAGAAGAAGCGCATCATCGCGAACCCGAACTGCTCGACGATCCAGGTCGTCGTCGCGGTGAAGCCGTTGTTCGACGCCGTGCCCGTCAAGCGCATGGTCGTCTCGACCTACCAAGCGGTGAGCGGCGCCGGCAAAGAGGCGATGGACGAGCTCAACGAGCAGGTCACGGCGCTCTACAACCACCGGGAGCTGCCGCAGGAAATATTCGGCCGCCAGATGGCGTTCAACGTGCTCGCAGCGATCGGGACCTTCGACGACAACGGCGACACGGATGAAGAGCTGAAGATGCGCAACGAGAGCCGAAAGATGTTGCACCTGCCGGCTCTCGCGGTCGCCTGTACCTGCGTGCGCGTGCCGGTCTACAACGGTCACTCGGTGGCGGTGTACTTGGAGCTCGAAAAAGAATTGAGCCCGGACAAAGCGCGCGCGCTCCTGCGTGAGGCGCCGGGCGTGCTGCTCGTCGACGAACCGAAGAAGCGTCAGATCCCGACGCCGCTCGACGCGAGCGGGCAGGACGCCACGCTCGTCGGCCGCGTTCGGCGCGACGAGAGTGTGCCGCACGGGCTGAGCCTGTTTTGCTGCGCCGACAACCTACGCAAAGGCGCGGCGACGAACGCCGTGCAAATCGCGGAGATCTTGCTGCGTGACCATTTGTAAGCCTGTTCATCTCGCGCTCGTGCTCTCGCTGCATGCGGTGTTCTCGTTCGCGACGGGGCGGGCGCACGCGCAAGGGAACACGGCGGCGCCGATGCCGGTGACGACGCATCCCTTGAGCGCCGTCATCATCGTGCCGGATCAACGGAACTTCTTCGACAAGCCGATCAGCGGGGCGGCCTGCGACGCGCCCGAAGCAGTGCAGGTGCAGTTCAACCTCACCGCGATCAACTCCCCCACCGTCGGCACGCTGAGCATCTTCGTCCGCGCGAGCGCCGACTGCTCCATGCTGCCAACCGACGCCAACGAGATCATCAACCACGCGCCGACGGTGAACACCCTCGGCGCGCCAGACAATTTTCCGAAGCCCATCGATCCGAACATCCTTTCGACAAAGTCCTTCCTCGACAAGGGCGGGCTCTGCGGCATGGATCGCAAGCAGCTCGATCTCACCGAGTATCGTTTGTGCGTCGTCTACAAGAACACCGGCGATTCGAACCCCGCGACCAACCAGATCACGGACTTCATCCAAGTGCGCATCGACACGAAGCCGCCAGGCAAGCTGACCGACGTGACGGTGACGCCCGGCGACGGCTCGCTGAGCTTGGCGTGGACGCCGGTCGACAAGGACTTCCTCGCCACTTACACGATCACCGTGCGCGCCGCCGACGGGTCGGACGATCGCGCGCCGCTCACCGTCACGGCGCCAGCGAGCAGCGCGCGGATCGATGGTTTGCCGAACGGCGTCGACTACGAAGTCACGGTGGCGGCGACCGACATCGCCGGCAACGTGGGCGAGCCGAGCGATGTCGTGGTCGGCCAAGGTGTCCCCACCTGCGACTTTTGGAGCTGCTACCAGGGCCGTGAGACCGGCGGTTTCTGCTTCGTCTCGACTGCGGCCTACGGGTCGTACGACGCGCCCTTCGTGCAGGTGTTTCGAGACTTTCGCGATCGCGTGATGATGAAGACGGCCGCCGGCCGCGCGCTCGTCCTTTATTACTACCGCCACGGCTTGCCGATGGCGCTGTGGATCGCCAAGCACGAAGTCGCCCGCAACGTCGCCGCGGCGTTGCTCGTCGTGCCGTACGTGGCCGTGTGGCCGATCGTGCGCTTGCGGCCGCTGGCGTTCTTCTCGTGCGCCGCATTCTTCTTCTTGGCAGCGGCGCTCGCGTGGCGCCTGCTGTCGCGGCGGCGCCTCGCCGCGGCGGCGATCTTTGGCGTGGCGCTGCTCGGGGCGTCGGCTGTGCGCGCCGATGAGCTGAACGAGCTCGTCGAGCGCGACGAAGACTCCGGCCCGAAGCTCGTCGTGCCGCCGCCGCGCTTCGAGTTCGGGTTGAAGCTCGGGCCTTACTATCCGTCGATCGATAGCGACGCGGACGCACAGGGCTACTACGCCGCCTTCTTCGGCGACGCGAGGGGCTGGCTCATCTCGCGCGGCTCCAAGCTGCGGGTCGACGCCAGCGCCGACGTCTACGTGCTGCAGAAGTACGGCTTACTCGGGTTTACGGGCACGATCGGCTTTTGGCAGACCGCCGGATACTCGCGCATTTGTCCCGATCGCAATGCCTGCCTGACGTCGGAGGGGCTCGCTGCCGCGGAGAAGTCGAGCGACAAAGTGCTCTTCACCATCATCCCGTTGAGCATCGGTATCGTCTACAAGCTCGACATCTTCTGGCGGCGCTGGGGCATTCCGCTCATCCCGTACGTGCGCGGCGGCATCGACGCCTACTTCTGGCGCGTCGACAACGGCACGAAGCAGGCGCGCAAGCCGGGCTCCGTCTACGCGAACGACGGTAAGCCGAACGGGTTCGCGCACGGCGTCACCTTCGGTTGGCACGTGTCGCCCGGGCTCGCCTTTGCGCTCGACATCATCGAGCCGAACGCCGCGCGCCGCGCCTACACCTTCATGGGCATCAAGGGCAGCTACCTCACCTTCGAGTGGATGTTCAGCGGCATCGACGACTTCGGCAGCGCCACGTCATGGAACCTGTCGCAGAGCACGTTTCAGGGCGGCCTCGCGGTAGAGTTCTAGGAAAGAGCCGATATGGGCCCATCTGCGTTGTTGCTTCGGTTGTTCCGGTGCTCAACGTGGCCTCCGGCCACGCCTCCGCTCCTCACGCCCTCGCGCCTAGCAGCCGGACCCATCTCGACTCTTTCCTCGTGATGAGCTGGCACGCCGTATGAGGAACCTGAAGCTGACGATCGAGTACGACGGCACCGACTTCGTCGGCTGGCAGAGCCAAGAGCGTGGTGACTCGATCCAAGAGGCGTTCGAGCGGGCGCTGATCCAGATGACCGGCGTGCGGCCGATCTTGCGCGTCGCCGGCCGCACGGACTCCGGCGTGCATGCGCGGGCGCAGGTGGCGTCGTTCAAGACGGAGTCGAAGCTGTCGGTCGAGCGCTTCGCTGGTGGCTTGAACGCCCTCGTGCCGCGCAGCGTGTCCGTGCACAGCGTGGAGGAGATGCCGCTCGAGTTCGACGCCAAGCGTTCGAGCCAATGGAAGCGCTACCGTTACTCGGTCTATCAGGCGCGGCATCCGGCGGCGCAGATCGCGCGCTACAGTTGGCACCTGATCAAGACCTTGGATCTGGACGCGATGCGCGCCGCGAGCCAGCACCTCCTCGGCGAGCAGGACTTTCAGAGCTTCCGTGCGGCGCAGTGCCAGGCAAAGCACGCGCGGCGCGAGATGTTCGCCATCGAGATCGATCGCGAAGAGCGCGGGCCGGCGGGCTACTTCGTGCACATCGTCTTTCACGCCGACGCCTTCGTGCGGCACATGTGTCGCGTGCTCGCCGGCACCTTGGTCGAAGTCGGCCGCGGCGACCGCACGCCCGACTCGATCCGCGATGTGCTGCTCGCGCGCGATCGCCGGGAGGCCGGCGTGACGGCGCCCGCACACGGGCTTTGCCTCATGCAGGTGAGCTACGAGCCGATGCCGGGATCCCACCGCGCACGCAGAAACGCGCTCGCCGCTGCGGCGGTCGTGGCGGACGACGCCGAGGACGACGAGTGAGCCGCGGGAGCGCCGTCATGCTCGCGCTCGCTTGCGTTGCCGTCGCCGCCGCGCTGTCTGCGTTGATCGCACAACCAGCCACGCTCGCCGCCGTCGACGCGATGATGGCGATGAAGATCATCGGCTTCACGGCCGCGATCGTCGTGCAGATCGTGCGCGACGGCGCCGTGCTCTTCGCTGTCGCCCTGCTCGGCGCCGCGCTCGTGACGGTGCACCGGATGAGCGTGCTCGGCTTCGTCGCCGCGGCCGCGGTGCTGCTCGCTGGTGCCGAGCCGTTGTTGTCGGCGCGCGTCGATACCGTCGCCGCCGCGTGGCAGAGCTTTCGTGTCGTCGGCCGCTTGTCCGGTGCCACCTTTGCGCTCACCTTCGCGTCCTACCTCGACACGCTCGGCGAGCGGCCGCGCGGCGTCTTGCGATCGGCGCTGCGCTTCTTGGTCTCCGCCGTCTTCATCGCCTTCGCGCACGCGTTGTCGGCGATCGCGCAAACGCTCCCGGTCCGCCATGGCGTCGAGCGCGCGGTGCAACGTGGCCTGGCGCGCGCGATGGGCCTGACGATTGTCGTCGACGACACGGAAGCGCCGGAGGATTGGCGCGATCGCACAGGCGCGAGCGCCGAGACGAAGAGCGTGGTCGAGCGGCTCGCTGCGGCGACCGCGTTGCCTGCGACCATCGCACCGCCCCCGTTGCGTAAGCTGCTCGCCACGCCGGCGTTCGCCTACGGCACCGATCCGAAGATCACGTTCGTCGTGCGCCGTGAAGCGACGAAGAACCTGGCGTTCGACGCCTTCATGCCGGCGCGCATCGAGATCGAGCCGAAGGTCATGGCGCCTGAGTCAGCGGAGCGGGAGCTCGACGCGTAGGCCGGCGGGTGCACAGAACCCGGCGTCGTGCGTCCACAACGTACGCACGCCCGCGGACAGAGCGATGACGCCGATCGCGAGGTCGTGGAGCTTTCTGCCTCGGACGTCTTCTTCTGCGGCCGATTCGTGCCAGCGTTCGCGAAAGTCTCTGCCAGGCGAGAGCACCACGAGCCCCGACTGCGCTTGCAGGTCGGAGAGAAAACGGTCGCAGTCTGCGATGCTCGACGGGCGGTTGGTCTTGGCCGTCGAGGTGGCAACACAGGTGAACTCGACGAGATTGATGACCGTCGTGGCCAAGCCTCGCGGGACGGCGCGACGCACCGCCTGCGTCACTCGCCGATGCTCTGGCCGGTCCGTGCGGTGGAGGTAGAGCAAGAGGTTCGTGTCGAGAACGATCACAAGTCGCGGTCCAGTCCTTCCATCATCTTCTCTCGGCTGCTCAGATCGACGAGCCAAGTGCCGCCACCCACGGTGTGCAGCTTCAGCTTCGCGGGCTTCTTGCGCTTCGCCAGGCTGTCTAGCTCTTTTCGCAGCCCATTTTCGACCAAGCGGCGCAGTGGAATTCGCAACTCCGCTGCGCGTTTCTTTGCCGCAACGAAGAGCAGGTCATCCAGCTCCAAGGTTGTTTTCATCGAGTACATAAAACCACAAATATGGGAATATGGCCATCGTGACGTTGGAAGCTGGCGCCCACGCCTTCCCCAAGACGTGGGCGCCAGCTTCGCCCGTCACGCGGCGGTCGGGACAGGGGTGAGAAGTCCATGTCCGCCGCGCTTCGCTGCGTCCCCCCGGCCGCAGCAAGGTGAAGCCTTCAGCCCGCGCGCACGCGGTCCTTCAGGCGCAAGTACAGCTTCGGACCGATGCCCTTGATGCGCATCAGCTCGGTCGGCCGGCGAAACGGCCGCTTCTCTCGAAACGCGATGATCGCCTGCGCCTTCTTCACGCCAATCCCGGGCAGCGCCTCGAGCTCGACGGCGGTCGCCGTATTGAGATCGACCAGCCTGAGATCGACGGGTTTGTGACCGACGAGCACGGCCGGCGGAGCGCTCTCAGCCATCGCCACGCTGGTGCCGATCAGCATCAGCGCGATGGCGACGATCCACAGCAAACCAGAGCGCACCGGCCTCATGGCAGGCTCCCGCGCGAACCGGCGAGGAAGCCACGCGGCGGCGGCAAGTCACCGGCGGCATCGATCCGCGCCGGCGGCATGCGTTCCTCGCGCTTCTCTTCGCGCCGAACCTGCAGCTTGCCGTTCGCCGGCAGCGCGTCGAGGAACAAATTGATCGACGCGTCCTTGTTCAAGTAGCCGCGGCCGAGCTTGGTCCACCAGCTCTTGTTGTTGCGCTCGACGACGGTGAACACCTCGAAGCGCCCCTCTTCGTACACCTTCTCCCCTGGCAATCGATCCATCGCGTCCCCCTCCATGACAGCCTCCTGCACCGGTATGGTGCGAACGCCGAGCGCATCATCAAGACGCGTGCCAGGGCGGCGTGAGCAGGCGAAGCGGAGAGAAGACAGCGTGCTAGCGCTGGCAGCCCCGTCGGCGCGGGTGTCCGATTCTCGGACACTCTGTCTCACCGCGTCCGACGCCGCGGGACAAAACTGGCCGAGCCTGGGGAATGCAGTTACGCTCCGAGTCAATTGGAGCGACGCAATGTCTAAGAAGAAGACGGTTCACTTCAAGGTGCTCAAAGGTGACAACGTCGGTGACGTCATCACCTTGACCCAAGGCACCTGCCGCTTGGTCGGCCGGCACCTCGCCGAGAACGAGACCGTCATGCTCGGCCTCGACGGCAACCGCTTGCTCGACGCCAACGAGGTCGCCACCTTCGACAAGACGCTCACCCAAGCGATGCAGCCGGCCAAAGCCGCGCCGACCAAAGGGCTCAGCGCGTTTCAGCGCGGCGCCGACATCATCTTCTCCGACGAGTCGATCTCGCGCGCCCACGCCATGCTCTTCCTGGACGGAGACGATGCCGGCGTCGTCGATCTCGCGTCGACGAACGGCACCTACGTCAACGACAAGGGCCTCACCGCCGCGACTTTGAAGATCGGCGACAAGGTGAAGTTCGGCAAGACGGTGCTGCAGCTCTCGGACTGATGAACTGATGAGAAGAGACGTGCTCTAACGCCGAGTCGCCAGCCACGCGCTCATGGCATCCGCCGCGAGCGGCTTCGAAAAGTAATAGCCTTGCGCAAAGCCGCAGCCATGCGCAAGCAACGACTCGAGCTCCATCTCCTTCTCGACACCCTCGGCGACGACGTGCAGGTGCAAGTGCCGCGCGAGGTCGACGACGAAGCCGACGATGTTCGCCGCGGCGGCGTCCATCACGAACGAGCGATCGATCTTCAGCGACGACACCGGCAAGCGGCTCAAGTGGCTGAGCGACGAGTAGCCGGTGCCGAAGTCGTCGATCGACAGGCGCACGCCGGCGTCGCGCAGCCCCTCGAGGATGCCGCGCGCGCGCTCGGGATCGTCCATCAGCGCGCTCTCGGTGATCTCGAGCTCGAGGGCGCTCGCCGGCACCTCGGCGGCGTGCAGGTGTGCGAGCACCCGCTCGACGAAGTGCGCCCCCGACAGCTGCTTGCTCGACAGGTTCACGCTCATCGAGAGGGCGCTCTCGCCGAGCTGCTGTTGCCACGCGCGGAGCTGATGCACGGCGGTGTCGAGCACGTGCTCGAAGACCGCGTCGATGAGCCCGCACTCCTCGGCGATCGCAACGAGCTCGAGCGGCGCGACCTGGCCGAGGGTCGGCGAACGCCAACGCACGAGGGCCTCGAAGCCGGCGAGGCGGCGCTCCGGCAGCGCCATGATCGGCTGGTAGGCGACGCTGATCTCCCCGTTCTTCAGCGCCTCGTGGAGCGATGACTCGAGCTGCCACGAGCGTTGCGCCCGCGCCTGCATCTCGGCGTCGAAGAAGTGCGTGGCGCTCTTGCCCCCTCGCTTCGCGCGGTACATCGCCAGGTCGGCGTTGCGCAGCATCGCTTCGGCGAAGGCCACGGAGCTCGCGCTGTCTGGGTCGCGCGGATCGTTGCTGAGCGCCGCGCCGATGCTGCACGTCGTGAAGATCTCACGGCCGCCCACGCGGATCGGCTCAGTGAACGATTGGTGAATCCGCTCGGCCACGCGCGCCGCGTCCGTCGGCTGCTCGATCTCGCGCAGGAGCACCGTGAACTCGTCGCCGTCGAGCCGCGCCACCACGTCGGTCTCGCGCACGGCGGCCGCGATGCGCTGGCCAATCGTCGCGATCAGCTTGTCGCCCTCTTGGTGCCCGAGGTTGTCGTTGACGTGCTTGAAGCGATCGATGTCGATGAAGAGCACGGCGTAAAGGCGATCGGGATTTCTGCGTAGCTCGTCGAGCGAGGTGCGGAGACGATCGAGGAACGCCGTACGGTTGGCGAGGCCGGTCAGCGGATCGTGCAGCGCCTCGTGCCAGAGCTTCTCCATGAGTAACGTCTGGCTGCGCTTCAACGCCACCTTTTCGAGCGCGTCGCACACCCGCATCCGCAGCTGCGAGAGGTCGTCGAAGGGCTTGCGGACGTAGTCGCAAGCGCCCGCCTTCATCGCTTCGACCGCGGAGTCGATCGACGTCTGTGCGGTCATGAGCACCGCCTCGGCGGCGGGGACGTGTTGGCGGAGCCATCCGATGAACTGCGCGCCGGTGCCGTCCGGCAAGTTCTTGTCGACGAGCGCGACGTCGACCCGGCCGCCGTCTTCGACGTACTTTTGAGCGCTGAGCATGTCCGCGTGAAGCGCCCGCGTCGCTTCTACGTCGCGCAGCGCCGAGTCGAGCAGCGCGCGCACACCGTCGTCGTCATCGACGATGAGCAACGTTGCGGGTAACGCCATTCGTCAAAGCGTATCCGAGCGGAAGGTGCCGCGCCGCTTCAATTGCGCAGGATGTGGGACAGTATCGCTTGCGTCACTTTGTCGAGCGCGGCGCTGCCGTCGATGCGCACGCACTTTGGTACGAGCGCCTGAAGCGCGCGGTAGCGGCGGACGAGGCGCTCCTGCAGCGGATGATCGTCGTAGCGCTCGGCTGGGCCGCCGCGTTGCGTGCGCCGTTCGAGCGCCGTCCCCGCGTCGACGTCGACGAAGCACGTGAGGTCGGCGTGGCGCGCGTAGCGGTTGATCGTGGCGATCCAGCCGCCGTTCTCGGGCTCGCCGAGCAGCTCGGCTTGGTAGGCGAGCGACGACATGACGTAGCGGTCGGTGAGGACGATGGCGCCCTCTTGGATCGCCGGCTCGATCTCGCGGCTCATGTGATCCAAGCGATCGGCGGCAAAGAGCAGCGCCATCGCCTTTTCATCGAAGCGACCAGCGCTGGTCAGCGCGTGACGAATCACTAGGCCAATGGGATTGTCCGACGGCTCGCGCGTCGTGTGAACGGCGTGGCCGGCGGCGCGCAGCGCGTCGGCGACTTTCGCGCACTGTGTAGAAGTGCCGGCGCCGTCGATGCCTTCGATGGCGATGAAGCGGGGGAGGGAGGCCATCGGAGACGGCTTACTTGAGCTCGAGGCCCATACTCTTGGCGGTGCCGGCGACCATGTTGATCGCAGACTGCAAGTCGAAGCAGTTCATGTCCTGCATCTTCATCTTGGCGACTTGCTCGAGCTGGGCGGCCGTGACCTTGCCAACCTTCACCTTGTTCGGCTCTTTGCTGCCCGAACCTGGCTTCTTCGACGTCGGCAGACCGATCACCTTCTTCAGGAGGATCGACGTCGGCGGCGTCTTGGTGATGAAGGTGAACGAGCGATCCGAGAAGACCGTGATGACGACGGGAATCACGAGGTCGCCTTGGCCTTGGGTGCGCGCGTTGAACTGCTTGCAGAACTCCATGATGTTGACGCCGTGTTGGCCGAGCGCCGGGCCGACGGGCGGCGACGGGTTCGCCTTGCCGGCGGGGATCTGCAATTTGACGTAGCCAGTGACTTTCTTTGCCATGTTCGAAACCCTTTACCGCTCACCGCTTTAGATGAGCCTCAGAGACGAGTCCCATGCGGAGCGCGGCGCTATACCCAGGGCGCTTCCTTTTCGTCAATACTTGGGCCCCCTTGCCTTGACAATTCGTAGGCCTTCATCGATTTCGCCGGGGCACCACGGAGGTCAAAGTGAAGATCGGCAAGAATACCGTCGTCAGCATCGACTACACGTTGAAGGACGACGCCGGCGAGGTGCTCGATACATCGAGCGGCAACGAGCCTCTGACCTATCTTCATGGCCATTCCCAGATCGTCGAGGGACTGGAGCGCGCGCTCGAAGGCAAAGGCGTTGGCGACAACGTGGCCGTGGCCGTGCCGCCGAAGGAAGGCTACGGCGAGCGCAACGCGCAGAAGGTGATGACCATCGAACGCGCGCGGTTGCCGAGCGATCTGGAGCCGGAAGTCGGCATGCAGCTCGCGGCCGAGGGTCCGAAGGGCGAGGTCGTGCCGCTGTGGATCACCGCAGTCGCGGCCGCGGAAGTGACGCTCGACGGCAATCACCCGATGGCAGGAAAGACGCTGCACTTCACCGTCGACGTGCGCAGCGTGCGCCAGGCGTCGAAGGACGAGATGCAGCATGGGCACGTCCACGGCCCCGGCGGCCATCACCACTGAAAAACGCGTGATAACGGGCCATCTGCTTCGTTGCTCGGTGCTTCGCTTTGTCGAGCCCCCCTCAGTCGCTGCGCTCCTTCGTCACCCTGAGGGTGAAGCCGCTGCTCGCATACGAACCCGTCTGACGCGTTTTTAGAGCTGCGAACGAACGTACATGTCATCAGCGGATTTGCCGGCGTCGATCGGTGGAGCGGGGACCGGGAAGCGGCCGCCGGATGAGGACGAGGGCTTCCTTGGGCGGCTGGCGGCGAGGTTCACCGATTTCGCCGAGCGGTACATTCCCGACGCGTTCATCTTTGCGCTCGCGGCCACGTTCATCGTCGTCGCGCTGGCGATGCTCACGACCGAAGTCGGTGTCGGCGGCGTCATCGATCTTTGGGGCAGCGGCTTTTGGGAGCTCTTGCCGTTCACCATGCAGATGGCGCTCGTCATCATCACGGGCTACGTGGTGGCGACGAGCCCGCCGGTCTATCGCCTGATCGCGCGCGTCGCGGCCATGCCGCAGGGCGACCGCACGGCGGTGGCGACGGTGGCGTTGTTCGCGATGCTGTCGGCGTGGATCAACTGGGGCTTCTCGCTGATCTTCAGCGCGATGCTCGCCAAAGAGGTCGCGCGCAGGCGGCCGGGCACCGATTATCGCGCCCTCGGCGCGGCGGCGTTCATGGGCCTCGGCAGTATTTGGGCGCAAGGGCTCAGCGGATCGGCGGCGCTGCTCATGGCGACCGAGTCGGCGGTGCCGCCGGCGCTGCGCACGATCGTCGCGGCCGGAGGCGCGGTGCCCGGCGGGATCATCCCGCTGCGCCACACGATCTTCCTCTGGCAGAGCTTCGTCAGCGTGGCGGTCGAGATCACCGTCGTCACGATCTTGTTCTATGCGCTGGCGCCGGTCGGCGGGCGGGCCAAGGGCGCCAGCGCTTTGGGAGTCGATCTCGGCGCGCCGCCGCAGGCTTTGGTCACGCGCGCGGCGACGCCAGGCGAGTGGCTCGAGCACTCACGCCTGCTCAACGTGCTCTTCGGCGTGTTGTCGCTGACCTACTTGTCACGCTGGTTCTGGGCGGCGAAGGATCCGCTCGCTGCGCTTTCGTTCAACACCGTGAACCTGATCTTCCTGACCGCCGGCGTCTTGCTCCACGGCACGCCGAACCGCTTGATGCGCGCGGTGAAGGAAGCGACGCCGGGCATCTGGGCGCTCGTGCTCCAGTATCCGTTCTACGCCGGCATCGCCGCGCTCATTGCCAAGACCAAGATGAACGCGGCGATCGCCGGATGGTTCGTGTCGATCTCGACGCCGCTCACGTTTCCGGCGCTGATCGCCGTGTACTCGGCCGCGCTCGGGATGTTCGTGCCGAGCGGTGGCAGCAAGTGGGTGATCGAAGCGCCGTACGTGATCCAGGCGGCGCACGATCTCAAAGTGCACGTCGGCTGGATGGTCGCGGTCTACGATCTCGGCGAGGCGCTCGCGAACTTGGTGCAGCCGTTCTGGATGCTGCCGGTGCTCGGCGTGCTCGGGCTCAAGGCGAAGGACGTCATGGGCTACACCTTCCTCGTGTTCTTGGTGCTGGCGCCGTTGGTGTTGCTGCTGGTCACGTTGTTGCCGCTGACGCTGCGCTATCCGCTCTGATTGTCGCTCTGCGCTGTGCGCGCTTGTCGCCTTCCGGCCCTGACCCCGCCCATGGCCCTGGCCTCCCGCGCCCTGGCCGCGCACGCGACCGTGAACCCGACCATGGCCCTTGCTGAGGGAAGTTCAGCGGCAAAGACGCGTCAGCATGCCGCACAATCTATGGGCGACGACGTTGACCGCCTGCATTGAACCGTG
>JADLHZ010000085.1 GCA_020848545.1 Deltaproteobacteria bacterium | reverse complement strand
GAGGGAGGGCACGGTCGCGCCAAATTGCACGATGGGGAGGCGAGCGCCGGCTGCGCGAGGACGCCAGCGCTGTACTCGAGCTCTCGACCACGCACTCCGGTTGAACTCATGAATGATGCGGGCTAGGTGGCGCACAACCCCTGACAAATGGCGTGGCCGGCGGTTGTCGAGTCGTGACAGCTAGCCGTGTGGTCCGCTTTTGTGGTCGCTGCCTTTTCGGCCGACGACCTCGCGATCGATTGGAGCGAGTGTGACGCTCTCTAGCGCGTGGTTCGTGATCTTCGCGGTCGCGGCGAAGCCCGTTTCGCTGCAGCTCGTCCACGCCTGCAAGACGAAGGCGCGATCTGAGTGCGTCACGATCGACGTGCTGAAGCCGCCGTGTGAGCTCGACCTGACCTACGACTATTCGCGCGAGCTCGTCGGTCTAGAATCCGATGAGGAATCGCGCGCGGCGGTCGAAAAGGGCGACGTCGCTTTGGCTCAGGACCGAGTCGAGCTCGAAAAGAAGACGGAAGCCTTCGCGTCGCGCCTGGAGCGTCTCGAACAGACGCATCGCGTGACCGGCCCGTGGCTGCGGATCGATCGCGCGCCGGCGGGCAAGAAGCTCTTCGCGTACCACTTGCTCGCTTGGTCCGTGTGCGACGATTGGAGCGGCACGCCATGCGATCACACGACGGACTTCCTCGTGCTCGTGTCGCTCGACGAAGTGAAGAGGTCGGCGTGGGTGCCGGTGACGCTCGATGCGACGTTTGAGCAGTGGGATCCATCGCGGCCGATGCAGGACAACAAGAACGCCGAGTCGCACTTCGGCGTGATCGTGGCCGCCGATCGCGCTTCGGCACTCGCTGCGATCGACGCCGCGATCGCCCGCCACGCTTGCGAGACGACCGCACTTGTCGATCCACACTTGGTCTGCCGCGACGCCGAAACCGCCGGCCTGCCCGTGCCGAAGTCGTGGCACCCGCGCGGCGTGCGCATGCTCAGCGATCCGAAGAAGGTGGTCGCCGAATTCTCGGCCGCCGACCTCGCGATCGATTGGATTCAGTGCGAGCCACTCTGATCTTGGCGCCACATTCGCACGCACTCTGTTCTTTTGGAGGTGCGCGATTCCGCGCGATCAACCCCGGTTCGCCGCACTGGCGTCGACGACCACGCCCAGGGCGGCGACGGCGGCGCCGAGAACGATGCCCAAGAGGCCGACCACGATGGCCGTCCCGCTTCCGCCGGCGTGCCGTCCCTGGCGAATGCGCGCCAGCACTCCCGTCGCGCACAAGCCCGAGGAAAAGGCGGCGAGCGCCAGAGCGAAGCAAGTCATCGCGGTGTTGGCCGATGCCAGCACGGGGCGCCACGGCAGCCGACCGCCTGAACCGGCGGCCACGACGACAAAGCTCAGCGCGGCGCCGGTTGCGGCAACGCCCGCGCCTCGCCCCAGGGCTCGCTGCCAGCGCGTGGTGTTCACTCAGGCGAACATAACGACTCGGGGTGCAGAGCGAAAGAGGCGTTGCGCTCACCGAGGGCGATGGCGTGCGAATTCAGCGAGCGGAAGGCCAGCGGGCATCGCGGGGCCGATAAGACGGTTGAGGAAAACAACCATGGCAACCCCCGTATCGAAGCTTTCTCCCAACTTCCCGACCGCAATCAACTACAAGGACAAGAAAGACAGTGTTCTGCTTGCCAATAGGGGCGCGCTTGGAAAAGCGTGGTCGGCCGGTTTGACACCGCCGACGCCGTCCGTGTTTCGCTTTCCGGTGCCGAACGCACACGACGTCGTCAAGAAAGGTCTCGACGCGCGCGGCTTGGCCGACGCGGCGGGGCTCAGTTCGGAGGACGCCCGAGCGCTTCTCCTGCGCATGCAGTACAACGGCTACGGCGCCGACATCACCGCCGCTGAGATGGCGGAGCTCGTGACGTCCTTCGCCCAAGCGCTGTCCGAGCTCGAAGAGGAGATTCCCATCGCTTACGACGCTGCAGAGATCAGCGACTGGGAGCGCGATCGCCTCGCCGTCGTCGTCAACTACTTGCGCGCTGTTGCGGCTGGGCTCGCCGCCATGAACGGCGTCTTCGCCAACGGCAAGGTCGAAGTGGTCTACCTTCAGAAGTGATGAGCGGTGCCCGCCCGCCCGCGGAGCGGCGCCGAGTACCACCTCGGCGCGTGGTCGCTCGACCTTGCACGCGAGGCGCTTCGTGCGAATTCGCTGCGCACGCGCGCGAGGTGTTGCACGCCGCAAGACATTAGGTGAAAACCCGTTCTCATGAAAGGGAAGACGGTCGTCCAGGAAAAGTCGGGTCGCTTCTTGATCGCTTCGCATGGAACGGAAAACCCGCCTGACGCCGAGTGGGACGCCTTGCTCAAAGAGTACGGGGAGTGGCCGCGAGGTGAGGACGTTCGCGTCATCGTGACGAGCGAAGGGGGAGCACCGACCGCGGCGCAACGCGCGAGATTGACGGCGATCATGAAACGCCGGCGCATGCTCGTGGCACTGCTCACGGCGTCGACCTTCATTGGCGCCAATCGCGCCGAGGTCGCGACGCTCGAGCCACGCATTCTGCAGCTGCAGGCGGCGTGGCGGCCGCCAACCTGAAGCGGTCGACCCGGCCGGCGCGCGCTCGAAACGCACACACACTCGCTTCAGCGTCGGCAGATACTGTTGGTATGGAAATCACCAACAAGAACCAAGTCCCTCCGCATTCGATTCGAACGACAGACGCGAAACAGGCCCAGCGCGAATTGGCCTCGCTCATCGACAAGGGTCACTTCACCGAGGTCTTGCTGCCGCAGGACGAGGTGCTGTCGATCGACGTCGGAAGGGTGGGTGCGTTCGAGGGTCTGGTCGTACGCTGCAAAGCCGACAGCCAGTACACGAAGGCCGAGATCGAGAAAGCGATCAACGCACTTCTCGCCAAGCTCGACTTCGCGGTTCCCGTGCTCATCGAGCTCGCCGAAAGCGCGCCGGTCGAGCTTCCGACGACACCATTTCCCGATCCGGTCGTCGTCGCCATGGCGCGGGGCCAGCTGAACCCGCGCGCCGCGAACGAGCCGCCGGCGAACGTCGACTTCAAGCGCGCGCTCGTGACCGGTTTTCGCGAGCGACGCAGCGCGCTCGAGCTGAGCGGTGAGCTCAGCCGCTCGCAGTACTTCAGCGTGCGCTGGGCGGCGGGACATCCGCTCGACCTGACGACGCAGGTGTTTCGTCAAGACCGCTCAGCGGCGCGCGCGCTCACGGCAAGAGAGCTCACCGATCTCCGCGGCCTTGTGCGCAAGTACCAGAAAGGAGCGTCTCCGGAAGTCGCCGCCGGGCTCGACCGCCTGCTGGCGAAAATAAAAGAGCAGACGGCGACGACCATCAAGCATCCTTCGACGACGCGGATTCCTTCGAAGGCGGAGAGCGACGGGATGGCGCGTGAGCAGGCGATCATGGCCGCCTTCGCGGAGCAGTTTCCGCCCCGACAGTCGGCGATCTACCATCCCGATTGGTCGACGCTCAGCTACTCTCAAGAAGGTGACGGTCCGCTCGAGTTCTCGTTCACCGCGCAAGCGTCGGCAGGCGGCTTCGCGCAAATGGTGTCACTGCCACCCTTCACGTTCCTTGGAACGATCGCCGCCGACGGCTCAATCGTGATGACGCGCCGGGCGTGAGCGAACAGCGCGCTCGAGCGTCGCGGAAAGCGGCAGGCCGAAGGGATCAACGGCCCGACTTCTTCTTCAACTTGCGGTCGATGAGCTTGCGCACGGAGAAGCCGATCTCCGCCAGGAAAGGCGCTTGCGCGCGCAGCATCTCCTGCGTCTGCGGGCTGGTCATGTTGGGATCGATGGCCAAGATGAGATCCATCAGCTTCTCGAGGGCCGCGGGCGTCACCTGCTGCGCTTGCCGCTGCAGCGCCTCGATTTCGTGACCGATTCGATTCTTTTCGTCACGATGCCAACGCTGCAAGGCATCGAGCTCGGTGACGAGATCGGCCGTCGGCGCGCCCTTTGCCTTCGCAGGCGATGGCGCGCTCTCGGCGCTCTTCATTTCGTTGAAGAGCTCGGTCGTCGAGCCCTTTGCAGCCAGCGCCGGGTTGATCTGCCGCGCACGGCGCATGAGGTCCTTCGTCGCACCGGACGGCGCCGACTGTCCGCCCTTCAGCTTCGTCGCCCAGCGGATGCTCTCGTCTTCGCCGTCGTTCGCCACGACTGGATCCAAGCACATCCCACCGAGTCGGGGTAGTCTTTGTGCGCTGCCAGTGGTGCGATCCAAATGCGCTCGAACCGTGCCTCGCCGGCGCGGGTACTTCGAGGAGTAGCGCAGCCAGGAGGGCTCAGCTCATGACCAACGAGATTCGCCAGCGGCCACCGCCTGCCGCCACCCCGGCGACGCCGTCGCCGCGCGCACCGATGGCTCCTGCCCCCGCGCGCGTCGGCGTGGTTGTTCTCGAGACGCCGCTCGCTCCGTTGGCGAGTGCCCAGCCGGCCGCGAGCACCCCCGGCACGTTGCCCGAAGCCGCCGGCCGCACACCGACGATCGCCAGCGACGAAAAAGCGGCGCTCCTCACAATCTTCGCCGGGCTCCGGCAGACCTTTCTCGGAGCAACGGCGGACGGCCCGTTGAGCGAAGCCTACACGCCGGCTGAGCTCGACGCGCTCGCGAGCGCGCCCGAACCGTCCGAACGCGCCCTTGCCGAGCTCGCACCCGGGCTCGCGCCGGCGGGCCGCCGCGCCCTCGACAAGCTGCTCGACGGTTTCTGGGCGAAAAGGCTCGAGGGCATCGCTTTTGGCGGCGAGATGATGGTGAGCCCAACGGCGGCGCTGTTCAACCAGCCGACCGGAATGGCGCTCGTCAAAGCGGCCGAGCCTGTCCTGCTCAGCGCCCTTCAAGCGCTGCCGAAGAGCCCGGGCGGGCAGAGGCAGCGCAGCGGTGACAGCGGCGTCGAGATCGTCAAGCTCGAGGGTGCATTTCGCTCGGCGCTCAAAGCGATGCCCGCCGCCGACATCGACGAGTTGATCCTCATCGTCATGCACTTGTGCGCCAAAGACGCCGAGCACGATCTGCGCGAGGCGATATCAATCACCGAACGGCGCACGCAGCAAAAGCAAGCGATGCGTGAGCTCAAGCGCGAGTATGACCAGGCGGTCGCGGCGCTGAAACAAGAAGCGCAGGCCGCGCTCAGCCAGTTGAAGGAGAGCGGGCACGTCGACCCCGCGGTGACGCTCGACGAGTTCCTGGCCTGCTGCCAGGTCTCCTACAGCGAAGGCAAGGTGAGCGACGCGCCGCCCTACACCGTGTCGTTTTCGGCGCCGGTGCTGATCGTGCCCGATCCCATTCCCGCAAGCCTCGCGCCACAACCGGAGCAAACGGGCGGCGACCCACAAAACATCTTCATCAACCCGGCCGTCCTCGAGCTGCCAACGAGCCCCGGTGGGACGCGCGGTTTCGTGAACGCCTCAGCCACCTTCGGGAACGACGCCCCAATGGCGCCGACCACGTACCAAGGCATGCACACGAGCGGTACACGCGGGCAGCGGCAAACAGGAACCGAGACCGGCGAAGGCACGACGTCGGGCTCGTTTGCCGCGTACGCCGCGCTCGCCGGCAAGACCGAGGACGCCGTCGATGCCCTGGCCGATCAGTCCGAGAGCGACCGCCTGAAGATGCAGATGCTGCTCGACCGGCGGCAGAAGGCGTTCGAGGCATTGTCGAGCATCGCCAAGAAGACGGCCGACACGAATTCGACGATCATCAAGAACTTCGTTTGACGAGAGGAGCCATCGTGGCAGGCCCGATTGGTCAGAACAAGCAACCGTCAACCCCGGCGATTTCACCGGATGTTTCTCTGCCGCCGCCAGCGGACGAAGCCGCCAAGAAGAAACCGGCCGACAAAGCCGCGGCAAAGCCGAGCGACGCGGCCAAGTCGAGCGGGGTCGAAGCGACCGCGACGCGCGGCGATGCCCGCGCGTCAGCGCCGCTCACCGGCGGGCTCCCGGTCGAAGACAGCTTCATGACGACCGAGGCCCTGGCAACCCTGGCGGCGCTCGGCACCGCCGCGACCGGGGCGCCCGCCGACGTGCCGCGATCGAAAAACACCGCCGCCGAGCACTTCGACGGTCTGCGGCCGTTGCTCGGCGCGCCGACGGACGCGCCGATCGCCGCCGCGTTCGAGCACGAAGAGCTTCTTCTGCATGCGGATCCGGCGCCGCCCTTCTCACCGGAGCTCATCGCCGCGCTCGCCGCCATCGCCGGCGAGCGTGGCTCAGTGCCGGTGCTCGATCAGCTGGGCACCGCGGTCCCTGGCTTTGCCGACCCGGCGGATCGCAGGCGCTGGGTCATGGCACAGGTGAAGGTGCTCGAGCGGGCGATCGAAAAATATTTCGCTGCCCTCGGCGCGCCGCCTTCTGCGCCACGGCCGCCGCTCGTCGTCGCCAAGATACTCGAGCAGCAAGCGCCGCAAATCACCAAGGCGATGCGTTCGTTGCTGGCGCACGCCCCGGCCGAGGAGAAGGAACAAGACATCGTCATCCCGGACGCGGCGATCGTCGCGCTCGAGCAGGCCGCCGCTCCCTGCGTCTCGGCGTGGGGCGACTTCCTTCGTCGCGCCATAGCGATGCGGCAAGGAGCCACCGAGGCCAGCGCGCCGGACGAAGCGGCATTGCGGATCGTCGACGACGCACTCGGAAAGGACGCGCTCGGCGGGGATGGGCTCCCCACCTCGGCGGGCGGCTTCGACGTGATGACCGCCGACATCGAGGCGGCGATTTGGTTCGTCATGATGAGCTCGGCGAAGACCGAATCGGAGATGCTGCGCGACCGCATGCACGAGATGCAGAAGGCGAACGCGGCGAAGAAGGCGCAACGCGAGCTCATCACGCACATGAAGACCGAGAAGGCGCGCCTGCAGAGCCAAATGCGCGAAGAGTACGACATGCTCGTCGCGCAAGGGCAAATCAACGCGGCGTCGTTCAGCTTCTCCGACTTCTGCGAGTGGCGCGAGCTCGCGTGGCTGCCAGACGGAAGCGCCGAGCTCGTCGATCCCATGCCAGAGCTTCCGCCTGCCGCGACCGCGACGGATGAGGCGGGCGGCGGGGTCGATGGGGAAATGCTCGGCGGCGCCGCCTGTCCAGACGCGGTGGCGGCGCAGATCGCCGCGACCTATCAGATCTCGCAAACCGATGCCCGCTACCTTTGGGCCTACTACGAGTACGCCAAGAGCCAGGGCCTGCCGGCGGGAAGTTTCCCGACCTTCGAGGCCTTTCTCACCGGCCCGCGCAAGGACGGTGGCGTGGGGTTGAGTGACGGCAGCCCCAAGCCTGGCGCGACCATCAACTTCGGTCAGGGGGCGAACTCCCTGTGCGTCACGGTGTTCATGAACGAGCTCGAAAAGGCCGGCATCGAAGCCGGCGCGCCGCCGGCCAAAGAAGAAAAGGCCAACGACATCGCGACCGACCAAGACTGCGCGCGCTACGAGCAGATGAACGCGCAGCAGGTCGAGGCGGAGATGCGCAAGCTCTTGGCCGAGGATCCCGAGCTGGCCGCCTTGTTCGAGGACGATCAGGAGCTCTACGCGATCGTCAACGAGTACGGCGGCACGCCCAAGAATCCGGCGGAAGCGATTCGCACGCTCGTGCGCGAGATCTGCAAGACCTACGCACAGACGCCCTATCCAACCGAGAAGTTCAACGAGCTGAGCGGCGCCCTCGGCACGATCTTTTCGAAGCTCAACGCCGCCTGCCCCGGCTCGAAGATGGTCGCGCTGTGCCACAAAATGGTCGACGCGGGCGCAGACTATTGGAGCCAAGAAGGGCCGTTTAAGCAGGAGTTGAATAAGTACATTAGCGCGACCTACACGGAAACGGTGGACGGGGAAACCACCGTCTACTCGAACGATGACTACTATTGGTACGTCACCCACCGCCCGGGTTACCTGAAGGCAGCCGCGGAAAAGGGCGACTTCAGCGGCGGCGTCGGTTGGGACGAATTCCGCTACAACGCGCGTCCGCCCGGCTACCACGACGCGACCGACACGGAGACGGAGACCGAAACCGAGACCGAAACGCCCGGCGATCCCATCGCCGCGTTCGTCGCCGAATGGCGCGCGCAACGCGCCAACGACCCGCCCCCCAATAATGACAACGACGATGACGACGACGAGGGCGAAGGCGAACGAATCACCGAGGAGCCGGGCGACATCAGCGGCGATCCCTCGGCCGCGCACGGAACCTTGGCGTCCTTCGACGCCGCGATGGAGACCGCCGAAAACGAGCTCGACTCGATGAGCGACATGACGGCGCTCCAGCAAATGCGCCTGCAGGCGCAGATGGATCGCTACACGAAGATCATCGAGGCCCTGTCGAACACGATGAACAAGCTCTCAAAGACGAAGGAGGCGATCATTGGCAACTTCAAATAGCCCACCCGCCCTCACGCCAGCGCCGTTCTCGAGGCGCGACGGCGTGCACCTGTCGCGCCTGGCCGCGCACTTTCTGCGCACCGACGATCTGCCGTCCGCCCGGGCCTGCGCGGCGCTGGCGGCGGCCCTGGCGCCTGATTCCTATGAAGCGCAAGTCGCCTTCGCGGCCACGTCAGCGCGGGCGAGCGACACACCGCGCGCCATCTCCGCTTACTTGCGGGCGCTGAACCTGAGACCGACCGCAGGCGCCGCGTGGACAGGGCTCGCCGAGCTCTACCTGTCGACCTTCGACTACGAAAAGGCCGCCGGCGCGCTCCGGCAAGCGCTGCTGCTCGACCGCCAAGGCCAGCGCCCGTGGGGGCGCCGCGCCCGCGCCCTCGCCGGTCAAGCCTTGGCGCAACTGACGGGGAGAGCGAAAACATGAGCGACGCGTTGCTGGCGATGAGCGCGCGCCTGCTGCGCGACGGCGACGCGGCGGCCGCCGGCGACGCCGCCGAAGTGGCGACGCTGGCGGCTCCGGAGGACGCGCGCGCGTGGCTGCTCTTCGGCGCCTGCGCCGCGCGCCGCGGCATGCTCGAACGCGCGGTCGTCGCCTTCCGGCAGGCCTGCACGCTCGCGCCAAGCCAAGTCGAGAGCTGGCTCATGCTCGGCGAAGCGTCCCTCGACCTCGGCGATCTCGCCGCCGGCGCCCGCGCTCTCGAGCGCGCGATGACGCTCGATCCGCGCGCCGAGCATCCGGCCGGGCGGCGGGCGCGCGCCCTCGTCGCCCGCGCGCTCGCGCAATTGGGCGGCTGAAGGCGGCTCGCCCTCGACGATCTCCTGCGACGAGTCGATGCGGCAACTGGCGCGGGCCGCGCGGCCGCCCGTCGCCGAGCCGGTTTCGCCTGCCCGACGGGATTTCGGGAGCATCAGTTCGCGAGCATCAGTTCGCGAGCGACGGCGTGAAGGTCGGATCAAGGCGCTGGCGGGGAGACACCCGTGCGAGAGAGCGGCAGAACGGCGGGGAGCTCGACGTTGGCGACGATGGTCGGCGCGCCCGTTCCATTCGGCTCTACGACGACGATGCGCGGACCGTATGTGTATGGCGCCTGAAAGCGCGCGAGCCCGTCCGGCGGAATGACGAGCTCTCCGCTCGCACCGACTGTGTAGACCACCTCTCTGGCCCGCTTGATGGGGTCCTTCTCGCTGAGCTCGAGGCGCACGAGCACCTTGGCGCCGGGTTTCGCCCTGACGATCACCGCCTCCGGGCTCACCTCGGCGTTCAGATAGACCTTGGTGCCCGGCAGCGGCGCCGCGTCCGAGACCGTGTAGCTCTCACGCTGCCGGATCGCGATCGAGACCGAGCTTGCCGAGTAGCAAGGCGCGTCGACGAGCACCGGCGTCGACGCCGTCGACGCCTGACCGCTGAAGCACACCTTCGCGAGCGCCATGGCGGCTTCTTGCTCGGCTGGCGTGAGGCCGGGAAACGAAAGCCGCCGCGCTGACTGGTAGGCGACCCAATCGAGCCGACCCGGCACCACGCTGCCGAGCGCCAGGCGCTGGGCCAAGGTCCCGAGATCGACCTTCGTACCGTCGCTGGCCGTGAAGCTGCCGCTCACGTGGCTGACGTTGACTTTGTCGACCGTCGTCTGCTGCAGCGGCGGGATCTTGCGCGGCGCGATCTTCGCCGCGGCCGCGGGGGGCGCGCTGAGCAAGCGATCGAAGAAGGTGGCGATCTTCGCTTCGCTCGGAAACAGCATCGGGAAGCGACCCGCGCTGTCGCGCTGGCCGTGAAGCCAGGCCGCTTCGCTCCCGCTGATGACTCCGTCGGCAACTTCTCGAGTCGAGGTGTCGAGCCGAGAGACCAGCGTATCGAAGGCGGTGCGATCAGAGGTCGAAAGGATACCCATCAATTCCGTCAGATTCGTGATTTGGATTCTCATGGGACGAGTATCGACAAGCATCCGGCGCGGTCGCGTCGCGCAAGAGAAGCGCACCGAGCTCGACAAGAAGACCACGCTACGGACTGATTGGTAAGGGCGCGGCTCAGCGCACGTTGTCGATCGCGGACGGGTCGTGCTTCGCTTTCAAGATCGACGAGACGAAGTCCACGCGAGCTTTTTCGTGCGGCCCTACGACGCCGTTGTAGTAGGCGATGACGCCCGCGAGCGTATGCTCGTAGCCAGCCGTGGGGCTCAGGTGACTCGTCAAGAAGAAGCTCTGGTCGGCCGGGGAGAGCTTGGCAAACGCCGCCTCGAGCTGTGCCGCTTCTTTGGCGTCGATGATGAAACCGGACTGCAGCTTCTCGAACAACGCTTCGATCTGCCCGAGGCTCGGAGGGACACCCTCGCGAGCGCCCATCGCTGACGCAGGCGGCGACGGCGCCGTGGCGTCGGCGGTGACTTGCCGGAGCGAGCTCTTCTGCTCGTGCGTCAGCAGGTCCTTCGTCGCGAGCCCGCGCACGTCCTCCAACGCCTGCTCAAAGCGCGTCGGCGAAAGCGATGCCCGGGCGAGCGCCTCGCCGCTTTCCATGAGCGAGCGTTCGAAGGTCGCGCAGGTGACGCCATCGACGTTTGCCGACCGTAGAATCGCGAGCGTCTCGTCGACAAACGCGCGCGTCACCTGCAGAGCGAGTCCGCTCGCTTCAGGCGCCGTCCCTGCCGCGGCCGTCGAGGACGGAAAAGGGGTGGCAGCCGCGACCTGGCGCGGCGGTGGCGCGAGCGACGGTGGCGCGAGCGACGGTGGCGCGAGCGTCGGTGGCGCGAACGACGGTTGCGCGAACGACGGGGGCGGCGGCGCGGCCGTCGCGGGTTTATCGACAGGCGTGGTCGCCGCCGGATCCTGCCCTCTCGCAGGTGGCACGGTAGGTCCGATGATGCGCGTCATGATGCATCGGAACATCCCACGAACCAGCTCCTGCTTCTACTCAGAGGGCGCGAAAGAAATAGATACGCACCGCGCGGTCACCGCGCGCGCTTCCGGTCGCCGCGGGTGCGCTTCTAGCGCGCTCGCGAAACAGGCTATCACCCCCAATTTGGCGCGCGTAGAGTGTGCCCATGATGAGGACCGTGACGAAGACCGCTCGCCGCTCGATCGTGCTCTTGCTGTCCATTTGCTCGGTGGCCTGCGGCCCGAGCCTGAACGACGAACGCTCGGTGCGCTCGACGAGCATCGAGCGCGCGCTCGCCGAGATCGCGTGCGCCACGACAGCCAGCGCCGATGCGATCATCAACATGCGCGCGTGGGTTCCGGGCGCGCAGCATCAGAGCGTCTCGCCCGGCGCGGGCTACGATCATCCCGACTGCCCAAACCAATACCTCGTTGAAGTGAACCATACGGCAGGCCACACGTTCAGCGTCTTTGGAGCGCTTGCGCAGCTCTACGGACCCGCGGACCCGCAATCATGCGAGGCCCTTCACCTCGAGGCGGCCGAATACGCCTACAACGCATCCCGCGCCGGCTGGTACCTGCGCGATACCTACTCGGCAAACGGCGAATGGTACTGTGATCCGAGCTCGGGCTACTGCATTTGTGTCGAACCCGGATACCTTTACGATTTGCGGCCGTTTCAACCGGCCGAGTCGTTCACGACGAAGATCCGCGTGGCCGTCAAAGGGTCGTACTTTGGTGTCAAGAAGCCCGTACGCGCCGGGATCGTCGTCATCGACTAAGTAAGTCTCGAGACGGCGGCCACTCAGGTCGCCGGTCCGCGCGAGACAGCTGAGAGGGCGACATACTCGCCGTCGCCGCTCTCGACGCCTTCGAAGGTCCGCACTTCGACGCGACCGCGAAGCTCGACGTGCTTGCCAGCGCCGGTTTGGCTGAACCCATAGTCGAGCAAGATCTCTTTGACGAGCTTACCGTCGACGATAATCGGCTCGTCGAGCAACAAGAAGCGGCCAGACGGCGGGCTTTCGCCGCCGAGGGCGGGGGCAGGGGCGCGCTGGACCACCGTGCCTGTGACAGTCACGACGTCCTTCGTCCTGAAGCCCCGATCGCCGCTGGCCCGAGCAAGGTGCGTGACCAGTGCCTCATAGAGCATCGGCGACTCCGCCGGATGCGCTTTCATGTAAGCGAGCAGGGCGGTGCGCATCTGGCGCATTTCGTTGACGCTCATCCGCCGCTCGGGCCCCGCGCCGCCATTGCACAGCTTCGTGCGCGCGAAGATCTTCCCCTGATCGGCAGAGGCAAAGCCGCCATCGTAGCGGACGGTCGCGAGCACGCTGCGATTGAGGGTCCCCGCGACGATGATCGTGCCGCCGTCTCTGAGCGCACTGATGCTCGAGGGCGTGAAGGCCGCGAAGCTCTGTGCCGGGCCCGCGGGTTGTGTGGCTTGCTGACGCGCTGCGATCTTGATGCTCATGACTCGCTCCTTGTTGATCGGTTGTTCATGGCATCGGCTCGCCAGGGTCGCGTGTTGAGGCTTTCTCGGCGGCGCACGAAAAGCGCACGACGGGATGCCGACGGACCGCTGCCGCGCAGTCATGGCCGCAGCGCGGCGACGCGCTCAGTAACGAACGGTCGCCCGCAACTCGACGCCGTCGCCGAGCACGATGCCCACGTTCACAGGCGCGCGCGAGCGCCCCGGTGACCACAAGAACGCGTCGAGCAACTCCAGCGCAATGGCGCCGATGAGAGCGCCAGCGGTGGCGTTTTGCACCACTTGCCATTCGAACGCATGGCTGCCCGCGCGATAGAGACCACTCGGGCGCCGCGCTGCGTTTTTCATGACTGTCGCGGTGATGTGCGTCGCCAACAGCGCGGTTTCTACGGCCAGAAACGCGCTCCCCGCACCGAAATCTCGGTTCAAAAAATGGCCGACGCCGAGAGGGAAAAGTCTGAGCCAAACGTGCGCGTCGGTCACGCGCGCCGGCGGGTCACGGCCAGCCGCGGTCGTGGCGTCTGCCGTCGATCCTGGCGCCTCCTCTCGCCCGGCCGGCACGCTCGCTGGCGTGACGGCGTCGGCTGGGGCGGCGACGATGCTCTTTGGCTCGCTGCTCGTGCCTGTCGCGTCGATGCCCGGCGCCGGAGCGGACGCAGGCTCGCCCGGCGTCGCTTCCATGCTGAGCCGACGCTTCATCTGCTCGACGAACGCGACCAGAGGAGGCGAAAACAGATCGCGATCGACCGTGAAGTCCGGGTTCTCCCGGAGCAGCTGCGTGATGGCCTGCTGCGCCTCGCGCTCATGATGCAGCATGAAGTGCGAGAGCCCGAGGAGCAACCACACCCGCTGCCGAACGCTGGCGTTGAGCGGTGGCGCGCCGATACGCCCCAGGATGTCGACGACGGCCTTGAACTTCAAGTCGTCGAACTTGCGCTCGGCGGCCTTGAGCGCCGCAGCGTCGCGGGTGTCGCTGCGGCCGAGCTCCGGTGGCGCAGCCGAGAAAACAATCAACCACGCGAGTGCAGCTTGCATGTGTCAATCCTATCGCATGTCGACGCGAATCGTGCGTGTCTCGCCGGCGCCGACCATGACACGTAGCTCTTTTGCCCCAAACGACGGATGCTCCAGGCGCACATCGTGGGCGCCGGCGGAAACGCTCGTTTGCTGAAAGACCGGGGTTGTGCCCACGACTTCGCCATCGATGCGCACCTTCGCCCAAGGTTTGATGACGAAGGTCAAGACCGCCGGTCCGGGGCGAACGACATCAGGTCGCGGGATCGCCGGCACGGCCGGAACCGCCGGCACTGCGATCGCCGTCGGTGGAACCAGCGCCGGCAAGGAAGCGGGCGGGTCTGCAGAAGACGGCGAACCGGCACTCACAAAAATCGCGGGGCGGCGTGAGTGCAACAGCGTCCAGCCAAGGAGCACCGCCGCGCCGAGGACGGCCGCCGCGCCCAGCGACGTCCCGAGGCGGCGCCGACCGCTGCGCTCGCGGCGGGCTCGGGCCGGCCGGTCGATCGGTATGGTCACCGACCTCGTCAGACTCGGCGCACTCGTGGTCGCGTCGTTCGTTGCATTCGTCGCATTCGTCGCGTCGTTCAACGTGTCGCGTCGCTCGGGACTCCCTTCGGTGTCGAGAAAGGCGCGCAGGCGCTCTGCGGGATCGATGATGCCGAGCTCGGCGAGTTGGCCCTCGACGTCGCGCAAAGCCTCCTCGGCGCTCGGACGGCGGCTCGGCACGCGCTCGAGCATCCCGGCGACCAGGCGAGAGACTGAGCGAGACGTCGAGGCGGGAAGCGGGGCGAACTCGCAGCGGCGAAGCAAGGACAGGACGTCGAGCTGAGAACCGGCTTCGATCGGAGAGCGACCCGAGAGCAGCGCGTAAAGCAATGAGCCGGCGCTGAACACGTCGGAAGCAGGTCCGACGGTCGACGGCTCGAACATTTGCTCAGGTGATGAAAAGCGCGGCGTGCCGACCGCTCGCGTCGCGCGTACGGCAAACGTACCGCCGTCGGCGTCCAGGCCTCGGACGATGCCGAAGTCTGCGAGCAACACGCTCCCGCGGTCGGTCACGAAGACGTTGTCGGGCTTGACGTCCCGATGAACCAAGCGGGCTCCGTGAACGTACGCGAGGGCGGCGAGCACCGAAGCGATCACGCACAACGCCGCCGGCTCAGTGAACACTTCGAGCGCCAAGAGCTGCGCGAGCGTGACGCCCTCGATGAAGGCGCTCACCATGAATGGCAGCGGCGCGTCACGCCCAGAATAGTCGAGCAGCGGCACGATGTTCGGGTGATGCAGGCGAGCGACCGCGCGCGCTTCGCGATGAAAGCGCATGCGTGCCTCGACGTCGTCGCGAGCCTCGATGATGACTTTGACGGCCACGCGGCGTTGGAGTCGCAGGTCGCGCGCTGCGTACACTTGTCCCATCCCGCCTTTGCCGACGAGGCTCTCCAGCGCGTAACGTGTGCCGAGCGCGAGACGAACCGCGTCGTCCATCGCGCCTCGGCGTAACGCCCCGTCGATCGCGGAACGATGCGACGCGCTGGCCCGCGCGGCTTCTTCCCATGCGCGAACGGACGTGCGCGTCTCGCCGGCGATCGCGGCGAAGCGCAGGGCGCACTCCGATGCACGCGGCCGCTCCTGCGGCGAGGCGCGACGCATCGCCATGCTCACGCGCGCGACCTCCGACCAGCTTTGGTCGGCGGTGCCATCTGCGCTCGCGGCATCCGTGACGACCTCGTGCGCCCGCTCTCCGAGGGCAAGAACGTCACCTGCCACGATTTCCAGCTCGCTCGCCCGCGGCCTCACTTCGGTGCGTTCGACGAGAGGTGCAGTCGCTTCCGTGTCGAACGACCATGCGCGAGAGAGATCCGAGAGCAAGACGCAGCCGTCGCGGGTGACTCGGAGCGGGTCGTCACGAAGCGCTCCATGCCCGATCCGAGCCTCGTGCAGCGCCGCAAGACCACGGCACGCTTGCGCGAACAAGCCCGCGACCACGGGCGGGGTCAACCGCCGTCGGCGCGCTTCTTCGCGAAGCGGAGCGCCGTCCACCGGCTCTAGCGCAATGTACTGGCTGCCATCCTCGGCCTCCCCGTAGTCGATGACAGCGACGACGTTTTCGTGCTCGACGCGCATGAGGGCTTCGACTTGGCGCATGAAGCGCCGCGCCGCCACGGCGTCTGCGCCATGGCTTTGCAGGTGCAGCTCGACCTCGGCTCCGGAGCGCTCGTCGATGGCCGAAAACACCCGCTCGTGCGTCTTCTCCTGCCTCAGCTCGACCAGTCGATAGGCCGCTACGCGCGTCAACGATCGCTCCGTTCAGCGCTCATGCCGCCGACGCCCAAGACACCGTCGCAATAGCCAGAGAGACGCGACGACGCTCAACGAGAAGGCCGCCTCGCTTCGGACGCCGCTGCAACCGCGCGCAATCACGGTCAACTCCGAAACCCGGCAGGCCTGGCATGCCGTGAGCCGGTCGCATTGCTCCCCCTCGTCGATGACCCCGTCGCCGCAAAAGGCTCGGCGGCAACTCGTGCGACACGCGTTCGGTGTCTCATCGGCGTTCGCGGTGCCATCGTCGCACTCCTCCCCTTCGTCGACGCTTCCATCGCCACAGCTGTCCACGAAAGATCCCGTGGCGCTCGTCGCGCCCGTCGGCCCCGTCGCTGCCGTCACCGTGCAACCCGAACCGCAGCCATCGCCGTCGTCTAGATTGTGGTCATCGCACGCTTCGCCGCTATCGACGACGCCGTCGCCGCAGCTGGCCGGGAGGCAGCTTGCCCGACATGCGTCTTTGGCTGTGTCGCTGTTGGCGCCTCCCGCGTCACACGTTTCCCCCGCCGCGGACTGCACGACACCGTCGCCGCAAAACGTATACTCGACGGCGCCGAGGTCGCACACGCCGACACGTCCCACACCGCGCTGGTCGGTCGGCAAGCACGAGCCCGACGCGCCGGCATCGATGACGGCGCTGCCAGCGCTCGGCGCGCACGTCGGTGTCGGTCCGCCGTATTCCGCGAGCGGAAGCAGCATGGCCATGCCGGGCACCGTGACGCCGCCGCTCGTCGTACAGCCCGTGCCGATCAGGTTCTTTCCGGCGCCGCTCATGGCGACGCCGGAGCAATCGGCGGACCCGCCCCCGAGGGCCGAGTTGTCGCGGATGACGCTGTTGGTGAGCGTGACCGCGCCCGCGACGTGGACGCCGCCGCCGGCCTCGAGGCCGTCGCCGTTGGCGTCCGCGGTGTTCGCCGTGATTGTCGTGAGCAGTACGGCGACGACGGCTCCCGTCGCCGCATAGATGCCCGCACCTGCGCCGTTCGTCGTGTTGCCGGCGAGCGTCGAGCTTTCGACCGTCAGGTCTCCGGTGCCGAAGACGTGTACCGCGCCTTCGTTGCCGGACGTGTTGGCGTCGATCGTGCTTTCCGTCACCACGACGACGGCGTCCGCGACCCCTCCGACGATCGACAGCGCACTTCCAGCGCTCGCCGAGTTGCCCGTCAGCCGACTGCGTAACACTTGCGTCGCCGCCGCCGCCGCCGTCGTCTCGACCATGATGCCGCCACCGAGGCGATCCGCCGTGTTGGTGGCGAGCCTGCTCGTTTGAATGAGCGCGAAGCCCGAACCGACGATCGCGATCGCACCGCCGTTGTTCGTCGCATGGTTGAAGTCGACCTTCGTATCCGTCAGCATCAGGTGACCCGCACACAAGATGGCCGCGCCATCGCCGTCCGGTGAGACGGCGCTCGCCGTGCGACCACCCCTGAGCGTCGCGGTCCAGATCGAGAGAAAGCCACTGGCCGTCACACGAAAGAGGCGAAAGCTTGATGCTGCCACGGCTCGTTCGATGACGGTGGTCGGCGTCCCGTGCAGATGAATCTCGGAGGCAATGGGCGGAAGCCCGGTGGCGCCGGCCCCAGCGACATTCTCGCTCGACCCCGTCAACGAGTAGACCCCCGAGGCCAGGAAGATGTGGTCCGCTCCCCCAGGGGAGAAGCTCGTCCCGCTCCGCGGTGAGCACGCATCGACCGGGGCGTCGTTGTTCGCCGCCGTCATCGCTTCGGACAAGGTGCAGTTGCCGTTCGTCACCGGCGGCTGCTCCTGCGAAAAAGTCGTCACGTCGAGCGTCGCGGCGAATGCGGGCGCGACCACGGTCCCGCAGACCGCCATGCCAGCCGCGATTCTTCGCGCCCATTTTCCCATGGACATCTTATACCACCGCCGCAGATCACCGGCTGCGCGCATTGAAATCGCTCATCCTTCGCCCCCGCGAAAGCGCGTTGCATCGAGGCCAAAGCGCTCGAGCCAATGGTAGACCTGCCGCCGCGAACAACCATAGTGCGCGGCCACGGCCGCCACGTTGCCGCGCTCCTGGCGCAGCACCTCGGTCAACGCCGCGGCATCGGCGGGGGGCTCGACGATCGCGCGCGATCGCGCCGGCGCGAGATCAGCGATGGCTCCGATGTCGAGCCGGGTGGCCGCAGGTTGCTCCGCCAGCAGGGTTTGAATGACACTGCGAACACCCCGCGCGTTGTGCGGCCAGTCGGAAAACGCGAGCCGTTCGAGCAGCGCGGCGCTGAGCACGACATCGCGCCCCTTGGCAGCCGCGCGGCAAAAGGACACGGCCAGGGGAACCACGTCTGCGCGCCGATCTCGTAGGGGCGGAAGCGCCATCCTGCATGCGCCGATGCGAGCCAGCAGATCGGAGCGAAACCGGCCTTTGGCCACATCGGTATCGAGGTCGCGATGCGTCGCAGCGATGACGCGAGCTGTCGATCGCAGCGCGCGGACCGAACCGAGCGGCGTGTAGTCCTTCGTTTCGAGCACGCGGAGAAGCTTGGCCTGCAGCGCCGGATCCATGTCGCCAATCTCGTCGAGAAAGAGCGTGCCTTCGGCTGCGGTCTCAAAGACGCCCTTGTGGTCGCGATCTGCGCCGCTGAACGCGCCGCGCATGTGTCCGAACAACGTCGACTCCGCAAGAGTCGAGGCAATGGCGGCCGCATTGACGGCGACGAACGCGCCGGCACGGCCGCTCCGGCGGTGCAGCTCGGTCGCTGCGACTTCCTTGCCGGTCCCGGTCTCGCCGACGAGCAGCACTGGGACGTCGAGGGGCGCCATCAACGCGATCCGCCTGCGCAACTCCTGGATCGGCTCCGAGACCCCGACGAGGGTCGACCCGGCGTCGGCCTCGATCGAGGCAACGGTGAAGAGAGCATCCCCAGCGCGAACCAATTGGAACGGGGCCAGCGCGGCTGTGGTCACGCGCTCGCCGTCGACGAAGGTGCCGTTCTTGCTGCCTCGATCCTCGAGGCGATAGGCGCGGCCGGATCGCTGGATCGTACAGTGATGCCGTGACGCCAGGCCGTCGCCCTCGAGCACGCAGTCCATCTCGTCGCTGCGACCGATCCGCAGCGCATCGCCGAGCTCCCAGCGCTGCAAGGAGGCCCCGTTCAAGCGCCAAAGCGCCTCCTTGGGACGCCGGTCGACGGATTCGACGAGCTCACCGTCGCCGACCGTCGTATCCTTCGGGGTGGCGACGACGGCCTTCGATCTCTCGAACAGGCGTTGCTTCGAGCTCATGCCTCCCCCGTCTCCATGCCACCCCGCCTCTAGCACCGTGCGCCCGCGCGCGCGAGCTTGTGCGCACGCCCTGGGGGACGAGAATTACTCAATGATTTTGCACGCGCCGGGCCGGTTCGCCGCTTGCTCTTGCTCGGGTCATGATTCACCAACCCAGCCAGGCACAAACGCCGCAAGCGCCCCAAAGAAAGGCGGAACCGGCCGAGGACAGCTACGCGGCAAGGATCCTCATCGCCGTCGACGCCGGCGCGATGAGCGTGGCCGAAGCCGCCGCACTCCTCGGAATTCACCGAACGAACGTGAAGCGCCGCGTCCATCGTTTCAAGTCGAGCGGTGCCCGCGGGCTCGTTCATGGCCTCGCCGGCAGACGGTCGAACCGCGCGGTCGCCATGGAGATCGTGGAGACCACACGCGCGAGCTTCGACGCGTACTGTCGCGCGACTAGAAAGCCGAGCGTGCGCGGATTCTATGACTCGCTCGACCTCGCGGTGCGATCTCGGTTTTCCTACGCGACGCTGGCCCGGATGCTCAGAGCACAACGCCCGACCCGCGTGCGTGCCCGGCTCGTCGCGGGCAGATGCGTCGTACTCACGCGGCGAAACGATGCATGGTCCGCGGCAGACCTGGCGGCGGGTCCGATCGCGATCGAACGCTCCGGCCAAGGGCCTCTCGGCGTGATCGAGCTGTTTCGTGAGCTTCTCTTGCGTCGCGGTATTCCGATGCAGCTCGCGATCGTCGACAACGGCCTGCAGGTCCTGCCCCGACCGGTCGCCGACTGTATGCAGCGCCTCTGTGATGCGCTCGGCGTCGAGCTGCGCAAGCTGCGTCCGATCGAGCGAGCGGCGCTCAGCTCCGTTGACGCGAACATCGCGCCGACCGACGACAGCGAGTTCGTTCCGGTGGACGCGACCGCGATCGAACGCGTGTTTCTCCTCGCGCGCACCGACACGGTTGCGCTCGACCCGCTCACGGATCAGCGCTCGACAACGGACGCACATGCGTGACCTCGTTTCACACGCGCAACCGGGTTAGACTGGCGCGAACCATGATGCTGCCCCGTTCAAGCTCGCTTCTCCTCGTCATGCTGACGCCTGCCTGCTTCGACGGCACGCGCGTCGTCTACGAATCGCCATGCGCCGATGAGCAAAAGGACGGGGACGAAACCGACGTCGACTGCGGCGGGGCCGTTTGCGCCCGCTGTGGCCCGGGGCGCCGCTGCAACGATCCAACCGATTGCGGCTCGCTCGTCTGCTCGGATGGCACGTGCGGGCCCCTCTCGTGCAGCAACGGGGTTCGGGACGGTGCGGAGTCCGACATCGATTGCGGAGGCGGCTGCTTTCGCCGCTGCGGCGCCGCCAAGAACTGCGATCGCGACGCCGACTGTTGGAACAACGACTGCGCGAGCGGAACGTGCTCCGCGGTGTGCCTAGCCGACACCGTGCGCGTCGCTGACTCGGTTTGCGTCGACCGAACGGAGGTGGCCGTGAGCGCTTATGCCGCTTGGCTGGCGTCGTCCCCGGACACCTCGCGCCAGTCCGCGGCCTGTGTCCTCAACACGAGCTTTGCACCGAAGCGCAACGGCGCCGGCGGGTGCACCATCCGCGAGTTCGATCCGGATGCCGCGGGCTCGCTCCCTGTGCGTTGTGTCGATCCCTGCGACGCGCTCGCCTACTGCGATGCGATCGGCAAGGTCCTCTGCGGCGCCATCGCCGGTGGCGCCAACGACGTCACCTCCCTCGACGACGCCAGCCAGTCCGTCTTTTTCGCAGCCTGCACGAGCGGCGCGTACCGTTTGCCGTACGGGGACAACTACGTCGCTGGCGCCTGCAACGTGGCGAGCACCGGCCCGCTCCCGGTCGACGACAACGCGACCTGCGCCGCCGGACCGATCCTGAACCTCGTCGGCAACGTCGCCGAATGGCAGGCAGCAAGAACAGCCTCGAGAGCGTTCATCGGCGTCGCTCGCGGCGGTTCGTTTGCCTCTGCGAGTGAGACGATCTGCCGCAGCGACTCGAGCGCCGTCGTGACGAGCCTACGCGAAGCAAACGCGTCGACGGGATTTCGCTGTTGCTCCCCTGGCGGCGCGCAGAATCAGGGACGACGGTGAGGCTGCTGGCTCTGGCGAAGGATTGCGCGCGAACGAGGGCGACGGCCCATCCACGTTCCGTCCCCGCAACTCGTCATCGACAGGTCGACGTCCGCTTCAAAGCAGCGCGCGCACGTTCTTGGAAGCCACGTCGCGCGCAGTCTTGCGCTGATTGTCCTTCTGCTTGGGGTCGGCGCCGGCGGCCAGGAGGAGTCGCACTGCCTTTTCATTGCCATCGCGTGCGGCGACGTGCAGCGCGGTATTACCACGATCGTCGAGGAGATTTGGGTGCGGCGGGTGGCGCGCGAGCAGCAATTCGAGCATGGCGGTGTCGCTCTCTGCGGCAGCACGCACCAGCGGCACCGGCGATTGGCCGCTTTTTTGGGGCTCGATCGGTGCGCCAGCCTCGAGCAGCAATGTCGCCAGCGCCAGGCTCTCGGCGCGGTCTTTGGCGTTCTTGGAGTAAGAGACGGCGTTACTGAAGCAGCCGACCGCGTTATCCAGGGCGGCGGTGGTCGGCTTGACGCCTCGCGAAAGAAGAGCCTTCGCCGTCGCAACATCCTGAACATGGCTCAGCGCATCGCGGCCGTCGTCGTCGACCGCCGAAACGTCGCCACCATGCTCGATGAGCACCTCGAGGAGCTCAACCGAGAGGCCGGCCGCCATCATGACCGGAGTCGCCCCGAAGTGGCGCCGATTCGGATCGGCACCTTTCTCGAGCAAGAAACGAGCGAGCCCGACGAAATCGATGGCGTTGTCTTCCTCGTCCGTTGCCCCGTCGTCTGCGCTTTTTGCAAATCTGGCGGCGTGTTCTGCCTTATTCAAGAGCGCCACGAGCGGCGCATGACCGCTCGCGGGGTTGACGTTGGCACCGCGCTCAACGAGATCCCGGGCGGTCGTCCACTCGTCGCGGTCGAGGGCCTTCTGCAGCAGCTCGTCGAGCGAGCGCGGCGCGCTCGCCTTCGCCGACTTCGTCGCGGCAGTCTTGAGCTGCTCGCCTGCCAGGACTTTGTAACGCGCGCGAAAGTACTCACGGGCCGCCTCGTACGCCCGCTCTGCGTCAGCGCTCTCTTCCTTGATACCCGCTTCAGACAGAGCTTCGTCGATCGAGCCAATGATATAATTGTCCCATAAATTGTCACACACGTCGCTGCGATCAGGGTCCGTGTCTTCTGGCCCAAGCTCGACCTCTTGCAGTAGATCGGGCAGCTGCTTATCGATCACCGCGCGAAACGCTGCAAGAACCGTCCCACCCGATTTTCCGGCCTTTGCTTTTTTCGTCATGATGCGCCCGATATGACGGGGCGGCGGGTCGTGGCAACGCCGCTGCTGCGACCAGCGGCGGAGCGAAGGATCAGGAACAGCCCATCGAGGCGCCGCAATTCAAGCACTTATAGCAAGCGCCATTCCGCACGACCTCGATCGATCCACACTCGCTGCACGGCGGAGCGTCCGTCTGCGCGGCGAAGGTGAACTTCAGCTGGTTCACCGGCGTGTCGCCGAGCGTGCGCGAGGCGGTCGTCGAGCCGTTCAGCTCCGTCGAGATCGTGGGCTTCGCGGCCTCGAGCTCGGTCTCCTTGCGCTCGGTCGGCGTCAGGAACTTCAACGCCAGCCAGCGGAAGATGTAGTCCAAGATCGACTTCGCCATCGGGATCTGCGGATTCCCCGTGAAGCCCGACGGCTCGAAGCGCGTGTGCGAATACTTCTCGACGAGCAACGCCAGCGGCACGCCGTGTTGCAGCGACAGAGAAATCGCGATCGCGATCGAGTCGACCAAGCCGGAAACGACGGTGCCTTCCTTCGACATCGACAGGAACACTTCGCCCGGCGAGCCGTCTTCGTACATGCCGACCGTGATGTAGCCTTCGTGCCCTGCGATCGAGAACTTGTGCGTGATCGACTGGCGCTCGTCCGGCATGCGGCGGCGGGTCGGCTTCGCTTCGGCTTTGACGAGGTCGACTTCCTTCGTCTTCTCCTTGGACGTCGACAGCGGCTGCGAACGCTTGCAGCCGTCGCGGTAGATCGCCACCGCCTTCAGGCCGAGCTTCCAGCCGAGCGTGTACGCGCGCTCGACGTCTTCGATCGTCGCCTCGGTCGGCATGTTGACGGTCTTGCTGATCGCGCCCGAGAGGAACGGCTGCACCGCGGCCATCATCCGCAAGTGGCCTTCCCACGGGATCGAGCGGGTGCCGTGCTGCGCGCGAAACGCACAGTCGAACACCGGCAGGTGCTCCGGCTTCAAGCCCGGCGCGCCTTCGATCGTCTCACGCTCTTCCAAGTAGTTGAGGATCTCTTTGATCTGCTGCAGCTCGTAGCCCAAGCGCACCAGCGCTTCCGGCACCGTTTGGTTGACGATCTTCATGAGACCGCCACCGACGAGCTTCTTGTACTTGATCAACGCGATGTCGGGCTCGATGCCGGTCGTGTCGCAGTCCATCATGAAGCCGATGGTGCCGGTCGGCGCGAGCACGGTCGCTTGGCCGTTTCGGAACCCGTTCACTTCGCCTTCGCTGATGACGTCGTCCCAGACGTCGACCGCGGCCTTCGCCAACGTCGCCGGAACGCCGGTCTTCGGGATCGCGTGCGCCGCTTCCTTGTGCTTGTGCATGACGCGCAAGAACGGCTCGCGGTTCTTCTGATAGCCCGCGAAGGTGCCGACTTCCTTGGCGATGCGCGAAGACTGCAGGTTCGCGCGGCCGTGCATCAACGACGTGATCGCGGCGGCGTACGTGCGGCCTTCTTCGCTGTCGTAGGGCAGGCCGCGCGCCATCAACAACGCGCCCAAGTTCGCGTAGCCGAGGCCGATCGGGCGGTACTCGCGCGAGTTCTTCGCGATCGCCGGCGTCGGGTACGACGAGTTGTCGACCGTGATCTCTTGGCCGAGGAACACGATGTCGACCGCGTGGGTCAACGCGTCGACGTCGAGCTCGCCGCGATCGTCGCGGAACTTCATCAAGTTCAACGACGCCAAGTTACACGCCGAGTCGTCGAGGTACATGTACTCGCTGCACGGGTTCGACGCGTTGATGCGGCCCGAGTTCGGCGAGGTGTGCCAGTCGTTGACCGTCGTGTCGTACTGCAAGCCCGGATCACCGCACTCCCACGCCGCGACCGCCATCTTGCGCCAAAGCTCTTTCGCTTTGATCGTCTCGAGCGGGCGGCCGTCTTTGACCGCCTTCGTCTTGAACTCGCTGTCGGACTCGACCGCGCGCATGAACTCGTCGGTGACGCGCACCGAGTGGTTGGCGTTCTGGAACTGCACGCTGTCGTAGGCGCCGCCAGGCACGTTGAAGCCGCCGTCGAAGCCGGCGTCGATCAACGCGTGCGCCTTCTTCTCTTCCTTCGACTTCGACTCGACGAACTCGACGATGTCCGGGTGCTCGACGTTCAGGATCACCATCTTCGCCGCGCGGCGGGTCTTGCCGCCCGACTTGATGACGCCGGCGAAGCTGTCAAAGCCCTTCATGAACGAGACGGGGCCGGACGCGGTGCCGCCGCCTTGCAGGAGCTCCTTCGACGAACGGATCGGCGACAGGTTCGATCCCGTGCCGGAGCCGTACTTGAAGAGCATGCCTTCGGTCTTCGCCAGGCCTAGGATGCTCTCCATCGTGTCTTGCACGGAGTTGATGAAGCACGCCGAGCACTGCGGGTGTGCTTCGACGCCGACGTTGAACCAGACCGGCGAGTTGAAGGCCGCGCGTTGCGTGACGAGGATGTACGTCAGCTCCGCTTCGAAGGCGTCGCCGTCTTCAGTGCTCTGGAAGTACCCATCTTTGCGGCCCCAATCCGCGATGGTCTTGGCGACGCGGGTGATGAGCTGCTTGACGCTCGACTCGCGCTGCGGCGTGCCGATCTGGCCGCGAAAGTATTTGCTGACGACGACGTTCGTGGCCATCTGCGACCACGCGCGCGGGATCTCGATGTTCTTCTGTTCGAAGACGACCTTGCCCTTCTCGTCGGTGATCACCGCCGAGCGCAGCTCCCATTCGATCTCGTCGAACGGATGCACGCCCACTTTGGTGAACCGACGCGAGAGCTTCAGTCCCTTCGGTTGCGGCCGCGCGGCCTTCCTCTTCGACATCGGCTCTTGGGTCACCTGCTGCATTTCCACCGTCGCCTCCTCTTCCTTCGATGCTCGTCTCGCGCCCGCGGCGAGCATCTTCTCTTTGTGGCGATAGGACTAAGAACGACACCCTTGCGTTCGAAGCCGTCTCGCCGACCCCGCTGCCTGAGCCAAATGTCGGTGCGGTGGTCGGTGCCTTCCGCACGTTTCATCCGGTTCGAGCCGCGCCGGCGACCTTATCGAAAAACAACATATGGTCAAGAAACTGCCACTACTAATTGTATGCCACTGTGCGTCATACACCACCTATTGTGGTTAAGTGTGGTGCAACGCGTCGGATTCAAATTTCAAAAAGAAATCCGCGGCTTAGCAAAGCTCTCCCACATTGTCTCCCCAAGCGGTCCACAGCTTTGTCCCCAGGGAAAAATTTTTGAAAAAAAGATCGAAAAAAATTTGGTCCTACATTGGAACCAATGATAGCCGACGCGTTTTCCGCGAAAAAACCCGCCAAGCAACGCTTAGAACGTGCCGCTGACGCCCGCGCGCAGGACGAGGCCGATGGCGGGCAATTGCGCGACGGGCACGGCGCCGACCGGCGCGCGCAGCGAGGTCTGCACGAGCCAGCGAAGGTGGCCGGTGACGCGGCCTTCGGTGTGGATGAAGCCCGCGAGCTCGTGCCACATCGCGTCCGCGGTGAGCGCCGACGGCGCGTCTGAGGCGTAGCTCGCGCGCAGCACGGCACGAAAGTGGGGCTCGAAGCTCACGGCCGCTTGCACGTAGGTGTAGCGCCCGCGGGTCCAGCCGAACTCTTCCCGATACGCCGCGGCCAAGGTGAGGTGGCCGCCGGCGAGGCCAGGAAGCTGCACCAACGGCCCCACGTATTGGCGGCCGAGGCGCGCCGTGAAGTCCTGGACCGCGCCAAAGTCGGCGCCGACGGCGAAGCGGGGCGCCGGCCGCCACAGGACGTCGAGATCGAAGTGCAAGCGATCGCCGCGGATCCAGTACGCCGTCGACAAGCCGTCGAGCTCGGCGCCCATCACGCCGAAGTAGCGCGCTTCGGCCGCTATATTGAGCGCGGCGATCGGCCGCGTGGCGGCGCGCAGCGACAAGAGCTCCAGGCGCGGCGTGAAGCGCTCGCTGTCGCGCATCGTCACCCGCACCTGGCCGCCGAGGTCCAAGAAGCGATCGATGCGCGCGTCGGCGGCCGCTTCGATCTCGACGGCGACGAACACCCCGCGCTGCCCGCGCACCCCCGCCCGCGCCGCGTGCCGGAGCCAACGCAGCACACCGCGGCCGACGACGTCGTGGCCGTAGTACAGTGACGCCGCATACGCGTCGAAGCGCGGCACGACGCGCAGGTTGTCCGGCACGAGGCCGCCGACCGCGCCGATTTCGAGGCTGCCGTCCTTCGAGCGCCAGCCGACCTGGCCGCCGTCGACGAGCGCGATGCCCGGCGTGAACATCGGGGAGATGCGGCCGATCGCCAGCGCGAAGGGCCGACCGATCTCGCGCGAGCTGAGCTCGAGCTGCCACACATAGAGCTGGGCGATCTCGCGGGGGCGGAGCCGCAAGAGCGTGTTGCCGTCGCTCCACACGTTGAGCGAGCCGCGGGCGTACGCACGAAAGCCGCCAAAGCCGAGCGAGAGGCCGTCGACGATGACGTCGAGGCGCTCGCGCGCGAAGCCGCGTTGGCCGAGCGCCAAGTAGCTCGTGTGCTCGAGCGACGCCTCGAGTGCTCGCCACGGCAGGCGGGGGCTCTTCTCACCCGCGAACGCGAACGGCTCGACCGGAGACGCCGCGAGCGCCCGCTGCACGGCGGTGATCTCGGCCACGCTCGTGACCTTCGGGCGAGGGCGCGCAGGCTCCGCTGATCCTTCCCGTGGTCGTTCTCCGCGCCAGCGCACGACATCGTGAGCGCCCGCGCCCTTGGCCTCGCAGCTCGCGCGGTGCGGTCCGAGCTGATCGACCAAACAGCGCGCGATCTCTTTTTGCCCGCGCATGACCCTCAGCTCCGTGCCGATCGCGAGCCCGTCGGCACGCCCTGCGAGCAGGTACACGCGCTCGAGGGTCACCTCTCGGACCTTCGCGGTGTGCGGTGTCGCGTCGGCGACGAGCAGCGCTAGCGCGAGAACTGGTGACACTCGTAACACTTCCTATCTTTGCATTGGTACCCGGGCACGCTTCGATGCTGCGCGTCTGTTCGCGCGCACGCATGGGTGTGGCATCCGCTGCAGGCGGCGGTGTTCGTCGCACAGGTGCCGCTCGGCGTGGCGCCGGCCAACGCGCTATGACACTGCCGGCACGCCGTGGCGCCGTGGACGGAGCCGAGCAGCTGGAAGCAGCGATCGTGCTCGGGAAAGAGCGCCGGCGAAAAGCGCGCGACACCGTGGCATTGGCGGCACTCGAGCGCGTAGCCCGCGGCGGCGTGATCGATCGTGCGCGCGGCGGTGTTGTCGTAGTCGAGCTGGTGGCACTCGACGCACGCGACGGCGGTCCGAGAAAACACGCGCTCGCGCGCCGGGCCGTGGCACTGCTCGCACGGGATCACGGCGTGCTTGCCCGTCAGCGGAAAATTCGCACGCCGATGCGCGTCGGCGGTGAAGGTCGAGCGAAAGGATTGATCGTCGTGGCAGCTCTCGCAGTGCATCCCTAGCGTGCCGGCGTGCGGATCTTTGTGGCAGCTCGCGCACGCAGCGGCGAGTGGCGTGTCGATGCCGCGGACATGGCAGTCGCTGCAGGAGAGCTTTTGGTGCACCCCGGCGAGCGGAAATCCGGTCTTCTCGTGGGCGAAGGTCACCGAACGCCAGTCGCTCGTCTTATGACAATCCGCGCAGCTCGCCGCGGGCGGCGCACTCTTTGGGGCCGCGGCCGGCTTTGCCTGTGCGGCGATCATCAAGACGAACCAAATCACGGCTTGAACCTCTTGAACGCGCCGCCGTGCGGGTCCTTGTGGCAACCCTCACACGTCGTCGGCGTCGGCACGAAGCGTTGGACCCGCGTTCCTTTCACGTCGACCTGCGGATGGCAGCGCTCGCAAGTGAGTTTGGCGTGCTTGCCGTCGAGCGCAAACTTCGTCTTCTGATGATCGAACCTCGCCGCTGGCTGGAACGCGCTCAGGTCGTGGCAGCGCTCGCACGCGGCGCCGAGCTGGCCGAAGTGCACGTCTTGGTGGCAGGCCGCGCAGGCCTTGTCGATGCCGTGAAACTGCACCGGCGCGGTCTTCGCCGGCCGCAAATGGCAGCCGGAGCACGGCGCCGTCACATGCGCGCCGGCGAGAGCGAAGGCGGTGTCGCGGTCGTGGACGAAGCCGCTCGCAGGACGGAAGCCCTGCGTCGTGTGGCAGGTGTCGCACTTCTTCCCAATGAACTGCCCGCCGTGCGGATCTTCGTGGCAGCTCTCACAGCGATCGTGCTTCGGGTGAAAGTCGACGGCGCTCGGCCGAAACACTTTGCCGCCGCTGGCCGTGAGCATCTGAGGCCGAAGCGTCTCCTTGTGACACTCGCCGCATCCTACCGCCGCATGCGCGTCCTCGAGCAGGTAAGCCTTGTGGTCGGCGAGCTTGAAGCGGATCGGTGAAAACGACTCGACGGTGTGGCAACGGTCGCAGGCCGCCGCGGCGAGCTGCCCGGCGTGCGAATCGAGGTGACAGCTCGCGCACGTCTGAAACGCGAGCCCTTTGAACTTGGCGGCGCCGCCGCGTTTGAACGGCCCGTGGCACGACGCACACTCGACGCCCGCGTGGGCTCCGACCAGCGGAAAGCGCGTCTTGTCGTGAAACTCACGGTCGACGGCCCCTTTCTTGAGCGTGTGCCAGCCGTCGAGCGTGTGGCAGCTCTCGCAGCGTTGGCCGAAGCGCTTGTTGTGAGGATCCTGGTGGCAGCTGCTGCACGCCGCATGCTCGACCGGTGGAAACGCTGCGTCGAGCCCGCCGCCTGTCTTCGTCGCGTGGCATTTGTCGCAGGCCACGCGCTTGTGCTTGCCGAGGAGGGGAAAGTCCGTCGTCGCGTGGTCGAACTTGCCGCGCACCTTCCAGCTCGCCTCGTCGTGACAGCTCTGGCAGTCGGCGCCGAGCTTTTGCGCGTGCGGATCGTCGTGGCAGCCCGCGCAGGTGGTGCCGAGGCCGAGGAAGGTGCGGCCTTTGGGGTGGTGGGTGATCCACGCCTTGATGTCGTCGGCGCGCACGCTCTTCGTGGCGTGGCACTCCTTGCACGCGACCTTTTCGTGCTTGAACTTCAAGACGAAGCCGGTGAGCGCGTGGTCGAACTTCTTCTCGTTCCAATCGACGATCGGAAAGTCGCGCCCCTGATGCTCGTGGTGGCAGTTTTGGCACTGCGCGCGCTCCGTTGCGTTCAGGCGGCCGTGCAGCCCGGTGCCTTTGTCGACGCGCGTCTTCAGCTCTTTGTGGCACGAGAGGCAGATGTCGGCGCTCAAGCGGCGGCCCGACTCGTGGCACTTCGTGCAGCTCTTCAAGCTGTCGAGCGATTCGTGCGCGCGCGACAGCTCGCCCGGCGAGACGATCTGCGCTTCGGCCCCAGCGGCGGCGAGGAAACACGCCCCAAAGGCGATGGCTCTCAGAACACCCACGTGTAGCCGAGATAGATCGACAGAGTGACGTGGACTGCAATGATCAAGACGAGAAAAAGCGCCAGCACGACATGAAACGCGCGCCAGCCCGAGAGCAAGCGTTTGAGCCCGCGAAAGAAGTGCGCTTGCAGCTGCAGGCGCTGCACCGAGACGGCGGCGGCGACGAAGTCTTCATAAGCGTGCCCGTCGGTGAACGAGCCGCGCAACTTGCCGAGATCCTCGCGCAGGCGCCGCGTCGCGAGCCGAAAGCCGATCAAGTGCCCGAGCATCGACCCCTTCTTGAAGCGCGCCTCGTCGATTTGCGCCTCGGCGTGCTTCAGCTCCGGCGCGTTCTTGGCGGCGTCGCCGAGCTGGAAGAACGCGCGGCGGGCCCGTTCGAGCTGGCCTTGCACTTCGGCGAGGTCGAGCGTGCGATCGGCGCGGCGCGGCGCGAAAGCATAAATGAAGCGGCCGACGAGCCCGGTCGTCGCGACGATCAGCAGCGCCACGAAGGTCGCGGTCGCCAACAGATTGCGCGAGTGAAACGCCGCGTGAAACGCGATGATGATCGGGCTCATGATGCCGACGAAGACGTGGAAGGTGAGCCAGCTCTTGATCGGCGCCGTGCCCTTCAAGACGCGCGTGCGCTTGCGCAGCGGATAGAGAAAATTCAAGAGCATGAACAGCGTGGCGCCGATGCCGATGCCGTGGCCCCAGACCCCGGCCGGGCGCAGCGCTTCGTGCATCTGCGAGCGCAGGCGTTCGGCCGGCGAGAGCAGGTAGTATTTCCAGCCGACGATCGCCAGCATGGTGACGATGCCGATGCCGATGCAGGTGAAGATCCAGCCGAGCTGCGACGGCCGCTCGCCGGTGCGCTGGTGCGCCGGTGCGATCACCTTGTCGCCGTGATGGCGGGTCATGCCGATCCCGAGCGCGCCGAGAAACGGGATCGGCAGCTCGCCGCCGAGGCACGCGATCACGTAGTCGTTGCCTAGCTTCTCGGTGCGCTCCCCGATCTTCAGCGTCACCGCCGTCTCTTCCACCTGCTCGACGGTCGACGGCAGGTGCGCCTTCACCTTGCCGCTCTCGATCGCCTGCTTGATGCGGGCGCGGTTCTGATCCCGGCACTTGCCGAAGTCGGCGCCGCGGTACGAGATCGTCACGTCGGCGCCCGGCTGATCGGCGATCGCCAACGCGGCTTCGAGCGCCGAGTCGCCGCCGCCGACGACGAGCACGCGTTGCTGCGCGTACTGCTCGGGGTCGATCAGGCTGTAGGTCACCTTGCCGACATGCTCGCCGGGCACGCCGAGCTTGCGCGGCGATCCACGGCGGCCGATCGCGAGCACCACCTTCGCGGCCCTCACCTCGCCGGCCGATGACTGCACGAGAAACCCGCCGTCGTCGCCGCTGACGCCGTCGACCTTCACGCCCTCTTCGACGCGGAGGCCGGTCTTGGCGAGCACCTTTTGCCAAAGGTCGCTCAGCGCTTCCTTGCTGATCTGCGATTTGCCGAACGCGCCGAAGCCCGGGAGCTGAATGCGCTCCGTCATCACGATCTTCTGGCGGGGATAGTGCGCCGTCGTGCCGCCCACGCTGCTTTGCTCGAGCAAGCGATACGGCACGCCGCGCGCCTGCAGGCCGACCGCCGTGGCGATCCCCGCCGGGCCGGCGCCGACGATCACCACGGGCGCGTCGTCGTTGATCGCGTTCTTGTGCGCGCGCGCGAAGTGCTCGGCGAGCTGCAAGCCCTGCGTCATCGCGTTCTTGATGAGCCCCATGCCGGCGAGCTCGCCGACGATGTGGACGCCGGCGCGGCTCGACTCGAACACGGCGCTCACTTCCGGCAAGTCGACGCCGCGCTCCGCGGTCCCGAACACGAGCTTGATCGCGTCGACCGGACACTCGATCGAGCAGCGCCCGTGGCCGATGCAGTTGCTGCCGACGATGAGCTTCGCGGCGCCGTTGACGACGCCCAAGATGTCGCCCTCGGGACAAGCGGTGATGCACGACAGGCTGCCGATGCAAATGTCCGGATCGATCACCGGGTGCAACGACGGCGGAATGCGCCGGCTCTCGGGTGTGGCCTCGAGCTTCGACGCGTCGCGCGCTTGCCGGCGCGATCGCGCGATGAAGAACGCAATGACGCCGGCGAAGACGATCGCGACGAGGCCAAACGAGACGAACGCGACGGGAGTCATGCGGAAAAGGTCCCAGGGACCATTGTTTTGTCCAACTTTTGGACACTTTTGCTCGAAAAGGTCCCTGGGACCTTTTCTCAGCCTTTTCTCAGCGGCGGTGCTTTTTCTTCTTCCTCGGAAGGTCGGCTTTGGCGGTCTCTTCTGGTTGCGGCGCGGGCGTCGCGGCGAGCGCGGGTGCTGAAGCAGGCTCTGCGGCAGCGGGCGCCGACGCGGGCTGCGCCATCGGCGCCGCGATCGCCGGCGCCGGAACGAAGGCCGCAGCGCTGACCGTGACCGGAGTCGTTTGCATCCGCTGCACCAGGCCACCCACGCGCGCGTAAGTCGCGATCGCCGCGCCGCGCACCGAGGTGCCGGGGCGTTGGCCGACCATCAAGTCGGTGATCGCGCTTCCGACGAGCAGCGCGCCGACGGTGCTCGCGGCATACGCCACGCGCCAGATGCGCCGGTTGCGCAGCGTCATCTCGTAGCGCACGGAGTCGGCGAGCATGGCCAGCTCTGGTTGAATGTCTTTCATCGACTGCGGCCGCGCCTCCGGCTTCTTCGCCAGGCAGCGCATGATGAGGTCGTCGAGCGCGCGCGGGATCTCGTGCGGCACGCCCTTGATCCGCCGCGGATTTTTCGGGCGCTCGTAGAGATGGGCGCGCACGATGTCGTTCGGGCTGTTGCCTCTGAACGGAACGAGGCCGGTGACCATCTGATAGAGGAAGATGCCGAAGCTGTAGATGTCGCTGCGGTGATCGACCTCCTTGGCCATCGCTTGCTCGGGCGAGATGAACTCGGGCGTGCCGGCGGCGACGCCTTCCAGGGTGTCGCCGATGCGGCGGCTGTGCGCGTCGCCGAGCTTGGCGATGCCGAAGTCGATGAGCTTCACCCAGTCGTTGTCGTCGCTGTCGGTCGTGACGAAGACGTTGCCGCACTTGAAGTCACGGTGGACGATGCCGGCCTCGTGCACCGCGTCCAACGCCGATGCCGCCTGCCGCGCGATCTCGAGGCCGCGCTCGAGCGTGATCACGCGCCGATCGAGCAGCGTCTCGACGTCGGCGCCCTCCATGAACTCCATGACGTAGTACGCTTCGCCGCCTTCGTTCGGGCAGAAGTCGATGATGTCGATGATGTGCGGGTGGCGCATTTGATTGACCGCGCGGGCTTCCAAGAAGAAGCGCTGCACGGCGTCGGCGTTTTGGCTGTACTCGCTGCGCAAGATCTTGATCGCGACGAGCCGGCCGAGCGCGCTGTGCTCCGCCAAGTAGACGAGGCTCATGCCGCCTTCGCCGAGCCTCTTGAGGACGGTGTACGCGCCGAGGTGCGACCCCGACTTCAAGCCGGTGGACGGAGCTGATTCCACCTGCGGATGATAGCCGACGCGCGGCAGCGGGACCGGTTTTCTCTGTGGCATTTCGTGCACAGGTGTTCAGGGCGCGCTAGTGTAGGGCGTGCTCAGCGTCTACTTGTTCACCGGCATCGTCGGCATGATCATGCTCGGCGTCTCGATCTTCAGCGGCGACCACGACCACGACGCGGGCCACGGCGACGCGGATCATCCGTCGCACGCGGCCGATAATCCGCTCGGCTTCTTCTCGCTGCGCTTTTGGACCTATTTTCTCGCGTTCGGTGGCTCTACGGGCGCGTTGCTCACGTGGCTCACCCAGACGCCCGAGCCCTTCGTCGGCGCCATGGCCGGCGGCGTCGGCTTTGCGTCGGCGTTCGCGGCGCGCGCCGTGCTCGGCCGCGTGTTTCGCGACGCCGGAGCCTCGTTCGGCACGACCAAAGGCGCGGACTTCGTCGGTAAAGACGCGGTCGTCCTCGTCGACGTCAGCCCGAGCGCCGCGGGGCAAGTGCGCGTGCAGCTCGCCGACGGCATGAGCGACATCTTGGCGACTTCCGTCGACGAGCAGCTCGCGGCCGGCGAGCACGTCGTCATCGTCGAGATGAACGCCGGCCAAGCGGTCGTCGCCAAGCACCCGGCGCCGAAGACAAAGGTCGCGGCCAAGCAGACTGTATGACCGTCAAATAGTGGTGCTCGCTAGCGACGCGGCTACATTTCGCACCCTATGCCAGACTCCGTGATCTTACTCGCCATCGGCACCGGCATCTCGCTGATGGTGCTGCTCGCCATCGCCAAAGGGTTCCTCTTCATCTGCAAGCCGCACGAGCTGCTCGTCGTCAGCGGGCGCCAGCACAAGCTGCCGGGCGGCAAGGTGCTGAACTTCACCGTGATCCAAGCCGGCCGCCACTGGCGCGTACCGTACCTGCAGTCGGTGAAGCGCATGGACGTGCGCCTCATTCCGATCGAGCTGCAGGTGAACCGCTGCTTGTCGGTCGGCGGCATTCCGCTCGACGTGCACGCGATCGCCAACGTCAAAGTGACGAGCGATCCGCGCTTCGTCTACAACGCGGTCGAGCGCTTCTTGGACTTGCCGCTCGAGAACATCCGCACCGCGGCGAAGCAGACGCTCGAAGGCCTCCTGCGCGGCGTCATCGCCAACTTGACGCCCGAGCAGGTGAACCAAGATCGCATCGAGTTCGCGAACCAAGTGCTCCAGCTCGTCAGCGAAGCGTTCGACAAGATGGGCCTGCACCTCGACACCTTGAAGGTGCTGCGCGTCGACGATGAAGCGCAGTACCTCATCAACATCGGCCGCACGCAGATCGCCAACGCCATTCGCGACGCCGAGAACGCCGAGAGCCAAGCGTCGCAAGAAGTGACGCAGGAAGAAGCCGGCGCGCGCCAACAAGCCGAGGTCGCGGGAAAAGACGCCGAGATCGGCGTGGCGACGAAGCGCAACGAGCTGCGCACGCTCGTCGGCAAGCTCGAAGGCGAGGCCAAAGCGATCGAGCGCGAAGCCGCCGCCGCTGCCGAGCAAGCGCGCGCCGAGGCCGAGCAAGAGCTGCAGCAAGTGCGGCAAGAGCTCGAGACGAAGCGCTTGTTCGCCGAGGTCGTGCTGCCGGCAGAAGCGCAGAGAAAAGCGGCCGAGCTGCTCGCCGAAGGCAACGCGGCGTCCCGCCGTGAGCTCGGCCTCGCCAACGCGCAGCTCCTCGAGATGATGTCGGCGGCGCTGAAGAAGGGCGGCCCGAAAGTACGCGAGCTCTTCGTGCTCTCGCAGCTCGATGTCTTGGTGGCGCAAGTCGCCGCGCGCGTGCAGGGCATCGACGTCGAGTCGGTGCAGCTCGTCGATAGCGGCGACGGCAAAGCGCTCGCGGCGTTGGCTGCGAGCTATCCCGAAGCCGTCTTGCGCGTGCTCGGCTCCTTGCGCGACCTCACCGGCGTGGACGTCGCCAGCATCCTCGCCAACAACGCTCCGAATACCGCCGAAGTGAAGGGCTGAACCATGGAAGTCATTGGCATCGTCGTCGCCATGTTGCTCGTCGCGGGCTTCTTCATCGTCGCGACCGTCGTGAAGAACACCTACGTCTGCTCGCCGAACGAAGTGCTCATCTTCTCGGGCCGCACCTTCGCCTTGGTCGGCGCCGCCGAGAACGAGAAGCAGGAGATCGGCTTTCGCGTCGTGCGCGGCGGCCGGGCGATGCGCTGGCCGATCATCGAGCGCGTCGATCGCATGTCGCTGACGAACATTCCGATCGAGCTCGGCGTGAAGAACGCGTTCTCGCGCGGCGGCATTCCGCTGAACGTGGTCGCGGTCGCCAACATCAAGTTTCCGAGCGAAGAGCCGCTCTTGCACAACGCGTTGGAGCGCTTCTTGGGCTGCACCGAAGAGCAGCTGATCTACGTGGCGAAGGACACGCTCGAAGGCAACTTGCGCGGCGTCATCGCCGAGCTGACGCCGGAAGAGATCAACCAGAAGAAGACCGTGTTCCAGCAGAAGCTCGTCGACGAAGCGCACCGCGACATGCAGCGGCTCGGGCTCGTGCTCGACAACCTGCAGATCCAGAGCATCTCGGACGACGTCGGCTACTTGAACAGCGTCGGCCGGGTGCGCGGCGCCGAGGTGCGCAAGCACGCGCGCATCGGTGAAGTGCGCGCGCAGGTGACGGCGCTCGTGCAGAAGGCGCACAACGGCATGAACGGCGAGATCTCGAAGATCGACGCCGAGACGCGCGTGACCAGCAAAGAGATCGAGCGCCGGAAGAACGAAGCGCTCACGCAGCGCGCGGCGTTGATCGCCGAAGCGCGCGGCCAAGTGCTCGCCCAGGTGGCCGAAGCAAAGGCGCAAGTGAAGAGCTGGGATGCGCGCGCCGAGCAGATCCGCCGCCGCTTGGAGGCTGACGTCGTCGCGCCGGCCGAAGCGCAGCGGCAAAAGCTCGAAGCCGAAGCGAAGGCGCAAGCGGCGCGCGTGCTCGCCGACGGCCGCGCCGGCGCCATCGCGCTGGAGAAGCTCGCGACGGCGTACGTGCAGAGCGGCGAAGCCGGCCGCGACGCGTTGCTCGTGCAGAAGCTGCTGCCGGTCTTCGACAAGCTGATGACGACGATCAAGGGCATGTCGGTCGACAAGCTCACTGTGCTCGGAGCCGGCACCGCGCAGAGCAGCATCGGCACCACGCTCTTTGGCGCCAACGAGCAATTGAAGGCGCTCGCCGACGTCGACTTGCTCGGCGCGTTGAGGTTGCCGAAGGCCGCCTCGCCTCGCCTCGCCGATCCGACCCCGGCCGCCGCTGCGCCGGTCGCGCAGCCCCCTCCGGCGCAGAAGCCGAAGCCGCCCGCGGTCGCGTCGGCGAAGCGCTAACTCGATCCTCGTCCACGATCCTCCTGCTCGTGCTCGTCGACGTGCTCGTGCTCGTTGCCGTGCACGGGACCGCCCACGTTTCCGCCCCCGTTTGCGAGGACGTTCCCGTGCCCGAGCAGGAGCACGAGCACGCATCCGAGCAATCCGAGCACGTGAACGTTAGACGTCAGGGATTCTGAGTCAGGGACTTCGCCCGCGACAATATAATAGACACGTACTCCGGCGCCGCGTCGGTCTGAGCGCCGGCGACGAGCCAGGTCGGCACGCTTCCGCCGGGCTCGCTGGCGCAGATGTACGTGACGTCGGTGCCGCCGTCCTTCGTTGGCTCGAGCGTCCAGCTGCCCTGCGTCCGGCGAATGCGCACATGATCGCGGTTCTCCGGCGGGCCGAGCGCGTCGGCGCCCTCCCAGTAGAGCTGCATGAGCCCGGTCGCGGGGTCGTCCTGATACCAGCCGCGGATCGTATAGTCGCGATCTTGCACGACCGGAATCCGCACCTGCTCGTAGACGATGCGCTCCTTGCCCTTGTCGGCGAGGACCTTCGTGACCTTCGACGTCTTGATGAACTTCGGATACTCCGCGTGATTCCACAGCACCGAAAAGACCGCCTTCACCGTCAGCGCCGTATGCGTCTCGACCTTCACTTCGAGAAGGCCGTTGTCGAGCTTGCGCCGCGAGATGGTCATCCCGTTCTTCACGGCGACGGGCGTGTACGGGGCAGCGAGAACGAGGGCGAGCAGGGCGGCGATCATCAGCAGCTCATAAACTCCGTTTTTGCCTTGGCTATCAACATCCAAGTTGATAACGGGCGACACCTTTTGGGGACCGAAAACGTATGACCGCACCGATGACCGCAGAAAAAGCCCCGACGCAAAGCCCGAAATCGACCGCCGTCGCCGGCCTGGTTCCGACCCCGGTCGCCAGCATCGCCGAGGCCGTCGCGCTCATCCGCAGCACCCCGCTCGAAGACCTGAAGAACCCCGAGTTCTTGGAGAAGGACCTCCTCCTCCGCTGCGGTCTCAACAACGAGTACCTCGATGAATTCCCCAAAGAGCTCTACCCGTGGTGCGGTCACGGCGTGCGTTCGTGGCAGTACCCGAACCAGTTCAGCCGCTACCTCGTGCACCTGTCGACGTTGAAGCTCGAATCGTACTTGGAGGTTGGCTGCCGGCACGGCGGCACCTTCATCATCACCGTCGAGTACCTGAAGCGCTTCCAAAAGCTGAAGAAGGCCGTCGCCGTCGACATGATGGACAGCCCGATCATGCGCGACTACTTGGCGAAGCACGACGACGAGAAGATCTGCGACTACAAAATCATGTCGAGCCGCAGCAAAGAGTTCGTCGAGGAGGTCGCCTCGCAGAGCTACGACCTCACGCTGATCGACGGCGATCACACCTACAAGGGCGTGCTCAACGACTTCATCGCGGTGCGCAAGACGGCGAAGTACGTGGCGTTCCACGACGTCGTCAGCTCGGCCTGCCCTGGCGTCGTGAAGATCTGGGCGGAGATCAAGGCGTTTCAGCCGGCGGACAACGTCGCCGACTTCACCGCGCAGTACGACGACGTGACGAAGAAGGGCTGGGCCACCTCGCCGCGCATGTTCTTCGTCGGCTTGTTCGTGAAGACCGTGCGTGCGCTGCAACTGGCGCCGTTGCCGCACGAGCTCGAGGCCAGGAAGCAACGCGGATTCCTCGGCATCGGCGTCGTTCGCTTCAACTAGAAATCGCGATACGAACCGGTCTCGCGATTTCTAGTGCGACCTGCGTCGGCGTTGACGCAGCAACGCTGTGGCGACGAACGCGAAGATCGCAAAGTCGCTTCGAGAAGTCCCCGCCCCGCACGCGCAGCCACGCGTCGCCGCGGGCGCTGCCGGCTCGGGCGTGACTTCGGCTTCCTGCACTTGCTGCTGATTGCCGCCGCTCGTCTCTTCGCCAGTTTCGGCCTCGTTGCCGCCCTGTTCGACTTCTGGCTCTTCTTCGCCGACGACGACCGTCGTTTCCGCTGGCGCGCTCGCGAGGGCGCCGTCGCTCACGGTGAGCCAAAAGCGATAGGTGCCCGCGGTCATCGCCGTGAACGTGGGCTTCACCGCGGTCAACGACGACAACGCCGCGCTTGGTCCCGACACTTTGCTCCACGCGTAAGTGAGCGGCGCACCTTCCGGATCGCGACTCCCTGAGCCATCGAGCGTCACGGTGGCGCCGACCTCGACCTGCTGCAACATGCCGGCGTTGGCGACGGGCGGCAGATTCACCGGCGCCGGCGCGTCAGTGAAGCGCGCTTCGATCTTTTCCCACATCTCGGGCTCGCTGCCGTCGTAGCCGAGCGCCCAGATGCCCATGCCGCCGACGTCGCGTTGCACCATGTACTCGAGCTTCAAGTCGATCGACTCGGCGTCGTCGCACCACGTCTGCTTGCGCACGCCGTTCTCGAGGTACGTGGTCCACGGCGTCTGCGAGTCGCTGTCCCAACGCCGGTCGACGGCGTAGCGCGCCTTGCACTTCTTGTAGATCTCGGAGCTGCCGGTGCCGGTCGTCGACGCGCCGACTTGATCGCTGCTCGTCGGCCACTTGTTTCCGTAGAACGGCAGCCCGACGATGATGTTCTTTCGGTTCTGCTGCCCGCCCCACTGGAAGTAATCGTTGATCACCCACTGCAGGTTGCACTTGCTGCTCCAGCGCGCGCCGGCGGTGAGCGGGGCGAGCGGGCCGGCCGTCTTGCTGCCGCTCCAGTGACAGCCGTAGTACATGATCATGATGCCGTCGGACTTCGTCAGGAGCTCGTCGTAGTCGTAGGCGCCGGACGAATCGATCGTCGGGCCGGCGAGCGTGACGTGGCTGCCGGGCACTTCGTTGTGCAAGCGCGTCGTCAGCTCGGCCATGAACGCGACGAAGTTGGCCTTCGCCACCTTCGGCACCATCTCGAAGTCGATGTTCAAGCCCTCGGCCTGATGCGTCTTCACCAAGTCGACCAGCGTGTTGATCGCCTTCGTCCGGTTCGTTCCGCACAAGGTGATGATCTCTTGGTCGTTGAAGTTCGTGATCGTGACGACGAACTTCACGCCGTTCGCCTTCGCGTCGGCGCGCAGCGTCTTATAGCGGTTGCCGTTCAGGCGCGTCGTCGACGTGGCGTCGATGGTGCCGTCGGCCTTCAGGTTCACCGAGAAGTACGCGAGGTGACTCAAGAGATCCCAGTGGATCGGATTGGCCGCGTCGACCCAGTACGGAATGTAGCCATAGACGATGCGATTCAGCGGCCGCACAGCGTCGCGCACGGGCGACGTCAGCCGATGAATTCCTGCGATGGGCGTCTCCATCGTGTCCGGATCATAGGGATGTTGCAGCAGTGCTTCGTGGTGAGGCGAAACCGGCGTCGGTTCGGCAAACGCCGGGGTCGCAGCGAGGAGCGGCACGATGAGAAGCAGGCACTTCATCAGGGCCGAGGCTGCTAACACGACTTCGATTCGGCGCGGTAGTGAAATGTGGGTAAGCATTGGGTGACCGCGAGCGAAAGCCGCGACAGTGCTTGACATTTGCCGCGACCAGACCGTTTTTCGAGGGACTATGTGCGGCATCGTCGGTTATGTCGGTCCGAAGGAAGCAGCGGGCGTTCTCATCGGCGGGCTGCGCTTGTTGGAATATCGCGGCTACGACTCGGCGGGCATCGCCATCCTCGATGACAAGGGGGCGCTGAACGTCGAGCGCGCGACCGGCAAGCTGAAGGCGCTCGAGACGAAGCTGCAAGGCCGCACGCTGCAAGGTCACGCCGGCGTCGGCCACACGCGTTGGGCTACACACGGGCGGCCGAGCGACGAGAACGCGCATCCGCACGAGGCCGACGGCGTCGTCGTCGTGCACAACGGCATCATCGAGAATTATCGCGAGCTGAAGGAAGCGCTGATCAAGAAGGGGCGAAAGTTCCGCTCCGAGACCGACACCGAAGTGCTCGCGCACCTCGTGGCCGATCACATCGCGCGCGGAAAGCCCTTCGTCGACGCCGTGCGTGCGGCGTTGCAAGAAGTCACCGGCGCCTACGCGGTCGTGTTCATGGCCAAGGCCGATCCGTCGCACCTCGTGGCCGCGCGCGTGGCGTCGCCGTTGATCTTGGGGCTCGGCGACGGTGAGACGATGGTCGCGTCGGACATTCCGGCGATCCTGCCGCACACCCGCAAGATCCTCGCGTTGGATGAAGGCGAGTTCGCGGTGTTGAGCCGGGACGCGATCGTGCTGACGACGCTCGACGGCAAGCCGATCGAGCGCAAGCCGCGCACCGTCGACTGGACGCCGGCGATGGCCGAGCGCGGCGGCTACAAGCACTTCATGCTGAAGGAGATCCACGAGCAGCCGCAAGCCGTCGCCGACACGCTGCGCGGCCGCATCTCAGCCGACGAGACCAGCGTGCTCTTGGACGAGCCGGAGATCCTGAACGAGGCGATCGAGCGCATCGTGGTCATTGCGATGGGCACGTCGAACCACGCGGCGCAGATGCTGCGCGACTACATGGAGCGCGTCGCCCGCGTGCCGTGCTCGGTCGAGCTCGCGAGCGAGTTCCGCTACCGCGATCCGCTGGTCGGACCGGGCACGCTCGCGGTCGCCATCTCGCAGTCCGGCGAGACGGCCGACACCTTGGCCGCGGCGAAGGAAGCGAAGCGAAAGGGCGCGCGCGTCCTCGCGATCACGAACGTCATGGAGTCGTCGCTCGCGCGCATCGCCGATTCGCGCTTGTACACCCGCGCCGGCGTGGAGATCGGCGTCGCGTCGACGAAGGCGTATGTGACGCAGCTCGTGGCCGGTTACCTGCTTGCGCTCGCGGTCGCCGAGAAGAAGGCGACGCTCGGCGCGACGGAGCGCAAGCATCACCTGCAGCAGCTCCTGCATCTGCCGATGCAGATTTCCACCGTGTTGAAGTCGGCCGACGCGGTGATCGTCCCGATGGCCAAGGCGTGGCAGCAGGCGCCGAGCGCGTTGTTCTTGGGGCGCGGCATGCAGGTCGCGACGGCGTACGAAGGCGCGTTGAAGCTGAAGGAGCTCTCGTACATTCACGCCGAAGGCTACGCGGCCGGTGAGATGAAGCACGGGCCCATCGCGTTGATCGATCCCGACTTCATGGTGCTCGTCGTCGGCACGAAGGACGCGACCTACGAGAAGCTCGTGTCGAACGTGCAGGAAGTGCGTGCGCGCGAAGGGCGGGTGTTCTGCATCGTCAATCAAGGCGACACCGCGCTGCGTGAATTGAGCGAGCAAGTGTTCGAGCTGCCGCCGTCGACGCCCGAGACGGCGCCGATCCTCGCCGTGCTGCCGCTGCAGCTCCTCGCGTATCATGTGGCGTGCTTGCGCGGTTACGACGTGGATCAGCCGAGAAACCTCGCCAAAAGCGTCACCGTCGAGTGACGCGGCGCCGGCGCAGCACGAACGCCGCCGCGATGACGATCAACCACGCTTCGTTCGCCGGCGTCGCAGCGCATCCGTTGGCGCGCACAGGCCCCGGTTGGCTCGACGCCGGCGCCGCGGCCTTGTTGCTGTTGCCGCGCCAATTGACGCCGTAGTCGTTCGAGCGCGTATCCGGCCCGCCGTAGGCGCTCGGTCCGCTCGCGCGCGGCTGCGGCGCCGGCGTCACGAACGCATGCGGCGGCACGCAGGTGTCGATCTCGAGGCTGGCGTTGACGGTGGCCGTGTCCATCGTTGCAAACGCGTACGCGCGCACGTGCGAGTCGGAGACGCCGATGAGCGCGCTCTGCAGCTCGAACGCGCGCCGCGGACTTCCCGGCAACGGCAAGAGGACCTTCTTCGTCAGCGTGTCGTCCTTCCAGTCGATCACCTGCACGCCGCCGCCGTCATTCGCACACTGCCAGTCGGAGAGCGTGCGGAACGGGACGACGACGCGGCCGCTCTCGAAGATGCGGAAGGCCTTTTGGATGCGATCCTGATCTTCCGGCAGCTCGCCTTGGGTCGCCGAGACGTTCGTCACGTGCGGTGTCGCGAACCCGACGCGCTTCTTCAACGCCGGTGCGTCCGCGTTCGCGACGTCGATCAGCGAGACGTTGAGCGATCCTTCGGCGTCGGTGCTGTCGACGCCGAGCGCGACCAAGCGATCGGCGAACGGCACGATGTGATAGATGTAGCCCGGCAGCGCCAGCTCGCCGCGCTGCTTCGGCGCTGCCGGATCGGCGAGATCGAGGACGAAGAGCGGATCGGTCTGCATGAAGGTGATCGCGTAGGCGCGGTCGCCGTCGAAGCGGACGGCGCGCAGGCCCTCTTGGCGCGGCAGCTTCAGCGAGAGCTCGCCGAGCAGGTTGAAGGTCGTCTGCTGCGGGTCGGAGACGATCGCGAAGGTCTCGACCTTCGGCGCGCCGTCGCCGTTCGATCCGGCGCTGCCGCGTTGGCTGACCACGCGCAACACGCCGGCGCGCTCGTCCAGCTGCCAGCGGTTTCTGATGCCGCCATGAACGTTCACCTTGGCGAGCGCCTTCATCGCGCCCCCGGGATCGCTGACGTCGACGACGTCGATGACGCCTTGCTGCGACATCTGCGCGTCGGACGCCTGCGACAACGGCGCGTCGCCGCCGAGGTACAACCGCTCGGTGTTCATCACCATCGCGCGTTGCGTGCTCATCACCTTGCCCGCAGCAAATTCGAGCTCGGCGACTTGCGCGATCGCCGCCGGATCCTTGATCGCGAAGCTCGTCACGCGCGCGCTGTCGGAGGTGTAGGTGGCGACATAGAGCACGTCGCCGAGCACGCGCGAGTCCGAGACCTGGCCGGCGACGTCGCGCTTCATCACGACCGTCGGCTTCGTCGGGTCGCGTACGTCGAAGATGGTGATCGTCGACTCGCCGGCCTTCGCCATGACGACGAGGAAGCCGTCACGCCGGTACATCTCGAAGGGTTGGCCGATGAGCTGGGCCTGGCCGAGGAGGGTGAGGGCGCCATCGATGGAGGTGTCGATGAGGCTCAACGATCCGGCCTTCGACATCACGTAGAGGCGGCCGTCGTGGAGCTGGATGATGTCCGCTTCGGCGAGCGCGCGGGCCGCGGCGTCGGCGCTTGGGCTCGCGTTCGTGGTCGGCGATGCGTCGGGTAGTGTCGCTTGCGGGAGCGCCTCGCCCGACGCATCGACGTCGGCGGTGCCGAGCTTCTGCGACGGTGACGCCAGCATGGGGCCGCCGCAATGGACGGTGAAGAGCGCGAGAAGGACGAGGAGCGAGGTGGAGTGACGCATGGTGCGCGGCGTTCAGCAATCGCCGTGCCAGCGTCTCTGCCGCCGAGTCACGAAGAGAAACGCGGTGAAAAATGAACGCTGGCGCGATCGCGTACAAGACCAGCCGAGAAAACCAGGGCGCGCGCGTCGCGATTCAGTTACTTGGCCCGGGCCAGCGCCTCGGCGATCGCGTCTTCATCGTGCGCGCCGACCCAGTACTCGACGATGTCGCCCTCGCGCGAGACGATGAGCACGGTCGGCAGCGTCGTCACCTGGAAGATCCCCTGCGTCGTCGCGTCGGCGACGTGGACCGGGAAGCCCACCTGGTGCTCCTCGGCGAAGTGCTGCACGTGATCGAGCACGTCGTTCTCGACGTTCGCGGACACGAAGTCGGCGCCGAGCTCGTCGCGCTTCAGCCATTGCGCGTGCCACCCTGGCAGCGCGGCCACGCAGGGGCGGCACCACGTCGCCCAAAAGTCGATGACCACCGGCCGCTCGCGCGGGAAGCTCAAGGTCACCGCCGGCTCGTCGCGCAGGCCGGCGAAGCTCAAGGTCGGGACGCGATCGCCTTGGCCGATCGGCCGAAAGGTGCTCGGCGCGTAGGCCGCGCGCAGCGACACCGTCGAGGCGCCCGCGAGCAAGATCGCGATCGGCACGACCCGTCTCCACCACGGCATCTCGATCGCGCTCACGTCGCTCGACCAGTCGAAGCGATCGCCGTGCGTGCGGAAGAACGCGACGAACGACCACACGACGAGGCCGATGCTCAGCGCGTAGTAGCCGATGGTCCACGGCTTTAGATCGAAGAGCGCGGTGAACATCATCGTGTCGTCCGGCACGAGCTGCAAGCCCCAGAGCACGGCGACGACCGCGCTCAGGACGAGCTTCGGCGCGTAGAGCCACGGCAGGATCGCCGAGTAGGTGCCCATCTCGAGCTTGGCCCGGCTCTGCTGCAATGCCAGGCGCACGATGAACGCGAGGACGTAGCTGCCGAGCAGGACGACGGCGATCTGAATGCCGGCGAGGCTGGCGACGGCCATCGCGTGCGGGGGGCCGCGACGCATGACGGCCCAGACGGCGCGCGTGCTTTGCGCGGGCCGCATCAGCAAGCTCTCGATCGCCACCCATAGGTAGAGCCAGCCGGCGTCTTTCGGATCCGAGAGGATCGCTGGCCATGCGCGCGCCGGCCGAAACGCGGCGAGGAAAAACAGCGACAGATGTTTCTTCAGCCCGATCACGGCAGCGTCATGCCCGGCGGCAACGCGGGAGGCGCGGCGGTCGCCGGGGCGCTGACGGTGGCGACGGGATAGGTGCAGTAGCGCACCGAGAAGTTTCCGGCCGGGCGGAAGTTGCCGCTCTTGCCCACGCCGCCGAAGGGGAGCTTGCCGGTGGCGCCGACGGTGCCCTTGTTCCAATTGACGATGCCGGCGCGGCTCGCGTCGAGGCAGCGTTCGAAGCGCGCTTCGTCGGCCGTGAAGACGCTCAAGGCGAGGCCGAAGGGCGTGTCGTTCGCGAGCTGCATCGCGTGCTCTTCGTCGCGCGCGCGGTAGATGGCGACCGACGGCCCGAAGATCTCCTCCTGCAGCGCCGGCGCCGCAGGATCCTCCACGAGCACGACGTGCGGCGTGACGAGGTAGCCCTCGCCGATGCGCTTCGTCGTGACCAGGGTCTTGCTGCTGCGATCCAACGCGGCCGTGGCGGCCATGAACTTCTGCAGCGACTTCTCGGCCACGAGCGGGCCCATGAAGGTCTTCTCGCCGAACGGATCCCCGACGACGAGCGCTTTGGCCGCCGCGATGAAGCGATCGACGAAGCGATCGAACACGCCGTCGAGCACGATGAGCCGCGACGTCGCGGTGCAGCGCTGGCCGGTCGTGACGAAGGCGCTGAACACGGTCTCGTAGAGCGCCGCATCGAAGCCGGCGTCGCCGAAGACGATGCTCGCGTTCTTGCCGCCCATTTCCAGCGCCAGGATCTTCTGCGGTTGATCGATGTTCGCCAACGTGATCGCCCGGCCAACGTCGTAGCTGCCGGTGAAGAGCACGCCGCGCACGTCGGGATGCGTGGCCAACGCCGCGCCCACGTCGCCGCCGCCATGTAATAAATTGAATACACCGCTCGGGAAGCCGGCGGCGACGAAGAGCTCGGTGTAGAGCTGCGCGACCATCGGCGTCAGCTCGCTCGGCTTCAACACCACGGTGTTGCCTGCGAGCAGCGCCGGCACGATGTGGCCATGCGACAACGAGAGCGGAAAGTTGAACGGCCCGAGGACGGCCATGACACCGTGCGGATGAAAGGTGAGCATGCTCGATGCGTCGACGCGCGTGCGCTCGATGTCTTTGCGTGCGTCGGCGAGCGTGATGTCGATCTTGCCCTTCAGCGCCGTGATCTCGCTCTTCGCCTCCCACAGCGCCTTTCCGGCTTCGCGCGCGATCGCTTCGGCGAGCATGATCGAAGCGCGATCGATCGCGTCCTTGAGCTTCGTGAGCAGCGCCGCGCGATCATCCAAGGAGAGCTTGCGCCACGAAGGAAACGCTGCACGCGCGGCAGCGACGGCGTCGTCGACGGCGGCCTTGCTCACGTCTTGCTGCCACAGGATCTCGCTCGGCTTTGCGGGATTCTTGGAGACGACGCGGCCGGTCGGCGCGCTCACCTTCTTCCACGCGCCATCGATGAAGTTGCCCTTCGCTTCCATCACGACTCCTTCGGCGGCGGCGCGTCGAGCGGCAGGATGTAGACCTTCTTGCGCGCCGAGACGCCCAACGCCTTGATGACGCTCTTTGGCAACTCGGCGCGCCCTTGCAGGTCGAAGCGCGCGGCGCAGCCGACGGCGGTGAACTTGTGGCGGCCCTTCGGATCGCTGACCGCGGCGAGGTGGGAGATCTCCTGCGGCGCGTCCTCGTCGTCGACCGCCACGAACGGCACCCACTTCACTTGTTGCAAGAGCGTCACGTTGTTGACGTCGGCCTCGAAGTGCGGCCCGCCGTCGAAGGGGTCGATCTTGTGCGAGTACTCGAAGCCGATGTCGACGAGCATCTTCTTCACGCCGAGCGTCGTCGGCCCCACTTCGCCGATGAGCTGCTGCACGTGCTCGGGGAGGAGCGAGGCGTGGATCTCGCCGTGCGGAAACAGGCTGGTGATGAACTCCTTGTTCTTGCGCGAGACGTGATCGGCCTCGGTGTAGTCGAGGCCGGTGAAGTGGCGCCCGAGGTGCTCCCAGAGCTCGCTCTTTCCGTCCGGGAGCAGCGGCGGCAACAGCTCGGCGAGCAAGCGCTTCCTGAAGAAGCGCCGGTGAATGGCGATGAACAAGAAGCGCACGTAGGAGAGCTGCTTGCCGAGGCGCAGGCGGCTCGCGCCGGTGCCGGTGCGCAGCGCCGGATCCAGGATCAAGCCGCCGATCTCGGTGGGGCCGTCGAAGTCGCGGCCGAGGCGCAGGATCAAGTGGCGAAAGTGTTTGTCGAGGGTGGAGCTGTAGCGCTGATCCTCGATGACCTCGAAGTAGAGGTGCGGCGACTCGCGCGTGCCGTGCTGCGCCAAGATCATCGAGGTGCCGACGAGCTGCTTCTCGGCGGTGTCTTCGGCGACGAAGAGGTACTGGCGATCGCGCGCGCTCTCGATCGAGCCGGCGAAGGATCGCGCGGCGACGTCGAGCACTTCTTCGAGCGCGGCTTTTTCGTTCGGCAGGTTGACGGTGTTGAGCATCTCCGCAAGCCGGCGGAGGCCCTTCAAGTCGCTCCTACGTGCGTCGCGGATGATGAACATGTCAGGCACACAACTTTCTGATGAGGCGCGTGTAGACCTGCACGGCGCGCTCGAGATCTGTGACGCGGTTCCACTCGTTCGGCGTGTGCGCGTTTTGCACGCTGACGCCCGGACCGAAGACGGCGGCGTTGATGCCCTTGCGCGCGAAGACGCCGGCCTCGGTCGAGGTGGCCTTCGCTCTCGGCTGGGCTTTCTCCGGCATGCCGAGCTCGCGCACGCACGCGCTCAACGCCTGGAGCAAAGGCGAATCGGTCGCGCTCTTCATGCCGGGCGCCGCGCGCTCTATGCTGGCTTCGGCGCCTTTCACGAGCGCCACCTTCTCGGCGAAGCGCGCGTGCAGCTCCATCGGATCGTGCACCGGCAGCAGCCGCGCGTCGAAGGTGGCGGTCAACGCGCCGTCGTCGCTCGCGAGCATGCCGAAGTTACAGACGACGCGCGCGGGATCGAACTCCGCGTCGCTCGTCGGTTCGAACGCCTGCGCGAGCGCTTGCCAGTCGCTCCACAGCGAAACGAGCGCGTCGAAGGCCGGCCGCAGATCGACGCCGCGCTCTTCATGTAGCAATTCCGATACATGGCTCTCGACCGGGTGCGCGCCGCTCGCGCCGCGGACGAAGGCCTGCGCGCTCGCCGGCACCGTGTTCGGGCTCGAGCCGCCGCGCACCCACGTGAGCTGCAGCGTCGGATCGCTCGCGATCCACGCCGCCAAGCGATCGATCGCGTTGACGCCGAGGTGAGGGGTCGACGAGTGGGCAGCCTTGCCCGTGATCTCGATGCGGTGCGTCGCGGCGATCGCCGCGGTGGTTTGCACGCGGACCGTCACCTTGCTCACCGCGTAGCCCTTGTGCGCGTGGCACGGGATGAGCTCCGACGGCTCGCCGCAGAGCGCCCACTCTGGCCTGCAAAGATCGGCGGCAACGAAGGCCTTCGCGCCGACGAGCCCCACTTCTTCGCTGTGCGTCGCGAGCAGATGCACCGGCTTTTTCAGCGCGCTGAGATCCAAAGACGCGAGCGCGAGCGCCTTACAGAGATAGTCGAGCTTCACGTCGGCGACGCCGAGGCCGATGACGGTGTCGCCATCTCTCGTCAGCGTGTGCGGCGGGCCCTTGGTCCAGCGCTCGAGCGGCCCCGGCGGCACGGTGTCCGAGTGGGTGACCAGCAAGAGGCCGCCGTCGCCCGAAGGGCCGAACGACGCGAGCACGTTCACCTGCAGCTTCCCCGCATGCTCGCCGCGCTGCACCGTGATCTTCGGCTTCAGCGCGAGCGTGGCCATCGCCTCGGAGACGAAGGCCTCGACGGCGGCGTTGCCGTTTTGCACGGACGTATCCATCGCGATGTAACGGCGCGCGAGGGTCCAGAATGTGTCGGGAAGCATGGGTATTGCTCCGGGGCGGGCATAGTGCCGGGTCCGGCACGGGTCAATATCGCCAATCCAAGCCTTTGCAGCGTGCTCCGGTGTCGGCTAGTCCTGCGAGGCGATGCCCTGCCCGATCTGTCAAAAGCCGCAGATCTACGCCGACGATGAAGAGCGCAAGCGCTTGATGCCGTTTTGCTCTTCGCGTTGTAAGCTGATCGATCTCGGCGAGTGGATGAGCGAGCGCTACCGGGTGCCGTCGAGCACGCCGGCGGACGACGCGATCGAACAACAGCGGGATCGCAGCGATCTGGAGGACGAGACATGATCTTTGCGCAGCGTTCGCGTTTTCAAGGCGGCGTGCTCTTCGCCGTCGTCAGCCTCATCGCGTGCGCGGATTGCGCGCCAGCTTCGCAGCCGACGGTGGTCGTCGATGGCCAAGAGAAGCCGGTCAAAGACACGATCGATCCGACCGCGGCGCAGGCCTACTACGAGCAAGGCGAGGCCGCGCTCAAAGAGAAGGACTGGGCCACCGCGAAGAAGGCGTTCGCCGAAGTGCTCTTGAAGGCGCCGACCTCTGCGCTCGCCAAGCCCTCGCGGCGGGGCTTCGCGACGGCGGCGTTGATGCTCGGCGCCTATCGCGACGCCGCCGAGATGTTGAAGACGGTGCTGCGTGAGTCCGAAGGCACAGAGCGGGTCAAAGCGGCCGATGACTTGCTCAGCGCGGCCGAAAAGGTCGGCGACGGCGGCGGCGTCATCGAAGCGCTCGCGGTGAAGCTCGAGCAGACGAGCGATCCGAAGGAGCGCCAAGCGATCGAAGCGCGCGTGCTGCAAGCGATCGATCACGATCTCTCGGCGCAGGACCTCGATCGCTTGCTGAAAGAGCCCGGGCCGATCGCGTTCGCGGTCGACGCCTTGCGCCTGCGCTCGGCGAAGATCGCGCTGCACATCGGCGACTTCGACAAGGCCAAAGACGATGCCGCGAAGGTCGGCGCCGGCAAGTACCAAGAGATGGCGCAGGGGCTGTTGAAGCGCCTGACCGAGATCGAGACGGTCAAAGGTAAGACCGTGGGCGTGCTCTTGCCGCTCACCGGCGACAAGAAGCAGTTCGGCCAAAGCGCGTTGACGGCGATCAAGCTCGCGCTCGGCATCGAAGGCGACGGCGCCGGCTCCGGCATCGAGCTCGTGGTGCGCGACTCCGAAGGCGACGCCGACAAAGCGCAGCGCGCCGTCGACGAGCTCGCCGGCGAGCAGCACGTCATCGCGATCATCGGGCCCTTGTTCGCCGAGGAATCGCTGGCCGCGGCGGTGCGCGCCGAGTCGTACGGCGTGCCGATGATCAACCTGAGTCGCCGCGACGGCATCCCGCAGATCGGCCAGAGCATCTTCCGGCTGTGCCTGACGCCGAAGCAGCAGGCGGCCGCGATCGCCAAGCTCGCGTTCGAGGTGCTCGGCTTCAAGAAGTTCGCGATCTTCTACCCGAACGTGCCGCTCGGCACCGAGATGGCCGACTTGTTCTGGGACGAGGTCGAGGCGAAGAACGGCGAGGTGCGCGCCGTCGAGACCTTCGCGTACGATCAGACCACGTTCATGACGCCGGTGCAGAAGCTGGTCGGCCGCTACTACAAGGAGGCGCGCAGCGATTGGTTCACGGCGCTGCGCGAGATCAACGAGCAGAAGCTCACCGGCATCAAGCGCTCGAAGGCGATCGAAGCGCTGCAAAAGACGCTGCCGCCGATCACCGACTTCGACGCGATCTTTGTCCCGGCGAACGCCAAGCAAGTCGGCATGATCGCACCGGCGCTCGCGTTCGAAGACATCGTGACGTCGACGAGCTCGGAGGAGCTACGTCGCATTCAGAAGACGACCGGCCGCAAAGACATCACGCCCGTGCGCCTGCTCGGATCGAACATGTGGAACTCGCCGCAGACCGCCGAGCGCGGCCAGAAGTTCGTCGAGGGGGCGGTGTTCGTCGACGGCTTCTTCGCGCAGGATCCCGAGCCGCGCGTGCAGAAGTTCGTGAAGGCGTTTCTCGAGAAGGAGCGGCGCGAGCCGGCGCTGCCCGACGCGCAGGCCTATGACGCGGCGGCGGTGCTGCGCGACGCGTTGAACAAGAACCCGAGCGGCCGCGCGGCGCTGCGCAAGCTGCTCGCCGAGACGAAGGACTTCGCCGGCGTCACCGGCAAGATCCACTTCGACGCCGATGGCGAAGCCGAACGCGAGCTCTACTACCTGACGATCGAGAAGGGGCAGATCGTGAAGTTCGAGCCGCCAGAAAAGCCCGATCGTGGGTGATCGCGCGCGGATCTTGGGCCCGCTGGCGCTGGCGGCGCTGACGGTCCTGACGACGCTCATCGCCGGCGCGCTGCTCGACCAGGGCGGCAGCGTGCTCGACGTCGTGCGCGCGCCGAACATTCTGCGCCACGGCATCGCGTATTCAGCGGGCGTCATTGCGGTGTTGAGCGTGCGCGCGATCGCTCGCTCCGTGGTCGCGGCCGCGCACGGCGTCCGCTTGTCACCGCCGCACGTGATCCCGGCGCCGACGATGATCGGCACGCTCGGCGACTTTGCCTTCACCGAGGGGTTGCCGGCGTCGCGCGCGGTGCTCTTCGACGTCGCGATCGCGGCGCCGCTCGCCGGCTTCATCGCATCGTGCGGGCTCGCGGCGCTCGGCATCATGTGGTCGGAGCCGCTCGACACCGGTGGCTTGTCGTCGCCGCCGCTCGGGGAGCCGCTGCTCTTTCGCTGGCTGGTCTACGCGTTGAAGCCGGAAGCGCTCGACGTCGGGTTGCGCTGGCATCCGCTCGCGGCAGCGGCGTGGAGCGGCCTGCTCGTGACGGCGCTATCGCTCGTGCCGGTCGGCCAGCTCGACGGCGGCCACTTGGCGTACGCCGTGTTCGGCAAGGCGCAGCCCATCGTCTCGGCGCTCGCGCTGACCATGCTCGTCGCCGTCGGCGTGTTCTTCCAGTCGCAGCTCTGGGTGATCTGGGTGCTCATCGTGCTCTTGCTCGGCTATCGGCATCCGCCGGTGCAGGAGAGCCGGGAGACGATGGGCGGCGCGCGCTACGCGCTCTGCGCCGTCGCGGCGGCGGTGCTCGTCGTCTCGTTCTCGATCCACCTGACCGCTGCGGGGAATTGATGTTGGGCACGAGCGAAGTCTTCGCGCCGGGCGGGGTGCTCGAAGCGCGGCTCAAGGGCTACGAGGTGCGCGACGGGCAGCGGCAGATGGCCGAGGCCGTGGCCAGCGCCATCGCGCGGCGATCGATCTTGCTCGCCGAGGCCGGCACCGGCACCGGCAAGACCTTCGCCTATTGCGTGCCGGCGATCTTGAGCGGCAAGCGTGTGATCATCTCGACGGCCACGAAGAACTTGCAGGATCAGATCGCGCAGCGCGACTTGCCGCGGCTCTGCGAGGCCCTCGGCGTCAACGCGCGGATCAGCGTGCTGAAGGGCCGGCAGAACTACTTGTGCCTGCACCGTTTGGATCGCGTGGCGCGCCAGCCGAGCCTGCGCTTTCGCGGCAAGAACGAGACACTCGACGAGATCGCGGAGTGGTCGGCGACGACGACGACCGGTGATCGCGCCGAGCTGCGCACGCTGCCTGACGACTACATGCCGTGGCGCGAGCTCGATGCACGCAGTGATATTTGCCTCGGGCCGCGCTGCCCGCGCTACGACGCGTGCTTCGTGACGCGCGCGCGCCAAGCGGCCAGCGCTGCCGAGATCGTCGTCGTCAACCACTACCTATTCTTCGCCGACCTCGCGCTCCGCCAGCAGCCGAACGTGGAGACGACGGTGCTCCCGGCCTACGACGTCGTGATCTTCGACGAAGCGCACGCGCTGGAAGAAGCGGTGACCGATCACTTCGGCGTCTCGTTCAGCGAGACCCGCGCCGGCGAGCTGACGAAGGACGTCCTGCAGGCGCTCGACGACGAGCTCGTGCCCGGCGAGCCTCTGATCCGCGCGGCGCTCGCCGAGACGCCGATGGCGCTCGGCCGGCTCTTTCACGAGATCGGCGACGCGCCCGGTTCGTCGCGGGCGTTGCCGAAGGCGCGCGAGCCGATGAAGGAGGCCGCGAACGACGTGGCGCAGGCGTTTTCCGGCCTCGCCAAAGCGATCGAGGACGGCGCCCGCGGGCCGGCGTGGGATGCGCTGGCGATGCGCGCAGAGAAGCTGGCGCGTGAAGTCGCGTTCGTGTTCGCGCCCGACGCCGATGACGCGATGCCCTTCGCGCGGATGATCGAGCAGCGCTCGCGCTCGCGGCAGATCCGCGCGCTGCCGCTCGACGTCGGCGGCGTCTTGCGCAACACGATCTTCGACGACGGCTCGACCATCGTCTTGACCTCGGCCACCTTGAGCGTCGGCGGCGACTTCTCGGTGCTGCGCGATCGCTTAGGCATCGAGACGGCCGAGGAGCTCGTCGTCGAGTCCCCCTTCGACTATCGCACGCAAGCGCTCGTCTACGTGCCGTCGACGTTTCCGGAGCCGAGCGCGCCGGCGTACGCCGAGGCGCTGAGCGAACGCTTGCTCGCGTTGAACGACGCGGCGAAGGGCGGCGCGTTCTTCTTGTTCACCTCGCACGCGCAGCTCGATCGCCAGGCGCAAGCGTTGACGCCTTTGCTGCGCCAGCGCGGCCATCTCGTGTTCAAGCAAGGCGACGCGCCGAAGCACGTCTTGATCGAAGACTTCGCGCGCGATGGTTCAGCCGTGCTCTTTGCGTCGGCGTCGTTCTGGGAAGGCGTCGACGTGCCTGGCGACGCGCTGCGCCTCGTGTGCATCGACAAGCTGCCGTTCGCGTCGCCGACCGATCCCTTGTTGGCCGCGCGCATCGCCGAGGTCGAGCGCCAAGGGGAGTCGGCGTTTGCGTCGCACCAGCTCGCCCCGGCGGTCATCGCGCTGCGCCAAGGCTTCGGCCGCTTGATTCGCACGGCGGGCGATCGCGGTGTCGTCGCCGTGCTCGACGTTCGCCTGCGCACGAAGTCGTACGGCCGAAAGTTCCTCGGCGCGCTGCCGCCGGCGCCGAAGACGGCGTCGCTCGATGACGTGCGCGCGTTTTTCTCCGCTGACTCTTTTGCGGCGAGCGCCAGCCCGCGCGGATAAGGTGATCGGCATGCTGCGATCACTGCTCACGATGCTCCTCCTCGTCTCGGCCTGCGCCCCCTCCATGAGCGGCGGCTCAGGCAGCATGCGCAACGTCGACCCGCGTGACTTGAACGTGAGGTACACGCCGGCGCAGGCGAACCGCATCAACCGCACGCTCTATATTCACGTGACAGGCGAGCAGGCCGCGAACCTGATCGTCGACGTGCGCAAGGTCCTCTACCAGCAGAGCGTGGGCTCGGTGCGCGTGAAGAGCCCGCTCTCGTTCATCGCCAACGAGCTCCAAAAGGGCCTGTCGCCGATCTTCACGAAGGTCGAGGTCGTCGCCGAGCTGCCGGCGAAGCTCCCTCCCGACGCGCTCGTCGGAGAGCTGAAGCTGACGAAGCTCCTCGTCGCGATTGAGCCGAGCGACGGCGGCGGCGGCGAAGAGTACACGGCGATCAGGAGCTCGTTGCAGAGCGACTCCGGCGGCAAGAGCGAAGCGGCGATGAGCGACTCGATGAGCTCGAAGCGCACGTGGTCGCAAGACATGAAGCCGATGGCGACGGCGCAGATCGTCGGCGAGCTCGGATTCTACCAGGAGCGCGGGACGCAATACGCGAGCCGCACCTTCAGCCTCGACGCCGAGAGCCCGCCGGCGCCGGACGATCTGAGCCTGCTGTTGCCGATGTTCAAGCTGATGTTCGAGCGCTCGTTGAACCGCGTCGTCAGCGGCGTCGCCTCGCTCGCGAGCGAGCTCTGAGGGCAGCCAACAGCGAAGATCGCTTCTCCGTGGTCTTGAGGACGCTCCGCGTGTTCGACGGCCGTGCGATCCAGGGCTCATAGTCGCGCTAGCCGTTCCCGCTAGTGCGTCGAGCACCTTGTGGAACTGGACGTACGAGTAAGATATGCGCGTGGGCAATACTTTCACCACGACTGATAGCGAGCACCCGATGATTCGGCTCCTTATTCACGACTACGGAATGCCGACCGCGATCGTAGCTGTCGTCGGCGTATACCTTGTTCGCTTAGCCATCCAGAGGTTCGCCGAGGGATCGGCTGATAAGTCTCGGGATGACGAACGAACTTTGATCGCGCGATTTGATCAGTGGCTTGCCCGCCTTTCTCGCGGCGAAGCGATCCTGTTCTGGAGCCTTGTCGCAGTCGTCGGGCTTATCGTCGTCGGGGTGTGTCTCGCTGTTTGGGCCTGAGCGCCTCGGGGACCGATCGGCGAGGCAAAGCGTCGTCCCGCGCGGATAGATTGCCCGAAGACTCTCGTTTGGTGCGCGCGCGGAGATCATGAGCTGATGCATGATGCATGGCGGGTGGGCCGGCCGGCGCGGCGCCGCAAGACATCACGGCGCCGCGCTTGCCCAAGGAATTACGCGGGGACTTTCTCAGGCGCTGGCTGCGGCTTCGGCGCATCCGTCACCGGGGCCGCTGGTGTTGCCACCGCCTCCTTGTCGGTGTTCGCTGATTTTTTCGCCGACGGTTGCGCGAAGAAGTCGATCACCGGCTCCAGCTTCGTCGCCACGCTCGTCACGTCTTCGGCGAGCCCGTTGAGCTGCCGATAGAACGAGAGGAACGTTCGGTACGCGCTCGCACGACTCTTCAAGATCGTGTCGTCGACGCGCGCGAGCGCCACGGCCAGATCGCCGCGGAGCAGGTGGAGCGTCTGCGCGAGCTCCATCTCCTCTGCCATCTGGGCCAGCGAGCGGCCTTCGATGGCGACGTGGTTTTCGGCGGCGAGCTCGGCCACGAGCAGCGCGTGCGTATCCGCCCGCCAGACCGCACCCCCGCATTCATCTTGAGATCAGTATAGACGCGCCGGCCTGAACGCAATCTGCGAAAAACGGTCGGTTGCCGCGACCTCATCGCCGCAGCATAGGGCGGGCGATTGGCAGCCGAGTTTTGCACCCCCGTTTTTCGCACACGGCGAGGAGGCGAGTCATGTCGAGAGCCGCAGAGAATTCGCAGTTATCGGACACTAACTTTTTGGCGGGGCGACAATCCAATCGCTTTGTTTCGCGAGCTTGTTCGTAACGCTCTTCGTCTTCTTTCCGAAGACGAAGACGTGCTCATCCGGCGGGGGTGACATCATCACCCCCAGGCCTAGCGAACGCACAAAACCTGCTGTGAACCAGACCATGCAAAATCCTGGAAACGGTTGCAACGCGACCTCTGCGGACTCGCCGCGTTGAAGAACGATCCTCGCCAAGCAGGCGGACATCGGCGTGCCGTCGCTGCTATCATCGAACGCACCCGTGCTCGCACGGGAACGCCCGAGATTTTGATCCAGCTGGACAATTTGATGTGGAGCGACGCGGCGCCAAATGATGTCCGAGTCCAGGATCGTCGAGTCGTCTCGGAGTTCGAGCGTGCTCGGATCGCCCGCACCCGTCACCCTGCACGCTCAGTGTACGAGCTTGGCCAACTTCGGCGTAAGCTCAGTGAAGTTGAAAAACAGCGTGCGTTCCCATTCCCCATCGGCATCGCAGTAGAATGCTTCGTAAACTCCTGGCATTGAGGAGCGGATTTCGAGATCCACGCCTCCCTGATGCCACTCAAGCTGAAGTCCTCCTCGGTTCGTCGGGACGACGCTCGGACGAGGCGTATTTGGACGCATGAGATTTGCAGCGAGCATGATGATCGAACGCGCGGCTTCCTTTGTGACAGCAATCGCGCCGTAACCGTCCCAATTGGCGCGCAAGACTAGCGCCTTCTGGATGTCTTCGAGCATCGCGACAAACCACTGAGGGGCCTCCCCTGTGACGTGGACGTCGATACTGCCTCCCGTGTTGTCGCGCAAAGTAACTGTGGTGGATCTCGACGCCTCCGAAAAAGCAGTCACACCCTCGCTACTCGGATAGTTGCATTCCGTAAGGAGCATTCGCGGGGCAGTTGCGCTCATTTGATCAAGCATTTTTCTTCCTCCAAGCAGCATGCATCTCTGCTGACGTGAGTGCGTCGAACGCTTTGACGATCATCGCATGACCTGCGTCGAAGAACTTCAACGCACTGTCGATGCTGACTCCGGACGGTGCCCCTCTCACGGTGAGCCGAAAGATGAACCGAGGTTCGCCGGTGTCTCGCGCGAATGCGGGCTGCACTACGACAGCAAGCCGACCAACGGGGGCGTTGGCCGCGTCGCGTAGGATGAAGCGAAGTAAAAATTGTCCGTCCTCCGACTCCATCGGCAGCGTGGCGATTTGCTTGTTCGTCACCCACGGGAATACCCGGGAAAATTCGGCGTGAGTCTTCCACACAGCGCATGGCGCTACCTGGTTGATGTAGGTGAGCTCGCACTGATTGATCTTCGGCTCGCCGCCACCGTCGCGTGCTAAGAAATCTGCAAACAATCCAGCGTCCTTTTCAAACTCCTCACGGAGCTTGCTGTAGCGAGGATAGGACGCCGCCGTCATTCCCTCACTGCGGCGCCAGTTCCTAATGAAACGATCGTTCTGTATCTGAACGAGTTGCGCTCCGTCCGTGGTAAGAAACCAAACACGCGGTCGTGGTGGATGTGTCTCCAGTCTCACATTCACGCCGCTGGTTGGCGGCGACGGGAATACCTCAAATTGCGGCTCCAGCGGAGGATGCTCTTCTACACTCGGGAACCGAGAGCGAAAAAGCTGCCAGAGCGCACCGAGACGAGGGGTATGGAGGTGCTGAAGCGGCGCAAACTGCACGGCCATTGCTACTTCGTTCAGCGGGTGATTTTCGAACTCAGGTAGCTTCATCGCGCACTCACGGATCTACACCGGTCAACACCAACTAGGATTCCAGTCGTCCGGGGTCGGCGCGTCACTGTCCAGGTAATAACCTGGCAATGCAACGCGTCAAGTATAATTCTCTCGCAGCACGTCACATGCCAACCCCGGGCTCTACGGCGGCTCTCACCGAAAAACCCGCTGGATCTCGACCTCGATCATGGCCTCGGCCTTGCCAGGGTGACGGCCAGCTCCTTCACTAGTTGCAACACAACAGGGGAGGGTTCGTTCTAGCGAAGGCGGCGCGCGCTCAAATCAACGGCGCGAAAACACCTTTGCCCTGTTCCACTCATCGGGATCTGACAGCTCGTCCACCGCTAGCAGAAGCAACTGTCCATCTCGGCTGAGCACCTTCCAGCGTTGCGCGCCCGCCCTGAGGTACGCGCCATTTCCCATCGCCCACTGACCCCGCGTTCCGTCGTTCGACGAAAACGTACCGTCATCGCGAAGCTCAATGATCTTGCCTGCGCGTGTCCAAGTGCCCGCCACGTCCGCGGCGCGCACCCTTGGATTCAGATCGTAACCGTCCCAGTAATGCATCTGATTGTAGCCGCCCCAAAGCATGAGGGTCTCGATCGAGACGGCGACGAGCACTAGCCCCACTGCCATCTTTTTCAGCCCTTCGCGCCAGACCCACCACGACACCGCTACGGTGGCGAGAACCGCGGGCGCGCCCAAGTAGATGGCCAACACGACGAGCATCGTCCCTCGTCAGCCTTCATTCCCGCGGTGTCACGCGCAGCTGCCAGCGCAACGGCCCGAGATCGCGGCCGGCCATCCGAAGCTCGAACGCGCCACGCTGCGCGCGCACGAGGTACGACGCAGGGTCCGCACGGTTGCGGTATTCCTGACGCGACTCGATCGTTTCGCTCACCGCACGCGCCCTCCATGCTCCGTCGCGCCCGCGCTCAACGTTAACCCGGGTTTCGAGGCCCCAGACGCTGAAACCATCATCGCTCGTCCCTTGTTCCTCCCATGGCTCTTTGCCGAGACCTCGCACGAGCTTGGCCACCGCGATCGATTCGCCGGTGCTGATGTCCCAAGCATAGAGCACCTTGTCGCGCGATTCCGGAAGAAGCCGGCGATGACCCATCGGCTTCGACAGTCTCAAGCTGCGAGGAAGCGGCTTCGCGGGATAGCCGCGGCGAAGCCATACATGCCCGCCGTCGCATGCATGAGCCACCATGGCGCCCGTAAAGACATCCACGTGCAAAATGGTGGAGACGCACTGATCGGTGAGCACTTCGCGCGTGCCGTCGTAACCCAGAAAGCTCGCGCCCTTGCCGTCAGACACCGCGAGGCCGCCACGAAGGGTTGGCCATCCCGCCGACACGTGGATGGCGGGACGACTGAAATCGAGAGGTTGGACGATCGTGTCCGGCCACCAGCCATGCGTTGCTCTCTCGATTGTCATCGGCTCGGTGCAGACGTCCTCATCCATCGCGATGGGCTCGAAGGGTCGCTCCATCCCGGGTGGAAGCATGTGAAATGCGATGGCGTCACTCGTCGGCACAAATCTCGGCAGCCACCATGATCCTTCGGGCGTCGGAACCAGCGTTTCGTGTCGAAGCTCGAGGTCCCTCAGCTTCAACACGATGCGATCGCCTTCGCGATCGGGATGCAGGAGCCAGCGACCGTCATCGCTAAATGCGGCGAGCCCATCGCGATGAGCGCGCCCAACGCTCGCGACTTTTCGCAGCAGCGCGACACGTTCGCCACCGACGGTATCGCGGAGAAAAAGCGTATCGGCAGCTGTGTAGGCAATCCACCTGCCGCTGGGATCACTGCCGAAGAAGAGATCGATGATTTCGCCGTCCCCCTCTTCGACGACGAGCCAAAGGTGGCGCTCGTCCCCGGTGACCTTTGCGTTGCCGCAGCCCGAATAGATGGCAGCAATTGTTCCGTCTCTATCCGTGTCGCGCCGCGCTTGGCAGACGACCGCCCAGGCACCATCCGGAGCGACCGTTGCCGAATACACCGGATGCGCGGTGCCGAGGGTGTTGCCCTCTTTTGGCGCCGGTCGCGAAAGGTTCTTCGCGACCGGTCTCGGCTCGTATGGGACGGTGCGCGCGCACCCAGCAAGACACGCGAGCACGGTCGATACGATGGCGCGCATCACGTGATCCTAGCATCTTCGCGGTGGCAGTGCCCACGACGGATCGGGAAGAAGCCCTAGCGCTTCTTCTGATCCTCATCGATCAACCGCTGCAGGTTCTCGCTCGCCATCTTGTCCATGGCGAACGTCGCCTTGTTCAACTTCTGAAAGTGATGCTGCAACATTCCGCCTGTGCACGTGCGAACTCCCGCAGCCATCGTCGACGCCCACATGTAGGTCTCGCCCGAACTCACGTACTCAGCTAAGTTTGGCGCGACTGTGCACGAATGCTAAACCGTAGAGGCCTATGCAGCTGAATGTGAGCCAGCGCGAGATCGCGCTCAAAGTCGTCTTCTACGGCCCGCCGTTGTCGGGCAAGACGACCAACTTGCAGGCGCTGCATCATTTGCTGAACGGCCAGAGCTGCGGCCGCTTGATGACCCTCGACACCGCCGACGATCGCACGCTCTTCTTCGACGTCTTGCCGGTGTTCTTCAAGACGTCGAACGGCTTCAAGATCAAGATCAAGCTGTACACGGTTCCCGGCCAGATCATGCACGCGTCGACCCGGCGGCTCGTGCTCGAAGGCGCCGACGGCATCGCCTTCATCGCCGACTCGCAGCGCGAAGAGGCCAAGGCGAACAACGAGTTCTGGCTGAGCCTGAAAGAGAACCTGCGCGCGAACAAGCTCGACGAGAACATCCCGATCGTCATCCAGTTCAACAAGCGCGACATGCCGAACGTGCGCTCGGACGAAGAGATCGAAGAGGTGAGGAAGAAGGGCAAGGAGCTCGTCTACGGCGCCGTCGCCATCCGCGGCGAAGGTGTGCTCGAGACCGTCGAAGGCTTGCTGTCGCAGGTCTGGGAGTACTTGGACAAGAAGCATCACATCGAACAGATGGTGAAGATCACACGCGAAGATTTTCTGCGTCGCGTGTTCGAGGGGGCCTCCAAACCGCGGGAAGGATTGTTGGCGAATCCATGACCACCTCGACCGGCGACAACATGTTCACGTTGCAACCCGGCGGGTCCGTGTTGAGCCGAAAGCCCAAGCTCGCCGACCTCATCGATCAGGCGTCGTTTCGCGATCTTTTGAAGAGCTTCAGCGAGCTCTACGGGATCGGCGTGAAGGTCTTCGATCAGGGCGGCCAGAAGCTCGTCGACTTCCGCGCGCAGACCACCGAGTACTGCGGCCTGATGTTCGCGCACTACGAGACCAAGGTGCGCTGCACGAAGCTCGTCGGCGAAGTGAAGTCGTGCGAGCTCGACTCGCCGAGCCCGGAGGCCAAGCAGTGCTTCTCGGGGCTGCGCTACCGCGTCGGGCCGATCTACCTCGAAGGTGACTTCCTCGGGCGCATCGTCTACGGGCCATTCCGCCCCGAGACGCTGCTGCGCGCGCCGGGCGAGCTCCAGGGGCTCGCGCCGGACATGAAGCAGCAGCAAGCGAACGATCTGCTCGTGCAGATCCGGCCGATCGCCGAGCGCGCGATCGACGCCGTCGTTTTGCACTGCCAGAAGGTCGTCGATACCGTGATCTTCAGCGGCTACAAGGCGCTCGTCGCGTCGCAGATGCACATCGAGTCGATCACCGCCGCTTACTCCGACTTGGAAGAGCGCAACCGCACGCTCTCGCAGGCCAACGACAAGCTGCGCGAGATGGATCGGCTGAAGTCGAACTTCATCGCCACGGTCAGCCACGAGCTGCGCACGCCGTTGACCAGCGTCATCGGCTACTCCGAGATGCTGCTCGAAGGGCTCGCCGGGCCGCTGCAAAACGAGCAGAAGGACTATGTCGCCACGATCATGGAGAAGGGCGAGAGCCTGCTCCAGCTGATCACCTCGATCTTGGATCTCTCGAAGATCGAGAGCGGCACCTTCAAGCTCGCGCGAAATCCGGTCGACATCTCGCTCGTCGCCAAGGCCTCGCTGACGGACGTGCTGCCGCAGGCGCGCAAGAAGAACCTGAACCTCGTCAGTCACTTTCCGGAGGGCGGGCAGCTCTTCTTGCTCGACGAGGAGAAGTTGCACCGGAGCATCACGAACTTGCTCGGCAACGCCGTGAAGTTCACGCCAGAAGGCGGCACCGTCGAGCTGAAGGTGCAGCACTTCGACGGCTCCTTGCCGAAGGAGTCGGGCAAGGGCTTCGATCCCTTCGTGCCCGAGAACAACAAGTGGCTGCTCATCAGCGTGCGCGACACCGGCATCGGTATCCCAGACGACAAGCTGCAAAAGGTGTTCGAGCCGTTCTTCCAAGTCGACAGCTCGTCGACGCGTGAATACGGCGGCACCGGCCTCGGCCTGGCGATCGTGCGCAACTTCGTGGAAGCGCACGGCGGGGCGGTGTGGGCGACGAGCGAGCTGCAGAAGGGCAGCGTCTTCTCCATCGCCGTTCCGTTCTCGTGCGCGATCACCAAGTGAACGAAGCCGACATCGTGCGCCTGTTGACGCGCGGTCACGCGGATCCACGCGCGCTCGGCTTCGACGACGACGTGTGCGTGATCGACGGCGACATCGTGACGAGCACCGACATGCTGGTCGAAGACGTCGACTTTCGCTTGCGCACGTTCTCGGCTGGCGACGTGGCGCACAAGGCGCTCGCCGTGAACCTCTCGGATCTCGCCGCGGCCGGCGCGGTTCCTGTCGGGTTCACGCTGGCGCTGGCGTTGCCTGAGGCGCGCGTCGAGGCGAGGTGGATCGAAGAGCTCGCGACCGCGTTGCGCGCGCTCGCGGCCGTCGAAGGCTGTGCGTTGCTCGGCGGCGACTTGTCGCGCACGGACGGGCCGATCGTCATCGCGCTCTCGGTGTTCGGCAAGGCCGATCGCGTGCTGCGCCGGCGTGTCGGCAGCGTGGGCGATCGCCTGTGCGTCAGTGGAGAGCTCGGCGCGGCGGCCGCCGGCTTGGCGATCTTGGAGCGCGGCGTCGTGGGCGATGAATGGGCGCGCTTGCGTGGAAAGCAGCGCCGGCCGTCGCCGCGGGTGGCTCACGGGCGCGCGCTCGCGGCGAACGAGGCGTGTCTCGGCGCGATCGATCTCTCGGACGGCCTCGCGGCAGACTTGCCCCGCCTGTTGCCGGAGGGCCTCGGCGCTGCGCTCGATCTTTCTGCGCTGCCGATCGCCGCCGACACCCGACGTGCCGCTGAGATGCTCGGCGTTGACCCGGTGTCACTCGCGACCTCGGGCGGCGAGGACTTCGAGCTGCTTTGCGTTCTGCGTGCCGGCGCGCCGGTTCCGGCCGGCTTCACCGCGATCGGCGAGATCGTGCGCGGCGCCGGCACGCCGCTCGCGGCCGGCTTCGATCACTTTGTCACGCCCGGATAGCAAAAATTGCGGATGGCCCAGATGGGCGCGATGATTCAGGCGCATGGTCGCCCGTGTCCTCGTCAAGAAGCTCGTGATCGCCTTCATCGCCTTCGGTTTGGCGATCGTCGGCCTCGCGCTTCTGGCCGAGGCGCTCTTCGACGATACGAATGAGCGCGTGGCGCTGGTCGCGACCGGCTTCGTCTTGCTCTCGGGGGGCAGCATCTACTTCGCGCGGCGGATCACCCGGCACTTGGGCGAGCTGACGCAGTTCGGCCGCGGCATCTCGAGCGGCGATCTCTCGACGAACCTGGTCTTCAAGCAGCCGTCGCGCGTGCCTGACGAGGTCGATGACCTGCGCGCCGCGATCAATCTGATGCTCGACAACTTCAGAGAGCTCGTCATCCACATGCAGCGCACCTCGCAGTCGGTCGCCGAGAGCGCGAACGAGCTCAGAAACGGCGCCGAGGGCGTGAACGCTTCGGCCGCCGAGGTCACGGAGTCGATCGCGCGCATTTCGAGCGGCGCCGAGTGGCAGACCGAGCTCGTCGAGAAGGCGTCGAGCCTCATCAACTCCATCGCCAAGTTGATCGAGCGCACCGCGCGCAGCGCCGAGGATGCGTCGAAGGCGTCGACCGATACGAGCGAAGCCGCGTCGTCCGGCAGCGCCATCGCGCGAAAGACGATCGACAAGATGAGCGCCGTCTTCGAGCGCGTCGAGAAGTCGAGCGAGCGCGTGTTTCGCTTCGGCGAGCGCAGCAAAGAGATCGCGAAGATCGTCGAGCTGATCACCCGCGTCGCGCAGCAGACGCACCTGCTCGCCTTGAACGCGACGATCGAAGCCGCTCGCGCCGGCGAGTACGGCCGCGGCTTCGCCGTCGTCGCCGATGAGGTGCGCAAGCTCGCGGAGAACGTGGGCCTGTCGGCCGAGCAGATCAGCAAGCTCGCGTTCGAGCTCGGCACCGAGTCCGATCAAGCGATCGTCTCGATGCGTGAATCGACGACCGACCTGAACAACGGCCGCGCCGAGCTGAGCGCCATCTTGCAGTCGCTCGAGAACATCACCGGCGCCGCCACCCGCGGAGCGGACATGGTGCAGCAGATCTCGAGCATCACCCGCGATCAGCTCCGCGGTGCCCAGGAGATGGTGCAAGCGATCGAGCGCATCTCTGGCGTGGCGGTGTCGAACGCGACGGCGACCGAGCAAGTGATGGAGGCGACGCAGCGGCAGCGGCGCTCGATGCAGGCGATGACGCACAACGCGCTCGAGCTCTCGAACCTGTCGCGCGAGCTCGAGACGGTGATGCAGCGCTTCAAGCTCGAGCAGGCGAACAAATGATCGGCGACGAACCGCAGTCGTTCCTGCTCCTGAACGTCGGCAAGCACGCGTTCGCGCTGCAGGCGTTGCTCGTGCGACGGGTGATGGACGCCGAGGTGACGGTGCCGGTGCCGCGGGCGCCGGCGTTCGTCCAAGGCGCGGCCAACGTCGCCGGTCGCGTGGTCTGCATCATCGACTTCGCGCGGCTCTTGGGCTTCCCGGACCAGAGCACGAAGGCCGGGTATTGGGTGATCGTGGACTTGCCGGACGGGCAGCTCGGGCTCGGCGTCTGGCGGGTGCGGCAGTCGGCGCCGGGCGCCAACGTGGTGCGCTTGGACGACGGAAATAGAGACGGCCCCATGGACCAGGTGATAGACGGTATCTTTACGATCGATGGCGAGGTTTTTCGCGTGCTCTCCCTACGTGCGTTGTATGATTACGTCATGACGAGGATGACCTGATGGCTCGAGTGCTCATCGTCGATGATGCGCCCTTCATGCGTGGCATGTTGCGCGACATCTTGTTACCGCCCGACTTCGAAGTGGTCGGCGAGGCCGAGCACGGCGTCGAAGCGGTGGAGAAGTTTCGCCAACTCAAGCCGGATCTCGTGACGATGGACGTCGTCATGCGCGACAAGAGTGGCTTGGAAGCGATGCGCGAGATCATGGAGGCCGATCCCAAAGCGATCGTCGTCATGTGCTCCGCGCTTGGCCACGACGCGCTCGTCACCGAGGCGCTCGAGACCGGCGCCGTCGACTTCATCGTCAAGCCCTTTCGCGCCGAGGACGTCCGCGCCATCCTGAAGCGCGCGCTCGCCCAGCGCCAGTCTTAAAGCTCCTCGCCATGTCGAGCCTCGACAAGTATCGCGGCCTCTTCGTCTCAGAGAGCGAAGCGCACTTGGAGGCGCTCGCCAAAGGCGTGCTCGAGCTCGAGCACAAGCCGCACGACGACGCCGAGAGCGCCGGGCCGACGGTGCACGAGATCTTCCGCCACATCCACTCGCTGAAGGGCATGGCGGCGACGATGGGCTACAACGATCTCAGCACCGCGTGTCACGAGCTCGAGAACCTGATGAGCGAGGTGCGCGATCGCAAGCGCGTCGTCGAGAAGCCCCTCGTCGAGCTGCTCCTCTTCGCCGGCGATCAGATGTCGCTCTTCGTCGCCGCGATCCGCGACCGCGCCGATCCGCCCGCCCTGAGCGCGCTGATCCAACGCGCGCAGACGATCTCCGGGCACAAGGCAGGCGCCACGCCCGCGGCCAAAGAGAAAGATCACGTCATCGAGACCGGCCAGCTGGCGCTCAAGGTGTTCATCGAGGAGCGCAGCTCGACACCAGCGCTGCGCGCGTTCTTGGCGGCGAAGCGCCTGCAAACCGCGCTCGGTCCGGCGATGCAGCAGCTCCCCTCGGCAGAAGATCTGAAGGCCGGGACCTTGCCGGGCCTGTGCCTCACCTTGGTCTATGGCGGTCTCATCGACGAGGCCAAGGTCGCGTCGGCGATCGCGGGGCTCAGCGACATCGCGCGCTACGAGGTGCAGCCAGTGGTGCCGACGGCGGCGCCCGAGATGAGTCAGAAGGCGCGCGAGCAAGGCCGTGCGATCCGCGTGCGTACGGTGGTCCTCGACGAGCTGCTCGACGCCGCCGGCGAGCTGCTCATCGCGCACAGCCGCGTCGAGGCCGCGCTCGGACCGGCGGGCGAGAGCGAGGGCGGTCGCGCGATGGAGATCCTGCGCCAGGCGGTGCGCTCGGTGCACGCGCGAGCGATGGCCCTGCGCACGGTGCCGTTCTCGACGGTCGCCGAGCGCTATCCGCGTGTCGTCCGCGACGCCGCCAACAACACCGGCAAGCTCGTCGAATTGCAGATCGTGGGCCACGAGCTCGAGCTCGATCGCGCCGTGCTCGAGACGATCGACAGCGCCATCGTGCACCTCTTGCGCAATGCGGTCGACCACGGCATCGAGGCGCCCGAGCGGCGCGGCAAGAAAGCGAACGTCGGGACGATCGTCTTGAAGGCCCAGCGCGATCGCGACGCCATCGCCATCTCGATCGAAGATGACGGCGCCGGCATCGACGAGGCGAAGCTGCGTGCCGAGGCTGAAAAACGCGGCATCGTGCTGCCGGCGGGCAAGCTGAGCCCCGCGCAGATCGTACGCCTGCTGGCGATGCCGGGCTTCTCGACCAAGGCCACGGCGAACCAGATCTCGGGCCGCGGCGTGGGCATGGACGCGGTGCAGGACGCCGTCGACTCGCTCGGCGGATCGATCGAGCTCGCGACCGAGGTGCCGCTGTACACGCGCGTCACGTTACGCCTGCCGCCTTCGATCGCAGTCTTGCCTGTGCTTCGCGTGCAGTCGGGGGCCCACGGCTATGGCGTGCCGTTGCGGCGTGTGCTGGCGACCGAGGACCTGAGCGAGGGACGCGTGCAGCTCAGTGGGCTCGATGGCGAAACGCTCGACTTTCGCGGGATGAAGGTGCCGGTCTACTCTCTGGCGCGCTTGCTCGACCTGCCGCCCGAAGAAGAGCGCTGGATCGTCGTCGTCGATGGCGACGTGAGCCCCGTTGCGCTGCAGGTCGGCCGGGTGCTCGAAGTGCGCGAGGTGGTGACGAAGAAGCTCGGGCCGCCGCTCAATCGCATGCGCATCTTCGACGGCGCCACTGTGCTCGGCGACGGGCGGCCGATGATGATCCTGGACGTCGTACGCCTGATCGGTGACTATGCCCTGGCGCCGGCACAAGACGCCGCGGTGCCGCCATGAGCCAACGCGTTCTGATCGTCGATGATGAGCTCTTGCTCGCGAAGGACGTGGCAAATACGCTCGCCGCCAGCGGTTACGAGGTGCACATCGTTCAAGATGGCCCGAGCGCGCTCGTCGAGTCGCAGCAGTTCAAGCCCGACATCATCCTCTTGGATCTCGTGCTGCCGACGATGAGCGGCCTCGCCGTCTGCGCCGAGCTCCGCCGCTTGCCCGCCACCCGCCGCGTGCCGATCGTCATGCTGACCGCGCGCGACGACGAGGACAATATCACGCGCGCGTTCGCAGCCGGCGCCGACGACTACATCACGAAGCCGGTGAAGAAGTACGAGCTCATCCCGCGGCTCGGCGCGCACCTCAGGTCGAAGCGTCTGCTCGACGAGCTCGAGCAACAGACGCGCGATCGCACGCTCCTCCTCGAGCTGCAGAACACCCTGGCGAGCCGCTTCGATCTGCGGCAGATCCTGCGCGTCGTTGCCTCGCGCTTGATCGAGGCGATCCACGTCGAGCGCTGCTCGATCATCTTGATCGAGCCTGGCGCTGACACCGGCGTCGTCGTCGTCGCGTCGGAAGATCCGAACGTGCAGGACATCAAGCTCGAGCTGAAGAACTACCCCGAGATCGTCGAGACGATGCAGACGCGGGCGCCGCTCGTCGTGCCCGACGCTGATCACCACCCGGTCTTCGCCGAGGTGAAGCCGAAGCAAGTGCGCGCAGCGATCTTGTTCCCGATGCTCGTGACGAACGAAGTCATCGGCGTGATGCTCCTGCGCAGCTCGCAGCCGATAGAAGCCTTGTCCACGCGCGAGCTCACCTTTGGCCAAACGGTCGCTAGTGCCACGGCCGTCGCCGTACGCAACGCACGCATGTTCAGCGGCATCGCCGAAGAGTCCGTGCGCCTCGACGTCGAGCGCCGGGAAGTCGCTGAGCGCTTGGAGCTCGTCCGCCGCTTCGAGGACTTCATCTCGGGCGCCGCCGACGGCATGCTGACGATGAACGAGAACGGCATCATCACCTTTGCGAATCGCGCCGCGGCCGAGATGCTGAACATCAACGCGGGCGAAGGCTTGAACGTCGATTTCTTGGCGTACGTCGAGGCGCGCGATCGCGATCGCATCCGCGCGATCATCTCCCAGTCACAGAGCGCGCACGTGACCAGCGTGTTCGACGTGCCGATCGTGCTCGCCGGCGAGCGGCGTATCTTGTCGGCGTCGATCTCGAGCTTCATGCACCGGCACGGCGCGACGCTCTTCACCTTCCGCGACATCACCCGCGATCGCCAAAACGCCGTCGAGCTCAAGCGCACGAAGGACTTCTTGGAGAACCTCATCGACTCGTCCGTCGACCCCATCGTCGCGTGGACCCCGGCCGGCGAGGTCGTCATCATGAACAAGGCGGCCGAGAGCGTCTTCGGCTTCAGCGAGAAGGAGCACCCGCGCGCGCCCGATCTCTTCGGGGCGACCGGCGCCGAGGAGATCATGCGTGACCTGCGCAGCCCGGAGCGGGGCGGCGTCGGCAAGCTCGACCTCAGCCGCCGCGAGATCACGAACAAGGCGGGCGAGAAGATCCCGGTGAACTTCACCGCCGCGCTCGTCTATCAAGACGGCCAAGAGACCGCGGTCGTCGGCATCTTCGCCGACTTGCGCGAGCGCTTGCGCATCGAGAACAAGCTCTCGCTCGCGCAGGAGAAGCTGCAGATGTCCGAGAAGCAGGCGGTGATCGCCGAGCTCGCCGGCACGACCGCGCACGAGCTCAACCAGCCGCTGACGAGCATCATGGGCTACGCCGAGCTGCTGAAGAAGAAGATCCAAGACGAGGCGTTGAAGCGGCCGCTCGAGGTCATCGCGCGCGAAGCCGAGCGCATGGCCGAGATCGTGCGCAAGATCGGCCGCATCACCAAGTACGAGACGAAGACCTACGTCGGCTCGACGCGGATCGTTGACCTCGATGCGTCGGTCAGCGAGGAGGAGGGCGCCGTGGTCATCCCGGGCCCGGATAAAGGACGTCCGTCATGAAGGCACTCCTCCTCGTGCTCCTGTTCCCGTGCGTTGCGTTGGCCGACGATCCGAGCGCGCAGCAGATCGCCGACAAAGCGAAGGACAAGAACAACACCATCGGCTTCGACGACGCGACGGCCGACATCGTGCTCAAGGTGACGACGAAGTCGAAGGAAGTGCGCCTGCGGCAGATGACGATCAAGTCGAAGAAGAACGAGGGGCTGTCGAAGAGCGTCGTGCGCTTCTTGGCGCCGCCCGACGTCGCCGGCGCCGCGTTCTTGGCGATCGAGAACAAAGGCCGCGACAACGATCAGTTCCTCTTCCTGCCGGCGCTCGGCAAGACGAAGCGCATCTCGAGCTCGCAGCGCAGTCAGAGCTTCATGGGCACGGACTTCAGCTACGGCGACTTCGACGGCAAGTACCTGAGCGACGCGAACGTGACCAAGCTCGCTGACGAGACCGTCGACGGCGCCGCTTGCTACGTCCTCGACTCGGTGCCGAAGGAGGCGCAGGCCGGCGAGTACGGAAAAGCGAAGGTGTGGATCGAGAAGAGCACCTTCATGGTGCGCAAGGTCGAGTTCTACGACAAGCAGTCCTCGCTGTGGAAGGTGCTGCGCGTCGTGAAGGTGAAGAACATCGAAGGGCGCACGGTCATCGCCGAGAGCGTGATGGAAGACGTGAAGAAGGGCAGCAAGACCGAGGTCCAGCTCGGCAAGATCGACTTCAAGGCGAAGATCGGCGACGACGAGTTCACGGAGAAGGCGCTGTCGCGAGGGTGATCGTCGGCGTGCGCACGCGGCAAGTGGGCGCGGCCTCGCCGTCTCGTCCCGCACCGAAGCTCACGCGGAACGTGTCGGCCGCCGCCATGTTCACGGTGTAGAAGCCGAGGTCGGAGAGCGAAGCGATCGTGAGCGCGCTCAAGGGGTACGAGCCCTCGATCTCCGCGATCGCCGTGCTCATCAGCTCGTTCTTCAAGACGCTCTCGCGCCAGTGCGTGTCGGCGGACGCTGCGACCGCGTTGTTTTCGAGCGGAACGTTCTGGCCGCCCATGTAGCCGGTGCCGCCGACAGCGAGGAACGCTTGCAGGGCCTGGGCGCCGATGAAGTGCGTGTCGGCGCCGGGCGAGCTCGGCAAGGACGGCGCCGCGACGAGGTTCTTCATCTTCCATTGCGCGCCGACGCCGAGCACGTGGCCCATCTCGTGGAGGATCACCGGGTCGCGCAGGTTCTTCGCCGCGAGGAGCGCAAGGTCGGCGCTGTCGATCGTGATGGCGCCAACGGCGGGGGCGCCGCTCTGCCGCGTGGCGCACGGGCCGGAGGTGGCGAGCAGGCCCGCTGGACCGTCGATCGGCGAGACGTCGGCGAAGATCACGACGTCGTCGATCGCGAGCATCGTCGAGTTGTTCGTGTGGCCGCAGTCGGCCGGCAGCGTCTGCCGATCGATCGACGTGTCCGGCAAGTCGCCGGTGATGACCGCGCTCCACCGTGCCGCGGCGGCTTGCAACGACGCCTGTTCGGCGGCGCCGACAGTGCCGACGAAGACGAGGGTGATCGCATACGAGGTTTGCACGCTCGCGGTGAAGGTGATCGGCGGCAGCGCGCTCTGCCCCGTCAACGACGCGCGGACGGTCTGCGCGACGTTCGCTTTTCCGAGCGTCCACGGCATCGTCGCCGTACCGTTCGCGTCCGTGCTGACGACGTCGCTCGCGATGCTGCCGCCGCCAGCTGTCACCTCGAAGAGCACGCCGATGCCGGCGAGCGGCGCGCCGAGCTGATCCTTCACGACGACCGCCGGTGGCGTCGTGACGAGCGCACCCGCAGGCGCGCTTTGCGTCGTGGCGCTCGCCGCGGTGAACGTGGTGACGAAGCGACCGGTCGTCGACTGCGTGGTGCCGGTGGTGCCGGTCGCCGACGTCGGTCCCGTCGCCTGCTGATGTGGATCGCTCGACGGATCGACGCCGGCGCAGGCGACGAAGAGCAGGCCGAAGAACGCGCGACGCATCGATCCTAAGGATGCCCGCGGAGGGGAGGGATGCCACTGTGAAAAAATACCCTCCTATTGTAGATCGCCGCGTGCGTTGGATCGTTCCGATCGTGCTCGCCATGGCGTCCCCTGCCTTCGCGCAGGACTCGCAGCCGACGAGTGAGCCGGCGTCTCAGGCCGCGTCGACGCCCGCGACCTTGCCCGCGTCAGAGCCCGCCTCGATCGCCGCCACCGAGCCCGCGGCCATGGAGCCCGCCGCGACAGAAGAGTCCGTGGGCCTCGCCGCCGAAGTGCTCGGCGGCACGGCGCGCTTCGGCGGCAGCGTGATGAGCCGGCTCGCGCTCGACACCCGTTTCGACCCGACCGGCGAGGACGTCTTCGAGTTTCGCAACCGGGCGATCCTCTCGCTCGACTATCGTTGGGCGAGCCGCTTTCGCGTGTTCATCCAGGGCCGCTTCGATTGGTTCGTGGTCGGCGGCGAGCCACGGCGGCAAGCGTTCTTCTTCTTCAACGCAGCGAATCCGCGCTGGGACTACGTGCTCGACCTGCGCGAGGCCTTCGTCGACGTCTACACGCGCTATGTAGACATTCGTTTAGGTAACCAAGTTTTTACATGGGGACAGAACGAAGGCGTCTCGCCGATCGACGTGCTGAACCCGATCGACGCGCGCGACGTGCTGGCGCAGACCGATCTCTTCAAGGTGCCGGTGCCGGCGGTGCAGGCGACGGTCGCGCTCGGCGACAAGGGCAGCCTGCGCGCGGTGTGGATCCCGTTCTTCATCCCGAACAAGGCGAACCTCTACGGCCAAGACTTCGCGCTGCTGACGCCCGGCTCGGACTTCTACAACTCGGTGGGAGACATCAGCCGCGTCATCGATCCCTCGCTCGATCCGCGCATCAACCAAGCGCTCGTCGGCACCAAGCTGCCGCCGCCGTCTCCCGCGAGCAGCACCGTCGGCCTGCGCCTGCAGTACCAGCTCGGCCCGGTCGATCTCGCGTTGAGCGGCGTCTTCGGCTGGAACCGCATTCCGCGCGTGAAGATCGATCCGGATCTACGCGCCGCGCTGCAGGCGAACTTGCTCGGCGATCCGAGCGCGGTCATCAACGATCCGGCGCTGCGCGACACCGTCTTGCGCTTGCAGCAGAAGACGCAGCTCGGCATCGCGCTCGTCGACGCGACCTACGAGCGCACCGGCACCGTCGGCTTCGACATCGGCGCCAGCGTGTCGGACTTCACCTTCAAGGGCGACTTTGGCTGGTCGCCGAACGTCACGGTGTACGGCGACGACTTCCTCCCGCTCACCAAGCACACGCTGCGCTCGGCCGCAGGCGTCGAGTATCGCTACGGCGACATCTTGCAGGCGGCGATCTCGTGGCACAGCACGGCGGTGCTCAACATGGAGGCCGGCGAGCGCTTGATGTTCTTGGAGCCGCACTTCCAACCAGCCGGCAAGCGTCGGCATGCGTTCTACTGGGGCTTCATCGGGCTCTTGCGCCTCAGCCTCTTCGACGATCGCTTGAAGCTCACGGCGACCGCCGTTTACGATCCGATGCTCGCGCAGGTGGCGTTGCTCGGGCAGGCCGGCTGGCACTTCACCGAGTCGCACTCACTGACGTTGATGGGCATGTGGCTCGACGGGCCATGGGGCACGCCCTTTGGCCACTTCACGAAGAGCGATCAGATCGCGCTCGAGTACCGCTACGCTTTTTGAAGTGCTGCGAGGATTACTTGGCGCGAAAGACGATGCGACCCTTGGTCAGGTCGTAGGGCGAGAGAGCGACACGCACTTTGTCGCCGAGCACGATCTTGATGAAGAACTTGCGCATCTTTCCCGAGACGTAGGCGAGCACTTCGCGTCCTTCGCCGATCTCGACGCGAAACATTCCGCCTGCGAGCACCTTCGAGACGGTGCCTTCTACTTCGATGAGGTCTTCCGATGACATTGGGCCGGCGCTTTTGCAGGTTTTTCGGCCCTTTACAAGGGAGGCGCCGGGGCGTTCACCATCTCGAGCAGCTTGCCGGCCCGTTCGAGCGCGACGAGCTCATCGCTGCCGCCGACGTGGTGCTCGCCGATCCAAATCTGCGGCACCGTGCGCTGGCCCGACTTCTCCATCAGCCACTCGCGCTTGTCTGACGCGTCGATCTCGGTGAACTTCAGGTTGTTGCGCTGCAGAACGAGCTTCGCCCGCACGCAATACGGACAGATCTTCGTCGTGTAGATTTTGATTTCCTGCATGACGCTATTTCGATGACGCCGCGAGCAAAACGGCGCTCGCGACCACGGTCTGCCCCGGTTTCACCTGGATTTCCTTAATGATTCCGGCATCGGGCGCGCGCAGCTCGTTCTCCATTTTCATGGCTTCGATGACCACGAGGCCCTGGCCCTTCTTGACCACTGCACCTTCGGCCACGAGGACGCTCACGACTTTGCCCGGCATCGGCGAGCGCACCTGCCAATCGCCAGCGCCGCCGGCGCTCGCCTCCTGCAGCTTGCGCTTCTGTGCCTCGCGCAGGGTCAGCGCTTCGACGAAGATCTTCGTGACGCCGAGATCGACGAAGGCGCCGTGCTCGAAGGGATCGATCTGCGCGTCGAAGCGATCGTCGCCGGCGGCGATCGACAGCGTGCCGTCGGCTTGGCGCACGACCGCCAGCGGCCACTCCTTGCCGAACGCGCTCGCGACGAAGCGGCCCGGCGCGACTTGGCGCAGGGAGACTGCGTGCTCTTTGCCGTTGACCTTCACGCTGTAGCTCATCGTTGGAAGAACCCTCTGAGCAAGCCGGCGTGACGGCCTGCGCGCTGCCAGGCACCGACGTCGTTCGTTGTGCTCGGCGCGCTCGGCGCTGAGCTCGCGTGGTCGTCGAGCTCACGGTGCAACACGGCGGCGAGCACGGCGCGCTCGATCTCGATCTCGGCCGGCGGCGGCGCGAGGGTGTCGTGGTGCTCCGGGATGAAGCCGGTGTGCACGTCGCCCTTGTGGAAGCCGTCGTGCGCGAGCAGCGCGTCGAGGTAGGCGATGTTCGTCTTGATGCCGCCGACCTTCGTTTCTTCGAGCGCCCGCCGCGCGCGTGCGATCGCGTGCTCTCGCGTCTGCGCCCAGCACGTGATCTTCGCGATCATCGGATCGTAGAACATCGGCACTTCGGCGTGCGCTGTGACGCCGGCGTCGACGCGGACGCCGGGCCCGGCGGGAAATTGCAGATGAGTGATCGTGCCCGGGCTCGGCATGAAGCCCTGCGCCGGATCCTCGGCATAGATGCGCACTTCGATCGCGTGACCGCGGCCGGTGATGTCTTGCTGCGTGTAGCCGAGCTTCTCCCCGGCGGCGATGCGCACTTGCTCGCGCACGAGATCGACGCCGAAGATCGCTTCGGTCACCGGGTGCTCGACCTGCAAGCGCGTGTTCATCTCGAGGAAGTAGAAGTTGCCGTGCGGGTCGAGCAGGAACTCCATCGTGCCGGCGCCCACGTAGCCCACGCTGAGCGCGCCCTTCACGGCGACCTCGCCCATCTTCGCGCGGAGCTTGCCGTCGACGGCGGTGCTCGGTGACTCTTCGATGATCTTCTGATTGCGCCGCTGCAGCGAGCAGTCGCGCTCCCCGAAGTAAACGCCGTTGCCATGGCCGTCGCAGAACACTTGGATCTCGACGTGGCGCGGGCGTTCGATGAAGCGCTCGAGGTAGATCGCGTCGTCGTTGAACGCGCTCTTCGCTTCGCCGCGGGCCATGCGCGCGGCGGAGAGCAGCTCGTCGTCGCTGCGGACGAGGCGCATGCCTTTGCCGCCGCCGCCGTTGACGGCTTTGATCATGATCGGAAAGCCGACCTTCTTTGCGGCCATTTGGATCTCGACGTCGCCGCCGATGATCGCGCCGTCGCTGCCTGGGACGACCGGCACGCCGGCCTTCTTCATCAGCGCGCGCGCGCTCGTCTTGCTGCCCATCGCGACGATCGCTTCTTCGGGCGGGCCGATGAGCACGATGCCGGCCTTCTTGCACGCCGCCGCGAGCTCGGGCTTCTCGGAGAGGAAGCCGTAGCCCGGGTGGATCGCCTCGGCAGAGAGCTTCTTCGCGGCGTCGATGATCTTCTGCGTGACGAGGTAGCTCTCGCGGCTCGGCGCCGGCCCGATCTCGACCGCGGCGTCGCACATGCGCACGTGCAGCGCATGGCGATCGGCGTCCGAGCACACGGTCACCGGGCTCACCCCCATCTCGCGCAGCGTCCGCGCGATCCGAACTGCGATCTCTCCACGGTTGGCGATGAGCACCCGTTTGAACATCGGCGCCGGCCGTTAGCAGCCCGCGCTAGCCAAAAAAAGGTCCCAGGCGATTTTGTGCGCGCGCCGAAGGGATCGTCCGGAGGTTAGCGTGGCTCCGCGAACAGCCCGCCGCGATACGCGGTGCCGAAGAAGTCGCCGAGCTCGATGCCGATCGACAGCGTGCCGGTGTGACCGCCGGCCTCGTCGTAGCGGTAACCGAGGCCGAGCGTGAGGGCCCCGGCCGAGTCGCGGGCGAGCGGCACGTCGATTCCGGCCGAGACGTAGGGCACCGGCGAGGCGCCGCCCAGCGAAACGCCGTAACCGACGCGCGGCACCACAGGCTGCGGCGCACCGTGCGTATTGATGAACAGGGAATGCTCGACGCCGAGCGTGCCGCGATAGGCCGGCGCCGGATCGCCCCGGTCGATGATCGACAACCCGCCGACCGGCGCCGCGGTGAGCGCGAACCAGGGGTCGCGTACGACGATGCGTGGACCGACGACATCGACGTGCGTGTTGAACGCCGGACGGCTGCCATCGCCGCCAGCCGCCACGGTGCCGCGCAGCGTGAGCGTCGGCCACGCGGACCCGAAGATATTGATCGCGGAATCGCCCGAACCGAGCGGGATACGCAGGTACGCTTCATTCGTCAGTCGAAAGGGAGGCGGCATAGGCCAGTGTTTTCGGCGCCCCTTGCGGCCGCGGCGTTGACGGCTGGTGCACAAATGGCGGTCAGGGATTGTGGATAATGATATCCATAGGTCCGAGAATTTGGATCACGCGCCTGATGAGCCTAGACCCGACACTTCGCGCGCGCATCGAGGCGCACGTCGCTCGCTACGCAGGCGCCCGCGACCGCGTCGCCATCGCTCACCTCGCCGGGGCGCTCGCGCTGTGGGCGGGGGGTCTCGCGCTCGTCGCCTGGTCCGGCCATGTTGCCACCATCGTCCTTGGCGCGCTGTTGCTGCTCGGCGCGTTCTTGAAGCTCTTCATGGTGCACCACGATATGATGCACGGCTGCTTCTTGCGCGAGCGCCGCTTGCACTACCCGCTGGCTTTGCTCGTTGGCTCGCTCTGTCATGTCGCGCCGAGCGTTTGGCGCCGCGAGCACGACCGGCACCACCGCACGAGCAACAACCTCGACGAGCCGCAGGACGGGCAGACCGCTCCGTGGACGTTGCGAGACTACGCCGCCAAGCCTTTTTGGGTACGCGCCGCCTACCGCTCGGTGAATCATCCCGCGGTCTTGTTCACGCTCGGCCCGATCGTCTATTTTTTTGGCTTCATGCGCGTGCGCGCGAGGCTCATCGAGAACGTGGCGCAGGTCTCGCTTTGGTACGCGCTCTATCGCGCCGATCTCTTGCTCATTCACCTCGCCGTCTTCGTGCCCGCGGGCGTCCTCGGCTTCGTTGTATTTCATGCCCAGCACACCTTCGACGGCGCCTACCGCCGCCGCGCCTCAGCGTGGGACCCGTTCGAGAACGCGATGCTCGGGTCGAGCTTGCTGGAGCTGCCGCGTTGGCCGGTCGTCGGCCGGTTCCTTTCGTATTGCGCGCACGGCGTCGAGTATCACCACGCGCACCACCTCCACCCTGGCATCCCTGGCTATCGCCTGGCCCGCTGCCATGAAGACGCCCTCGCGTTGTTCGACCAAGTGCCTCGCGTCAGCTTGGCGCGAGCGTTCTCGACCTTGCACTACGCGCTCTACGACGAAGCGAGCGGACGCTTCATCTTCCCCGGGAGGAGATCATGATCGGATCGATCGCGTTCGTCGCAGGCCTGATGTTCGGAGCGCCCGACGCCGAGCGCAAGGTGTTCGCCACCGCCGACGGTTGGGTGACGGTCCTGAGCGACGGCGAGCTCGCCGCCGCCGAAGCGGAGGAGATCGCCAAACGCGTCATCGTCGCCTGGGACTTCGACAAGAAGGAAGATCAGTGGCCCGATCCGAAGCTCCTCGCGGCGCCGCTCACCGTGCGCGTGGTGACAAAGGCCCCGGACGGGCTCCTCGGCCGCGCCAACGCGCCGAGCACCTTCCTGATCGCGCTAGACTACGTCCGTCGGCCGGGCTCGGCGGCGACCATCGCCCACGAGCTCACACACCTGCAGGACTTCCGTGTGCTGAAAAAAGCGAAGCTGCCCCAGTGGTGGCTCGAAGGCCGCGCCGACTCGAACGCCTTCGCCTTCCGCGCGCATCTCGGCATGCAGCAGAACCCCGATTGGAAGGGGCGCGTGGCCAAGTGGACCTCGGCGGATGCGCGCGCGGTCTTCGTCGAGGCGGTGCAGAGCGCCGATCATCGCATGCAAGTCGAGGAGGTCGGCACGCTGTGGATCGAGCATCTGCGCGTCCGCTATCCCGACGCGCACCCGCGGAGCGCGCGCATGATTGCCGCCGTCGCGGCCGGGGCCGCGCTCGAGCAAGCGTTCGCGACGGCGTTCGGCGAGCCCTACGAAAAAGCGAAGGAAGACTTCTTGGCCTATCTCGACAGGACCCAGAGCGATCCCGACGCGCGGGTGGCCGGCACCTGGATGCAGTGGACGAGCAACGCCGGCCGCGTCCCGCGCACGAGCCGCGCGAAGGCCGTCAACGCCGTCATCGACTGGCGGGAAGGCAAGGCCTACGTCTTCCGCGACGCAGGGTACGCACGCTTCGACATCAAGGCCGACAAGTTCGATCCGTCCTATCCGCAGCCGCTCTCGAAGTGGCCGAGCTTCCCCTGGCCCGACGGCGCCGACGCGGCCGTGAACTGGGGAAACGGCAAGGCGTACTTCTTCAAGGGTGACCAGTACACACGCTACGACTTCAAGGCCGCCAAGTTCGACGCCGGCTTTCCGAAGCGGATGATCCGCGAAACCTGGCCCGGCTTTCCATGGATCGACGGCTTTGACACGGCGCTCAACTGGGGCGACGGCGTCGTGCTGTTCTTCAAGGACAAAGAGTACCTGCGCTACAACACGAAGACCGACGAAGTCGGCGCGCCGCAAGCGATCGACGCGAAGAGCTGGCCGGGGCTTGGGTTCACCACGATCGACGCCGCCGTCAGCTTCGGCGCGAAGGCGTACTTCTTCTCCGGCGCGAGCTACGTGCGCTACGACGCCGCCGGCCGGCAAGCGGACCTGGGCTTCCCGCAGCCGATCGATCCGCGCTGGAAGCCCTGACATCGAGCGCGTGCTCGCGAGATCGAAGGCAGCGCGTCGGAGCGCTTCACTCCAGCGCGGCGAGCACGCGCCGGACTCGCCCTTTCCGCCACTCCGGGTGCGCGCGCACGAACGCCGCGAACTCGGCGTCGCTGACGAGGTGCGCGTCGAGTGAAAAGGCGGCGATCGGAAAGTCCTTCTGGCCCGTGTCGAGGCCGAACAACGGCGCGAAGCGGCCGGCTGGGATCGCCACGCGACCGTTGTCGCTCGGCGCGGCGGCGCAGAACAACGCGCAGAGAAGGACCATCGCCGACCTCAGTGCGGAGCCGCCGCCGGAGCCGCCGCTCCGTTGACGGTATCGCGCAGCTTCTTGATTTCATCCTTGGTGAACGCGGGAGCCTTGTTGCCCCACTGGTTGCTCACCCAAGTGAGCAGCGTCGCGAGATCAGTGTCGCTGAGACCGGCGACTGGCGTCATGATGCCGTTGTATTCCTTGCCGTTGACCGTGATCTTGCCGCTGCGGCCTTTGAGCACGGTCGAGACGAGCTCGACCCGGTTCTTGTTGGCGATCTGATTCAGGAAGTCGCTGGCCGCGAGCGGCGGAAACGCGCCGGGGAGACCTTCGCCGTTTTGCTGGTGGCACATGGCGCAGTTGGCTTGATACAGCGCTTTGCCAGCGGCGGGGTCGACCTTCCCTGCCGCCGCTTTGCCGGCGGGCGCCGGCTTCTGCGGCAAGACGGCGGTCGCGACCGACTCGTCGCCGAGGTAGCTCTCGTCGAGCTCCTTGCCGGAGTAGACGTCCTTGTTGCTGCCGCCCTCGACCTTCATCATGCCGAGCGAGCCCTTGTTGAAGGTGCGGAAGATCGAGTGGTCGACGAGGATGTAGGTGCCGTCGGTGTCGACCTTGTACTCGACGATGGCGCTGCCGCCGGCGGGCACGATCGTGGTTTGTACGTTGTCCTGGGTGCGCGAGCCGCCCTCGGTGTAGACCTTGTCGAAGATCTCTCCGATCACGTGAAAAGACGAGACCAAGTTCGGCCCGCCATTGCCGATGAACAGGCGCACGGTCTCTCCGACCTTCGCCTTGAGCGCGCGATCGCCGACGAGCGATCCGGCGCTGCCGTTGAAGACGACGTAGGACGGGTTCTCGTCGATGGCGCGCTTCATCGAGAACGGTTGGCCGCCTTTCACGCCGAAGTCGCCTTCGGCGTAGAAGTCGCCTTGCACCACGTAGTACTCGCGATCGACTTTCGGCAGGGGTGTCGTCGGCTGCACGTAGATGAGCCCGTACATGCCGTTGGCGATGTGCATGCCGACGGGCGCGGTGGCGCAATGATAGATATACAGGCCCGGATTGAGCGCCTTGAAGGTGAAGCGGCTCTTGTGTCCGGGTGCGGTGAACGTGCTCGCGGCACCGCCGCCGGGACCCGTCACGGCGTGGAGATCGATGTTGTGCGGAAGCTTGTTGTTCTGATGGTTCATCAGCCAGAACTCGACCGTGTCACCCTCGCGGACGCGGATGAAGCGCCCGGGCACCGTGCCACCGTAAGTCCAAAACACGTAGTCGACGCCGTCGGCGAGTTGGCCGAGCTTCTCGATCACCTCGAGCTCGACGGTGACGCGTGCGGGTTGTGTCCGCGTGATCGGCGGCGGCACGTATGGCGGCTCGGTGAGCGTCGCCTTTTCGAGCGGCAGCTCGGCGGCGATGGCGCTCGCCACGACGAGCACGCTGAGCTGAGGGAGGGCGAGAAGAACGGCTTTCATGTTTCGACTCCTTTTCGGCGAGTGGTGTTCAGAGCTGGCTGCGAACGTAGACGAATCCCCAGGTCGAGGTGCTTTGACCGCGGCCGATGGTCGAGCCGGGCGCCGCTTGCGCGCCCGGGCCCGGAAAGAACAAACCGAGGGCAGTCGAGATGGCCACGTTCGGCGTCAGCGGAACGGTGAGCGAGACGTCGAGCTCGTCGCCCATGACGCTCGCCGTGCGCGTGGGATCGGCGTCGATGAACAAGGCGCCGGTCGCACTGAGCCAGCGCCCGCGCGGATCCCAGAAGCGGAAGTGATGGTAGTCGGCCCACAGATGAACGCCGAGCGGCTTCCAGCCGAGCGCCACGTGCGTGTCGACGACGTTCGACCAGGCGACGTAGTCGATGTAACCGAGGTGGGCGTGCCCGGTCGGGAAAAGTTGATTGAACTGCCGGTGCACGCCGTCGTTCGGATCCGGATCGCCGCTGGCGCCGACGACTTCCGCGAGCGCATACGGCGCGCCGAAGATCGGCGCGGTGTAGCTCGCGCGAACGGCGAAGCCACCGGCGGCAATGGGCACCCGCTCGAAGCGGCCGGTCTGGAACACGCCCTCGGCCGTCGCGCTGAAGCCGCGGACCTTGCCGGTGATGCGTGAGCCGATGCTGACGGTGTGGTTGGATCCGCGTTGGCCGATGTCGACGCTCGTCGGATCGTCGGTATACGCCAGCGCGTAGAGATCGAATCCGACCGGGAACGCGGGGCGCAGCCGGGCGTAGGCGCCGTAGAGATAGCTCCCTGTGTTGAGCAGCGGCTGGGTCGTGCCGTCGGGCAGGGTACGCGTCAGACGCTGGACGCTCTTCACGTAGAAGCCGAAGAGATCGACCGTGAGCATGCCCTGGCTCAACCGAGCGAAGAGCCCGTCGTAAGCGCGGCCCGATTGCGCCCAGTCGAGGCAGCCGAGCAAACGATCCTCGCCGTAGCAGAGCTCTTGGCGACCGACGCGCAGATCGAGCCACTTGGCGGCGTGCACGTCGAGGAAGCCTTGGTGCAAGCCGGTGAACGGCTCGGTGACGACGGTCGTCCGCTCGGTGCCCCAGCCACGGACGTCTTGCAGCTCGAGCAAGATGCCGACGCGATCGAAGGCCGATGCGCGCACGCTCACGCGCGCGCGGTGATCGAGTAGCGGCGCGAGGTCGTAGGCAGAGGTTCTGAGGTCGTTGTTGTCGCGCAGCTCGGCGCGCGCAAAGAGCTGGACGCCGAAGGCGAGCGACCATGTCTCGCCGCGAAGGCGCAGCGGACCTTCCGGCAGCAGCGTGGCGGCCGAGCGAAAGGCCTCGCCCGAGCTCTTGCGCCCGGGGCCCCAAGGGGTTTGCGAGACGTCGTAGGTTTCGACGCCGTAGCGCGGCAGCAGTGAAGGCGATGCAGCGGGTCGCGGCGACGCAGGCGGCGCGCTTGCGGGCGGCAGCGGCGGCGCCGTGGCGGGCATCGAAGCCGGCAGCGAGGCGGGAGCGGTCGCGGGGGCGTCGGCAAACAACAAGAACGCGAAGATGAGCGCATTCATGCCCGCGACGTGTGCAATAATAGAACCCACATCCCTCAGGTAAGATTTTCTTCAGTAGACACATGTGTCTGTTAACGGTTTGATAGCGAAACGGTAACGTCCCGGCAAACTCGATGTTACCAAGACACGACCTCTTCATGCCCCACGCAGCTGCGAGCCTCCTTCGACTTGCGCGTCGTTGCAGGCCATCGGGCAATGAGTGTGCGGAGCAAGTGCCGGCCGAGCCGTAACCCTCTGCTACACTTCGAAGCGATGCGTCGCTTCGTCCCGCTCCTCCTCGCGCTCGTCGCCTGCAACACCGCCTTCCGCACCGCCGTCGATCTCGCCGAGCAAGCGCTGCTGCGAAACGATCTTCCCGAAGCGGCGCGCCAGTACCTCGTCGCGTGCCGCATCGATCCCGACGCGACGAAGATCTGCGAGAAGGCGACGAGCCTGACGACCGAGGTCGTGCAACACGCGGTCGAAGAAGCGAGCCTCGCGCTCGGCCGAGGCGACGTCGACTACGCGCTCGATCTCGTGGCGCCGGCGCGGCGCATCAGCACCGACGCGCGCTTGTTTCAGATCGCCGAGAACGCCGGCGACGTGATGGCCGAGCGTTGCGCGGCCGGCGCCGAGCTGATCGCGAAGGCCGCCGAAGTGCGTTGCTTGGAGTCGCGGCACAGAAAGGTTGCCGTGCAGAAGTATACCGCGCTCGTCGGCGATCGCCGCGACGAAGCCGCCGCGTTGATGCTCGATCGCGCAGTCGCGAGTGACGGCAAGCTCGTCACCCTCGCCGCCGCGCTTCGCGTCGTCGCGCAATGCACGGCGAAGAGCCGCGTCCGGGCCGAGGAGCGCACCGCCGCCGAGCGCCGCATGCTCGACGCCGTCGCGATCCCGTTCTCGCTGAAGGTGAGCGCCCGCGGCCTTGGCGATGCCACCGACGTGTTGCAGAGCGCCTGCAAAGCGATCAACACGCGCACGGCGGCGCGGTGCGCGAGTCAGGCCCAGAGCGACGCGCAGGCCCTCGCGCTCGACGCCAGCGTGTCGGCGCTCGGCCACACGGTGCAGGACGATCACCGCAGCGTGCGCTACGTCGCCGGCGTCGATCGCGTGCCGAACCCGCGCTACAAGGAGCTGAAGCACAAGCTGCGCCGCGCCGAAGACGAGCTCTACCGCCGCCGCCCGGAGCGCGATCGTGCGCGCAGCCGCTGCCAGAGCGCGAACAACGCCCCGTCGAATCCGAGCTGCAGCGAAGCGAGCGGGCTCGACGCCACGGTGCGCTCGCTCGAAAGCGAACGCGACCGCGCCGAGAGCGATCTGCGCAGCACGCCCGAGCTCGTCGATCAGCCGCGCTGGGAAGACTACAACTACGTCGCGCAAGTGCACACCTGGTGGGTCGACTTCACGCTGCGGCTCGCGCGCGGCGGAGCCGAGCCGCTCGCCGTCAGCGGTCGCCTCGACTACTCGGGCGAAGATCGCCGCGGCTTCTCGCCGGCGAACGTCAGCGCCAGCGTCGCGCGCGCGCCGACCGAGCGCACGTTTGCGAACGATCTCTATCCGCGGGAACGCGATCTCGTCATGCGTGCCGTCAAAGACGCGATGCTCGAAGCCGCGGCGGCGACGCAAGCGAGCTGCGGCGAGGAGACCGAGGCGACGTTTTGGCCGTGGCTCGACTGCCAACTGCGCGCGGCGCTCTACCGAGACGGCAATCCGGTGCCGCCGTTTTGGCGCGCGATCGAGCCGAAGATGGCGACGATCGCGCGCGAGGCGCCGGAATATCCGTGTGAGCCTTAGAGCGGAGCCGCCAAGCCTGCTTGTCACCTTTGTCGGGCACGCTTGTCACTTGCGCAACGCGAGCGAGTCTTCGCCGAGCATGAGCACGGACGGAGGACTTCAATGGCACCAGTCGACAAAGCACGCGAACGCCCCCACACGCGCGCGCCGCACGCGGCGAACGTCAGCGTCGCCGCCGCCCACGCCGTCACCGGCGCGCCGGTGAACGGCTCGCTGCGGCTCGACGCGCGCCTCGCCCGCTTGAACGTCGCTGGCATCGCCGCTGACCTTCACGCGACGACCGGCGTCGCCTTGATGTACACTGGCTCGCGCGCCCAGAATCTGACGCCGCAAGGCAGCACCACCGAGGCCGGCACGCAGGGCGATGACCTGACGACGCTGAACCATCGCCTGGGCATGCGAGTGCAGCTGGCGCTACCGAACCTGCCGTGGCTGGCGTCCGGCGTCGCGCTCCTCGCCGCGCAACAGAACGTGCGCGGTGAGAAGCGCTGGCGCACGGTCGACACCGCCAAAGACGGCGCGGTTGTTCGCGTCATAGAGGATCGCACCGTGACCAGCGTGCACCGGGCTGGCGCCGCGATCGCGCTCTCGCTCTCGGCCAGGATCACGAAGCGGGTCTCGATCTTCGCCGAGGTCGAGCAAGCGATGCTCTTTACAGTGAGCCAAGGCGGCAGCAGCGACTATGCGTACGACAACGCGCCTGTGCACATCCGCACGCACGAGGCGGCCGCGCCGAAGGCCGCTGAGCGCGTGGCGCCGCTCGTCCTGTCCCTCGGCGCCAGCGTCGTCCTTTTTTGAGCAGGAGAACGCTTTCATGACGAAGACGAAAGAAACGATAGGTGTGGCGCTGGCCTACGACTTCGGCGCCGCGCACGAGAAGAACGCCGCGCTGCGCCTCGACGTGCCGCTCTGGCGCGACGCCGTGGCCGAGGTCGCGGCGAGCGCCGCGATCGAAGGCGCGTTCGCAGCCGATGTGTTCGAGCGTGGTTGGGGGGTCGGCTCGGAGCGGCTCGAGACAAGCCACACCGAGGTGCGCGAAATCCTCGGCGCGCGCTTGCGTCTCGCGCTTCCGCGCTGGCGGAGCGTGGGCATCACCTTCGCCGCCGGTCTCGGTCACGAACGCGTCGCCGATGTCTCGAGCGACATGCGCCTATTCAAGAGCGGCGTCGACAAAGCGATGCACATGGAGTCGGCGAGCCACACGACGGAGGTGACGCACGCGATCATCGGGGTCGCCACCGGCGGCCTCGACCTGCGCCTGTCGCGGCACCTGAGCATCGCCTTCGAGGGAGGCGTGGTCACGTCGCGGGTGTTCCTCGCCGAGCACGCGAAGGTGGGAGAGGTCCCGGCGTGGGCAATCGGCCGGACCAGCAGCGAGACGAAGGACGAGCGCAAGATTCGGCCGACGGCGTCGGCGTCAGTGCGCGTGGCGTTCTGAGCGCGCGCCCAACCTCGGCGAACGTGCGGCGGATGGTCAGACGGGGTCCGCAAACAATAAGGCGGTGATGCGGCAGGTGAGGTGTTTCCATTCGCCCGCGCCTTGCACACCGGCTACCGCAATCCAAACCGAACGATCGCCGATGGACGCAAGACTTTGTTTTCACACCAGACACACCCTCATGCCAACCACGCGGTCATGGTCACTGCTGAGCGCGGGGGACCGTGAACCCGATTGTAAGCAGGCGTGGCATCGTCTCGGCCAAGGGGGTTCCTCCGCCTGCGCGTTATCAGAAGTCATGAATAGACGGTGCGAACACAGGAGTAGTACGCTCGCGCCCATGCTGCACCGCGCATATCTGCTGCTTGCGCTCGTCGCCTTCGCTGCCGCCTGCAACGAGAAGAAGACCTGCAAATCGACCTCAGAGTGCCCGGGCGGCCTGTTCTGCCAACAAGGCACGTGCTCGGTCCTCCTCGGCGAAGTCGACCACACGCAGGAGGCCACCGGCACCACGGGAACGACCGGCACCACGGCAACGACCGGGACCACCGGAACGACCGGCACCACCGGCGCGGACTGCGGCGGCATCGGCGAAGCCTGCTGCGCAGCGAACGCGTGCGACAACGGCGCGATCTGCAACGGCGCTTCGTGCGTGGCGTGCGGCGCCGCGTCGCAAGCGTGCTGCACCGGCTTCTCGTGCGATGGCGGCACGGTGTGCAGCGGCTCGACGTGCGTGCTCTGCGGGAGCATCGGCGAGCCGTGCTGTGCGAGCAACGGATGCGACACTGGCGCGCGGTGCAGCGGCGGCAGTTGTCTCGCGTGCGGGGCGCCCGGAGAGATCTGCTGCGACCAAGGCCAAGCGTGCCAGCGCCTGAGCTGCGGCGCCGGCAGCCTGTGCCCGCCGGTCGGTCCGATGGTGCAGGTCACGAATCCGAACGGCGGCACGTATGGCATCGACGTCCACGAGGTGACGCGCGCCGAGTATCAAGCGTGGCTCGACACGAACCCGAACCCCGCCAGCGAGAGCGGCGTCTGCGCGTTCAACGCCGTGGCGCAGGGCTTCAACCCGGGCTCGACGTGCGCGGCGCTCGACACCTGCAACGGCACTTCGTGTCCGCGCTCCTGCGTCGACTGGTGCGACGCGCGCGCCTATTGCCTCGCTGTCGGCAAGCGGCTCTGCGGGCCGATCGATCCGCTCGCGCCGTCCGTCTTCGGCGACTTCGACGACGTGACGAAGAGCCAATGGTTCAATGCGTGCACGAACGGCAATACGACGGCGTACGTCACCGGGGCGAACGCCGGCGGTTGTCGCGTCGACGACGTGGGCAGCGCGGTGCCGGTCGAGACGAGCAGCTGCACCTCGGTCGTCGCAGGCTACACGGGCACGCACGATCTCGTCGGCAACGTCTTCGAGTTCCTCGACTTCTGTAACGGCACGGCCGGCGCCACTGACACCTGCGCGGCGATCGGCGCGGCGTTCACCGAAGAGATCCCGTTCGACGACTGCATCTCGGGCGGGCACACGTACAAGCGCAGCGATCGCTTCGCGGCCGGTGGCTTTCGCTGCTGCAGCCCCTGAAGTCACACAACTGAGTGGCCTACAGCGGAATGTTCCCGTGCTTCTTTGGCGGGTTCGTGTCGCGCTTGTCCTTCAGCATCTTCAACGCGCCGACGAGCCGCTTGCGCAGGAGCTCCGGCGCGATCACCTCATCGACGAAGCCGTCTTCGGCTGCCTTGAACGGATTCGCAAACTTGTCGCGGTAGTTGTCGATGAGCTTCTTCTTCTCGGCCTGAGGGTCCGCCGCCTTCTGCAGCTCGGCGCGGAAGATGATGTTGACCGCGCCTTCCGGTCCCATCACCGCGATCTCCGCCGTCGGCAGCGCGAGCATCAGATCGGCGCGCACGTGGCGTGAGTTCATGACGACGTACGCGCCGCCGTACGCTTTGCGAGTGATCACCGTGATCTTCGGCACCGTCGCCTCGCTGTACGCGTAGAGCAGCTTGGCGCCGTGCTTGATGATGCCGCCGTACTCTTGGTTCGTGCCCGGCAAGAATCCCGGCACGTCCTCGAAGGTGACCAGCGGAATGTTGAAGCAGTCGCAGAAGCGCACGAAGCGCGCGGCCTTCGTCGACGCGTTGATGTCGAGGCAGCCGGCGAGCACCTGCGGCTGGTTCGCGACGATGCCGACTGGCCGGCCGTCCATGCGCGCGAAGCACACGACGATGTTCTCCGCGTAGCGCTCGTGCACCTCGAAGATGTCGCCGTCGTCGACGACCGCGCGGATGACGTCGCGGCAGTCGTAGGGCTTGTTCGGGTTGTCCGGGATGATCTTGCCGATCTCGGGCGTCTCGCGCTTCGGGTTGTCCTTCGACGCGCGCACCGGCGGGGACTCGGCGTTGTTCTGCGGCAAGTACGAGAGCAGCGTGCGAATCGACTCCAAGGTGTCCGCTTCGTTCTTGCCCAAAAAGTGCGCCACGCCGCTCGTCTGGTTGTGCGTCTGCGCGCCGCCGAGCTTCTCTTTCGTCACTTCTTCGTGCGTCACCGCTTTGATCACGTCCGGGCCGGTGATGAACATGTACGACGTGTCTTGGGTCATGAAGATGAAGTCGGTGAGCGCCGGCGAGTAGACCGCGCCGCCCGCGCACGGCCCCAAGATCGCGCTGATCTGCGGCACGACGCCGCTCGCCAAGGTATTGCGCAAGAAGATGTCGCCATAGCCCGCGAGCGACGCGACGCCCTCTTGGATGCGCGCGCCGCCGGCGTCGTTCAAGCCGATGATAGGCGCGCCGACCTTCATGGCGAGGTCCATGACCTTCACGATCTTCTCGGCGTGCGCTTGCGACAAAGAGCCGCCGAACACCGTGAAGTCCTGCGCGAAGACGAAGACCTGCCGGCTCTCGATCGTCCCGTAGCCGGTGACCACGCCATCGCCGGCGATCTTCTTGTCGGCGGTGCCGAAGTCGGTGCAGCGGTGTACCTTGAACTTGTCGAGCTCGACGAAGGAGCCGCTGTCCAAGAGCAAATCGATGCGCTCGCGCGCGGTGAGCTTGCCGGCTTCGTGCTGTTTCTGAATCTTGTCTTTGCCGCCGCCGAGCTCGGCAGCGGTGTTCAAAGCGGCGAGTCGTTCGAGGCTGTTCACGGAACCCTCACACGTTGAAGCGGAAGTGCACGATGTCGCCGTCCTTCATGACGTACTCTTTGCCTTCGCTGCGCAAGAGGCCCTTCGCCTTCACTTCGGCTTCGCTGCCGTGCTTGACGAGGTCGTCGAAGCTGTAGACCTCGGCGCGAATGAAGCCGCGCTCGAAGTCTGTGTGAATGACGCCGGCCGCTTGCGGCGCTTTACAGTTCTTCGGGATCGTCCACGCGCGGATCTCTTTTGGCCCCACGGTGAAGTACGTTTGCAGGCCGAGCAGCGCGAACGCGGCGCGCGCCAACGAGTGCAGGCCCGGTTCTTTCAAACCTGCGTCCGCCAAGAACGCCGGCCGATCGGCCTCGGGCATCTCGGAGATCTGCGCTTCGAGCTCGGCGCAGATGACGACGACTTGCGCGCCTTCCTTCGCGGCCCGTGCGCGCACTTTCTCGACGTGCTCGTTGCCGGATTGCAGATCCTCTTCGCCGACGTTGCAGACGTAGAGCACGGGCTTCGCCGTGATGAGGTGCATGTCGGCAACGGCGTCGCGTTCCGGATCATTCAGCGCGATGAGCCGCACGGGCTTTCCGGCGCCAAGGCCGGCCTTGAGCTTCAGCGCGCCTTCGACGGCGTTCGCGAGCGTCTTATCTCCGGTCCTATACTGCTTCTCGGTCCGCGCCAGGCGCTTCTCGACCGTCTCGAGGTCGGCGAGCATCAGCTCGGTGTCGATGATCTCGATGTCGCGCAAGGGGTCGACCGAGCCTTCGACGTGGACGACGTCGCCTTTCTTGAAGCAGCGGCACAAGTGCAGCGTGGCGTCCGTGTTCTTGATGTGGCCCAAGAACTGGTTGCCGAGGCCTTCGCCCTTCGACGCGCCCTTCACCAGGCCGGCGATGTCCAAGATCTCGAGCGGCGCCGGGATGATCTTCTCGGTCGGCTGATACTTGTTGATGATCGCCAAGCGCTCGTCGGGCACCGGGACGATGCCCTTGTTCGGCTCGATGGTGGCAAACGGATAGTTCGCCGCGAGCGCGCCGGCAGACGTCAAAGCGTTGAACAGGGTCGACTTTCCGACGTTTGGAAGGCCGACGATACCGCACGAAAGTCCCATGAAAGCTCCGAGGCGCGCGCTCATGACATGGTCCCGTGCGCTTGTCATCACCTCGCATTCCCTGTAGGCGCCGGGCGGAATGATCCGCAGTCTACGTGTGCCTTTCATCGTCATCGTGGCCGTCGCGTGCGCGGTCGATCAACCGTTGCCGCCCGCGAACAACCCGAAGACGGTCAGCAAGCTCTGCGGCCCATCGTCGCCCTGTGCGGACGGCCTCGTGTGCCACCGCGCGATCGGCGGCGGCGCGTGCGGCGAGCCCTGCGCTGCGAGCGGCGCGCCCGATCACGGCTACTGCGGCTCACTCGTCGCCGGGTACGTCTGCCATCCGTCGCTCAACCAGTGCGCGCCGGCTTGCGACGCCGCCGCGCCAACGAGCGACACGGTGTGCAAGGCGCTCGGCTCGGGCTACGTGTGCAAGCCCGGCGGCGCTTGCGTGTTCGAAGCCGAGTCGCAGACGGCGTTCGTGACGCTCTTCAACGCGACGAGCGCACAGCAGGCCGATCTCGCGCTGAGCGGCGCCGGTACGTTGATCACCGCGACGGCGCCAGGCGCGATCTCGGCGCGGGCGATGTTCACCGCGGGCGCCCACGACTTCACCGTGACGAACACCGTCTCCGGCACGCTCGCGACCGGCAGCACCGTCTTCGTCGCCGGCCATCGATATTATGTCGTCGTGTACCTGGCGACGGGCGTGACCTTCGAGGCTGTCGTCATCGACGCCGCGCAGCCGTCGACGCCCGTCGGGCAGAATGCGTGGCTCTGGTATCGGCACCTCGCCGCGGGCCTCTCGGCGCAGACCTTCGGCGCCAACGGTCAAGCGCTGTTCAACGAGCTCTCGTTCAAGGCGCAGGTCGATCCCGTGCAGGCGTCCGCGAGCGCGAGTGAGTTCTCCGTTGGCCCGCCGGCACCGACGTTGGCTGTGCCGCCGGCCAAGCAGCCGCGGTCGTTGATCGACGTGGCGACGATGACCGACACTGCCACGCTCGTTCCGCGTAAGAGCTACGTGGCGGTCACATGGCCCGGCACGACCGGTGTGCTGCCCGAGACGACGATTTTCGGCGAAGACGGCATCGTGGCGCGCATGCAAGCGGCCGGGCTCCGCGTCGCCGACGTCTCTTCTGCCGACGCGCGCGCCGTGAAGGTGTGGCTCGACAAGACCGACGCCGAGATTCAAGACACGATGGCCGGCATCACGGCGCCGCCCGATCTCACGACGGCGATGCGCCTGCAGACGGCGCCGGCGTCAGGCTATAAGCTGATGAAGAAGGGCACGCACCGCGTGATCGTCGACGTCGGATCGAGCACCGCGCTCAGCATCAACGCGCAGCCGTTCAGCGCGGGCGCCACGTACACGATCTACGTGCACGGAAAGCTCGTTGATCCGCGGGGCCCGGGCGCGAAGTTTCTCGCCGATAGCGACGCGACGGCCCCGGCGGCGAACAACGTCATGTGGCGCGCGATCAACTTCGCCGCGATGAATCCTGGAACGCTCGAGGTCGAGCGGCAGGTGCCCGGCCCGTTCTTCGCGATCACGGCCGTCCCGCTCGCGTACGAGGCCATCGGTCCCTTTCGCGAGACCACGCTGGCGGCGAACGTGGAGGTGGAGGCGCGTTTCATCGGCGGTATCCCCGCGATTGTTCATTCGAGCGCGTTCACGCCGGGCGCCGGCCGCTTTCACACCGTGATTCTGACGGGCAGCGAGACGAACTCGGCGACCGACGAGATCGTGGTGTTCGACGATCGCGGCGACCACCAACTCGTGAGTCCGTAACGTCTTTTCGCGCCCTTCGTATTTTTCCTGGCATCTCAGGCGAAAGATCCGCATCGTATGAGCGGAACGTCAGCGTGTTGTTCCCCCTCGACGCGCTGGCGTTCCTTTTTGCGTGGGGCTTAGCTCAACAGTACAGCGCGCTCGAGGCCGCGGCGCAGCGTCTTCGAGATGGCGCCGACGCCGCACGCGAGTAGCGTCCGCCGATCGAAGATGCGCGCGGCAACGCGGCGGCAGTCATCGCTCGTCACCGCGAAGAAGCGCTCGGCGGCGCGGTCGATGTCGACGTCGAGATCTTGCTGCAAGTTGCGCGCAGTCCACAGCGCGAGATCTGCCGGCGCGTCGGCCATGAAGTCGAGGCCGATGGCGTAGCGTTCCTTGGCCAACGTGAGCTCTTTTTTCGTCGGTGGCTTCGCGATCGCGTCGTTGGCGAAGGCGAGCAGCTCCCTCACCGTGACCAGCAGCTTCTCGGGCGCCACCGCCACGTCGAAGTCGTAGGTGCCACAATCGGCGAACATCTCGGGGCCGGCCGAGAGCGAGTAGGCGAGGGCCTTCTTGTCGATGAGATCCGAGTGCAGGCGCGACGAGAGCCCTTCGCCGAGCACGCGCGAGAGCATGTTGAGCGCAGGCGCGTCGCGATCAGCGGCGGCGAGGCCGGAGAAGCACAGCCGCAGATCCACCTGCGCGCCGGGATCGTTCACCCAGTGCAAGCGCGGCTTCTTGGCGGCGTGGTTCGGCGCCTTCGTCGTCGCCGGGGCGCGATCGCTCATGCGGAGGAAGCGCCTCTTCACGCGCGGCAACACCTCGGCGAGGCGCACGTTGCCGGCGAGGACGAGCACCGACGCCGGCGCGGTGTAGCAGGCCGCGAAGTGGCGCTTCAGATCTCGGCGGGTGAAGCGCTCGACATTCTCTACCGTGCCTTCGATCGGCTGACCGAGCGCGTGACCTTTGTAGTGTTGCTGGTGCGCCAGCGTGTCGACGTCGACGAGCTGGCCGCGGGCGCCGAAGCTCTCGCGCATCTCCTCCATGATGATCGTGCGCTCGGTCTCGATGTGCTGGAGCTTGGGGTAGAGCACGATCTCGGACAGTAGCTCGAGCGCGAGATCGACGCGGCTCGGGTGCGCGACGGTGCCGTAGTGCGTGTGGTCGCGATAGGTCGCGGCGTCGAGCGCGCCGCCGATGGACTCGGCGGCGGCGTTCAGATCACGCGCGTCCTCGTATTTCCGCGTGCCTCGAAAGACCATGTGCTCCAAGAAGTGCGAGAGCCCGTTGTCCTTCGCTTGCTCGTGCCGCGAGCCGATGCCGATGACGAGGCCCACGTAGGCACTCTTGAGATGCGGCGCTTCCACGCACACGACCCGCAGGCCGTTCGCCAAGCGGGTGATCTTCGTCGCAGGACGCTTCATCGGCCGCGGCGCCTAGCACGGAAAAGGTCCCAGGGACCATTTCCGTGACGAGCGAAGGGCATAACCACGGCAGCGCTGCGGTTCAACATGGCGTGCCGTGTGACATCGTCGAATTGGACTGAGCGTGCAAACAGCGGCTATAGGGCCTCCTAGTGCTCCCTTTGGTGCTCCTCTTCATCTCTGCCGCGTCGCCGCGCGAGTCGTTGCTCGCCGATCCGAACGTCGGCGCGCATCCGCAGACCGCGCGCAGCATCGGGATGGGCGGCGCCATGCGTGGGATCGCTGACGGCACCGACGGCCTCTACGTGAACCCGGCGGGCCTCGTCGCCAAGCGGCACTACATCATCGACGCGCACTACTCGTGGACCCACGAAGCGAACGCGCATCGGCCGGCGGCGTCGATCATCGACAGCGTGACGACCGTGGTCGGCGCCGGCCTCTCGTACAACTACGAGCATCGCTTCAACAGCGCCGATCTCGACGTGCACCGCTTGTACTTCGGCCTCGCCTACAACATCGGCGGCATCTTCGCGGTCGGCATCGCGATGAAGTACCAAGTGGCCAGCCGCAACGTGCTCCGCTACGATTCGCTGTTCACGCCGGTCGATCCGGAGAACGTGGACGCGCCGCGCAAGCCCCTCGACAACGCGCTGTCGGTGCCGGCGCTCGGCTTCACGGGCTTCACGGGCGATCTCGGCGTCTTGTTTACGCCGATCCAGTATTTCTCGCTCGCGGTCGTGGGCTATAATTTGATTCCGAACCCGCTGATCCCGGAGTTCGTGCCGATCGCGCTCGGCTTCGCCGCCGCTGGGCACGTGGCCGGGCTCGAGGTCGGCGTCGACGCGCTGATCGATTTTTCGACGCGGGCGAAGCCGTCGTCGCGCTGGCACTTCGGCGCCGAGTACACGATCGCGAACATGATCCCCGTGCGCGCGGGCTTCCTCGTCGACAAGGTGGGCAACGATCTCTTCTGGTCGCTCGGCATCGGCTTTCGCCATCCGTCGTTCGGGATCGACCTCGGCTATCGGCAAGCGGTGGAACGGCCGGACAATCGCACGCTCGCGCTCAGTGTGCAGTACTACATGAACTGATGCTCTCGGCGCGCGATCTCCGGGTGGCGTACGCGCCAGGTGTCTTCGCCTTGGACGGCGTCTCCATCGACGTTTCGCCCGGCGAAGTCGTGGGCGTGCTCGGTCCGAACGGCGCCGGCAAGAGCACGTTGGCGCGCGTCCTGCTCGGCTTACAGAGCGCGAGCGCCGGCGAAGTGCGCATCGACGAGCAGCCGCTCTCAGGGTTGACGATCGCCGAGCGGGCGCGGCGCGTGGCGGCGGTGCTGCAGGATCAAGGGCCGCGCTTTTCGTTCTCCGTGAAGGAAGTGGTCGCTCTCGCCCGCGAGGCGCGGCACGGTGCGTTCACGCGGCTCGGTCCGGACGATCTCGCTGCTGTCGATCGTGCGATGCGGGCGGCCGACGTTTTGGCGCTCGCGGATCGCGCGTTCGACGCGCTCTCCGGCGGCGAACGCCAGCGCGTGCTCTTGGCTCGGGCGCTCGCGCAAGCGGCGCGTTACCTCGTGCTCGATGAGCCGACGGCGTTTCTCGATCTGCATCACCGCTACGCCTTCGCCGATCGGATTCGCGCGCTGGCCGACGCGGGCGGCGCCGGGGTCGTCTGGATCCTCCACGATCTCGACCTCGCGCTGCGCGACTGCCATCGCGTCTATGTGCTCGCAGGGGGGCGCACGGTGGCGGCGGGCGCGCCGGCCGAGGTGCTCGTGCCGGAGACCTTGCGCGCGAGCTTCGGCGTCGAAGCTGTGCTGCACCGGGATGCGAGCGGCCGCGCGCATGTGTTGGTGCAGCGGCCGGTCTGACGCCGTTTGACGGTCTCGCGTGCGCGGGACTATGGGCGCCGAGGGCGTGCCGCCGTCAGCCGGACGCCAACGGAGAGCCGAGCTTGCCTCGGCTGGAGTGTGACAGATGCATCTGGCTGTGCTGCTCGTGCTCGGCGCCTTGAATTTCACGCCGCAAAAACTCTCGGTCGACGGCCGCGTCATCTGGGTGGACGCCGGCGACTTCAACAAGGACGGCGCGCCGGACCTCGTCGTCGCCTTTCGCCGTGGCAACGAGCCTGACACCAAGCGCTTCGTCGCGTTCTTCTACCAGCAGCCGGATGGACACTACTCGGAGAAGGCGAACGAGGAGCGCCCGGTGCCGCCGGACGCTGCGATCGCCGCTGTGTCGGATTGCGACGGCGACAGCGTGAGCGAGGTCGTGTTCATGACCGCGCAGGGCCTTTCCGGCTACTTCGCGCCAGGCGGCAAGCTCGCCGCGGGGCTCACCGAGATGGTGAAGGCCGAGACCGCCACGATGTTCCCCGAGATCGAGGATCTTCCGGTGTGGGACCTTTGCGCCGACTACCACCGGAAGGGCCGCGAGATCGCGCTGTGGGACACCGGCACGCTCGCGTTCTATCGCGCCGAAGGCGCCAAGTGGTCGCTCGTCGACAAGCTGAAGGTGACGCCGCAGGCGTGGATCGACAGCCTGGCGAGCGGCTTCTTCCGCGGCGCTGGCTCGAACCGCGATCTGTCTATTTCGGCGGCGTACGTGTTTCCCGAGATCACGGTCGGCGACTACGAAGGCGACGGCAAGCCTGACCTCTACGTGATCCAAGAGGAGACCCTGCGCATCTATGGTGCCAGCGGTGGTGCCACCGGCGACGGCCACTATTCGCCAACGCCGACGGTTGTGTTGAATTTTTCCATCCGCACACAAGAGGAGCGCAACCGCCGGGGCGCGTTCGTCAACGCGATGGCGCTCGACTTGAACGGCGACAAGCGCACGGACTTCGTGTTGAACAAAGTCTCGGGCGGGCTCGCGTCGATGAAGTCGGAGACGGCGATCCACTTGAACAAGAGCGGCTTCAGGAAGGCGCCGGATCAAGAGGTGAAGCGCAGCGGCTTCTCGGCGCTCGTGCAGTTCGTCGACTTGAACGGCGACGGGCTGCCCGAGATGATCGAGCCGTACTCGGACGTCGGCCTCGTCACGCTCGCGCGCGCGATGGTGTCGAAGACGATGTCGGTCGATTGGCTGATCACGAAGAACGAAGGCGGCACGTTCAACACGAAGGCGTCGACCGAGATGAGCATCAGCTTCGGCCTCGACTTCTCGGGCGGACCGTTCTTCAAGGGCCCGTTTCCGCGCTTCGCGTTCGACTACGACGGCGACGGCCTGAACGACTTCATGGCCAGCCCCGACGGTTCGCACCTGCACATCTACCTCGGCAAGAAAGACGGCTTCTTCGACGGCGATCCTGGGCTCAAGCTGAACATCGACGTGTCGCCGTTCACCTCACCGTTCTACGACGCGAAGAAGAAGCGCGTGCACATCGTCTCGTTCTTTCGCGACATCCCCGGCAAAGAAGGGAAGATCGTGGTCCTGCTGAATGAGTAAGGTCGCGCTCGTCACCGGCGGCGGCGTGCGGCTCGGGCGCGCGATCGCGTTGGGCCTCGCGCGGGCGGGCTTCGACGTGCTCGTGCATGCGAACAAGTCGACGGCAGCTGCAGCAGGCGTGGCGTCGGAGATCGAGAGGATCGGCCAGCGTGCGGAGGTGCTCGTCGCCGATCTCGCGGACCTTGGCGCCTTGGACGCGCTGGTGACGGCCGTGCGTGCGAAGGCGCCGAAGCTCGCGCTCCTCGTCAACAACGCCGGCATCTATGAGCACGTGAAGTTCGAAGACGTCGCGCGCGCGCAGCTCGGGCAAATGCTCGCGGTGAACCTGATGGCGCCGTTCTTCCTGACGCAGGGCGTGCTCCCGTGCCTGCGCGCGGCGGGCGACGCGTGCGTCGTCAACATCACCGACATGGCGGTCGACAAGCCCTACGGACCAGCGCAGCATATGTCGCACTACTTGACGGCGAAGGCTGGGCTCGCCGCGTTGACGCGCGCGTGGGCCACCGAGCTTGCGCCGTCGGTGCGGGTGAACGCTGTGGCGCCCGGGCCGGTGGCGGTCTCCGCCGATACGACGCCCGAGGATCGCGAGCGGCTCTGGCGCACGGTGCCGCTCGGGCGCGAAGGATCGCCGGACGACGTCGCGCGCGCGGTGGTGTTCTTCGCGACGGGCGCGCCGTATGTGACGGGCCAGACCTTGCGCGTCGACGGAGGGCTGAGCGCGTGCTGAACCGCCTCGATAAATTGTCGCTGACGAACATGCGCGTCGACTGCATCGTCGGCGTATTCGCGAACGAACGCCAGACGCCCCAGCCGGTGGAGCTCAGCCTCGGCTTGTTCTTGGACACCCGCGCCGCCGCGACGAACAGCCGCATCAGGGAGACCGTGGACTACGCGCGCCTGGCCGGTGAGCTGCGCTTCCTGCTCGTCGCTTCGCGCTTCATGCTGCTCGAGAGCGCGGCCGAGGCCGTGGCCGCGTACGTCTTGGCGCCTCCCTCGGTCGACGTGCCGCGGCCGCAAGTCCAGCGCGTCGAGGTGAAGCTCGTGAAGCCGCAGGCGCTCGCGGGCGCCGGCATCCCCGCGATCGAGATCGTGCGCGAGGCGTCGGACTATCGTTACGTCACCGAGAGGAAGGCGTTCGGCTTCGTCGACGTGTTGTTCGAGACGAAGGAGTGCGGCATCTATCGCGAGCGCGTGGCGCCGGGGAAAGCCGTGCCGACGCACGTGCACACGCAGATCGACGAGAGCGAGCTCGTGCTCGGCGACGGGCTCTTGTTGCAGGGCCGCCGCGTCGATCCTGGGCTCGGGCGCTCGTGGCCGCGCGGCTTTGCGCACCGCTACGACAACCCGACGGCGACCGAGCAATCGTTTCTGTGCATCGACCGGCCGGCGTTCATTCCGAGCGACGAGGTCGAGGTCGACGTGCCGACGGAGAAGCTCTCGGACGTCGAGCCGATCCGGTTCTTCAACGCGTTCGGGACGGGAGGCTGAGTGACCGAGATCTACAAAGAGTTCACCTTCGAAGCGGCGCATCGGCTGCCGAACGTGCCGCTGGATCACAAGTGCCAGCGCCTGCACGGGCACTCATACCGGGTGCAGATTTGGGTGCGTGGCCCGCTCGACCCGAAGCTCGGGTGGGTCATGGACTTCGCCGAGATCAAAGACGCCTTCGAGCCGCTGCGGCTGAAGCTCGATCACTACTATTTGAACGAGATCGCCGGCCTCGAGAACCCGACGAGCGAAGTGCTCGCCGAGTGGATCTGGGCGCGCCTGAAGCCGACCCTGCCGTCGCTCTCGAAGATCCTCGTCTCCGAAACGTGCACCTCCGCCGCGGTCTACACCGCCTAAACCGCCCCGAATCCCCCGAATTCCTCCGAATTCCTCCCCGGTCCCTTTTCGGCGAAAAGGGACCGGGGAAGGAATGGCGTCGAAAAGGGACCGGGGAGCGGAGGCGGCGGTGATCCTTTATCCTACACGGACCCACTTTTTCGCACAACACCTGACAGTGCTTACCGATACTGTAGTTGTAACGCGGGGCGCGCGGCGCTGAGCGGGACGAAAAAAACGGTAGAGAGACCATACATAGATTCGCACGGCACCCTCCACGAGTCACCCGGTCGTCCTCCACCCTCTACCGTTTTTTTCGTCCAGTTCGGCCCCCCACACTTCGCGGGTTCGAAAAAGCGGCAGAGAGACCACACATAGATTCGCACGGCACCCTCCAACTCCTACGAGTCACCCGGTCCCTCCACCCTCTGCCGCCTTTTCGAACCCGCGAATCCGCGCTATCAACCCCCGCATGTTCATTCGCTTCGCGCTGTACGCCGCCGTGCTCGCGACCGTGTTCCTCTCGGAAGCCTGCAACACCACCTGCTCGACGACCTCCGAGTGCCCCGAAAAGCACATGTGCGTCCCGACGCTCAACCGTTGCCGCAAGATGTGCTCGACGCCGATAGAGTGCGCCGGCACGACGATCTGCGCGCCGGTGAACGAAAACATCTACGCCTGCCTCGACAACAGCGAGATCCCGAAGACGGTGAAGAGCCCGAGCAACGACACCTCGCTCGGCAACCTGTGCGCCTCGCCGAACAACAACGGCGTCTCGACCGCGACCGATCAATTCGGCGCCTGCGGCGAAGGCGCGCCGCTCTGTAACGCCGTCTTCACCGGCGATCCCGATCTCGGCAACGTCAAGTCGTGCACCACCGAATGCAGCGCCGACTCTGAGTGCTGGGGCAAAGCGCCGATCGGCTGCGTCGGCGACTGCAAGCGCGACTTCGACAACCTCTGTTGCTTTCCGTCGCTGTCGTCGCACGACACGCGGCTCTACAGCGGCGCCAAGACGAATGGCTCGGGGCAGTTCCTCACGAACTACTGTCGGCCGCGGCTGTTCTGCTACTACGTGCCGAAGCGCTGCACGCAGGACTCGGACTGCGCGACGACGAGCAACCGCGCCGAAGCCGGCAAGTGCACGAAGACCGCGGACGGCGGCGGCGCCTGCGTCTCCGGAAAGCTCGGGCTCTACGAGTGCTGCCAGCGCGCCGGCGAGTGCGATCAGTCCCTCGCGACCGGCGGCGTCGGGGGGCTTTCGTGCACCGCGGGACTCGACAACCTCTCGGCTTACTGCAGCAAGCCCTGCGCAAACGACGCCGATTGCGCGAGCCCGAACGCACCGATGGCGAGCTGCTGGACGAACACCTTCGTCGAGACGAGCACGCCCGGGCAGTGCCGCATCGAGGCCGATCCGATGCCGAGGTGTCGCACGACCCCGAAGCCGCAGATTCCGAACCCGCCGTCGAAGATCGTCGCCTGCGACTACAAGGACAGGCCGGGCACCTTCAGCGACAACACCTACAACGCCAGCTTGCGTCGATGTGACCGCACGTTCTAGCACCCTCGCAGCGCATGTCCGTCGTCCTCGAGCTCGAGCTCCGGCTCAACCACCCGAACCAACTGCACGACTACTTCGTCGAAGTGGATCCCTGCGGCGGCATCTTCGTGCCGGGCTACGATCAAGTGAGCGCCGGCGCCCAAGTCGTCGTGCTGATTCGCTTCGCCACCGAGACCTACAAACTGCGCGGTAAGGTGATGTGGCGACGCACGCGTCGGGGCGGCGCTGGGCGCGGCGGGCTAGAGAAAGGCGTAGGGGTCGCCTTCGCTGCTGATCAGAGCGACGCCGTCCGCCGCATGCTCTCCTTTGCGTCCGAGCCGCGTGTGCAGATGTCGAAGCGGCAGTCGCGACGGCTGCCCATCGCGCTGAAGATCCGCTACAACTCGATGTTCAGCCTGGCGCGCGACATGCTCCGCGATCTCTCGCTCGGCGGCCTGCGGGTGATGTCCGATAAGCCGCCGCCGATCGGCAAGCAGCTCGTCATCTACCTGCGGCCCCCGCGCGCGTTGACGGCGCTGCGCCTCGGCGGCGAGGTCGTCTGGCGCGACAACGGCCCGCCGGGCAGCTTTGGCGTGCGCTTCACCGACACGTCGCCGAAGGACAAGAAGCGCCTCGTGCAGCTCATGTGGAAGCTCGAAGAGCAGGCCCACCCGCAAGAGCCAATGACTTAGAGAAGCTAGAAAAAGCGCGCCGAGGCTGCTAGCTGCGGCCGCATGTTAGAGATCGTCTCCAAGGGTTTTTCCGCGGCGAAGGCCAAGCTCACCGGCAAGACCGAGCTGACCGCCGAGAACATCGAAGATGCCGTCCGCGACGTGCGCGTGTCGCTGCTCGAAGCCGACGTCGAGATCAACGTCGTCAAGACCTTCGTCGACCGCGTCAAAGACAAGGCCATCGGCAAGGTCGTCGCGACCGAGGTCGACGGGAAGAAGAAGCTGAAGGCGTCGCCGGAAGAGCACTTCATCGCCATCTGCCAGGAAGAGCTCGAAGCGCTGCTCGGCGCGCAGGACGCAAAAGAAGCGCAGCCGATCACCTTCCGCCGGCCGGTCACGACGATCATGATGGTCGGCTTGCAGGGCACCGGTAAGACGACGACCACCGGCAAGCTCGCGAGCTACTTGCTCAAAGACAAACGAAAGCCGCTGCTCGTCGCCGCCGACATCTATCGCCCCGCCGCCGTCGATCAGCTGAAGGTGCTCGGCGAGCAGCTCGGGGTCCCAGTCTTCCACGAGCCGGGCGTGAAGCCCGAAGACATGTGCGCGCACGCCCTGCGCAAGGCGCGCGACAGCGGCCGTGACGTCGTCATCTTCGACACCGCCGGTCGCCTGGCGATCGACGACGAGCTGATGCACGAGCTCGAGCAGATCAAAGAGAAGTCGAAGCCGGATAACATCTTTCTCGTCGTCGACGCGATGAGCGGCCAAGACGCCGTCCGCACCGCAGCCGAGTTCAACCGCCGCCTGCCGCTCTCCGGCTTCATCATGACGAAGCTCGATGGCGACGCGCGCGGCGGTGCGGCGCTCTCGATTCGCGAGGTCACGAAGAAGCCGATCAAGTTCCTCGGCATGGGCGAGACGCTCGACAAGCTCGAGGTGTTCCGCCCCGAAGGCCTCGCGAGCCGCATCCTCGGCATGGGCGACATCGTCGGCCTGATGAAGGACTTCGAGCAGGTCGTCGACGAGAAGCAGGCCGAGCGCGACACGAAGAAGCTCCTCGCCGGCAAGTTCACGCTCACCGACTTTCTCGAGCAGATCAAAGTCATCCAGAAGATGGGCTCGTTCAAAGACATCTTGGACAAGTTCCCGCTCTTTGGCGGCGGCGGCATGCCCGAAGGCGTCAACGTCGACGACAAGCAGCTCGTGCGCATCGAAGCGATGATCAAGTCGATGACGCAGAAGGAGCGCGACGATCCCGCAAAGATCGACAAGTCGCGCGCGGCCCGCATCGCCAAGGGCTCGGGCGTCAAAGACCAAGAGGTGACCGACCTCATCGGCCGCTTCAACATGATGCAGACGATGATGCAGCAGATCGGGCAAGCGCCGGGCCTGCTCGGGCAGCTGCCGGGCTTCAAGCAGCTCGCGCAGATGCGCAACATCCGAAACATGAGCATGGACGACGTCTTCGGCGGCATGAAGGGCATGCCGAAGATGCCGGGTGGCATGGGTGGAATGGGTGGTATGGCCGGGATGCCGCCAGAGCTCGCGAGCGCGATGCAGGCGATGCCGCGCGGGTTCACGCCGCCGGGGTTTGCGGCACCGCGAGCCGGCGGCGCGCGGCCGAATCAACCGTCGCAGAAGGACAAGAAGGCCAAGCGGAAGGCGCAGAAGCAAGCGCGGAAAAAGGGGCGCCGCTAGAACGTCCTGATTTCTTGAGCGCCACGCCGCTGCCGATAGACTCTAGGCATGCGACGGTGCGTGCCTCTCCTGATCTTCGCCTCCGCTTGTGCGCCGCCCGGTTACCTCGGCGGCGTTCCGCTCAAAGATCCCGGCAACCTCGGGCGCGTCGCCGCCGCCGGGAATGCCGAGGTCAACGTCGACGCCATCGAGTCGGCCATCATGAAAGAGGCCCAGGGCACGATGGCGCTCCTCGCCCGCGGCGATCACCAAGGTGCGTTGAGCCAGGAAAAGTCGCTGCAATACTCCGGCGACTTCTCGGATGACGCGATCGCGAGCATGGGCCGCCAGCTCGGCGCCATGTACCTCTTCGTCGGCGTCGGCAACGTCGTCGAGCTGCCGAAGGAGAAGCGCGAAGTGAAGCCCGTGTCCTGCGCCACGAAGTTCGCCGCCGGCGCTGACGACGACGCGAAGACCCTGCGCGCGAAGAAGCGCCAGCGTGACGACTGTGAAGCGCAGAACGAAGAGCTCTACCGCCACGCCGAGCTCGACTTGGCGGCGCAGGCGGCCAAGCGGCGCTACAAGCTGCGCCTGCGCGTCGTCGACGTGACCCAAGGCGTGGTCGTCGCCAGCGCGGACTTCGTCGGCGACGAAGGCGACTTCGGCTCGTCATGCGACTTCGATTGCATCAAGGACAAGGCGGCGCGCCGCGCCGTGCGCTTCTTGATCACGGGCTCCGGCGAGAAGCAGGCCAAGAAGTAGCGGGCATCAGCCTTCGCGGCGAGTGAGCGGGTTAGAACGGCGTTGCGTTCGCCCAGTCTTTAGCGAAGGTGTTCGTCACGACGTGCAGCGCGGCGGCGTCGTCAGTGACGATGCCGACCTCGCGGTTCTTCGTCAGCGACGTGCTGGTCAAGTTGATCGAGCCGACGTACGCCGTCTTGCCGTCGACGCTGATCGCCTTGGTGTGCACCGGCGGCGTCTTCGTCCAGCGCGCTTCGATGCCGAGGCCCTTCAGGAAGGTCGCCGCGCTCGCGTTGGCGGTGATCCAATTCGGGTCGGCGAGCAGCACGCGCACGGTGACACCGGCGAGCTTGCGCTCCTTGACGGCGTTGCGCACCGAGGTGTCGGCGAACTGCATCGACTCGATGTCGAGCGTGCTCGTGGCGCTCTTGATGTGCGCGAGCAGGCGATCCTTCGAGTTCACCGGCGACACGATCAGGCGCGTGCAGGCGAGGTCCGGCGTGCGCTTCGTCCAGTCGGCGTCGAAGATCTCGTTGAGGTCTTCTAGGTCCTGCGCGTCTTCGAGCACGGTGACGAAATTGCGCTCTTTTTCGATCGAGTACTGCTTCGAGTAGTTGCCGGTGGTCAGCACCGCGATCTCGCCGTCGACGATCATCACCTTCGCGTGCATGTACGTAAACGCGCTGTCGCTCCAGTGCACCTCGGCGCCGGCGGCGACGAGCTCGTCGAAGTACTTTTGGTTCGCGTCGATCTGCGAGTAGTCGAGGATCACGCGCGTCGGGATGTGCAGCGCAGGCGCCGCCTTCAACGCGTCCAAGATCGCGCCGCGGCCCATCAAGTACACCATGACGTCGATGCGCGACTTGGCGCGAGCGAGGGCCGCTTGAAACGGCGCTTCGCCGGCCTCCGGCGTCGCGTACATGGCGACCGCGGAGTCGCGCGGCGAGAGCATGTCGCACGCGGGCGGCAACGGCTGCGGCGTCGGCTTGGGATCCGGCGTCGGGGTGGGTGTGGGCGTCGGCGTCGGGCTCGGCGCGGGATCCGGATCCGTCGTCTCCTCGGCTTCCGGGTCGCCAGGCGCTTCCGTGATCGGCTCGAGGCCCTTGGTTTCGGGCGTCGGATCGGCGGGGACCACGGCGCAAGCGAAGAGGAAGACCGGGAGCAGGCCGAGCTTTCGCATGGGGCGGCCATTGGCAGCGCGTCAGGCTGCGGTCAATCGAAAAGTGCCTAAACGCGACGCTTCATGCAGTTTTCGACAACGCCGCCGGGTACGGCCAAATGTCCGCGAGCGAGACGCTCTTGCCGTTGTCTTGCATGACGCGCACGTGGTGGCGGGTGAGCTCGGCCGGCGACTTCAAGCCGCACGCGCGCACGATCATCATCAGCTCGGCACGCAACGCCTTCACGTAGTTCGCTGCGCGCACGCCCTTGTCGGTCGGATCGAGCCCGGCCTGCAGCCACTTGTCGTGCGTGGTGATGCCGGTCGGGCAGTGGTTCGTGTGGCACTGCAGCGCCTGGATGCAGCCGAGCGCGAGCAAGAAGCCGCGCGCGATGTTGATGTAGTCGGCGCCGAGCGCGAGCCCGTACGCGACCTCGCTCGCCGTGGCGAAGCGGCCGCTGGCGATGAGCCGCACGCGATCGCGCACGCCGTGCTCGCGCAGCAAGTTGTCGAACCATGGCAGCGCTTCCCTGATCGGCGTGCCCATGTTGTCGGCGAGCCCCACGGGCGCCGCCCCGGTGCCGCCTTCGCTGCCGTCCAAGATGATGTGGTCCGGGTGATCGCCGGGTTTGCACTTGGCGAGCTCTTCGGCGACGCGCAGCGCGAAGGCTCGGTCGCCAAGGCAGAACTTGAAGCCGACGGGCTTGCCGGTCTCCTTCTGCAGCATGCGGATCCACGCGAACATGCTCGGCACGTCGGTGAACTCCATGAAGCGGTTCGGCGAGTGGCAGTCCTCGTCGCGGCGAATGTTTCGGATCTGCGCGATCTCTTCGGTGATCTTCGCCTTCGGCAACACGCCGCCGGCGCCGGGCTTAGCGCCTTGCGAGAGCTTCACGGTGATCGCGTTGAAGGTCGACGTGATCTTCTTCAGGCGCTCCAGCGAAAAGCTGCCGTCGAGCTCGCGCACGCCGAACTTCGCGGTGCCGATCTCGAACATGCGATCGCAGGGCTCACTCAAGTGGTGCTCGCTCAACGCGCCTTCGCCGGACGAGAGCCAACAGCCGCTCAACGACGCGCCCTTCGCCAGCGCCTTCACCGCGTTTCGCCCGAGCGAGCCGTACGACATGTCGGAGATGTTGGTGAACTGCTTGGCGTTGAACGGCTGCGCGCGGTGCGGGCCGATGGGCTTCGGCAGCGCGGCGTCGGTCGGCGCTTCGGTCTCGAGCGTGGCGAAGGGAGAGTTCAGGAAGAAGAACGCGCCGGGCTCCTCGAGCTTGGCGTCGCTGCCGAAGCCGGTGGCGCTCGGGAGGGCCTTGGCGCTGCGATAGATCCACTGCCGCTGCCGGAGATTGTACGGCCGGCCGTCGCGCGGCATCTCGACGAAGTACTGTTGGATCTTCTCGCGCTGCGACTCGAGCATGTAGCGGGCCCACGCGACGATCGGAAAGTTGTGGCGCAGCGTGTGGTTCTTCTGTGTGACGTCGACGAGCGCGATGACGACGAGCGCGAGCGCGACGAGGGCGATGAAGTAGAAGGTGAGGCGGTTCGGATCGAAGACTTCCATGAAGTCGGCGAACATCTATTTTCTCTTCCCCTGCGCCTTCGCCATCGGCTTCGGCTTTGCCGGCGCGCGCTTGTCGTCGAGCACCTCGAGCGATTGATCGGCCTTGCTGCGCTTGACGAAGAGCATGATCGTCAGGCCGAGCATGGCGATCGCCGCGTACTGAGCCGGGGTGAGGCCGAAGTAGCGCTTGTCGACCGCGCGCAGGAAGTCGAGGCCGAAGCGAAACGGCGTGTAAAGAATTCCATACACGCCGAGGTACCAGCCCCAGAAGTGCTTCTTGTTGCGCTGCGTGTAGAACAACAGGCTCACGCCCACGGCCCAGATCGCTTCGTAGAAGCCGAGGTTGTGGCGGATGCCGGCCGGGAGCTCGGCGTCGCCCGGGTAAGGCATCGCGAGCGCGAAGTCGGTGATGCTGCCCGGGTGATCGAAGGCGACGGTGCAGCCCAAGCGGCCAAAGATCCACGCGACGGACCAGCCGTACATGATCGCGTCGCCGTACGCCCAGAACGAGACGCCGCGCTTCCTGAGATAATAGACGACGCCGATCATGCCGCCGATGAAGCCGCCGAACGAGCTGATGCCGTCCCACACCTTGAACAAGTAGAGCGGGTTCGCCGCGATGCGCTCCGGGAAGTAGCCGATCGCCGAGTACAAGTGCGCGCACACGAAGCCGACGACGATCGCGTAGCCGGCCGCGCCTTCGGTGATCTCTTCGCTGAGCCCGAGCTCACGCGTGCGCTTGTTCGCGAGCCAACTGCCGAGGAGCACGGCCGTCGCGACGAGCACGCCGAAGGGATGAATCGTGAGGAACCAAATCTTCAGCGGTGGGATCTCGTAGTAGGGGAGCATCGAGGCGCATGGCTAACGCCTTGTCCGCTGCCAGTCCAGCTTGTGCGCCGGTAGGCCTTCCGCTACGAACGGCGGGTCGTGAAGCGTGTCCTCGTCGTCGTGTTCGTCAGCCTCGTGTGCGCGCCTGCGCTCGCGTACGAGGGCGGCACCTTTGCGAAGCCCGCGTCGCAGCCGGTGCAAAAGGCGCCGGAGCTGACCAAGAACCCCGCCGTTCGCACCTACGTGCCCGCGCGCTATCCGGAAGAAGAGCGCGGCAAAGGCAACCTCGAAGTCGTCCTGATCTTGTACCTCGACGCCGAAGGCAACGTGACGAAGGCGGTCGTGCAGGACAAAGAGAAGATCGCGCTGGCGTTCGTGACGGCGGCGGAGGAAGCGGCGCTCCAGCTGAAGTTCATCCCAGGCGAGATCGACAATAAACCCGCGGCGATGGGCATCTATTACCGCTACACCTTCACCGACGACATCGCGTCGACGCAACCGTCTTCTTCTTTGGCGTCCGAGCCGGCGTCGTCGCAAGCGACCGCGGAGGCGCCGGCTTCGCAGCCGAAGAAAGTGACCTACGGAACGGCGGTGCTCAAGATCGACGTGCGCGAAGCCGGCACGCGCTCGAGGCTGCCCGGCGTCGTTCTGCGCGTGCAGGTGGCCGATCTCGACATCGAAGGCATGACCGACGACAAAGGCCGCTGCGAGTTTCGCGACTTGCCGCTCGGCCCGGCGAAGCTCACGTTGACGAGCCCGCAGCACCGCGCGCGGACGATGAACTACAAGCTCGAGAAGAACGTGGAGACCGGCGAGAAGGTCTACCTCCAGCGCGCGTGGATCGATCCCTTCGAGACGATCGTGCAGGGCAAGCGCGATCAACGCGAGGTGACGAAGCGGGTGATCTCGCGCGAGGAGCTGATCAAGGTTCCCGGCAGCTTCGGCGATCCGTTGCGCGCGATCCAAAACATGCCCGGCGTCGCGCGGCCGCCGCTCATCGGTGGCAACCTCGTCATCCGCGGCTCATCGCCGAACAGCTCCGAGTTCTACATCGACGGCATGAAGCTGCCGGCGCTCTACCACTTCGGCCAAGGCCCGAGCGTCATCCAAGAGTCGCTGATCGAAGACATCACGTTTCTGCCGTGCTGCTTTTCGACGCGCTACGGCCGGGCGACCGCGGGCATCATCGAAGTCACGACGCGCAAGCCGAACTACGAGAAGTGGAGCGGCAAGGCGTCCCTCGACTTCGGCATCGTGCGCTTGTTCACCGAGATCCCGGTCACCGAGAACACCATCATCGACGTCGGCTTTCGGCGGTCCTTGTACGATCTCTTCCTGCCACTCGTCTTCCGTCTCGCGAACCCGCCGGTGCCTGGGCAGATCCAGAATCCCACACTCATCCCGGTGTTCTACGACTACCAAGCGCGGCTCGTACACAAGACGAAGAACATCGGCGAGTTTCAGCTCTTCATCTTCGGCTCGGACGATCGCTTGAAGTTCGTGCAGACGCCGACGCAGCAGACCTCGGCGTTCAACCCGGCGGAGCTCGAGGTCGGCCTCGACTTTCACGCGATTCAGCCGATGTGGACCTTGAAGCTCTCGCCAGAAGTGACGAACACCTTGGCGCTGCAAGTCGAGTTCGAGATCAACAGCGCCAACACGCCCGACGTGTTCTTCCGCTTGAACGAGTTCAACCTCGGGCTGCGCGAAGAGATCCGCTACAAGCCCTACGACTGGCTTTCGTTCATCCTCGGCACCGACATCCAGTACAACCGCACCTGGCTGCGGACGAAGCTGCCGTTGCTCCCGCGCTTCCCCCAGTTTCCGAACCCGGGCACCGAGAGCCCGCCGTTTACGAACTTCGACAACGTGCAGGACACGATCGAAGCGGGCGTCTACGTGGAAGCGGAGATGAAGCTCGGCCGCTTGAAGCTCCTCCCCGGCATTCGTGCCGAGAACATCTCGTACGTCGGCCGCGCGCGACAAGCGTTCATGCCGCGGCTCAGCGCGAAGCTCAAAGTGGCCGAGCCGCTCGACTTGAAGGCCGCGGTCGGCGTCTTTCAGAAGCGGCCGGAAGCGCTCAACATCATCCAAGACTTCGGCAACCCGGATTTGCAGCTGATGAGCGCGCTGCACACGACGCTCGGCTTCGAGTGGAACATCACGCAAGCGCTCAGCCTCGAGATGAGCGGCTTCTTCAATTACCTCTGGGACGAGCCAGGCGGCAGCTCGCGCGTCCGGCTGACCAACGGCAACATCCAGCCGCTGCTCTTCGAGAACAATACGATCGGGCGCGTCTACGGCGGCGAGCTCTTGCTGCGCCACAAGCCATACAAGAACTTCTTCGGCTGGATCGCCTACACGCTCTCGCGCAGCGAGCGGAAGACGGACGGCGATTGGTTCTTGTTCGGATCGGATCAGACGCACATCTTCATCGTCGTCGCGAGCTACATCTTGCCCTACGGCTTTCAAGTCGGCGCGCGTTTTCGCGTCGTCAGTGGCAACCCCGGCACGCCCGTCGTCGGCTCGGTGTGGGATTCAGACACGGGCTCGTATCGGCGCGTGAACGGCGCGTTTCGATCGACGCGGCTGCCGACCTTCCATCAGCTCGATCTGCGCGTGGACAAGAAGTTCACCTTCAATACTTGGTGGCTCACGGTCTACGTCGACGTGCAGAACGTCTATAACCACCAGAACGCCGAGTTCTTTCAGTACTCGTTCGACTTCTCGAAGCAGCAGTACTTCAGCGGCTTGCCCGTGCTTCCCGTGCTCGGGTTGGAGGCGGAGTGGTGACCAGAAAGCGCCATAGCGCCCCGACTGCTGCGTTGCTCTGTCGCTCCGCTGCTCGACGGAGGTTGCCGCTCACTCGCCGCTTGGCTATCGCTACGCCTCCGCTGCTCGCTCGGTCGCGCCTTGCATTCGGAGCACTCTGCCGCTTTCTGGCTTTCGTCACCCTCGCTGCGTGCGGTGGACCGGCGTTGCCCGAGCCCTACGTCGTGCGTGACCTGCGCGTCATCGCCCTCGTCGTCGATCCGCCGGAGGCCGCGCCGGGAACGACGGTGCGCGTGACGGCGTGGTTCTACGATCCCGACGGCGGCGGCCGGCCCGTCGTCGCGACGCTCTATCGCTGCGCCAAGGGCGGCTCGGCGGACTGTCTCATCTCGCCCGACGCCGACAACCCGACCGAGATCCTGTCTTCCGGCACGGCGCAAAACGTCGCGACGGATCTGCATCGCTTCGACGTCGACGTTGCGATCGAGGCTGATGCGCTCTCTGGCGTCGGCTTCCTCGAGCAGATCTACGGCCTGCAGCGGACCTTCGTCGTTCGTGGCGACAACGGCGAGCGCACGATCGACGGCTTGAAGCGCCTGGTGATCACGCCGCCGTTCGGACCGAAGAACAAGAACCCTGCGTTCACCGGCTTCATGATCGAGCAGGGAGGCCGCGACCTCGGCGACGATCGGGCGGTGACGCGGCTGGCGCGCAACGATCCTTACGTGCTGCGTCCGCTCTTCGATCCGGCGACGCTGCAGACCTACGCCGTCGTCGACTTCAACGGCGAGCTGCTCACCTTCGTCGAAGAGGCGAGCTTCACCTGGTCATGCTCGCCGGACTGCACCATCGATCAGCGCACGACCTTCGATCAGGACATCGTCACGATTCACCCCCCTCTGCTCGGCGCCGAGAACGATCGCTTCGCGATCCACGTGGTCATGCGCGACGGGCGTGGCGGCGAGGCGGTGCTCGTGCGTGACTTCGAGCTCGGGCCGGAGACGCTGAATTTCACCCCATGAGCGACGCGCTCCGCACGCTGCTCAAAGAGGGTTTCGCCGCCAAAGACATCGAGCGGCTGCGCATCGCCACCGAGAACCCGGCGGATAAGCGCAAGATCGCCGAGGCGGTCGACGCGTTCTTGCAGCGCGCCGCGGTGACGCTTCTTCCACCGCAACGGGCGGCGCTATGGTTTCAAATCGGTGAAGCGTACCGGGAGGGCGAAGACACACGCGGAGCGATCCGCACTTATGCCCGCGCGCTCGACGAAGATCCCTCGCACATCGCGTCGGCGCGCGCGCTGCTCGATCTCGCCGAGGTGGAGCATGACGACGCCGCGCTCGTGCGCGGAATCGCCGCACGGCTCTTGCAGCTGCGCCGGCCCGGCCATGAGGAGCAGCGCGTCGATCTGCATCGGCGCGCGGCCCACGCCCACCTGCGCTTGCACCAGCCGGATCGCGCGTTCTTCGAGCTCTTGCGCGCCATACGCGTGCGCCCTGCCGACGAGCGGCTGTGGGACGAGGCGCAAGCGCTCGCCGAAGAGGCGCAGGGCTACCAAGCTCTCGCGGCGCTGCTCGAAGACCTGGCGACGCGCACGAGCGAGCGTGACGGCGAGCGCCGCTACTTGAAGCGGCTCTACGATCTCTGCCGCGGGCCGCTCCTCGATCCGACGCGGGCGCAGACGATCTTCGAGCACCTCGCGGGCATGCCTTTGCTCGGCGCGAGCACGGCCGTCGCGAGCGCCGCCGAGGTCGCGCGGGCGATCGTCGACCTCGACGAGCTGCGGGCGACCGAAGCGACGCTGCGCCGCGGGCGGCGATACAGAGAGCTCGTGGCAGCGTACGCGCAGCACGTGCTGGCGTTGCCGGCAGGGGAGCGAGAGGAGAAGAGCGACGTCGTTCTGATGTCGGCGATCGTCCTCGCGCACGAGCTCGACGACGCGGCGCAGGCCCGCGCGCTCGGCGAGGAGGCGGTGCGTCTCGATCCGAGCTCGGCGGCCGCGCATCGCTTCGTCATCGATCTCGCGATCGCGGACGCCGACTACGCGCTGGCGGTGGCGGCGTGCGAGCGCCTGGCCGAAGCCTCCGAGCAGCACGCGCTCGATGCGTTGTTGATGGCGTGCGAGCTCGCGCTGCACCACTTGCACGATCACGGGCGGGCGTTGCGTGCGTTCGAGTGGGCGAAGACGCTCGCGCCCGCGCACCCTGGCGTCGCGGCGATCGCCAGAGTGATCTGAATTCGCCCTCGATCCTCCTGCTCGTGCCCGGGAACGTGCTCCTGCTCGTGCTCTTGCACGGGAACGTACACGGAGCCGTTGGCGATCTCGTGACGGTGACCGTGACCGTTCCCGTGCACGGCAACGAGCACGAGCACGCATCCGAGCACGAGCAGGAGATCGTTGACGAGTTATTCCACGATCTTCATCAGCGCGACGATCCGCTTCCCTTCAATATCCGTGATCTCGATCCGTCGCGGCCGCGTGTCGATCTCGATGCTCTTCTTCGCCGTGATCGCGTTGCCGTCGACGACGACGCTCCGATCGCCGAGATCCTTCACCTGCATGCGCACGCCGGTGCGCTTGTTCGAATAAGTGAAGGTGATGCCGTCGCCCAGGCGCAGCTCGCCTGTCGTGCGTGCGACATCCAGGCGTAGCCCCGTGCCGTTGCCGACTGACGCGCCGTCCAGGAACACGGGCTGCGCCGGCGTCGTGGTGACGAGCAGCGTCTTCGTGATGTGCGACGCGGGCTCGGCGGCCTCCTCTTTGTCCTCTTCTTCCTTCTCGACCTTGCCGCCCTTTTTCTTGCCGCTGCCGCTGCTCGGCTGTCCGCCGTTGGTCTGCGTCGATTTTTGTCCAGGCGCAGGCGGCATCAGCTTCAACGCGAGCGAGATCTGCGTGACCTCGCCTTCTTTGGCGTCCACTTCCATCTCTTGGCTGATGTAGCCCTTCGCTTCGATACGGATCGTGTGCTTGCCCGGCGGCAGCGGCTTCTCCTTGTGCGGGGTCTTCGCCGCCACCTTGTTGCCGTCGATGAACACGCTGCCCGTGACGCCGGCGCCGAGCCGCGGCGTCGTGTCGACCTCGATCGCGGTCTTGTCGTCGACCGGACGGGCTTGGAAGAAAGACTTCGCTTCCTTCACTTGCTCGCAGGCGGCGAGCGTCATGAGCGCGAAGGCGAACGTCATGCGCATGCATCATGGTTTAACATGGACGCGCGCGGGCCACGACTTCTCGACGCGGTCACCAGAGCGTGCTGACAGGATAACGGGCGATGCCCTCGTCGGGGGTGACGATGCGCAGGTTCTCCGAGAGAGCTTGCGCCACGAGCAGCCGGTCGTAGGGATCCGCATGAATCGGCTCGAGCTCGCTCGCGCGGAACATGTGCTCTTGCCGAAGGCTCAGCCATTCGACGTGCCAAGCCTCGGCTTGCTCGGTGATCCAGCGCCGCGGCGGTTCCGGCAGGCGCAGCTTTCCCGCGCGCCACTTCAGGCAAACTTCGAGGGCTGTGACGTCGCTCAAGACCAGCGTCTCGGCGGCGTCGATCGCCTTCTTGGCTGCGCGCCCGAGCTTGCGTGGCTCAGCGACCAGCCAAACGAAGGTGCACGTGTCGAGGAGTAGCCGCGTCATGCGATCCCCCAGGCGGCGAGCGCGTCTGCGTCGAGCGGCGTGAACGCGTCGGCGCTCGCTGTCACCTTCGCAGACGTGACCGTGCCGACGCGGGGACGTTGACGCGCGCTGGGTTTATCTTCGGCCCGAACGAGCTTCGCGATCGCCTTGTCGCGGCGGAGAATGACGACGGCCTCGCCGCGCTCGACGCCGGCCAGGAGCTTCGAAAGCTGGCTCTTGGCCTGGTGTGTGCTCACGCGGCGCATGCTTCGCAGCTTGAACTTAGCTAGGGACTTAGTCAACACAGACGATCACTCCTCGTGAAACGCCGTAGCGCGCAGGACGCCGTCAGCGCCGATGCGGACCTCGACCGCCCCGCTCGTGTCCGTGCGCAACAAAGGCACACCGGCGCCGGCGAGCCGCGCGACGACGTCGGCGTGCGGATGGCCGAAGGGGCTGTCGCGACCGGCGGACACCACGGCGATCGAGGGCCGCACGCGCGCGAGAAACTCCGCGCTGGTCGAGGTGCGACTGCCGTGATGTGCTAATTTTAATACATCGGCGGGCGGTGTTTGCAGCAGGTCCTCGCCGATCGCCTCGACGTCGCCGGTGAGGAGGATCGACCGCCCGGCGTGCGCGGCGCGAAGGACGATCGCGTTATCGTTGAGCGATAGCTCGCCATAGTACGGCTCGGCGCCGCCCGGCAGCGGATGCAACACGGTGAGCGCCGCGGGTAAGCGCGCGCCGGCGGCGAGGCGCTCGTCGATCCGCGCGCCGCGCACCAGCGCCAAGAGGTGACGCATGCCTGTGCTCTCGCCGCCTTGGCCCGGCCAGACGAACGCGTCCGTGGCGAAGTGCGTGACGACATCGGCGAGGCCGCCATAGTGATCGGGATGCGCGTGCGTCAGAACGACGGCGTCCAAAGATCGCACGCGATGGGCGAGCAAGAACGGGCGCAGCACCCGACGGCCGGGATCGACGCGGCCGTCGGGCGTGCCACCCCCGTCGATCACGATCGTCGTCCCCCCGGGCAAGAAGAGCACATGGCCATCGCCTTGCCCGACCGGCAGCGTGTGCAGCGTCAGATCGGACGAGGTCCAGCGCGCGACCGCCGGCTGTGCGAAGAGGACGAAGAACGCTGCGGCGAAGGCGATCGCCGGCCGCCGCAGCGCAGGGTGCGCGCTCGCGACGCAGGCCAACGCGGCGTAGGCCAGGATCACCTCTGGATCGCGCAGGAGGACGTCCGGCGCCAGCGTCATCGGCACGGCGTGCGCGATCGCGACGAGCCCCTCGCCGGCGAGCGCGAGCCAAGCCGCAAGAAAAGGCAACGCCCCGAAGCTCAGCAGCCAGAGCACGCCGAGCGGGAGCATGACGAAGGTGGCCAGCGGGACCGCGACGAGGTTCGTGATCACGCCGGCGATCGCGATGTTGCCGAACCAGCAAGCCGACAGAGGCCAAGCGGCGATGCTGGCGATGCACGCCGCGGCCACGAGCGCGACAGGTGCCTTCAGCCAACGCCGCTCCGGCAAGCGCAGTCGCGGAGTCACGACGATCAACGCGAGCATCGTGATGAAGGAGAACGCGAAGCTCGGATCGCGGGTCGACTCCGGCCAAACGAGGCAGAGCGCGGCGAGGCTCAGGGCGAGCGTGCGCTTCGGCGCGGCGACGCGATCGTTCGCCAGCGCGATGAGCGTCAGCGTCTGCATGATCGCGCTGCGCAGCGCCGGTGCCTCGGCACCCGAGAAGAGCGCATAGGCCCACACGAAGAGGAGCGCGGCCGGCGCCGCGATCTTTGGTGAGGCGCGAAACCCTCGGCGGAGCACCAGCCAGAGCAGTAGGCCGAGGGCGCTCAGGTGCAAGCCGGAGACGCTGATCACATGAACGAACCCGGCGCGGGCCATCGCCTCTTCGTCCTGCTGCGAGAGGAAGCGCCGGTCGCCGAGGATCATCGCCGCGGCGGTCGCTGCGCCGGCGCCGTTCGCTTGCGCCATGAACCGGGCGCTGGCGGCGGCCTGGGCGCGGGCGATCGCAAAATCGGCCGAGGGACCGAGCCGCTCGGCGAGCGCCGGGTTCGTCGCGGCGACCGTCGCGAACACGCCGCGGCGGAGCGCGATTGTTTGTGGATCAGAGTCGTACGCCCACTGCGGCCCGGGGAGCGCCCGCAGCTCGCCGATGACCGTCGCGCGATCGCCTGGGAGCCACGCTTCGCTCGCCACGCTGAGCCAGATCGAAAACGGCGACACCGGGCGCTCGTCGATCGCCTCGACCCGGGCACGGGCGCGATAGCGAGGCGGCGCCGGCTCGGCGCGCATCCATGGCGCGTCTGGCTCGACGAGGGCTGGCGCGGTTTCGAAGGTGAGCTCGGCGCGGACTTCGCCGAAAGGGATCGACGCCAAACGCGTGAGCGCCCGGTGCGAAAACAGCGCGGCATGGCCGGCGCAAAAGGCGATCAGAGCAACGACGGCAGGGGCCTTCTGTCGCAATGCGAGCGCCCACGCGCCGAAGAAGAGGCCAGCGACCCCGAACGCCGCGCACGCCGCGCCGCTCGAAAACGAAAGACCGAACGCGGCGGCGAGCCAAAGGAGCAGAGCGATCGCGAGCAGAGATTCGTCACGCATGGCGCGGGGCGATCGCCGACTCCGATCGGGCCGTCAAATCGTCGCAGCTCCGGATCGTCTACCGCCCTGTCTCGCCTCGCGATCAACGATCCCCGTGGCCGCTGCTTTTCCACCGCCACGCTCACGGGAAATCGTCGACGTCCACGAACGAAAAAAAGTGACTGGTCCAGTGACAAAGGAAAAACCTGTTGCTAATCCGCCGCCCGTTCGCAGGCCACCCACTGCTTCGCGCTGTGCTTGGTGGTGGTTGGCGGCAAAGTTTGTTTTGAGGATGGTTCATGGGTACGAAGCTTTACGTTGGCAATCTCCCCTTCAGCATTTCCGATGAAGAACTGGGTCAAGCGTTTCAGCGCTTCGGTCAGGTCACGTCGGCCAAAGTGATCCTGGATCGCGACAGCGGTCGCTCCAAGGGTTTCGGCTTCGTCGAGATGGGCGGCGATGACGAAGCGCAGCAGGCGATCGAAGGCATGAACGGCCAGTCGCTCGGCGGCCGCACGTTGACGGTGAACGAAGCCCGTCCGATCGAGCCGCGCACCCCCCGCTTCCGCGACGGCGCGGGCGGCGGTGGCCGTCAAAACCGCTGGTAATCACCGCGGGACTTCTTGCAAAACGCCTTTCCTCGGATGACCATGTTTTACCTTGGTCATGCGTCTCCTCTCCGCGACATGTCTCAGCGTCCTGATGCTGGTCGCTCCTTCTGACGGGAGCGCAGCGGAGAAGCCCACGACCCAACCGGCGCCCGCCGACGCTGACTCCGTGTTCAGCGATGCCTTGCTCTTCGTCGACGACCCGAGCGAGCAGGCGTTGCGCCGCTACATCCAACAGCGGCCGAAGTCGGCGCTCGTCGGCCGCGCGCATTTTCTCTTGGGCATGCTCGAGCTGCAGGCCAGCCGCTTCGACGAGGCCGTGTTCTCGCTCGAGCTCGCCCGCGCCGAGCTCGCCGATCTCTACGACTTCATCTCGCTGCGCCTCGCCGAAGCGTTGATCGGCGGCAAGCTCGAAGAGCCGGCCGAGCGCGTGCTCGTCGAGCTGCAGGCGCGCGCGCTCGACACGACGACGAAGGAAGACGCTGCGGAGATGTTGGCGCAGGTGTACTTGCGCACCGGCCGGCGCGAAAAAGCGAGCGAGACGCTCAACGACCTCCTCGTGCGCACCCCCGACGAGCCGCGCCTCGTGCGCTTGTTGCTCCTGCAGGCGCGCTGGGCCGAAGACACCGGCGATCCGAAGGAGGCGCTCGCGATCTACAAGCGCGTGTGGATCTACTATCCGCACTTTCCGCAGGGCGAGAAGGCGCGCACGCTGGCCTACGATCTCGCGACGAAGCACCAGCTGGACGCCCGCCTCACGCTCGACGAGAAGCTTGCGCGCGGCAGAGAGCTCGCCCGCCTAGGCCGCGACGAAGAGGCGGAGTCGCTTTTGCTCAGCGTCCTCACCGAGCACAAAAAAGAGCTGACGCCCGAGCGCAAAGCCGGCGTGCTGCTCCGGCGCGCATCGTCGGCGCTGCGCCGCAAGGTGCCGGAGGTGGCGGTCGAGCTCTGTGAGCTGCTGTTGAAGCAAGCGCCGGTGCAGTCGAACAAAGAATTGCGCCACGACGTCTTGCGCGTCATCGGCCGCGCGTTCTCGCAGCTGCAGCGCTACCCCGAGGCCGCGAAGGTGATGAGCACGCTCGCGACCGAGTCGACCGTCGCCAAGGTCAAGCGCGATTCGCAGCTCCTCGAAGCGGTCCTCCTGCGCGACAGCGGCAACGTCGTCGAAGCGCGCAAGCTCTTCCAAAAGTTCATCGCCGACAATCAGCGCGATCCGAAGGCGAACGACGCGCGCTGGTTTCTCGGCTGGAGCTACTACCGCGCCGGCGACAACGCGCAGGCGCAAAAAACGTGGCGCGAGATCATCGAGAAGAACCCGACGAGCCCGCTGATCCCACGCCTGCAATACTGGATCGCCCGCATGCGCGAGGCTGAAGGCAAGAGGAACGAGGCCGTCGATCTCTATGAGCGCGTGCGCGGCGACGATCCTTGGGCGTACTACGGTTGGTTGTCGAGCGAGCGCCTGCGCATGTTGAGCGGTGGCCCAGCGAAGGCGCCCGAGCCCGCGGTGCCGCCGCCGCTCGCCGCCAGGTCGCCGTTGCAGCCGACCGAGGTCATGGCGATGATGCGTGGCGCATTTCCGGCCGGGCTGCGCCAGTTCATGCGCGCGTCCTTGTTCTGGCAGCTCGGGCTCTTCGATCTCGCGTCGAAGGCGATGCGCGACGTGCCGATCCCCGAGAACCAAGACGACGCGCTGATGCTCGCGCACTTGCACGAGCGCCTGGAAGATCACTTCCGCGGCTTCGTCATCGCCAAGGCGAAGTTCGGACGCGTGCTGCGCGAGCCGCTCTCGCCGACGTCGATCAACGAAGAGCAGCGCAGCGTGCTCGAGCTGGCCTATCCCCGCGCCTTCGCCAAGTACGTCAAGCCGGCGTCGGATCGCTTCAGCGTGCAGGAGGAGCTCGTCTACGCCGTCATGCGCCAAGAGAGCACCTTCAAGACCGAGGCGAAATCGTGGGCCGACGCGCAAGGCCTCTTGCAGCTCATCCCGAAGACGGCGCAGCGGATCGCGCGTGAGATCGGCGAGCCGCCGCCGTCGACCTTCGTACAGCCCGAAGTGAACATCCGCCTCGGCACGGCGTACCTCGCGCGCCTGATGTCGAACTTCTCGAACCACCCGGCGCTCGCGGCGGCGGCATACAACGCGGGGCCATTCTCGGTCGACCAGTGGCTCCTGCGCCTGCGTGAGCTCCCCTTCGACGTCTTCGTCGAGGAGATCCCGTTCCGAGAGACGCGCGACTACGTGAAGAAAGTGACGGCGAACTTCGCGGCGTATCGGCTCATCTACAAACGCCAAGCGACGCCGCTTGCCGGGATCTACGACCCGATGCCGGACGCGTCGAAGGGCATCATTGACTACTGATGCGCATCGGCCACTACGACATCATCGACAAGCTCGGTGAAGGTGGCACGGCCATCGTCTATCGCGCCCGCGACAGCCGCGATCCGCGGGCGCCGGTCGTCGTCTTGAAGCAGCTCACCGAGGCGGCGGCGTCGGATCCCGACTTTGTCGATCGCTTCATGGCCGAGATCGATTTGTGCCGGCGCTTCGATCATCCGAACGTGATCAAGACGCTCGACTTCGGCAGCACGGAGAATTCGTACTTCGTCGCGCTCTACTACGTCGACGGCCAGAACTTGGACGCGGTGCTCTCTCGCGCGCGCAAAAAAGAGATCCGCTTCCCGATCCCGTTCGTCCTGTTCATCATCGACGAAGCGTTGAAGGGCTTGGGCTACGCGCACACGGCAAAGAGCGCGACCGGCGAGGCGCTCGGGCTCGTGCACCGCGACGTCTCGCCGCACAACCTGTTCATCGCGTACGACGGGCGCACCTTGCTCGGCGACTTCGGCGTCGCGCTGCTCCCGGGCCTCGACGACACGGCGCTGCAGCGGCTGACCATGGGCAAGCTCGGCTACCTGTCGCCCGAGCAGTGCTTCGGCGAGCCCGTCGACCAGCGCAGCGATCTTTTCTCGATGACGATTGTCATGGCCGAAGCGCTCACCGGCCGGCGCTTGTTCGCCCCGCAAGGCCAAGAGAGCGATCAAGATGTCATGCGGCGGATCGGCGAAGGCGCGCGCCCGGACTTTCGCGCGCTGAACCCCGACATTCCGCCCGGCATCGCCTGGGTGTTGAACACCGGCCTCGCCCACGCCGCCCACAAGCGCTTCGCCAACGCGCAGGCGATGCGGGCTGCGATCGCGCCGTTTCTTCAGCCCGAGGTCGGCAACCCGCTCGCGATCGCGGCGATGCTGCGGCACATGTTCAAGGAAGAGTTCGAAGGATCGCGCCTGAGCGGCTCGCCGCTTACGTTTTAGCGAGCAGCCGAATGCTTTCCGCCCGCGTCAAGCCGGCTTGACGAGCGCAGGGCCCGACGCCGCGGCGACGTCCCGCGCCGAAAACGATCGCATGGCGGACCCCGTCGGCAAGAAGAAGCAAACCCCGGCGTTCGCCCCCGAGACGAACGCGTTTTCGAACGCTCTGCGCGGCTGGCTCGAGCAGACCGCGAAGGGCAACGGGCCGCCGATGACCTCCGATCTGGCGGCGCAGATCGCGACACAGCTCGCTCCCGCGGACGCTCGCGCGTTGATCGACGCCCTGCGCAAGCTGGAAGCAAACGCGAACGATGCCGACGCGCAAAAGGTCGTCGAGATCTTCTTGAAGCTGCTGCTGAAGCTCAGCGGCATCGATCCGAAAACGGAGATCGTGGGCTACTGGAAGAAGCAGTCTCTCGCCGTGAAGATCGTCACCGCGATCGTCGCCGCGGGCGGCCTCGCCGGTTTGGCCTACTCCGAGGGCACTGACGCGGTGAAGAAGGCGACCGGCATCGACACGGTGCAAAGCTTCGAGGTCGTCCCGAAGCGCTTGAGCTTGACGGGCGGCCTCGTGGCAGCGCCCGAGCTCGCGGAGCCGACGATCAAGGCCGGCGTGGTGGTGAACGGCGACCTCGGCAAGGTGAACCTCGAGCAAGGCGCGCTGGCGTGGCTGCACGGCCAGGACTTCGAGAACCTCTTCCTCCAAGGGTTGCGGTTGTCGACGATGCTGAAGGTCGGCGACGTTTCCTACGCGTACCTCGGCGAGCTCACGTGGAGCTCCTCTGACGTGCTCAGGGCCACGACGCATGCCATCACGGTCGACGAGAAGGATGGGACGAAGCTCGCGTATCGCGTGGCGATCGATTTCGACCCGAGCGGCGACGGCGTGCTGCTCGTGACACCCCAGGTCGACCTCGGCTACGGCCCGTTCTCGCTGGCGACCGGCCTCTCGCTGGCCCCGAACGAGAGCGACTCGCTCACCGGCGCGCGCGTGAGCCTCGGCCTCAGGACGCCGGTTGGCAGCATGGCAGGCGGCGTAGACGTGCAGCCACAAGCCGGGGTGCCGGTCCGCGCGAGCGCGACGTTCTCCGGCAGTCGCAACGGCATCACCTACAGCGTCACGGGCGTCGCCGGCAGCGGCAAGGAAGAGAAGGCCGTGCGCGCGACGGTGAGCGGCGTGTTCTGAGGGTTTCCTCACGCAAATAATAGACCTGCCGTCGCCCCGCGATCTACATTGTCTGTTCAGTGAGCGAGGGCTTCCAACTCGGTAGCGGACGCCGGCGTGCGCGCGGTCATGGTGGAACCTTGCTCGTCGTCGCTTGCCTCATCCTCGGCGCGAGCTACTGGCGTTTTGCGCCGGCGCGCTCGGGCACATGGGAAGCGGCGGCCAAGCAGATCGAGAAGCAGGATGAAAAGGACAAGCGCACGGGCCGTGTGCTGCTCTTTCATCCGGCGTGGCAGCTCGACGTGCTCGATCGGATGCAGCAGTTGCCGATCATCCTCGTCGACGGCCGCCAGCACTTGGACCTCGCCGGCCTCGGCGACGTGCTCTTCGCGTCGGAGACGGCGCCGCCCGAGGCGCTCGTCGAAAATGTCTTCCACTTGGAAGAGTGGCGCGACTTCGTCGGCAAGGCGGTGGCCGTCCTGCGCGTCGCCGCGCATTCGCTCTCGGTCGACTTCGCCACGACGCGCGTCTTCGTCGAAGATTCTCCGGGCGTCGCCGAGTGCGCAGGCGACACGCGCAGGCGTTCGTGTCCGCGGCAAAACGTCGTCGTCGAGCGGCGCGAGCTGATGATCACGGGTGCCAAGAGCCGCTGCTTGTGGGCGCAGGCGCCGGCCGGGGTCGAGATCGTGATGCAGCTTCGCCTCGCCGATCTCGATGCGCTGAAGGACGCCGAGCTCTACCTCGCGCGCGGCGACGCCGATCCTCCGGCGCCCGCGCGGGCGGTCTTGCGCGTCGACGACGCCGAGGTCGCGGTCGCCGAGCTTGGCGCGAGCGACGCCGGCGGCCGCTGGCACCGAGCCAGCAAAGCGTTGCGCATCGGCAGCCGGCGCGTCGAGCTCGCGGTCACCGCCGAGCGCGGCGTCTGCGTCGACCTGGAGCTGTCGAAATGAGCCCGAGCAAGAGCGCGTCGGTGTGGCCCATCTTGCTCCTGTTTGTGGCGCTGCCGTATTTCCGGCACGAAGCGCCGAGCGGCTTCTCTAGTGACGAGCTCGCCACGCTTTACCTCACGCGCGCGCTCGTCGAGCAGGGCAGCGTCAAGATCAGCGAGCAAGTGAAGAAGCACGGCGATCTCGGGGCGAAGGTGGTCGTCGACGGCGAGTCCTACTCCGCGCTCGCGCCGGGGCTCGCGTTTTTGGCGGTGCCGGCGTTCGCTGCGGCGAAGGTCGTGGCGTGGGTCTTCGGCGCCGAGGTCACGAACGCGACGGCGATGCGCTGGCTGCGGCTCGCGCTCGCGCAGCTCCCGGCGGCGATCGTCGCGCTGATCTTCTTCTTCTTCCTCGTCCGACGCGGCGTTCACGCGCAGGCGGCGCGGCTCGGCGTGCTCGCGATCGCTGCGCTCGTGCCGCTGATGCACGCGGCGACGACGCTCGACGGCGGCTTCACGGCTGCGCTCTGCGTGCTCCTCTGCCTCGTCTTGCTCGGCGACGAAACCGATTGGCCGCAGCAAGCGAGCTTCGTCGGCGCCGGCCTGCTCCTCGCCATCGCCGTCGTGTGTTGCCGTACGGCGGTCTTCGCGCTGCCCTTGCTCTTCGTCTATGGCGCCGGGCGCGCGCGCAACCCGCGCTGGATCGTCCCCTTTGTCGGGCTCGCGGCGCTCGGCGCGGTAGGCCTCGGCGTCTATCAATACTACTGCTTCGGCTCCGCGTTCTTCGTGCCGCACGCGAGCGGCGCAGCGACCTTCTGGGGCCTTCCGGCGCCGGGCATCGTCCGGGTGTGGCGCCTGTTCGTGGCGAGCGATGGGATCTTGCGCTCGGCGCCGTTGCTGGCGATCGCGGTCGTCGGCTTCGTCTTCATGCTCGGCCGTGGCGACAGCGGCGAGTCGGCCGTGTTGGCGATCACGGCCGGCGTCGCGCTCTTGTTCACGAACACAGCAGACGGCGCGTCGGTGGCGTTTGCGCTGGTGCTCTGCCTGTGGCCGCTCGCGCGCGGGGTGGAGGCGATGACGTCGGTCGCTGGCGGGGCGTTCGTCGTCGGTGTGCTCGGGAGTTGGTCGCTGCTCATCACCGCGCTCGTCGCGGCGACGCATATCTATTTGCCGGAGAGCTTCGCGAACCCGCTCCGCGATTTGTCGTGGGCGATGTTTCAGCAGGGCGTCTTCGCGCAGAGCGTTGGCCACCTCATTGGGCTCAGCGGGTATTACGCCGTGCTGCCTTTCTGGCTCGTGCTCTTCGCGATCGCCTATGTCATCGCCGCTGGCGGCGCGTCTCCTCAAGAGAGCAGCGGCGCGGGGCGCACGCTCTCGGTCATCTTGATCGCCGCTGCTGCGCTCATCTGGCAGCTCAGCTGGAAGCCCGATCCACACCCGCGCGAGCGCTTCCTTTACACGCAGCAGATCGTTCAGCGCTTGGAGGCCGCCCGCCCGCGTCCGGATTCGCGCATCGCCCGAGCGGCTACCCGCGCCAGTGAAAGCGCTCCCGGGACTCCCGAGACCTTGCTGCTCGTCGGGCATGCGGCAACGGCGGCTGGCGACAATCCGCGCGCGCTCGACGCCTACCGGCAGCTTCCGCCTCCTTGATTCCGCCGCTCGTCGACTGGCTCGCTTACGTGGGCGGAGCGGTGATCGTGAGCGCGGCCGTCCATCGATACCTTTTTTGGCTGCTCTACGCGCGTCCCAAGCGACCGGCTTCTCGCGGCGTGCGTGCGGCGTTCGTGGCGCTCTTCTTTCTGCTGCCGCTCGGAATGGTCGAGCTCGAGCTGATGACGCTGACGCCGCGCGCGATCGCCGCGCCGCTCATGTGGTGTGCGTTTACGTGGGCAGGCTTCCTGTACTTCGCGATGGGCACCTTGCTGCTCGGTGATCTCGTGCGCGCACCGCCGCGCGCCGCGCTTCTGGTCGCCCTCGGGCTCTCGGCGCTGAGCATGTGGCAAGCGTTGCGCGCGCCCGCGATCACCGAGCGCACAATCTCGGTGCCGCTCTTTCCCCGCGACGGCTATCGCATCGTCCACCTCGCGGACTTGCACGTCGGCGCGATGATCGATCGCGCGTTCGTCGAGATGATCGTGGCGAGATGTAACGCGCTGCAGCCCGACCTCGTCGCGATCACGGGCGACCTCGTCGACGGCAGCGTTCCAGAGCTCGCGTGGCACGTGGAGCCCCTGCGCGAGCTGCGGGCGAAGGACGGCGTCTTCATCGCGCTCGGCAACCACGAGTACTTCTCGGGCGCCGACGCGTGGGTCGCGCATCTCCGAACGCTCGGCCTCGCCGTGCTGCAAAACGAGAGCGTGGCGCGAGGCGACTTCGACGTCGTCGGCGTCGACGAGCTGTCGGCGCCAGAGTTTTCGGGCGGTCACGCGCCGGACTACGAGCGCGCCTTCAGCGCCGTCACCCATCCGGCGATCGTGCTCGTGCACCAACCGATGGCGTCGCACGAGATCGCGCGGCGTTCAGGCGCGGTGTTGCAGCTCTCAGGGCACACCCACGCCGGCCAGATCTTTCCGCTCGGCGCGCTGGCCCGTTGGGATCAAGGGTGCCTGGTCGGCGTGTGCAGATCAGGGGCGCTCACCGTACACGTGACCTCTGGCGCCGGCTACTGGGGGCCACCGATGCGCTTCATGAGCCGCGCCGAGATCGCTGTCCTCACGCTACGGACCGAAGAGGTAGCTGAGCATCACTGAGAAGTTGAAGAGCGAGCCGCCGGCCGATAAGTCGCCCACGGGATCGTCGGCGGTGTCCTTGATGTGCTGCCGTTGCGGCAAGAGGCCGAGCTGCGCCGTCGTGTCGATCGAGAAGTAGCCGGTGAAGAACTTCGTCGCGTCCTTGAAGCGGAAGCCGAGGCCGAGGCTCAAGGTGTGCGTGTCGTTGTCGAGCAAGTTCGTGCCGCTCGTCTGCACCGGCACGTGGCTCGGCCGCAGGTTGTAGCCGGCGCGGATCGCGAACCAGTCGATCGCGCGGTACTCGGCGCCCGCGCGGAAGCTGAAGGTGTTCGAGAAATACCCGGGCGGCAGCTTGCGCTCGTTGCCCGGCGTCGGCGCGTCGAGGACGCCGAGCAGGCCGAGGCGCGCGATGTCGTCGCCGGTGAGCGCCAGCGCGACTTGCAGCGTCGGATCCGGCGCGAGCGACCACAGCGCGTAGGTGCAGTCGACGGCGAGCAAGAGCGGAAACTTCGGGATCATGTACGCGGCGCCGAAGTTGATCTGATGCGGCTTCCATTGCGTCGTCCCGCTGATGTTGAGATCGAGATCGGCGGCGAGGCCTTCGATGTGCGCCTTCGCCGGGATGTTCACGTCGACGCTGATTTGGCCGCGATAGCTGACGGCGAGGCTCAGGCCGGCGACCGGCGTCACCGCGATGCCCGCGGTCGGCGAGGGCGTGATGAAGAGCGCGGCGTCCATGTTCTTCAGGGGGAAGCGGCCGTTGGCGATGTCGAGCGACATGTCGGCGCCGCCGACGAGCGAGGCGAGGATATGCACACCGAAGCCGACGCGCAGCCACTCGGTGATCTCGAGCCCGAGCGCCGTCGAGATGACGAAGGTGCCTGGCGCGTAATCGTAGGCGAAGAAGTGCGGCATCGATGAGTCGATCATGCGAACGCGCACCAGCGGGCCGATCGGAATGAACGCGACGAGCCCCATGTGCAAGCGCTCGCCCAGGCGCCCCGGCATCGGCATCGAAAAGCCGGCGTTGATGCCGCTTTGAAATTGCGTCTGCCTTGGCTCGTACGCGGGCGACGTGTTGATGAGCGCCATGTCGAGCTTCGGCGCCATCAACGCGTAGCCGAAGCCGAAGGTCGGCGTCGGGGCGAGCGTCAACAGCGCCGGATTGTAATAGGTCGCGGTCCAATCATCGGCGGCGGCCGTCATCGCGCTGCCCATCGCGGCGCCGCGGCCGCCGACGCCGAAGAGGTCGAACCAGTTCGCGTGCGCCGAACGCGCGGAGCAGAGCACCACGAAGAACACGAGCCATGCGCGCTTCATGTCGGCGGCGCTCCCTTCGGCAGCCGGCTGCACTTCGAAAACCCGCGCTCGAGCAGGCGCTGAAGATCCGCGAGGGCGCCGCTCGCGCTGATGTCGAGCAGCGACGGGATCACCTTCGCCGCGTTCCGCTCTTGCAGCATCTTGACGACCACGCCGATGAGCGCGTCGTTCAACGCGCGGTCGGCCTTCAAGATGCCGATGACCTTCGCGAGCCACTTCGCCACCTTCTCATCCGGATCGATGTCGTCGGTTGCGTTGACGGCCGAGACGAGCTCCGAGACCTGAAACTCCGGCTGCACGACGAGCGCGTAGATCATGCGGTTGACGTCGCCGTTCGGATCTTTCGCCGTCGCGCAGGTCAGCGTTTCTCTGAGCGAGCTTTGCAGGCCGACCTCGGGTCGGGTGAGCTCATCGAGCACGTCGAGCAGCGCGTCGAGCTTCGTCTTCAAGCTCGCGGCCTCGATCAGCGGATACACGTTCGCTTGCAGCACGGCACGCACGTCCGTGAACGAGAAGCTCGGGCTCTTCAAGATCGTGAACAGCTGGTTCATCAGCACGACGAATGACTCCTCGGGGATCGCCTCGATGCGCAGCGCGCTCAGCAGCTCACGCGTCGCGGGATCGCTCAGCAAGTCGCGCAGCGGACGAAAGAGCGCGATCGTGCCGAGCTTGCAGCCGTCATCGCCCGGTGTGCAGCCGAGCGGGACGTGGGTCTTCAACAGCACCTCGACGAGCGTCAACGGGCCTTTCGGATCGCTGCACTCGCCGAGCAGCTTGCTGAGCACGGTCGTCACTTCGTAGTGCGTCTTGGTCGCGGGCAGACGGCCGGCCAAGTACTTCAACGCTGCCAGCGCGAGCGTCACGACGGGCTCGACGCTCGGGTTGTCGATGACCTTGCCGATCGGCGTCAAAAGTCCGTCGGGCGGCGGCGCGTCCTTGGCGAGGCGCAGCACGGCGGCGACGGCGGTGCGCAGCGCGCCCGAAGGCACGAGCTCGGTGCGGAAGACCTCGGCGATCTTGTCGAAGCCGCCGCTGTGCAGCGACTTGATCAAGGCGGGCGCCAGATCCTCGAAGTTGCCGCACTCGGTCTCGGCGTAGCCGCTCGGCACGTACGGGGCCGCCCGCGGCCCGGCGCCGCAGGAGGTGGACGCCGCGAGCAGGCCGGCGACGAGCAGAGGTTTCAGGCGGGTCATGCGATCTGGATGGTTATCGTCGTCCCATCGAAGGTGGTCGCGTATCGTTTCAGCGGCACCTTCGCCGGGCCGTTGCGGATCGTGCCGTCGATGTCGAACTCGCTGCCGGTGCAGGGGTCGGTGAGGCGGCGGCGATCGGGCGAATAGCCCAAGATGCAGCGGGCGGCGGTGCTGTGCGCGTCGTAGGCGTAGACATGCGCCGAATCGTAGCGCAGCACCAAAAGCGGATCCGGCAGGCCGATCGGCGTGAAGATCATGATGCCGTCGACGACCTCGAGGGACGAGAAGTGATCGACCGCGAAGACGACTTGGCCGTTCTCGAGCACCGGCACGCGGTCGCCGTTCGTGTCGACGACGATCTCGCCGCTGACCGGATCGGTGCGCACCGGAAACGCCGAGAGCCGCGTCGTCGCCGGCCGGCGCAAGATGCTGCCGTCGAGGTTGAATTGCGCGCCGTGGCACGGGCACTCGATGATCTTGCGTTCCGGCACGTAGCCGACCGGACACGACGCGTGCGTGCAGATGCCGCTGGTCGCGCGGTACTCATCGGCCGAGACGCGCATGACGAGGATGGGCCGCGAGATCCCACCGGCAGACAGCAGCACGGCGCCGCCGATCTTTTCGAGCTGCTTGATCGTTCCTGGCGCGAACTTCACTTGCCCGGCGGCGTCGACGGCGCCCGCTTTGGCGGCCGGGGCCGGATCGACGCCGCAGCTCGGCAGTAAGCAGGTGGTGGCCGCGGCGGCCGTGCCAGCGGCGATGGTGACCAAGAACTCGCGCCGATTCGTGTCCGACACTGTCTACGACTCCGCTATTCGGTGATGGTGAGATCGACGTCGAGATCGAGCTTGTCCTCGACCTTGACGAAGAGCAGGCTCGGCCGATCGATCTTGTAGGCTTCGAGCGAGATGGAGAACTTGCCGGTGACCTTGGCGCTCTTGCCGTTCCAGGTCACGTCCACCGGCACCTCTACGTTGTTGGTGACGCCGTGAAAGGTGAGCTTGCCCTTCAAGGTGTGCTTGGTCTTCTGGCCGTCTTGCGGGGTGACGCCTTCGGCCACCGCCTTGAGCTCCACGTTCGGGAACTTCGTCGCCTCGACGGTGTCGCGCATGTTCGAGTCGCGGTTGTTGTTGCCGGAGTCGAAGTTCGCGACGGGGATACGCACCATGAGCTGCGCGGTCGTCCCGGACAGCTTCACCTTGCCTTCGATGCCCTTGTCCGCAGTCCCGACGAAGGTGTGCGCTTTGTGGACCAGGGTGTACTTGACGAAGCTCTTGTCGGGCGCCACCGAGTACAGCTTGTCGTCGGCGACGGCGATGCGCGGAACGGCCGCGCAAAAGGCGATCGCGAAGAATGCGGTCTTCAACATGAAGCTCTCCTTCAAAACAACCACGTGATCGCGCCGGCGGCGGCGAGCCCATAAGTCACGTAACCGATCGCCAAGTGCGCCCGCGCCAGATCGCGCTGATCGAGGTTGCCGTAGCGAAACGCCGTGATGAGGCCGAGCACGATCTGAGCGCCCATGCCGACCGCGGCCGACGTCATCAAGATGCGATGCACGCGCGCGGTGTCCCAGCGGCCGGGCTTCGGAAAGGGATCGGGTGCGAAGAGCGCGAGGCCCGCCTGCGTCGCGAAGACCGCGGTCGCGGTGATCCAGCTGATCCTGTGCGCGAGCTCGAAGCGCTGCGTGAAGCCGCCGCCCGCGAACTTGTCCCAATAGTTCAAGGTGCCGAGGAGCGTGTTGGTCGCGAGCACACCGAGCAGCACGAAGCCGAGCGCGGTGTGCGTCTGCAGGACGGCGCGGCGGGTCTTGCTCGCCTTTGCGATCTCTTCGTTCTTCAGCTTCTCTTCGGCGCTCAACGGCTTGGTTTCACCGAGCAGGTCGAAGTCGAGATCGTCCTTCTTCACTTCGGTCGGCGCGTTGTCGCTCTTCTTTTCGGGAGGAGGCGGCGTCTTATCGGCGGCGGCTGGCGCGGCGTCGATCGCGTTCTCCGCAGGCTTTTCCTGTGCTTTCTCTACCGGCTTTGGCGCCGGCGCGCTCTTCGCGGCAGCCTTGGCCGCGGGCTTCTTCTTCGCCGCCGAGGCCGGCGCGCTCACTGCGATCGTCGCCGCGGCGCAGGCGGCGACGACGGTGCAGAACGACCTTCTACGGCTCATGCGCTTTTCTTCGGCCTTTCGTGCTGTTTCTTGTAGCCGTCGAGCATGACGCGCACGTCTGCCGGCGTGGCGATCTCGCGGCCGACTTCTCGCGCGAGCTTGGCCATCGCTTCGATCAACTGGCCGTTGCCCGTCGCCTTCTCGCCATTCGGCAAATAGAAGGTGTCCTCGACGCCGCTGCGCAAGTCGCCGCCGAGCTCGGCCGTCTTTCTGTGCACGGCCCACACTTCTTGGCGGCCGATCGCGATCGTTTGCCAGTGCGTGCCGGGCGACATCTCGGCGACGAGCAAGGGCAGCCACTCGGGCTTCGCCGGCATGCCGCTCGCGACGCCCATGATCAGTGACACGTGCGGCGGGCTCGGGATCAAGCCGGCTCTTTCGAACATGACGACGCTGCGCAGGATGCCGGTGTCGAAGCACTCGCACTCGGGCACCGTGCCGTTTCGCTTCATCGCTTCGGTGAAGCCTTCGATCTTGCTCACCGGGTTGTCGAAGAGCAGCGGCGGCCAGGCCCAGGTGTTGTTCGACTTCAGCTTCAAATAGTTCAGCGAGCCGGCGTTCAGCGCGGCCATCTCGGGCTTGATGCGATCCAAGCAGGCGACCGGTCCCGAGATGTCATCGCCCATCACGCCCGTCGTCAGGTTGATGACGACGCCTTTGCACTTGTCGCGAATGGCTTGCACGATCTCGGCGCAGACGTCGGGCTCCCAGGTTGGCAGATGGCCGAGGCCGTCTTCCTGCTTGCGGAAGTGGCAGTGCATGATGCTGGCGCCGGCGTTGAACGCTTCGTACGCCGAGTCGGCCATTTGCTTGGCGGTCACCGGGACCGGGTGCTGTTTGGGATCGGTGAGCACCCCGGTCAGGGCGCAAGTGATCGTCGCTTTGTGCATGGACACGCTCCGGGCCGAGACGATTGCCCGAGTGGGTCGTGAATGCAAGGCGCTTCAACGTTCGGAGACGCGCGCGAACGAGAGCGCGCTGCTGCCGTGGCGCTGCAACCCGCGCCCGTCGCTACTGCACACGCGCGAGGACGATCGCGATCTTCATCCCGACCTGCGCGACCACGTTCTCCTCGTGCGGGCCAAAGGGGCGGCCGTCGTGGCGATCCGAGACGTTGAGCACGCCGATCGTCTTTCCGTTGACGGCGATCGGCTGGCAGACGAACGCGTTCGTCATGTAGCTGCCGGCGCGCTTGCCGCTCGCGAGCTCGGCCGGCAGCGTCTTGTTCGTGATGCGCTGGCCTTGCTCGTAGACCCAGTGCGCGATGCTCGACTCTTTTTGCACCGGCGCCGTCGTCGCGTGTTTGGGCAAGCCCACCGACGCTTCGATGTGCAGCGTGCCGTCGTCGTGCGCCAACACCAACGAGCACCGCCGCACCTCGAGCTCGCGCGCGGCTTCGTGGATAGCGACGTTCATGAAGGCGCGCCGGCTGTTGATGCTGAGCACCGTGGCGTCGAGGATGCCGAAGCCGGTGCGCTCATCGAGCACCTTCTCGAGCGCCTGCATCTTCTGCACGACCGTCGTGTAGTCGCGCGACGACTGGCGCACGCTGACGAAGGTCACGATCAACGCCACGCCGACGGCGCCGATCGACGAGAGCGAGGGCAAGAGATCTTCCTTCGACGCGGCGAGGCCGTCGGCGACGACGAGCGCGATCAAGACGACGAGCGACGCGAACACGACGAAGCTGCCGGGCTCCTTGCGCCGGATCGATCGCCCGCAGACCTCGGCCGCGTAGAACGTCGTCGCGAGCGCGGCGCCGAGCACGATCGGCCGCGCGGCGAAGTAGAACCACGCCGCCGGCACGAAGAGCGCCACGATCACCGCGGCGGCGAGCAAGAGCCAGGGGATCGGCAAGCGCGCTGGCCCGCGCACGTCGTAGCGGATCGAGAAGTAGGTGCCGAAGCACACCGCCGCGACGAGCGCGGCGAAGGTCGGCAAGCGCGAGGCAAGCTCCAAGTTCGGCAGGGACGCCTCGAAGAGCCCGGTGCCTTCCAAGTGGTGCGCCGCCATCGCGAACGCGGCGGCGACGAGCCAGCCGGACTCCTGCGCCTGCGCCCGCGTGCGCGCGAGCAAGACGCCGAGGCCGAGGCACAACGAGATGAGCGCGAGGCCTATGGAGAAGACGATCGCCGTCGTGGCGCGCGCCTCGACGCGGGCCCGCACCTGCGCCGGAGCGCCGAACAGGATCGGTCCGCTGGTGAGGCCGCCTTCGAAGGTGGGATCGTAGACGCGGACGGCGATCACGTTGTTGCCGGGCTGCAAGAGGCGCCCGGGCACGATCGCTTCGAGCGGTAGCAAGCGCGCGCCGCCCCTCGGCCGCGATCCGAAGCGCCCGCGCTCGGCGACCAGCGATCCGTTCACATAGATCTCGACCGTCTCGCGCGCCGGCCCGAGGCTCAGCATCTGATCGGTGCCGACGACCTCGGTGTCGACGTTGATGTGCAAGCGGTACCAGCCGTAGCCCGCCCAGCGAAACGGCCACGCGGCGCCGGCGGTCGGCACGCGCTTCTGATCCCAGCGCGTGTCGTCGATGCTCGCGCGTGCGAACGCTGGGTTGTCGCCGGCGTGAAAGAGCCAGAGCCCGGAGATGTCGAGCAGCCCGCCGGGATCGCTCACCGCAAAGCCCGTCGTCTTCATGCCCTTCGCGTCGGAGGGCACCGAGAGCGCGAGGATGGCGCAAAGCGCGATCATTTGCCCATGATCGTTTCGGCAGCCTTCAGCGCCACTTGCGAGACACAGTTCTTGGTCTCGCCGAGCTTCATCAAGGGGCCGACCGCGCGCTCGTCTCCTTCGGCGATCAAGCGCTGGATCGCGAGCTTCTTCGTCTTGCACGACGTCGACTTCAGATCGTCGAGCGCGAGCAGCACCCAATCCACCTCCTGGCCAGCGCCGAGCTTCTCGAGCCGGGCGGCCGCCGTCATGCGCACGCTGCGCTCTTGCGAGGTCTGCATGAGCCGCGTGAGCGCCGGCACCGCTTGATCGCGCACGTAGGCCTCGACGAAGGCGTCGGCCGCCTTGCGCGTGGCCGGATCGTTGTAGCCTTTGACGACGACCGGGATCAGCTCGGGCTTCGTCGACAGCGCCGGGTTCAGCTTCAGCGCGTCGTTGAGCGCTTGGATCGCGCCGCGCAGGTCGTCCTTCTTCGCCAACAGGAGCCCGCGCAAGAGCAGCGCGTCGGCGTCGCGTGCGTCCTCGCCGAGCAGCGCGTCGATCTCGGAGCGTGCGGTGTCGATCTCGCCGCGCTCGTAGAGCTGCTGCGCCGCTTGCCGGCGATACCGGCGCACGAGCGTGCGCTCCTGCACTGCGCTCGGCGGGATCTCGCCGGCGCGCGCGATGGCGTCCGTCGGGTTGTTCTGCTCGACCGCGGCCTTCGCGGCTTGCACGATCGCGCTGTAGTCGCTCTCGGGCCGATAGCGCAGGTAGGCGGCGAAGGTGAGGCCGACGACGGCGAAGATCCACGCGCCGAGGTTCGCGCGGCGCACCCACTGCTGGCGTTGCCAGAGCGCGATCTGCTTGCCGCCGAAGGGCAGCGCCTTCTTGCGTTGCTCGGGATCGTCCGACGCGTCGGCGAAGCGGCGCGCGCGATAGACTGTCACCGGCTCGGGGATGCCCTTGAGATCGTACTCGCCCACGCGCTCGAGCGAGAGATCCGAGCGGTTCATCGTCAGCCACATCGCCTCGCTGATGTACACCTCGTCGGCCGGCGTCACCGTCTCGATGCGCGAGGCGATGTTCACCGGCTCGCCGAACACGTCGCCGCGATGCACGCGCACTTCGCCCACGTTGCAGGCGATGCGTACGTGGGTGCCGTCGTTCTCGCTCTTGCCCTGGTTCTCTTGGTGCAGCCGGTCCTGGATCGCCAGCGAGCAGCGCACCGCGTCGGTGGGCGAGCGAAAGACCAACATATAGGCGTCGCCGATCGTCTTGACCACCCGGCCGTCGAACGCCTTCACGATCGGCACGACGATCTTGGCGATCGACTTCAGGAGGCGCGCGTTCTGCACGTGGGTTTGCGAGGAAGTCGCGGCGGTGTAGCCTTTGATGTCAGTGAAGACGATGGCCAACGTTTCGGTGCGCATGCGTCGTCACCCAGTTTGCCTCTGAGGAAGCGAATCTCCAGTAATGATGAACGTCCTCTTGATCACGCCGCCGATGACCCAGCTGAATACGCCGTATCCGGCGACGGCGTATCTCACGGGCTTTCTGCGTTCCCAGGGCGTGGCGGCGGTGCAGGCGGATCCAGGACTGCTGTGGATTCTGCGCATCCTTTCGCGCAACGGCGTGCGTGCGCTCGCAGGAGCGATGCAGGGCAAGGCGAAGAGCGTCGCGCACTTTCTGAAGCACACGGAGGCCATCGCGGCGGCGGTCGAGCCGGCGATCGCGTTCTTGCAAGGGCGCGACACGAGCCTCGCGCACCGGTTCGCCTCGCGGCGCTATCTGGTCGAAGGGCCGCGCTTCAGCAACCTGGGCCCGGCCGGGCACGAGGAACAGTACCTCGACTGGGCGTTCGGCACGAACGGGCTCGCTGATCGCGCGCGCTACTTTGCCAGCTTGTTCATCGAGGACATCGCCGACGCCGTGCGCGAAGGCGTCGATGCGCACTTCGACTTCTCGCGCTACGGCGAAGCGCTCGCGGCGAGCACACCCACCTTCGACCCTTTGCTCGCCGCGTTGCAGGAGAAGCCGCTGACGGCGCAGTGGCTCGACGAGGTGACGGACGCTTTGCTGAGAGAGCACGCGCCCGACGTGGTCGGCATGACGCTGCCCTTTCCCGGCAACGTGCTCGGCGCGCTGCGGATGGCGGCGCGCATTCGCGAGACGGCGCCGAAGACGCGCATCGTCTGGGGCGGCGGCTACGTGAACACCGAGCTGCGCGATCTCTCCGACGCGCGCGTGTTCGACTTCGTCGACGCGATCACCTTCGACGACGGCGAGCGGCCCTTCGTGAACCTCATCGAGCACTACGCCGGCAAGCGCGCGGTGAGCGGGCTCCTGCGCACGCGCGTCAGGGAAGGCGGCGCGATCATCACGCACTCGTCGCCGGTGGAGCACGACGTGCCGCTGCGCCTCGCCGGCACCCCGACGTACGCGGGCCTGCCGCTGAAGGACTACCTCGGCATCATCGATCTCTTGAACCCGATGCACCGCCTGTGGAGCGACACGCGCTGGAACAAGCTCACCGTCGCGCACGGCTGCTACTGGAAGAAGTGCTCGTTCTGCGACGTCTCGCTCGATTACATCGGCAACTACGATCCGGTCGCGGCGGACTTGCTCGTCGATCGCATCGAAGTGTTGATCCAAGAGACCGAGACGCGCGGCTTTCACTTCGTCGACGAAGCGGCGCCGCCGGCGGGCTTGAAGGGCTTGGCGACGGCGCTCCTGAAGCGGAACGTCGACGTCGCGTGGTGGGGGAACATCCGCTTCGAGAAGACCTTCACGCCCGCGCTCTGCGATCTCCTCGCCAAGAGCGGCTGCATCGCCGTCAGCGGCGGCCTGGAGGTCGCGTCGAACCGCTTGCTCGCGCTGATGCAAAAGGGTGTCACGGTCGAGCAGGTCGCGCGGGTGACGAAGGCGTTCAGCGACGCCGGCATCCGCGTGCATGCGTACTTGATGTACGGCTTCCCGACGCAGACCGAGCAGGAGACGATCGATTCGCTCGAGATGGTGCGACAACTGTTCGCTGCCGGCTGCCTCGATTCGGCGTTCTGGCATCGCTTCAGCGCGACGGCGCATTCGCCGGTCGGAAAAGATCCGCAGAAGTACGGCATCCGCTTGCTGCCGGCGAAGAAGCCGACGTTCGCTGAGAACGATCTCGCCTTCGAAGATCCGACGGGCACCGATCACGCGACGCTCGGCGAAGGACTGAAGAAGGCGGTGTACAACTACATGCTCGGCCTGGGCCTCGATGAAGACGTGCGCGTGTGGTTCTCGCGCGAGGTGCCGAAGACGAAGGTGAAGAAGCGCTTCATCGCCGAGGCGCTCGGTTCAGCACGAGGCTCGAGGTGAGCGGCTTAGAGCGATCGTCGCATTCACGCACGGCGAGGCAACGGTCGCGAGCGCGCGCCGATCATCAGGCTCCACATCAAAGGAGATCCTCATGAAACGCTACGTTCTCGTCCTGTCCGTGATCGCGCTGCCTCTGCTTCAAGCCTGCGAGTATCCGCGCCGCTGCATCTGGTCGATTTGGTGCGGGTGATTCAGCGCCCGGTCTTCGGTGCGCTGTCTCGCGCCTTCTGCACCATCGTCCGAAACAACCTCCGCAGCTCCGGCCCTAGGTCGCCACCGAGCGCATCGACGACCATCGCGACCGCTTCGAGCGTGGACACATATTCCTTCCGCGGCTCTTTGCGCATGCGCCCGTAGATCGACGGCTCCTTCGGGTGCACGAGCGCGCGGCCGAGCTTGAGCATCCACGCGTTGCGCCACCACAACGCTTTCGCTTGCGACCAGGTTCCGTCGAGCGCGACGATGCCCTTCACGCGCTTTGGCTCCATCGTCGCGCCTTTGCGATCGAGCAGCACGACCGGTGTCGCCTTTTCGGCGGCGCTGAGCTCGCGCTTCAACGACGACGGATAGAGGACGAGCCACTCGGCGGGATCGGCGTCACGGCCGAGGGCTTGCGAGAACGACGCCCACGACAGGCCGACGACCTTTTCGGCGCGCGGCAGCGAAGCGAGCAAGAGCGGCACTGTGCCGAGGTCGACGTCCTGCTCTTGCGGATGTTGCAGGATCAAGACGTCGACGGGCGACTTCAGCGTCGGTGCGCGATCGCATACGCAGATCGATTCAGGTTTGCCGCAGCGCGTGCAGGCGTTCGTTTCCGTCACGCGGCGGACTCAAACAGAGGCGCCAGAATTTTGCCAGGCGCGCGCGCGATCATTAGATTCGATCGCATGGACCAAGAATCATTCGACATCGACCTCAGCGATCTGGACGACAAGCGTCACTCACCGCGCGTACCGGTCTACGCACGCGTCGAGCTGCCGTGGCATATGTCGAAGGCGCTGCGCGCGCGTGACGTCAGCCTCACCGGCATGCGTGCTCTGTCACGCGATGGCCGCGTGGCGCACTTTGCCGGCGAGCGCTTGCATCTGCGCTTTCGGCTGCCTGGCACCGAAGAGACGATCGAGGCGACGGCGCGTGTCGTGGCGCAGCGCTACGCGGGGAACGATCTCGACGTTGGCCTCGCGTTCGAGACGCTGACCTCGGAGTCGGCGCGCTGCTTGTACCGCTTCGTGCAGAAGCGCATCCTGCACGATCGCGTCGCGGGTCTCAGGGACTGAAACTGCGCGTCCCGCTCTCGACGCGCATGACGAGAGTCAGATCTCGAGCAGCGGCCTCGACGCGAGATCATTCACGTAGCGCGCGATCGCGTCGGCCACGGTGTCGTCGGTCTCTTCGAACGCGAGCCCGTAGACCAAGCGCCCCGGCGCTTGCTTCTGCATCCACCGCACGCGCGCCCGAGTTTTGCGCGCGCCAGCGTCTTCCGGCAATTGAAAGTGGATCGTGAGGGGCGCCTCTGGCGGCAGCGGTGTCTCGCCGAAGAGGCGCATGCCGCCCGCGCTGATGTCGCCGAGCGCGCACAAGACACTCTGCGACGCGTCGACGTCCACGCGCACTTCGCCCATGATCGGCGCGCGCGTGGTGGTGCGGCGGACGGCCTGATGGGCTGTGCGATCGACTTGATGCAAGCGCGCGATGAGCTGGTACCAGGCGTAGAAGCTCTGCACGCGCGGCTCTTGCAGCGCGAGCCCGAAGCCGTAGGCGCCGTCGTCGAGCTGGCGCACGTGCGCGACGACCGCGTGCAGCACGACCGGCGCCTTGCCTTCGAACGCGGCCACCGCGACCGTCACATCGGCGTTCGGCGGCGGACAGCGCTCGCCGACGATGTAGAGGCCCGTCGTGCTCACGTCCGAGGTGAACGCGGTGAGCGCTTGCTGCTCCCAAGTGATCGAGACGTTGATCTTCGCTTCGATGCGCGGTTGCAGGCGCTGGCCAACGGCGCGGATGGCCTTGGCGATGCGCGCTTCGCTGACGTCATCGAGCGCGAGGTCGGTGACGGGCTCGATCGTCTGCGCTTGCTTCGTCGAGCGCGTCACCATGTCGATCAGGCGCTCGGCGAAGAAGGGCTTCGGCAGGATGTCGCTCACCGAGAGGCCGTTCTTCAACGAGTCGGCGACGAGCGGCTCGAGCTCGAAGCCGGTCATGACGATGATCGGCACCTTCGCGGTCTTGGCGTCGGCGCGCAGGCGGCGGCAGAGCTCGAAGCCGTCGATGCGCGGCATGATGAAGTCGGTGATCACGAGATCGGCCGGCGCGTGCGCGAGCTTCGCGAAGAGCTCGTCGCTCGAGGCGTGCAGCTCGACTTGGTGGCCGAGGCTGCGCAGGATGTAACCGACGAGGAGCCGGATCGCTGTCTCATCGTCCACGACGTGAATCACTGCCATCTTGCCCCTCGCCTTCGGACCGCGCTCTCTTGCACGTTCGCACCTCGGCTTGTCTAGACAAGTTTTTGACGACGCAGCCGCAAAGCAAGACACGCGGCGTTGACGCATGGTGTCAACGATTCCCTGACATCGCGCAGCATTTTGCTACGCTCTCGGTGCTTGCTACGCCGCGCCCTTCTCACGCTCATGCCTGCTCTTCTTTGGACGGCCGAGGCGCTCGCGCGTCCGGGCGGCGGCGACAGCTTTTCCGGCGGCGGCGGAGGCGGCGGCGACGGGGACGGCTTCGAGCTCTTCTTCGACATCGCGATCATGCTCATCGATCTCTTGATCAACTATCCGGAGATCGCCGGGCCGGTGGTCGTCGTCGGCATCGTGCTCGGTCTCGGCTTCTTCGCCGCGACGAAGCAAGGCGCGCTGCGCTTCTTGTTCGGAGCGCTCAGCCTTGCTGGTGCGGTGGCCGGCTTTCTCTGGGTGCCGAACTTTCTCTACGTGGTCATCGGCGTCCTCGTGCTCGTCGCCATGATGGTCGTGCTCGGCTCGTTCAGCGGCAAGAAGAAGCCGCGCGAGTGGTCGACCGCGGCGCCGCAGCAGAAGAAGGGATCCGCGAAGACGCCGGCGAGCGAGCGGGCGCTGTTCAAGAAGATCACGCGCCAGGATCCCGACTTCTCACCGGTGGTCTTCGCCGACTTCGTCTATGCGCTCTATGCGGAGGTGCAGCGCGCGCGCGGTGCGCAGAAGCTCCCCATGCTGAAGCCATACATGAGCGACGAAGTGCGCGCCGCCATCACGAACGCCGAGCTCACCTCGGTCGAAGACGTGGTGATCGGCAGCATGACGATCGTGGATGGCACTGTGAAGGACGACGCGGCCACGCTCGAGATCGAGCTCGAGACGAGCTTGAGCGAGTACAAGCGCGACAAGACGCAGAGCTACTATCATCGCGAGCGCTGGAGGCTCATGCGTCTCGCGGGCGCGAAGTCTCGGCCGCCGGAGCGGGTCAGCACGTTTCACTGTCCCAACTGCGGCGCGCCGCTCGATCCGGAGCAGTCGAGCGTCTGCAGGATGTGCCGCGAGACCATCGACACCGGCCGCTTCGACTGGCGCATCACGAGCATCATCGCCCAGGAGCGGAGCGAGAAGGCGCCGGCGCTCACCGGCAACGTCGCCGAGCAGGGCACGGGCGAACCGACTGTGGTCGACGCGCGGCTCAACGAGGCGCTGGCCGAGCTGAAGGCGCGTGATCCCGCGTTCGAGGTCGAAGGCTTGTTCCGGCGCGTGCGGCTCGTCTTCGCCACCTTCCAAGCGGCGTGGACGAAGCGCGATCTGAAAGCGATGCGCCCGTTTCTCAGCGACCGCTTGTTCGTGGCGCAGCAATATTGGATCGCGGCGTACAAGCGCGCCGGCCTGACGAACGTGAGCGAGAACGCGCGCATCACCCGCTTCGAGCCTGCGCGCCTGACGAGCGACAAATACTACGACGCGTTCACGCTGCGCGTCTTCGCCACCGGCCTCGACTACACGGTCGATGCGAGCGGCAAGGTGGTGAGCGGCTCGAAGAAGAACGAGCGCGCGTTCAGTGAGTACTGGACCTTCATCCGCAGCGCCGAGAAGCACGGCGCGGCCTCGGACGCGCCCACGTGTCCGAATTGCGGCGCGGCGCTCGACATCAACATGGCCGGCAGCTGCACCGCGTGCGATGCGAAGGTGAGCTCGGGTCGCTTCGACTGGGTGCTGAGCCGCATCGAGCAAGACGAGGTCTACCGGGGATGAGCTTCTACTCGAAAGAAGCACAAGCGAAGGTGAGCGTCGCGGTGGCGGCGGTCGAAGAGGTCACGGCCGCCGAGATCGTCGTCGCGGTGCGCGCGCGTGCCGGCGACTACGGCGCGATCGACCTGGGTTTCGGCGCGGCGGCTGCGTTTCTCACCTTGCTCGTGCTGCTCTTCTACCCGCGCTCGTTCAGCGTGGCGGCGATGCCTGTGGACGTCTTGATCGTGTTCGGGCTCGGCGCGCTCGTGTGCCGGCGCACGCCCGCGTTGCGCCGGCTGTTCATCCGCCGGCCGCACACGCTCACCGCCGCGCGCGCAGCGTTTGTCGAGCTTGGCGTCAGCCAAACGCGCGGGCGCACCGGCGTGCTGATCTTCGTGGCCAAGCTCGAGCGCGACGTGGCGATCGTGCGCGACCTGAACGCGCCCGAGATCTCTGCGACGGAGCTGCGCGCGGCGGTCAGGCGCGACGACGTCGACGCGTTCGTCGCGGCGCTGCTGGCGCTCCGGCCAACCTTGCAAGCGGCGTTGCCGCGCGCCGCCGCCGACGTCGATGAGCTTGCGAACGCGCCGACGTTTTCATGAGCACGCATCGGGCGATGAGCGCCAAGCGGCCGCGGATACGCGCCAGACTCACACCGGCGGGCGTTTCGGCGGCGATGCTCTTTGTATGAGCGTCAAATCGAGAACCACCGCCGCACAGACGATTCCTTCGCAGGCGACCGCCGAGCCGCCCGTGCAAAAAGCCGCGGTCGTGCCGGACGGCGCTGCGCAGAAGCCGAGCGCGCGCGAGCCGAACGGCTCCGACATCCGCGCCTACAAGAAGACCTTAGGCCTCTCGACGCCCGGCAAGTTCGCGACGCCGCAGCAAACCCTCGAGACCTTCCTCGCCGCGACCGAGAAGGGCGACGTGCCGACGTACTTGCAATGTTTGACGAAGAACATGCGCGCGAGCCTCCTCGCGATCGCACCGCAGGGCGCGCTGAAGTACCTGCTTGCTGATCAACGCGACGAGTATGCGACCTTGAATCCGGCGCTCGGCAAGCTCGTGTTCCAGTCGGCGACGAAGCAGAGCTTCGAGCGGATTCAGTTCGGCGGTCCTCCGGGCGGTCCACCGGCCGACTTCGTGTTCGAGGACGGTGGCTGGCGCCTCGGCAATTGAGCGCCTGCGCTCAGGGCACGGCGAGCTGAGCTTCGAGGCGCGTCACTCGCTCGTCGAGGACTTTGAGCTCCGCCCGCGTTGCCAAGGTACTTACCTCAATCTTGAGCGCCGACATCTCAGCGCGCAGGGCCGCGATGTCTTCGCTGTTCTTGCGAATGTCTTCGCTGTTCTTGCGCACGGCCGCTGCGAGCTCGCGGACGACTGCTTCGAGCACCTCGATGCGCGCGATGAGCTCGGAGCGGAGCGCGTCGATCTTGCGATCGGTCGCGTCGAATCTTGCGCCGAAGGTTTCCGCGAGCAGATCCATCTTGCCGCCCAGATCCTCGAGCATGATCTCGACCCGCCCGAGCCGGGTGCTGCTTGGTGCGCTCGTCGACTTCGCCTTCTTCTTCTGTGCCCGTGTTGCCATTCTAACTAACCCTCCCCGAGTGTGCGCGGCTTGGTGCTTTTTTGGTGCACGGCTTGTCAACGGCCGGCAGCAGGGAGGGTCGCAAGTGCTTGTCCGTCAACACGAACTCGTTGAACAGCCGATCACGCCTTGAACAGATCGATCTTCTTCTCCGGATAGATCGGGAACTGCCGGCGGAAGTCGTCGTTCACGCCGGCCATGTCGCGCAACGCATCGTGCACGATCGCCGGCGTCAGCATCACGCCGTTCGGATCCTTTGCGTCGACCGTGGCCAAGGTGTCGGGATCGATCTTCATCGCGGCCACGCGCTCCGTCGTGCCGCCGATCACGCGGTTGCCAGGCACGCCCGGGCCCATCACGATCGCGCTGGTGACGCTCCAGTGATCCTTGCCGTTACCCGCGTTGTAGCTCGGCGTGCGGCCCATCTCGCTCGTCAGCACCAACATCACCCGATCGGCGACGCCCAGGCGATCAGCCTCGTTCCATAGAAAGTCGATCTTCGTGAGCAGCTGGCCCATCTGCGGGATGTGGCTCTGATCGTGGTTGCCGTGCGTGTCGAAGCTGCCAAAGCCCATCGACATGCTGATCGTCGCGCCGGCCTTGTAGGCGGCCAACGCGATCTGCGCCTGGCTCTCGAAGCGATCGCGCGACAACGGGTTCGGCATCAGCTCGCTCACCTTCTTCAAGGTGCCCTGGTCGAGCCCGGCGGTGTACAGCTCTGCGATCGACGTGCGCACCCGCGCCAAGCGCTGATGCTGCATGAGGCTCGACCAGCGCTCGGCGCGATACCGCTCCACCCGCTGCACGACGATGTCGTCCTGGAAGTTGCGCTTCGCCTGCATGCTCTGATCGGTCGCGTTCACCTGATTCGGAAAGGCGATCGTCTGCAGCACGCTCGGGTTGCCGATGCGCGTGGCGCCGACGAGGCCCATCGTCGGATCGTAGCCGCCGGCGGTCAGGTATGAGGTCGGCAAAGACGGCGCGTAGGTCGCGGCGATCATCGCGGCCAGCGACGGATTGCCGTCCGGCAGGCGCCCGCTGAACGAGTGGCGCAAACCTTCGGTGTGCCCGTTCGTCGAAAGATCGATGCCGCGAATCACCATCATGCGCGAGCTGTACTTCGCCAGAAAGTCCGCGTGGCTGATGTTCGGCGCGAGCGCGTGCGGCGCGAAGGTGATGTTGCCCGCCTGCAAGATGTCGCTCGTCATGTACGTATTCACCGGATCGCGCGCGAGCTCGTTGGCGCGCCCCTTCGGATCGCAGAGGTCCGTCGGATCCCAGCCGCCGTTGGCGTTGACGAAGATCCAGAACGGTCCGTCGTAGGGCGCGTTGATCGTCTGTGCACGAGCGGTGAGCGGCGCACCGAATACGGCGAGGCCCGTGAGCGCCGCCTTCTGCAAGAATTCGCGTCTATCCATTGCCATGGCGCACCTCTTCACTCGTACAGAAACTTGTAGTCGGCGAGCATGTACGACACGACGGCCATCCATGCGCGCACGTTGTAGTCGGCGTCTTCAGTGATCCCGCTGCGCCGCTGCTGCCGTTGGCCATCGGGCGGCGGGTTCCAGTGATCGCGGTTGCCTTGGCAATCGCCGGGCAGCGCGGCCGGCGTCTCACCGCGGGCCACGCGCTCGCGGCCGTCGCGCAGCGTCTCCAAGTACAGGTTGAAGGTGCGCTCGAGCTCGTCGTCGCCGATGACTCTGCGCTCGTCGAGCAAGCGATCGTGCAGGTACTGAATGTTCAGCCGAATGGCGTCTTGGTTCGCGCCGCCCTCGATGGTGTCGTCCTCGATGTTCTCGGGCAGCGTGCCAGCGTCGACGTACGGGAAGAGCGCGCGGCCTTTGCGCGTCTGTGAAAAGTCGAGCGCGACCGCGCGGCACGCGAGCTCGTTGCTCATGCGCCGCGCCACGTTCACTTGGATGCCGTTCGGCTGCGTGATGCGCGTGGTCGTCGACACCGAGTCGATGCCGCCGTAATAAATGAGGTAGCGATCTTCGCTCAGCAGATACTGCTCGGGCTCGAGGCGGCCGGGCTCGCCCCAGTAACGATCGAGCGCGAGGACAGTCTTGATCTTGCGGTTCAGCATCTCCGGCGTCAGCAGCCGGCCCATGCCGATCTTCGCGTAGTCGAGATCGCGCTCGGCCGGGGCGTCTTCCTTGATGTTGCGTGCGCGAAAGTACGGCGAGAGGATGATGCCCTTCACCACCGTCTTCAGGTTGTAGCCCGAGTCTTTGAAGTTGCGGCCGATCTCGCTGAGCACCGCTTGCTGCGCCTCGAATGCGGCGATCGCCGCGAGCGCTTCCGGCGTCTCGCCGTCCTCGGGCAGGCCCATCGGCTCGTCGCCGATCAGGCCCTTGTACAGCGTATTGACGGCCGCGCGCTGAAAGCCTGGCGCCTTCACGATGCGTTGCGCGAGCCATCGCAGCGGCTCTTGACCGTCCTTCTTGTAGTTTTCGCCGTTGAAGCCGGCCGCGACCATGTCGTCGTGCCAGCCGCGCTCGGGCGGACGGTAGAAGCCTTCGTCGTTCCAGTTCTGAAACATGCCCGCGAGCGGATCGACCGTGGCGTGACACGACACGCACGCCGGATCGTTCATCGTCGGCGTGTCGCCGTCGATGTTGCTCGTCGTCAGCGGCCGCGTGCCGAGCAGCATCACGTCGACGTCCAAGAAGAGCTTGTACACGTAGCGCGAGCGGTGGCGGTTTCGGTTCGTCGCCGAGGTCGGAAAGCGATTCAGAAACGACGGCGTCGTCAACAAGCCCACGTGTACGCTGCCCGGGATGCGCGCCTCGAGCAGGTTCTCCTTGCTGAACGGCTCGCCAACGAAGGTGTAGCCGTAGAGGCCGTAGGACTGCGCCGTGTACGAGCTGACCAGCGTGTAGTCGGCGGTCAGGATCTCGCCGAAGTTTCGGTTGTTGCGCACGACGTAGGCGATGAGGTTCAACGGCTCGCGGCCGATACCCCAGTTGGCACCGTAGGCGTTGGCGATGAAGTCCGGCGAGTTGTTCTCGTACTCTTCGAAGTAGCGCGCGGTCGGGAAGCGCTCGGGATCCAAGATCATCGTGCCGTCGGAGAGGTAGCGATCGGTCAGCAGGACGTCATTGTAGATCTCCTTGAGGCGATCGTAGAACGGCTCCTCGGTCATCATTTGATCGAGCACGCTCTCGAGCCCGACCTGGCCCTGCCGCTTGACGAGCTCGCGCTCGATCGAGTCGGGCAGCCGGCCGGCGATCGATAAGCTGGCCTTTCGCAGCGTTTGGTCCCAGTCGGCGAGCTCGAGGTCGCTGAAGTAGGGCGAGCAAGCCGCCTTGCACGGGGTCTTCTGCTGGCACCCGGCAAGCAGCGGCAAGGCGAGCAAACCGAGCACGAGGACACGGCCGAAACGTGAGAGTCTCATGTGGATCACCTGCGCGTTGATCACTCTGTTCTAGCGGCCTGCGGCGATTCGGTCGACCGAAAAATGGGCGCAGCCTCACTTCGGCCTACATTGTCAGAGCTTCACTTGCACGCCGAGCAGGAAGTTCACCGCCACGCGAAAGTAAGGCTCGGCGCGCTGGGTCGCGAGCGAGGTCGTCGCCCGCGGCCTGCCATAGGGCGCGTACCAGCCGGGCGCGATGTCGGTGATCTGCATGAGGCCGACGTCGTGCTTCTTCAGCGTGTAGACGAGCCCGAGGCGGCCGCTGATGCCGAGCTGAAACACCGGGATGCTGTAGGCGATCATCAAGAGCGTACCCTGCACCGTCGGCCCGAAGATGAACTCGATGTTGTCGGTGAAGAAGTACGAGGCGAGCATGCCGACCTCGACGTGCGCGCCGAACGACTGGCCGGCGAACATGCCGGTGAAGGTGAAGGGCGCGTTCGCATGCAGCGTGAGCGCGAGGTGAAAGCCCTTGTGGTTGGCGATGCGGCCGCGCATCTCGAGCGCCGGCGCAGCGCCGAGCGGAAAGCCGGGCAGGCGAATGCCGAGGCCGAAGTCGAAGTTCTTGGCGCCGCCGAAGAAGTAGAACGCTTCGAGGCCGCCGTTGCCGAAGCCGTCACCGAAGCTGTGCGTGCCACCGAACGCGTTGACGCGCAGCCCACCGCCGCCGCCGAGCGTCGCGCCGCCGCGCGTGCCAAAGGAGGCGTAGCCGCTTCCGTACGGCGAGGGCTTGTTCGTCTCGCGCGGGTCGACGTGCTTCGGCTCGGGCTTGTCGTCGTGCTCGGGCTCCTTCGTCTCGTCCTTCGGCGCGGGCGCTTCGGGCTTCTTCGACTTCGCAGCGAACGCAGGCGTGGCGACGAGCAGCGAGAGGACGACGATGAACGAACGCATGCGAAGCGAAGGCTAAACGCAAAGGCGGGCGCGGGCGAGAAAAGAGGAGCGACCACCGCAGGGAACCAACACCTGCGGCTCATGGATTTCGCCGGCAGTCGCTCACTACGCCGAGGCGCGCTTCAATCGATCCCGCGCGGCGTCCCACGCTTCGCCGGGCGGCACCGCCTCGACGAGGATGTGCGAGCATCCGGCGTCTTCGAGATCGTGGAGCGCATCGTAGAGCGCGGCGGCGTACTCTTTGGGATCTTTCGGCAAGCGGCGCAGGACCAGGCCGTCTTGGCCGACGGCGATGTTCGAGTGGATCAACACGCCCACGCGCCCGCGCAATTTGCGGACGCGCAGGATGCGATCCTGCATGAGGCCCGCGTCGCCCATCGCCACGATCGCAAGCTGCGCTTTCGGCGCGTAGTGCTTCTTGCTCTGCCCGGGCGACGGCCGCGCGTGCTCGTCGCGCACGTGCTCGCTGACGACGGCGATGCGGCCGATGACGCGCTCGATCTGCGAGGGGACAATCGCACCCGGGCGCAGGATCGTCGGGACCGGGCCGGTGAGGTCGAGCACCGTCGATTCGACGCCGACGCCCGCCGGGCCGCCGTCCAAGATCAGATCGATCTTCCCCGAGAGGCCCTTGCGCACGTGCTCGGCGCGCGTTGGCGAGATCTCGGTGTAGAGGTTCGCGCTCGGCGCCGCGATCGGCTCGGCGACCTCGGCGAGCAGCGCGCGCGCGACCGGATGCGCCGGGCTGCGCACCGCGACGGCGGCGAGGCCGGCGGTGACGACGAGGGGGACGATGTCTCTTCTCGGCAGGATCAAGGTGAGCGGCCCGGGCCAGAGCGCTTCGGCGATCGCGCGCGCTTGCTCGGGCCACGTGGCGCACACCGTCTTCGCCATCGCCTCGTCGAGCACGTGCACGATCAGCGGGTTCGTCGCCGGACGGCCCTTTGCAGCGAAGATCTTGCGGACGGTCTCTTCGTGCAACGCGAGCGCGCCGAGGCCGTAGACGGTCTCGGTCGGAAACGCGACGAGGCCGCCTTTCTTCAGGATCAGCGCCGCGACGCGAATGAGCTCGGGCTCCGGGTGCACCGGATCGACTGTGAGCGTGGCCGTCACGTGCGTTGCTGCAGCGCCTCGCCCAGGCGCTTCATGACGCCGTCGATCGCTTCCTTGAAGCGCGGCAATTCGTCGGCGGCGAGCGGCTCGACGCGGATCGGTTTCAACGAGAACGGATTGATGAACTGGCCGCCGCGCTTCAAGCCGAAGTGCAAGTGCGGCCCGCTCGAGAGGCCGGTGTTGCCGGACATGCCGACGACGGTCTTCTGCGCGATGTGCTGGCCCACGCGTACGTTGATCTGCGAGAGGTGCGCGTAGGCGGTCTCCAAGCCGTTCGGATGGCGCACCGTCACGAATTTTCCATAGCCGCCTTGCCAGCCGGCGAAGGTCACCTTGCCGTCGCCGACTGCCCAGACCGGCGTGCCGACCGACGCCGCAAAGTCGATGCCGGCGTGCTGGCGCGTGTAGCCGAGCACGGGATGCTTGCGCGATCCAAAGCGGCTCGTCACGTGCGCGTACTTCAGCGGGCTCTTCAGGAACTCTTTGCGCAGCGAGCGGCCGTTCTCGTCGTAGAACGTGTCTTCTCCGCTCGGCGTCGTGTAGCGGTAGGCGGAGAAGCGGCCGACCTCGCCGGCGTAGATGGCGCCGTGGAGCTTGCCGTAAGCGATGAACGCGTTGCTCTCGCCTTCACGTCTGCGCACGTCGACGAGCGCGAGCACGCGATCGCCCCGCTGCACGTCGGAGTAGAAGTCGAGGTCCCAGGCGAAGACGTCGGCGAGATCGAAGGCGATCGCAGGGTCCCAGTCGCCGTCGACGAGCGCTTGGTAGAGCGACGAGGTGATCTCGATCTCCATGAGCTCGGTCTTCACCACGGTCGGGTCGCGTTCGAGCTTCGCCGCGAGCGCGCCTTGGAAGCGCAGCGGCGGCACCGGCGCGTCGGCGAGCGGCGGCACCACGACGTCGGGCGCCGCGACCGCGACGATCGCCCGCTCCCAGACGCTGCGATCGAGCACGAGCTTCTTGAGCGCGCCCGTCTCGTCGCGGAACAGGTGAAAGGCGTCGCTCGCGCGCAGCTTGCGCAGATCGATCACGCTCGCGAGCGAAGCGATCCACTGATCTTGCTCGGCGATCTTCTCGTCGCGCAGGAGCTGAGACAGCGTGCCGTTCCGCTTGATCTTCGCGGTGCTCTCGCTGAGCGCGATGACCGGCAGCGGCGCCGGCGTGGCTTCGATGATGGCGACCGGCGGCGGAGGCGGCGGCGCTATCGGCTCGGCGGCACATGCGCTAAGCACGAGAACCCACGCGATCGATAAACGGCTGCGCATCACTCGTTGCATCCTATATGAACGCTGCTTTGCCCGCAAAAACTGAAGCATCGCCGCCCTCGCCGCGGCGCGACGTCTATTGTGGCGACGCCATCGCGTGGATGCAAACGACGCCACGCTTCACGGACGCCAGCGTCATCACCTCGTTGCCCGACATCTCCGAGGTGCCGCACCTTTCACTACCTGCGTGGAAGGCTTGGTTTCAGAGCGCCGCAGCGATGATCTTCGCGCGCGTGCCCGACGACGGGGTCGCCATCTTTTATCAGAGCGACATCAAGTACGACGGCGTGTGGATCGACAAAGGCTACCTCGTGCACGCCGCCGCCGAGGCTGCGGGGGTGGCGCTCCTTTGGCACAAGATCGCGTGCCGAAAGCCGGCGGGCAGCGTGGTCTATGGGCGCGCGGGCTATTCGCACATGCTCTGTTATTCACGTGCGCTGCGGCCGCCGCTCGTTCGCTCCACGCCGGACGTCTTGAGCGACATCGGCGAGATGACGTGGAGTAAGGCGATGGGCGTCAAAGCGTGCGCCCTCGCGGTGCGCTTCATCGCCAAGGAGACGCCGCAGAAGATCGTGATCGATCCGTTTTGCGGCTATGGAACCACGCTCGCCGTCGCCAACGCCTTCGGCCTCGACGCGATCGGCGTCGAGCTCAGCAAGCGGAAGTGCCGGCGGGCGGAAGCGTTGAAGGTGGAAGTATGAGCGAGCCCACGTTCCCCGAAGGCACCGAAGCCAAGCGCGCGACGCTCGCGTCCGGCGTCACGCTTCGTTACTTCGAGCGAGGCAAGGGAGACGTCATCCTCTTTCTCCACGGCTTCCCCGAGCTTGCGCTGAGCTGGCGCGCGCAGTTCCGGCTGGCGGAGCATGGCTTTCGCTGCGTGGCGCCCGACCTGCGCGGCTACGGCGAGAGCGACGCGCCGAAGAACGTCGCTGACTACGCCATCGGGCCGTTGATGGCGGACGTCGTCGGCATCATCGACGCCGTCGGTGCCGAACGCGTGCATCTCGTTGGCCACGACTGGGGCGGCGCCATCGCCTGGGAAGTCGCGCGGAACTATCCCGATCGGATTCGCACGCTCAGCGTCTTGAACTGCCCGCCGGGCCCGATGATGCGCCAGGAGCTGTTGGCGAACCCCCGCCAAGCGCTGCGCAGCTGGTACATGGTGTTCTTTCAGCTGCCGTGGCTGCCTGAGCGCGTGATGCTGCGTGACCCGGTCACGTTCATGATCCGCGCCTTTCGCGGCTCGGCCGCCAAAGAGACGCGCGAGAGGTTCACCGCCGACGACGTGCTGCCGTACGCGCGGGCGCATGAACGGACGAAGATCGCGGGCGTGAACTACTATCGCGCCGCGCTGCGAAAGCCGCCGAAGATCGCGGGCGCGAAGTGGCCGCTCGAGATGCCGGTGCAGCTCGTGTGGGGCCTGCAGGACGGCGCGCTCGGGCCGTGGTTCGCCGACGAGAAGCGCTACGAGAAGGTGGCGAAGGATTTTCGGGTCGTCACGCTCGCCGAGGCCGGGCACTGGGTGCAGCAAGAAGCGCCGGAGCGGGTCAACGCGGCCTTGCTCGAGCACATGAGCCTTGACCGCCGCCAGTAACGGGCTGAGAACGCGCGCATGTTGTGGCTCGCCGCGCTTGTGATGTTCGCCGGTGCTCCTTCGAAGCTCACCTTGCCTGAGGCGATCGATCGCGCGCTCGCGGCCTACCCGGACACGCGCATCGCGGCGCTCGCTCGCGAAGAGGCGCTCGCGCGGCGTGCGTCGGCGACTGGCGCGTTGTTTCCGCGCTTGCGCGTCGAAGCGGGCTTACAGGTCTGGGATCGGCCGCTGACCGTCAAGTTCACGCAAGAGGCGGCGCCGGGCGAAGAGCAGCCGGACCTCAGCTTCCTGCCGCCGTCGTTTCGCTCGATGCTCGATCGCATGCAGGAGCCGTCGCAAGTGCGCGACGCCTTCACGGCGAACGCGAGCGTCACCGTGGCGCAGCCGTTGACGCCGCTCTACGCGCTCTTGCAAGCACGTCGCCTCGAAGCGCGTGGCGTCGACGCGAGCGCGGCGCAGCAATCGCGCGCCGAGATCGAGCTCGCGTTCAAGGTCACGGAGGCCTACGTGCAGGCGCTGATGGCGGAGGCTGGTGCGCGCACCGCCGAGCGTGGGATCGCGCTCGCGACGCAGCTCATGGAGCGCGCCGAGCAGCTCGCCAAGGCAGGCATCGTCGCCAATGCCGATGTTCTGCGCGCCAAGGTGAACCTCGCGAACGTCCGCGAAGCGTCGTTGAACGCGCGCGTCGGCGTCGAGCTCAGCCGCGCGGCGCTCGCGATGTACCTGGGCGCCGCGCCCGACGAGACGTTCTCACTCGAAGAAGAGACGCGCGAGTGGCCGCCACCGCCGGCCCTCGACGACGCACTCGCCGCGGCGAAGTCCGCGCGCCCCGAGCTCTTGGAGATCGACGCCCGCTTGGAGCAAGCCGACGCGGCCGTGCACCTCGCGCGATCACGCATGATCCCGGACCTCACGATCCTCGGCCAGTACCAGTTCACGCACGGCCAGAAGTTCGCCCAGCAGAACCAAGTCTTCTTCGGCGCGTCGCTCGGCTGGGACGTGTGGGAGTGGGGCAACAAGTGGTACTTGATCGACGCCGCCAAGGCGAAGGCCGAAGCCGCGCGCTTGGAGCGTGCGAAGCTCGCCGACTTGCTCCTGCTCGACGTCCGCCAAGCGCACACCCGGCACGCGATCGCTGCCGAGTCCGCCGCGGCCGCCAAGGTGGCGCTCGAAGCCGCGAAGGAATTCTTGGACAACGAGCAAGGCCGCTACGGCGCCGGGCAAGTCACCGCGACGGATCTCGCGATGGCGCAGACGAACTTCTTGCAGGCGGAGAACAACTTCGTCGCGGCGCGGCTGAAGATCGTCCTCGCGCGGGCGGCCCTCGACAAAGCGATCGGCCGCCGGCCGCTCAGGGACTAATTTAGAACCGGACTTCGACCGCCTTCTTCTGCAGCGGTGAATCCTTACTCGCCAACGGCGCTTCGCCGCCGGTCAGCGGATCGTGCGCGAAGGGGCTCGTGAAGAGCGGCAGCTTGATCTGCGCCGGCTTCGGCTTCGATCCGAGGGCGGTGAAGCGCGGCTCCGTGCGGATCGTGTCGAAGTCTTTTTCGTTCGTGAGCTTCGCCGCGTCTTTGTAGCCTTCCGCGAACGCGCGTTCGAGCTCGTCGAGCGCGGCGGTCTTGTTGCCCTTCTTCGCCGCGATCCGCGCGAGGTCGTAGCGGGCGCGGCCGCGTGTGCGCCATTCGCGGGCGCTCGTGGCGCGTTCGAGCGCGAGCTTGGCCCACTTCTCGGCATCCGCGAGATGGTCTTGCATGAGGTGCGCGTAGCTCAGGCGCAGGAGCACTTCGCCGCGCACGTTCGGGTCGCGCGCTTGGGCGTCGAGCATGCGCTGCGCCTCCAAGTAGCGCTGGGCGTCGATGAAGCGGCTGGCGAGCTCGAGCTTCAGCTCTTGATCGTCGGGCGCGAGATCGAGCGCGCTCTTCGTCTCGTCGATCGCCTTGGCGACCTCGCCGCGCTTCGCCTGCGTGTAGCCGATCTGCGCGCGCGCCCAGGGTTGCTTCGGCACGTCTTGCGCGTAGGCGGTGAAGACCTCGAGCGCTTCGTCGTAGCGCTTGATCGCGTTGAGCGCCTCGCCCAAGTAGCCGCGGCCGAGCAGGAAGCCCGGCGCCTGCTGCGTGGCTTCCTTCAAAAACGCGACGGCGCTTTGCGGATCATAGAAGCGGCTGAGCACCCAAAACTTCGCGACGGCGTAGTAGGGAATCAGCCCTTCGCCCTTGGCGCTCGCCAGCGCGGCCTCCGCTTCTTCGCGCTCGCCCACGAGGGCCCGCGCGAACGCCAGGGCGGCGAACGCTTGCTTCATCTGCGGCGCCATCTTGGTGGCTTGCGTGCACTTTTGGACGGCGGCGACGCGGCTGTCGGCGTCGAGCAGCACGGGCGCGCGCAGCGAGACGGCTTGGCGCGTGAGCGCTTTGTGACACGCCGCGTAGTCCTTGTAAGCGCGCGCGGAGAACGCCGGCGTCGCCTTCACCAGGTTGATCGCGGCGGCGTCGAGGACGCCGCCGATGACCTCGACGAGCAGGCCGGGCGCGCCGTCGACGATCGTCGGGGCTTCGCCGCTCGGCACGGTGAGCAGCTTCCGGTTCGGCGCCGCGCCGCCGATCGTCAACGACAAGACGAGCTCGATCACCTTGTCGTTGTGCCGCAGCTCGCCGAAGAGCAGGTGCGTGGCTCCCAAGCGCTCACCGATGCGCTTGACGTCGGCGAGCGTGGCGAACTTGTCTTCGCTGACTCGGGTGGCGTCGGCGACGACGTAGATCTGCTTTTGGTGCATGACGAAGAGCGGCGTGCGTTCGAGCCCTTCTTGCAGCCGCAGCGATACGGCGTAGGCGAGCTCCTGCAGGTCGGCCGGCGCGGCGAGCGGGACCAAGGCAACGACGGGCGTGGGAGCAGGCGCAGCGAGGAACAGCGCGGCGAGAAAGGGAGCGAGCATGGCCATCGCTTAACTACAATCGGCCGAACGATCCACCCTCGCGCTCGGCGAAGAGGCGGCTCATCGGGCCGAAGAGCAACGCGCCGAAGATGCCGGTGACGAGCGCGCGGATGAGGTGCGGCACGAGATCGAACTGGCTGAAGTTGGCGAAGCCGAGCGAGAGCCCCTTCACCCACCAGGTCGTCACGTCGGCGCCGAGGCAGATGCCGGCGAGCAGCACGAGCTTCACGACCCGCCGCGCCTGGCCGAGGCGTGTGACGAGCAAGCGCACGGCGATGAACGACAGGCCGTAGAGGCTCATGTGCATCCCGCGCGGCGCCACGAAGTGCACGTCGAGCATGTAGCCGAGAAAGCACGCGGCGAAGAGCCCGGAGAGCCAGGTCTCGGTCTCGCGCGCGGGGCTGGAGGCGGCGCGATCGGCGAGGACGCACACCCAGAGCAGCGACAGGCGCGGGAAGAGCGAGGCGTCGAACACGCGCGCGAAGGTGGCGCCGAGGATCACTTGGTAGAGCCAGGTCGTGCCGAAGAGGATCAGCCAGTTCATCCCGGCGAGGAGCGTATCACTTGGCCGCGAGGCGGTCTAAGATGGCGATGACCTCAGCGCTCGTGAGGGTCTTGTCTTGGCGCCATTTTTCGCCTTCGGGCTTGTGGCTCGTCCACATCCCGAGCATGCGGTTCCACGACAGGTCGCGCAGCTCGTCGTGCCAGAGACCGAGGCGGTCGAGGCTCGTCGTTTCGAGCAGCTTTTCGACGTGATCGAACACCTCGGGCGAGAAGTAGGCGATGACGTAGAGATCCTTCAGCGCCTCGAGGCGAGGATCCACCTCTCCGTATTGCCCGTCGATGAAGTTGCGCGCGCTGATCTCTTCGATGCGCGCCGCGTAGCGCTCGAGCTGCGCCGGCGAGAGCGGCAGCATGACCACCGAGGAGATCGCCAGGGACGTCCACGCGTCGCTGGCGGTCAGCGCCTGCGCACGTGCCAAGTGATCGCGAACCGAGAGCGACACGTCGTTCGGGCCAACCGACGACCAATAGTCGATGAACATGTAGTATTGTCGTCCGTAACCTGGCGCCACCGCCGACGCCCAGAACGTCGGGTCGTGCGCCATCATCCGCTCGCGCATCGCCGGGTGGTAGACGAAGGTCAGCTCCTTCTCCATCGCCGCGATCGCGGCGTCGACCGCAACGAACCACGCTTGCGCGTCGACGTTCGGTGGCGCCAACGCGATGAGCCGCGCGCGGAGCTTGCGCACGCCATTGTCGTCATCGAGCGCGGCTTGCGTCGAGGCACGCAGGTTGGCGGCGACGGTCTTGCCGATCTTCGTGAGCTCGTATTTGTAGTCGGGTCGGGACGGATGCATCAGCGAGTAGCTCTGATGGATCTCCTCGTAGAAGCGATCGGCGATCGCCTCGCGCGCCGCCGCTGCCGGCAAAGAGCGCGTCATCGGAACGGCCAGGTTGTTGGCGGGCTTCACGAGCTCCAAGCCCGCTGGCGCCGGCGTGTCGGTGATCGCGGGCGGAGCTCCCACTCGATCGACAGCGGGTGGTGCGCTCTGTGTTGGCGGCGGCAGGATCGTGACCTTCAGGATCTCGCCTTTGAAGCTCGGTACGAGCCGGGGCGCGGGTGCGGTCGCAGGAGATGTGGCCATGGTCGTTCCCTCCGCCGCTGATATCGGCATGGCGCGACGCATCACGGCGCCAAGGGCCTCCAGGTGGGCGCCAATCCCCGCCTAGGCGCCACCTCGGGACTCGGCTAAGCTAGGGGAAGTGAGATTCGCCGCCGCGATCCTGTGCTTGCTCTCGTTCTCCGCGTGTAAGCCGCCCAAAGTGAGCCGCGTGACGGTCGCCGATCCGTTCACCGTTCCCGGCGCGGCGCCCGGCGTGGCGAAGAAGCGGATCATCTCGGGCGAAGTGCAGGGATTGATCGGCCAGGGGTTGATCCTGTCGCTGAACCGCGGCGTCGAGCTGCCGGTGGCCGCGGCCGGCGCGTTCGCGTTTCCCGCGGTGCTCGACGATGGCGCCGACTACGAGGTGAGCGTGCAACGCCAGCCGCTGCTGCCCTCGCAGACCTGCGTGGTGCAAAACGGCGTTGGCCTCGCGAGCGGCGTCGACGTCGGCGGCGTCAGCGTCACCTGCACGACCGACCACTTCCCAGTCGGCGGCCAGGTCACCGGCCTCGTCGGCAGCGGGCTCGTGCTCGGGCTCGGCACCGAGAGCTTGCCGGTCGCGAGCTCTGGCGCCTTCGCCTTCAAGCAGCTGGTCGAAGATCTGCAGATGTACGACGTCACGGTCGCCACGCACCCGCAGCTTCCGCAGCAGATCTGCACGGTGACGATGGGCTCAGGGCGGCTCAACGGTAAAGCGATCGACACCGTGCTCGTCGAGTGCCGCGCCGTGGTGCAGCCCGCGTTCGTCAACGCGCCGAGCTGGAACGATTACGTCGTGAAGGGCACGAGCGCGGTCGGCACCGATCCGAACGCGGCGGCGTGCGACGCGGTCGCGGCCAAGGACTACGACAGCTGTTTGCACGGCGGCGAGATGCGCAGCTTCGTGCTCTACGGCATCAAGGCGTGCGCGGGCTTGAAGGCCACCGACACGCTCGCGGCGTTTTCGTGGGTGTGTGACGATCCGCTCTCCGGCGACGCGACGAACGATGTGCGCATGCTGTCGTTGCGGCTGGCGCCCGGAAAACGCCTGCGCGATCTCGTCGATCCGACGACGCGCACCATTCGCGCGAACGCCGTGACGGTCACCAACGCGGCGAACGCGACCGTCGCGACCAGCGCGTCGAGCCAATGGTGGTCGAACGCGATTCAAGACGCCGTGCCGGGCAGTCTGGCGACGCCGGGCACGATCTATTTGATCACGGCGCCAGGCGCATTCACCGTCACCGCGAACAAGGTCTCGGTCGTGGTCAGCGCCGCGACGGGTGCGAGCCCGGCGTCGAACGGCGCCGCACTGTTGACGATGAATTCACGCACTTACGTGTGGATCGACGGCAAGTACGTGGCCTCCACCGGGCCGGGCGGCACGGTCACCGACGCGATCGTCGTGCAGGCTTCGCGCTTCGTTGTTCTGCGCGGCGTCAGCGTCGAGAAGGCAAACGGCGGCGGCGTGAAGATCAGCGGCAGCGCGGCGTGTGCGATCTTCGACGCGCTGGCGGTCCAGAACGGACGCGGCGTCGACGTCGACAACTCGAGCGGCCTCGTGCTCGAGCGCGTCGCGGCTGCCAGCAACACAAGTGACGGCGTGCGCTTCCTCAACGTGACGACTTCCTACGTCGGAGAGCTCATGTCCTCGGCGAACGGCGGCGCTGGCATGGTGCTCTCGTCTTCGTCGAACAACAGCCTCGGCGACGTCCGCACCGCGAACAACACCGGAAACGGCGTCAGCCTCTTGCTCTCCGATCACAACCGACTCGCGCGCGTGCAGAGCACGAACAACGCACAGTCACAGCTGCGCATGGACACCGCGGACGGCAATGTCGTCATCGGTCTGACCGCGACGCTCGGCAGCGTGGGCGTTCAGTCGAGCTCCGCCGACGGCAACCACTTGATGCAGGCAGCGCTCGTCTCGCACACGACCGCGCTCGATTGCTTGAACGGGTCGATCGCCTTGACCGATCACGTGAGCGACAAGGCGACGAGCGGCGGCTACGCCGTGTCGTCTTGCACTTTGACCCTTGCCTCACCGGCGGCGCCGACGGACACCGCGGTCGCGGCGTTGCAAGCGACCTTCGTCGGGCCGGTGCTCGTCAACGACACCGTGAACCCCGGCGACACCGTGGCGTCGCCGGGCCTCACGAGCTACGCGGAGCTCCAGAATCAGACGGCGAACGGCGGGTGGACCGCGTTCGTCAATCCGTGGCGCGCGTACGGCCTGTCCGTGGCGGCAGCGTTCTTGGCGTCGGTGACGCGCGGCGCCTGCGCTCCGGCCAACGGCTGCCGCATCTACGACTGGTCGCTGCAGCCGTCGGCGATGGATGCCCTGCGCGCGAAGTTCGCGCTCCCGGCCGCCACCGACACCGTCGCGCACGTGTGGACGAACGCGACGGTGCTCGGGCAGTGTGACGCGATCGAGGGCGGCGTGTTCGTGCCGTCGACCTGCACCTCGACCTTCCTGGCGCATGCGATCGAGGTTGGCCGCGACGACATCGGCAACGACAACTTCCTCTGCGAGTCGAACGAGGACTGCGTGCACGCGCCGAACATCGCCGCCTATCAGGGGCACGGCACGGGCGCGCTGTCGTCGGTCACTGGCGGTGGCGCGATCACGAACGTGCGGATGATCTCGCCGCTGAACAATGATGGCCGCGTGCCGTAGGCCACGAGGTTCGGCCGCGTGCCGTCACGCTACGGCTCCAACGCCGCGCCGTCGATCACCCCGAGCACGACGCTGCCGATGATGCCGAAGAAGCCCACGTTCATCAGCGTCTGGCCGGTCGTCGCCGCGGTGGCGTCGCGCGCGGTCGTGTCGCCGTAGATGAACTCGCGGCTGTAGAGCACGTAGCCCACGATGTTCAACGCCGCGAAGCCGGCTTCGAGCACGAGCAAGATCGCGCCGCGCACGGGCGAGCCGGCGAGAAACTGACCGATGCCGAGCGGCGCCAAGTAGTACCAGTGCCAGCGCTTCTGCGGCGTCACTTCGGCGTCGGCCGCGGGCTTGATGTCGCGCGGCGCGTCTGGATTCACGACGATTGGGTCGGTGGTGCCGTTCGCGGGCGGCGTCGGATCGGCCGCCGGAGCGTCGGGCTTCGCCGGTTCGGGTTTCTGCGGACCGAGCTCGGCTTGCCGTTTGGCGAAGAACTCCATCGTCTCGGGCAACACTTCGTCCGGGTCGAACGCGAAGCTCGGCGCCAACGTCTTCAGCGCGCGGAACTCGTTGACCGCCTCGTCCTTCTGCGCGCTGCCGTAGAGCGCGAGCACCAGGTACTTGCGCGTCTCGATCTCCGCTTCGCGAAAGCCGCCGTCTTTGATCACCGAGAGCGCCTTGCGAAACGCGAGCGCAGCGTCTTTGTAGCTCTCCTTGGCGTAGAGCCCGATCGCGCGCTTGCTCTCCTTCTTGTAGGCGGCGGGCGGCTCTTTGGCCGCGGCTGGAGACGCCAACGCGAGCGCCGCCAGCAACGACAAGCAAGCCAAGAATCGAGCCATCGCATCGAGTGTACCGAGCCGGCTCGGCCGAGTCGAATCTGCCGCGCTCCTGTGTCATCCTCAGAGTCGATGCCGTTTTCGCCGGGAATGCGCCTGCTCGATCGCTACGTGCTCGAAGAGCAGATCGGCCACGGCGGCATGGCGCTCGTCTTCAAGGCGAAGGACGAGCGCTCGGGCAAGGTCGTCGCGGTCAAGCAGATGGTGATCGACGACACCGACTCCATCGACACCTTCACCGCGTGGTTCAAGCGCGAGATCAAAGCGTTGATGGTGCTCGATCATCCGGGCATCCCGCGCTTGCTCGACTACTCGTCCGACACGACCGATCCCTTCGTCGTCATCGAGTACCTGAGCGGCTTCGATCTCGATCAAGCGATCTCGGCGCACGGACCGATGCCGGAAGGCGCCGCGGTCTTGCTCTCGGTGAAGCTGCTCCACGCGCTCGGCGCCGCGCATGCGCAAGGCATCGTGCATCGCGACATCAAGCCGGCGAACATGTTCCTCTGCTTCAACGGGCGCGCGGTGCTCTTGGACTTCGGCCTCGCGCGATCGACGCTGGTGCAGTCGGGGAAGACGCTCGCCGGCACGCTGAACACGAAGCTCATCGGCACGCCGCAGTACTTTGCGCCCGAGCAGATCCAAGGCGGCGTCACCTTGAGCGCGGCAAGCGACATGTTCTCGCTCGGCTCCGCGCTCTACTTTTTGCTTACCGGCAAGCACGCGTTCATCGGCGACAATCCGCTCGCGGTGATCACGGCGATCGGCACGAACCAGCGGCGGCCGCTCGCCCAAAGCGGGCACTGGCTGAAGAAGGAGACCGTCGCGTTCGTCGAGCACTTGATGGCGTTCGAAGTCGCCGAGCGCCCGAAGACTGCGCACGACGCGATGACCGAAGCCGAAGAGCTCCTGCGCTTCTTCCCGGACGCCGAGTCGACGCTGCGCCGCTACGTATCCGCGCTCGAGAAGCGAGAGAAGCCGCCGGCGCCGAGCGTCGGTGCGACAATGGACGTGGCGCAAGCGATCGCGCCCCCGGTGAAGATCGCGCCGGCCGAGCCCCCGCCCATGGTCACGGTGGCGACGGCGCCGTCGATGGAGCACGACACCGCGGTCACGACGATCTCCGGCGAGCGCGAGTCGCACACCGTCGTCGCCACGATCGCCGCCACCGTCGCCGCGACTTCGCCGAGCACGAACCTCATCACCTCGCCGTCCGAAGGCGCACCGCGCCGGCGCACGCTGCAGATCGGGCTCGCCGTCTTTGCGCTCGTCGCGATCATGATCGGCGCGTTTTGGATCACCAGGAAGAGCGCGCCGCGGCCGCAAGTCGCACAAGTCGAAGCGCCGCCGCCGCCCGTGCCGCTGCCGCCGGCGAATGCCGATCTGCCGCCGCCGACCGAGACACAGGCGGTGTCGGTGCCGAAGCCGGTGCCCGCCGTCGAGCCCGACGATCCGCGGCCGAAGCGCGTGGAGGCCGGCACCGGCACCTTGAACCTGCAGCTCAAGCAGTGGGCGGAAGTGGTCATCGACGGCAAGTCGTTCGGCCGCAAGCAGATCATGGCGACGTTGACGCTGCCGGAAGGCGCCCACGAAATAGAGCTGAAGAACGATCGCTACGGCGCGCGGCAGAAGCGCATCAACGTCAAGCGCGGCCAGGAGCTGACGTTGCAAGTGGACTTCGTGAAGCAGCTGCCGTGAAAAGGTCCCTGGGACCTTTTTCGCCCATCAGCGCTCAAAAAGGTCCCTGGGACCTTTTTCCTCCGGCGTCCACAAGAGATCGCGCTCGTACGCGTCGGGATCGAACTCCGGCTCCTTGACGCTGTTTGGATCGACGGCCGACGGCAAGAGCTCTTCCGCGGACTTCTCGCGCGGCGGCAGATCGACGAACGCCTCCGGCCCGAAGCCGACGATGACGAACACTTCGTCGAGGGCGAAGAGCGACACCGGCGGCTCGACGATCGCCTCTTGGTACAAGCCATGCTCGCTCTTGTTCACCGCCGCCACGTAGCCGACGAAGATTCCTTTCGGGAAAACCTTGCCGGCGCCGGTCGTGATCACGTCGTCGCCGACTTCGACCGCGGCCGTCCGCACGAGATAATCGATGCGCGCCCGAAAGCGCGTGCTGTCGCCGAGCCCGCGCAGTCGGCCGCGCGCGCGCGTGCGACCGACGACGATGTCGATGGTGCTCGACGCGTCGCTGATCAGCATGACGTCCGCGTAGTGCGTCTCGACCGCCATCACCCGCCCGACGAGGCCCGCCTCGGCGACGACGCCCATGCCGCGCACGACGCCTTCGTCGCTGCCTTGATCGATGCGGATCGACCTAAACTGGCTCGAGCTCGAGTTGGCGATGACGCGCGCCGCTTTGTACTCGACGTCCTTCGAGCGCTCGGCGAGCCCGAGCAGCCCGAGCAGGCGGTGGTTCTCGCGCCGCACCTCGTCGATCACGCGCAAGCGCCGGCGCAGGTCGTAGACCTCGTTTCGGAGCGCGTCGTTCTGCTCGGCGGCGCGGCGGTTCTCCACGTAGTGGTGCCAGCCGTCGGCGATGGCGTCGCCGAGCCAGGTGAGCCCGGCTTGAATCGGGGCCGTCACTTTGACGAGCAGGTGATCGAACGCGTTGTACTCGTCTTCGTCCTTGTCGCGCAGCGCGACGACGTACACGGCGAGGCCGAACAGCAAGGCGACGAAGAGCTGTTTACGGTAGCGCCAGAGTAGGTCGAACATAGGGCGTTCAGCGGACGGCGACTTCCTTCAACAAATCGAGCTTGTCGAGCGCCTTGCCGCTGCCGAGCACGACGGCGGTCAGCGGATCATTGCAAACGACGACCGGCAGCTTCGTCTCTTCGCGCAGAAGGACGTCGAGGTTGCGCAACATCGCGCCGCCGCCGGCGAGCACGATGCCGCGGTCGACGATGTCGCTCGCGAGCTCGGGCGGCGTGCGCTCGAGCGCGATGCGCACGGCTTCGGTGATCGCTTGCACCGGCTCCTGCATCGCTTCGCGCACCTCTTCGCTCGTGATCTCGACGTTCTTCGGCACGCCGGCGACGAGGTCACGGCCCTTCACTTCCATCTTCAACACTTCGGCCATGGGGTACGCGGTGCCGATCTCGACCTTCACTTGCTCGGCCATGCGCTCGCCGATGAGCAAGTTGTAGCGGCGCTTGACGTATTGGAGGATCGCCTCGTCGAGCTTGTCGCCGCCGACGCGGATCGACTTCGAGTAGACGATGCCGCTCAACGAGATGACGGCGACCTCCGTCGTGCCGCCGCCGATGTCGACGATCATGTTGCCGGAGGGCTCGGTCACCGGCAGCCCGGCGCCGATCGCGGCCGCCATCGGCTCTTCGATCAAGTGCACTTCGCGCGCGCCGGCGCTCTCGGCCGACTCCTTCACGGCGCGCTTCTCCACCTCGGTGATGCCGTAGGGAACACAGATGATGATGCGCGGCTTCACGAAGGTGCGGCGGTTCTGCGCCTTCTGGATGAAGAAGCGCAGCATCGCTTCCGTCACTTCGAAGTCGGCGATGACCCCGTCTTTGATCGGGCGAATCGCGGCGACGCTGCCGGGCGTACGGCCGAGCATGTCCTTGGCTTCGCGGCCGACGGCGAGCACTTTCTTGCCGCCCCTTGCGTCTTTTTGCACGGCGACGACGCTCGGCTCGTTGATGACGATGCCCTTGCCCTTCACGTAGATGAGGGTGTTCGACGTGCCGAGATCGATGGCCATGTCGTTCGAAAAGAGTCCGTAGAACCAATCGAGCATGCGGTCTGGAACCTTGCCTCAAGAGTCGGATCGGAAAAAGGGTTTGCGGAAAAAAACGCAATCTGGGCACGATTTTACGGTGATAGCGATGAGCCAGCCCCCCGCCGCGGTCGCGCAGTTTCGAGAACGGTATCGCCGCGAGAAGATCGGGCCCCGTTACAGCGGCCGCCTGCATTTATCGACCACGTTGTCGGTGACCGGCGCCGTCGTGCTCGGTTGCTTGCTCACCTTGAGCGATGTGCGCCCGGTGGAATGGCTCACGATTCCCGCGGCGTTTCTCACCGCGAACATCGTCGAGTACCTCTTTCACCGCTTCGTGATGCATCGGCCGCGTCCGGGCCTCCGCGTCGCCTACGAGCGCCACACGCTCTCGCACCACCACTTCTATACGCACGACGCGATGGTCGCCGAGAGCGCGCGCGATTTCCACATGGTGCTGTTTCCGGCGGCGCTGCTCTTCATCTTCCTCGGCGTCATCGACGCGCCGCTCGCGACGGCGGTGTACTTTCTCTTCGGCCTCAACGTGGCGAAGCTCTTCGTCGCGGTCACCGTCGGCTACTACATGGCCTACGAGTGCCTGCACACGATCTATCACCTGCCGGTCGATCACTGGGCGGCGCGCTTGCCGGGCATGCAGCGGCTGAAGCGCTTGCACCAGAGCCATCACGATCTCGCGCTGATGGGGAAGTACAACTACAACATCACGATCCCGATCGGCGACAAGATCTTCGGGACGTATCGCCTATAGCTTCGAGCGATCCGGCACCGTCAGCACCTCGGCGCCGCTCTCTGTCACGTGCACCGTGTGCTCGAACTGTGCGCTGCGCTTGCCGTCGGCGGTGACGACGGTCCAGCCGTCATCCCACTCGCGCACGTCGTCCGTCCCGAGGTTCAGCATCGGCTCGATCGTGAAGATCATCCCGGGCTCGATGACGTGGCTCGCATCGGGATCGTCCCAGTGCGGTACGTAGATCGGCGCGTGGAAGATCTCGCCGATGCCGTGGCCCGCGTACTTGCGCACGACGCCGAAGCCGTAGCGGTGCGCGTGCTCGGCGATCGCGCGGCCGACGTCGCGAAAGCGCCGGCCGGGCTTCACCGCCGCGATGCCGAGGTCCAAGCACTCCTTCGTCACGCGAATCAGCTTCTTCGATAGCTCGTCCACCTTGCCGCACTCGAAGGTCGCGTTGGTGTCGCCGTGCATGCCATGTAGGAAAATCGTCACATCGAGGTTGACGATGTCGCCGTCTTGCAACGCGCGATCGTCCGGGATGCCATGGCACACGACCTCGTTCACGCTCGTGCACAACGACTTCGGAAAGCCGTGGTAGTTCAGCGTGCTCGGAAAGCCGCCGAACGCGATGTACGCCGCGTGCGTGGCGGCATCGATCTCGTCGGTCGTGATGCCCGGGCGCACGAGCTTGCCCATGCTCTCGAGCACGAGCGCGGCGGCGGCGCACGACTTCTTCATCCGCGCGAGCTGCTCCTGATTCATGGGCGGCGGCAGTGGGCGTGAGGTGGGCCGGCCGCTGACGGCGTACTCCGGGCGCGGGATGTGCTCGGGCACCGTGCGCATCGGGCTCACGCGACCGGGCGTGATCGGCTGCGCTTGGTTCTGCGCCGGCTGCTTTTGCTGCTCGTCGCGCGCCTTGTGGCAGCGCTTGTACTTCTGGCCGCTGCCGCACCAGCACGGATCGTTCACCCCCGGCATGACCGGCGCGGAGTTCGTCTTCATCAGTTGAAAGGTTAAGTGGAACTGCTCCGAGTCGCAAGCGTGGTATGGTCGCCGGGTGGCCGATACCGCGCTTTCCCGAGTGACAAAGGCCGACCGCGTCATCTTCGTCGGCGACGTCCATGGCTGCGTCGACGAGCTGCAGGCGCTGATGCGGGTCGTTGGTTACGCCGCGAGCGATCGCGTCGTCTTCGTGGGTGATCTCGTTGCCAAAGGCCCGGACTCGCACGGTGCCGTCGCGTATGCCCGCGAGCTCGCGGCCCTCGGCGTGCGGGGCAACCACGATCAGCGTGTGCTCGACTATCGGAAGGCGCAGCGGGAAAACGCGCCGCTGCCGCCGTTGAAGCCGCAGCACGAGCAGGTCGTCAACACGCTCGTCGACGAAGACTGGGCGTACTTGGACGCGCTCCCGTTTTGGCTGCGGGTGCCGGCGCACAACGTGCTCGTCGTTCACGCCGGCATCGTGCCGAACGTGCCGCTCGAAGAGCAGCACAAGCGCGACCTCGTGACGATGCGTAGCTTGAAGGCCGACGGCACGGCGTCGCCGCGCATGAATGACGGGGTGGCGTGGGCGACCGCTTGGCACGGGCCCGAAGAGATCGTCTTCGGTCACGATGCGATCCGCGGGCTGCAGCACCATCCGTTCGCGATCGGGCTCGACAGCGGCTGCTGCTACGGGCGGCAGCTCACGGCTTACCTCTTACCTGAGCGCCGCCTCGTTAGCGTGCGGGCAAAGCGCGTGTATACGAAGCCGAAGGGCACCGACTTATAGCGCTACGGCGCGACGTTCGGTGAGCCCATCGTCGGCGACCACGGCCGTTGAAAGCGCGCGTACGTCGGGATGCCGTAGCGCTGGTCGCTCGGATTCGACGACAAAAACTCGCGGATGACGCGCACGGCCTTCGGCTCGCTATCGGCCTTCAGCTTCGCCGCGTACTCGGCGGTCTTCTTCTCGTCGCGCTCTTTTTGCTGCTGCTGCTCGGCGTAGGACGCGAGCGGCAGCGCGTTCGGAGCGGCGACATCGTTCTTCGGCGCGAGCGCCACGGGTTCGTTCTGCTGCGAGCCAGCGCACGCCACGAAGATCAAGCCGAAAACACAGGCGACCTTGCACATGACACACCTCTCGATCCGAAAGTGTGCTCCCAATCTTCAAATCTGCCAACCCTATACGTCCTCTCGTGACAGTCGCCGTTGACCTCGCCGTCGCCGTCGCCGAAAGTCCCCCCCCATGTCCAAGGCGAAAGTCGTCTTCGTCTGCCAATCGTGCGGCACGACCAGCGCGCGTTGGCTCGGCCGTTGCCCGGGCTGCGAAGCCTGGAACACGCTCGTCGAAGAGCGCGCAACGAAGAGCGGCGCTGCCGAAAGCAAAGCGCGCGCAGTCGAGACCGTGCTCCTCTCGGATGCCCCCGCGCAGGCCGAGCACAAGGATCACCGTACGTCGACGAAGATCTCGGAGCTCGATCGCGTGCTCGGCGGCGGCCTCGTCGAAGGCTCGGTCGTGCTCCTCGGCGGTGAGCCCGGCATGGGCAAATCGACGCTGCTCCTGCAAGCGCTCGCGAACATCTCGGGCCCCACGCTCTACGTGAGCGGAGAAGAGAGCGTCGAGCAGGTGGCCGGCCGCGCCCGTAGACTAGGCGTTGCGAGCGATCGCCTGCGCATCCTCTGCTCGAACACGCTGCAAGAAGCGCTCGACGCATTGCATACGCAGAAGCCAAAGGTCGCCGTCATCGACTCGTTGCAAACGCTCGCCGACGACGCGCTCGAGAGCGCGCCGGGATCGGTCAGCCAAGTGCGCGAAGTGGGCCACCGCCTCGCGCGCATCGCGAAGAGCGACGGCCTCGCGTTGTTCTTGGTCGGTCACGTCAACAAAGACGGCGCGCTCGCGGGGCCGAAGGTCGTCGAGCACTTGGTCGACGTCGTCTTGTACTTCGACAGCGAAGCCGGGGACGGCCTGCGCATCCTGCGCGCGCACAAGAACCGCTTCGGCGCCGTGAGCGAAGTCGGCATCTTCGAGATGGCCGAGAGCGGGCTCATTCCGGTGACGAACCCGTCCGAGCGCTTTCTCTCGGAAAGATCCGCGCAGCAGCCGGGCAGCGTGATCACCGCGCAGCTGAACGGCACGCGGCCGATCCTCGCGGAGGTGCAGGCGCTGTGCGTGCCGACGCCCTTCGGCATGCCACGGCGGACGGCGCTCGGCGTCGATCCGAACCGCGTCGCCCTGTTGCTCGCGGTGCTCGAGCGCTGCGCTGGCATGGACGTGCTCGGCCAGGACGTCTTCGTCAACGCGGCGGGCGGGCTGCGCTTGACCGAGCCGTCGAGCGACGTGGCGATCGCGTTGGCGGTGGCGTCGAGCGTGCGGCGGCGGGCGGTAGACGCCAAGGTCTGCGCGATCGGCGAAGTGGGCCTCACGGGCGAAATCCGTCGCGTGGCGCGCGTCGAGCAGCGCGTAGAAGAAGCGCGGCGCTTGGGCTTCACGCGCGTGCTCGTGCCGGAAGGGAACGCGGCGCGCCTGGACAGCAAGGGCGTCGTGCCGGTCGGCACCTTGAAGCAAGCGCTGATGGCGGCGGGGCTCGAATGATCGCGCTGGCGCTCTTCGTTGCCGCCGCGGCTCCGGCGTCGAAGCCCACAGAGCCCATGCGCGAGCTGACGATCGTCTACATGTCGAACCGCCACGCCGCCGTCGCGCCGTGCCACTGCGATTCGGCGCCGCTCGGTGGCGTCGATCGGCAAGCTGGTGCCATCGCAGATCTGCGCAAGAAGAACAGAGCGGTGCTCGTGCTCGACGGCGGCGACAACTTCTTCGAGTCGCCGGAGCAGGCGAAGGCCGCTGACGCGATGTCGCGCGCGGAGCTCCTCGCCGATGCGCTCGATCGCATGCGGCCGGATCTGATGATGGCCGGCGAGCGCGACTTTCTCCGCGGCGGACCCGTGCTGCGTGAGCTCGGTCTGCGCGCCAAGGCGGCGTGGGTCGCGTCTAACGTCATGCCGCCGGTCGACAAGCCGAGCATGTTCAAGCCGTATCTTTTGGCGAAGCTCGGAGAGCAGCGCGTGCTCGTGCTCGCGGTCTACGCGAAGAGCACCTTCCCGAAGCCGCTCGCCGACGAGAAGTACACGCTGCAAGATCCGATCGAAGCGATCGAGCGCTTGCTCGCCATGTACAAGAGCTACGCCGATCTCATCGTGGTCGTGGCGCACACCGACGGCCAGACCGAAGAGAAGATCGCCACGAAGGTGCAGGGCGTGTCGATCGTGCTGAATGGCCACGAGGGAAGACTGCAGTTCGGCACCCGCGCTTACGGCGACGTGCAGAGCCTCGCGGCAGGCAACCTCGGCAAGTACTTGGTGCACGTCGACCTGCGCTACAAGGGCGTCTTGCCGAAGCTCGAGGCGGGCATGGACGTGCAGAAGTTCTTCCGCGACGCGCGCACGAACCCAGGGAAAACTGCGCTCAACCAGGGCCTCGGCCTGAAGAACACGCTCTTCTTTCAGCTCTTGCCGCTGGCGAACGACGTGTCTACCATCGAGGAGCTGCGAACGCGCGCGCGTGCGATCGATCCCGTGGGCTACGAGCTCTCTGCCGCCGCGTCGAAGCCCAGCCAGTAGGAGCGCAACATGCAAAACGTGAGACCGGCAGCCGTCGCAGGGTTGTTCTACCCGAACGATCCGGCAGTCCTCACGCGCGCGATCGAACAGTACGTGGGCGACGCACGGCGCGGACCAAGCGGCAAAGTCAAAGCGATCGTCGCGCCGCACGCCGGTTACGCCTACTCCGGGCCGATCGCCGGCAGCGTGTTCGCGCGGCTCGCCGATCAAAAGGCGACCATACGGCGCGTCCTGCTGCTCGGACCGGCGCACCGCGTGTATTTTCGCGGTGTTGCGACGCCGGGCGTACAAGCGATGCGCACGCCGCTCGGTGACGTGCGGACCCCTGCGATCGCGGGTGCGATCGCGCATCCCGTCGCGCACGCGGACGAACATAGCCTCGAGGTCGAGCTGCCGTTCTTGCAACACCTGTTCGGGCCCGAGGTCGAGGTGGTTCCGCTGCTCGTCGGCGAAGCAGATCCACAAGCCGTCGCGAAGCTGCTCGCCGACAACTGGGGCGGCGACGAGACGCTGATCGTCATCAGCAGCGATCTCTCGCACTACCTCTCCTACGACGACGCGCGGGCGAGCGATCGCGGCACGGCCGACCAGGTGCTCGCGCTCGACGCGCACCTGACGCACGATCAAGCGTGCGGCGCGACGCCGTTGAACGCGCTCCTCCTCGCGGCCAAAGCCAAAAGGCTCACGCCGGCGCTCGTCGATCTTCGCAACAGCGGGGACACGGCCGGCGACAAGCGCCGCGTCGTCGGTTACGCCGGCTTCGTCTTCGCCGAGGAGCCGGCGTGAACGTGCCCGGTCGCTACTTCGAAAAGCTCGCCGATGGCCGCATCGAGTGCCAGGTGTGCCCGCGCTTTTGCCGCTTGCAAGACGGCCAGCGCGGCATGTGCTTCGTCCGCGCGCGCGAAGGCGAGCAGATGGTGCTCACCACCTACAATCGCTCGAGCGGCTTTTGCGTCGATCCGATCGAGAAGAAGCCGCTGAATCATTTCTTGCCCGGCACGCCGATCCTCTCGTTCGGCACCGCCGGGTGCAACCTCGCGTGCAAGTTCTGTCAGAACTGGGACATCTCGAAGTCGCGTGAGGTCGATACGCTCGCCGACGAAGCATCGCCCGAGACCATCGCGCGCGCGGCCGAGAAGCTCGAGTGTAAAAGCGTGGCGTTCACCTACAACGATCCGGTGATCTTCATGGAGTACGCCGTCGACGTGGCGCAGGCGTGCCACGAGCGCGGCATCAAGACGGTCGCCGTGACCGCCGGCTACATTTGCCCTGCGCCGCGCGCCGAGTTCTACCGGCACATGGACGCGGCGAACGTCGATCTGAAAGCGTTCACCGAGGAGTTCTACTGGAAGCAGACGGGCGCGCACTTGGAGCCCGTGCTCGAGACGCTGAAGTACCTGAAGCACGAGACGAAGGTGTGGTTCGAGATCACCACGCTGCTGATTCCGGGGCAAAACGACAGCGACAAAGAGCTGCACGAAGAGAGCGCGTGGATCGCCGAGCACCTGGGCCCGGACGTGCCGCTGCACTTCACCGCGTTTCATCCGGACTATCGGATGCGCGACATCGCGGCGACGCCGCCGGAGACGCTCACGCGGGCGCGTACGATCGCGCAGAGCTACGGCCTGCGCTACGTCTACACCGGCAACGTTCACGACGACGCCGGCGGCAGCACCTACTGCCACGGCTGTCAGGCGAAGGTGATCGAGCGCGACTGGTACCGCATCGGCGGCTACGCGCTCGACGCCGCCGGCGCGTGTAAGAAGTGCGGGACGGTCTGCGCGGGCGTCTTCGCAGGCCCGCCGGGAAAGTGGGGCCAAAAGCGCCTGCCCGTGCGGCTCGCCAGCTTCGCATGATGCTTGCCCCGCTCGCCGGGCGACGCTAGAAGGCTGGCCGGAGGTTCTGATGTTGCACCGTGCTCTCTTGCTGGTCATCGTCGCCGCGGCGTTCGTCTTCGAAGCGTGCGGGCCGACGTGCAAGAATCCAAAAGCGCCGCCGAGCTACGCCGCCGACGTCTTCCCGACGATGGTGCAGCTGAACGCCGAGTCCGAAGGCGCCGCCAAGTGCCAGTTCTGCCACTCGCGCAAGAGGGTAGGAGCCACCGCGCGCGGTGCTGCGCCCGACGAGGCGAACTACGACACCTACGAGCAGATGGTCGCGGTGCACAAAGCGGCCGCCGAGAAGGTGCAGAACAAGTCGATGCCGCCGGCGGTCGCGGGCAAGCCGCTCACCGACGCGCAGATCGAGACCTTCGTGCAATGGTCGATCTGCGGCGCCAATCCGTGAGCGCGCAGCGCGACCAGGGCGTGACGTGCTGAAGCGCTTCATTCTCAGCCTCTTCCCGCGCGCGTTTCGGCCTAAGGAATACGATCCGAAGCAGCACTGGACGAACTTCGGGCTCATCTACAAGAAGCGCTACCACCGCCGCTTCGAGCGCAATCTGAAGGCCGGCGACGACATGAACGTGCGCCTGCTCTCGGACTACGTCGAGAAGCTCGCGCCAAAGAGCGTGCTCGACATCGGTTGCGGTTACGGCCTCTACGTCAAGGCGTTCGAGGATCGCTTCCCTCTGCTGCACGTCGAAGGCTGCGACATCTCGCCGACGCAGCTCGACGAAGCGCGCACCTTTCTCGGGCCGAACACGCGCGTCTTCTTGAAAGAGTCCGAGCCCTACAAGCTGCCGTACAAAGACAAAGAGTTCGATCTCGCGATCACCTACGGCGTGTGCCTGTATTTACCGCACGACAAGATCGACGGCTTCATCAACGAGATCGCGCGCGTCACGAAGCGGCACTACCTGTTCATCGAGAACAGCCGCGGCGACGACGGTTACTCGTACACGAACCACGACTACCCGGCGGTGTTCCAACGTCTCGGCATCCCGCTGACGATCGAGCGCGAGCTGATCCCGGCGATCAAAGAGCGCCTCTATTTGGCGACGTTCGAGTAAAAAGGTCCCAGGGACCTATTTTCTGTCCAACTTTTGTACACTGGGACCAGGGACCATTTCGCGCCTGTGGAGCGCGGTGTTGGGTGCGTGGCTCGATACTGAATCGTTTTCGGGCTTGGTTGCTGTGACGGTTGAAATGGTCCCAGGTCCTAACGACGCTTCGCTGACTTCATTACCTTGTCGATCTCGCGCTTGCTGTCGCGCTCCTTGATCTCGGCGCGGCGATCGGCGCCCTCTTTGCCGACGCAGAGGCCGAGCTCGACCTTGGCGCGGCCGTTCTTGAAGTACAAAGACAGCGGCACGAGCGTGTAGCCGCGGCGTTCGAGCTTCGTCTTCAGCTTCTCGATCTCGGCCTTGTGCAGGAGCAGCTTTCGCTCGCGCGTGGGCTCGTGGTTCGCGTAGCCGCCGTGCGAGTACGCGCCGATGTGCGCATTCGCCAGCCAGAGCTCATTGCGCCGCACGAAGCCGTACGCGTCGACGAGCTGACACTTGCCGTCGCGGAGCGACTTCACTTCGCTGCCGATGAGCACGATGCCAGCCTCGAAGCGCTCTTCGACGGTGTAGCGTTGGCGCGCCTTTCGGTTTTCGGCGACGAGGACGCGTTCTTTTTCGATGGGCTTCGGGGGCGACACTGCCCGCCCCCTACTACGGACCTTCGCACAATTGCGATGTCAGGATGTTGCAGGCGCCGGGCGACACGTCGAACTCTTGATCAGAGTAGGTGGTGCCGTTCTGCACGAGGCGCAGGTCCTTACGGTCCAAGTACCAGTGGCCGCCGGTGAACCAGTCACGGATCGGGGCGCCGCTGTTCGTCAGATCGACGTGGAAGTGATCGTCGTAGAGGTACGCCGCGTCGCTCGTGAACGCGTGGCACTCCTTCGTATAGATGTTCGAGAAGACGTGGTTCTTCTGCAATGACTTCAAGAAGTCGACCATCCAGAAGTCGGTGATCACGAGCGCGGTCGTATAGTCCGACGCTTCGTAGGTCGTATCGGTGCCGTTCACGCTCTTCGTGACGCTGACGATGTCGAGCGCTTCGCCGAGGCCGTGCGCGCCGACCGCGGTGCCGTCAGCGGTGCCTTCGCACATGTACGCCTTGCTCCACTTCACCTTCTTCACTTTTTGCGACTTCGCGTAGTCGGCGAAGCGGACGAGGGCGTGCGCCATCTTGCAGCTCACGGTCATCATCGTCGCGTTCGGGTCGGTGTTCTTCTCGAACTTCACGCCCTTGATCGTCGTCGGGATCGACATCGGCTGGGTGACGACGCAGCCGGGCTTGCTCGCGTTACAGGTGGTGTAGCCGTCGACGATCGCCGGCAGCTCGGCGGCGTTCGGCAGCACGTTGACGAGCTCGGACACGCAATCGCGCGACGGCTCGGTCTCGGGCACGCAGACCTTCTTTTGGAACGTCGACTCGTTGAAGCGCGAACGCGTGTCGCACTTGTAGCCCGGGCGGCAGTCGGCGGTCGTCGTGCACTTGGCGACGCAGATGCCGCCGTCGCCTGCGCGATCGTTGATGCAGAAGGTCTTCGAGGTGGCGGTGTCGGTGCAAAAGCGCGAACAGGGCGAGGAGCACATGCCGCTCGGATACGCGTCGCTCAAGCACATGGTCGCCGCACCAACGCAGGTGTCAGCGCCGCCGCAGTTGCTGCCGATGCCGCCACCGAACGCACGCCCCGGAGGCGGTGGCGGAGTTGGCACCATCGGATCTTCGACGATCGTGCGTTCATGCTCGGGATCCGGCGGCGGCGTCGACGAAATTGGCGTCGTCTCCGTGTGGCTCGTGGTCGTCGTCGTCGTCTGATTGGTCGGACCGGTCGCGCCGGTGCCATCCGTGGCTTGGGTCTGCGAACGCGGGCGGTACTCGTCGCCGGTCGTCCGCGCCGGGCCGCCGCACGCCGTCGCGAGCACGAAGAAGCCCGCGCAAATGAGGGATCGCGCCATGGTCATATCCTCCACCGAGGGCGTTATCGGAGGCGGTCCGCGCTTTGACGCGTCATTTATGGGACGGCTGTCACCCCGCGCGCGACCTGCAGCAGCCGCGCGTGCAAAAGCCCATTGGCGGCAAGGATATGGCCAGCGTCGACGACGAGCGGAAGGCCGTCGGTGCCAGACACTCTACCTCCCGCGGCCTCGACGAGGACGCTGCCGGCGGCGACGTCCCATGACTTCAGGCCGAGCTCGAAGAAGCCGTCGTAGCGGCCGGCGGCCACCCACGCGAGATCGAGGGCGGCGCTGCCGAAGCGCCGGAGGGTCTGCACCTCTTTGATGAAGGCAGAGAACAGGTCGAGCAGCGGCTGCGGGCGCTCCTGCAGCCAGTACGGAAAGCCGGTCGCGAGCATGGCGGCGTTTAGGCTCTGCGTTTGGCTCACGTGGATGGGCGCGTCGTTCAACGTGGCGCCTTTGCCCTTCTCGCCGACGAAGAGCTCGTCGCGCATGGGATCGTAGACCACGCCGAGCACGAGCTCGCCGCGCTCTTCATAGCCGATGCTGACCGCGAAGTGCGGCACCTGATGCGCGTAGTTCGTGGTGCCGTCGAGCGGATCGATGAGCCAGCGGCCGGGGCCTTCGCTTCGGTGCGCGCCGGACTCCTCGGCCAAGATCGCGTCGAACGGGTGCGCCGCTTGGATCACCTCGAGCACCTTCGCTTCGGCGGCGGTGTCGGCGTCCGTGACGAGGTCGGTGAAGTTCGCCTTTTGCTTGATCGTACGGGGCTGCGCGAAGCGGGTGCGCAATTCTTCGCCCCCGGCGCGGGCCGCGGCGATCGCGCTTTCCTTCGCTTTTTCTCGCGTGCCGCTCATGCTTCGGTCCCTCACATTGCATGCCGCCCGCTGATTCGCTAGGCGGGATTGCAGAGGTCTTGCCATGGAACAGCAGCACGCCGGTTTGAAGAAGTGGGTCGACGAAGTGGCCGCCTTGACCAAGCCCGATCGCGTCGTTTGGTGCGACGGCAGCGAGGCCGAGCGCGATCGCCTGACAAAGGAATGCTTGGCGACGGGCGAGCTCATCGCGCTGAACCAAGAGAAGCTGCCGGGCTGCTACTTGCATCGCAGCGCCGCGCACGACGTCGCCCGCACCGAGCACCTCACGTTCACCTGCACGCCGACGCAAGAAGAGACCGGCCCGACGAACAACTGGATGGCACCCGCTGAAGCGCGCGCAAAGCTCTCGAAGCTCTATGACGGCGCGATGAAGGGCCGCACGATGTACGTCGTGCCGTTCTTGATGGGTCCCGTCGGCTCGTCGTTCTCGAAGGTCGGCGTCGAGATCACCGACAGTAAGTACGTCGTCCTCAACATGCGGATCATGACGCGCATGGGGAAGGTGGCCATGGACACCTTGGGGAAGGGCGGCGAGTTCACGAAGTGCCTGCACTCGATCGGCGACCTGTCGCCCGAGCGCCGCTTCATCTGCCACTTTCCGCAAGACAACGAAGTCTGGTCCGTCGGCTCGGGCTACGGCGGTAACGCATTGCTCGGCAAGAAGTGCATGGCGCTGCGCATCGCGTCGTACTTGGGCAAGAAAGAGGGCTGGCTCGCCGAGCACATGCTGATCCTCGGGCTGCAGGATCCGCAGGGCAAGATGCACTACATCACCGGCGCGTTTCCGAGCGCGTGCGGCAAGACGAACTTGGCGATGCTCGATCCGCCGAAGTCGATGCCGGGATGGAAGGCGTTCACTTACGGCGACGACATCGCGTGGCTGCGCCCGGGCGCCGACGGCCGTTTGTATGCCGTGAATCCGGAGGCAGGCTTCTTCGGCGTCGTGCCGGGCACGGGAACGAAGACGAACCCGGCCGCGTTCCGCATGATTCAGAAGAACACGATCTTCACGAACGTGGCGCTGCGCGAAGACGGCACGCCGTGGTGGGAAGGCCACGACGATCCGCCGCCGGCAAAGGCGCTCGATTGGCAAGGCCGCCCGTGGACCCCGGAGTCGACGGAGAAAGCGGCGCATCCGAACTCGCGCTTCACCACGCCCGCCGCGCAGTGCGAGACGATCGCGCCTGACTGGGAGAACCCGAACGGCGTGCCGATCGAGGCGATGCTCTTTGGCGCCCGCCGCGCACGCGTCGTGCCCTTGGTTTATCAATCGCGCTCGTGGCAGCACGGCACGTTCTTGGCGGCGACCTTGTCGTCCGAGACGACGGCCGCGGCCACCGGTAAGGTCGGCGTGCTCCGCCGCGATCCGATGGCGATGCTGCCCTTCGTGGGCTACAACACGGCCGACTACTGGCAGAACTGGCTCGACGTCGGCGGCAAGCTGAAGCACCCGCCGAAGATCTTTCGCGTCAATTGGTTCCGCACCGGCGAAAACGGCAAGTTCTTGTGGCCGGGCTTCGGCGAGAACCTGCGCGTCGTGAAGTGGGTGCTCGAGCGCGTGGCCGGTCATGGCGAAGCGGTCGAGACGGCGATCGGCTACGTGCCGACGAAGAACGCGATCGACCGCAGCGGGATCGATCTCAGCGATCAAGCGCTCGAGCAGCTCCTGCGCGTCGACCTACCCGAGTGGGGCGAGGCGATCGGCAGCCAAGAGGAGTTCTTCGCGAAGTTCGGCGCGCGTCTCCCGGCCGGCATTCGCGACGAGCACGCGGGGCTGCGCGCGCGCGTGACCTCCGCACCCGACTACAACGTCGATCATTAGAGCCGATAGCGGCCCAACTACTTCGTTGCTCGGTCGCTCCGCTGCTCGACGTAGCTGCGCTACGCCTGCGCTGCTCGCTCCGTCGCGCCTCGTATTTGGACCACTCTCGACTCTAATGAAGAGGGTTCAGTTCGTCCGCACGTCGGGCGGCGTCTGCGCGCTCCCATCGTCCGGCTGCAACGGCTCTTGCTCGCGGCGGATGATGCGCACGCGGCCGACGCGGCGGGGCAGCGCTTCGATCACGATGACGAGATAACCTTCGCACTCGACGCGGTCGCCGGCCTTCAATACGCTGCCGAGGCGCTTTTGCACGTAGGCTTGCACGGTCTCGGCGTCGGGGACGGCCGGCTTCAGCGCGATGCTCGTCTCGCGCTCGAGATCTTCGAGCAAGACGCGGCCGCCCACTTCGAACACGTCGGCGGACTTTCGGCTGATCGGCGCCACCTCTTCGTCGCTCTCGTCGCGGATCTCGCCGACGATCTCTTCGAGCAAATCTTCGAGCGTGACGATGCCGACGAAGAGGCCTTCTGCGTTCGTGATGATCGCGAGGTGGAGCTGGCGCGACTGCATCTCGAGGCGGAGCTTGTCGATCGGCGTGTCGTCGAGCGCGAAGAGCGGCTCGCGCATCAGCTCGACGAGGCGTGTGGCCTTCCTGACGCCGGCGTAGACGCTGAAGAGATCCTGCATGTGGATGAAGCCGAGGACGCGTGGGGTGATCGTGTCGAGCACCGGGTAGCGCGTGTAGCGTGACTCGAGCGCCACCTTCGTGGCCTCTTCGATCGTTTGGTTCGAGCGCAGCGCGCTGATCTCGGAGGCGATGGTCATGACGTGGCGCGCTTTACGGCGGCGATAGTCGAGCACGCGGACCATCATTTGGCGGATCTGCGGATCCAAGATGCCGGGTGAGCGGCTGATGATCAGGCGCAATTCTTCGGCGGTGTGGTGCGTCTCGTTCTCGCCTGCGGGGCGCATGCCGAAGAGGCGCACGAAGCCGTTGCCGAGGGTGTTCATCACCCAGTTCACCGGCCACGTCACGAGGTAGAACCAGTGCAGGGGCTTGGCGAGCCACAGCGTGACCGGCACGGTGGAGTTGATCGCGAGCGTCTTCGGCGCCGTCTCGCCAATGATGACGTGCATCATCGTGATCAGGATGAACGCGACGACGATGGAAATCGTGTGGGCGGTGCTCTCGGTGATGCCGAGCGGCGCCAGCCAGCCGAGGATCAGGTGCGCGAACGCAGGCTCGCCGAGCCAGCCTACGCCGAGCGACGCGAGCGTGATGCCGAGCTGGGCCGCGGAAATGTATGAATCGAGCCGGCGGGTGACTCGAATCGCGGTGGCTGCGCGCGAGTCGCCGGCAGCGGCAAGTTGTTCCAAGCGCGTTGGCCGCACGCGGATGATCGCGAACTCGGCCGCGACGAAGAACGCGTTGAACAAGACGAGCACGATGGCGGCGATGAGCGAGAACGAGCTCGCGGGATCCATCCCACGGGCATACCCGCCCGGCCCCCCGGCGTAAACAGCAGGCCGCAGCACAGCGTGTCAGACGCACCGCGTCGAAAAGGGACCGGGGAGCGAAATCGAAAAGGGACCGGGGAGCGAAATCGAAAAAGGGACCGGGGAGCGGGACCGGGGAGCGTTTTTCGGCTCTGGACCGGGGACGGCGGAGCGGCGAGAGTCACCGCCGTGCGGCAGCGCTCGATACACCTCGTTTGGCTCGTGGCGCTCGCGGCGTGCCGGGTCGAGTGGGGCGCGGCGACGAGCGCGGGCGACGCCGGCGGCGAGTCCAGCGGCGACGTCATGGTCTACACGAGCGCGTATCCGCCTGTCGTGGCTGCGCTGGATGCGCTGGCGAAGACGGCGGTGTCAGACACCCGTATCCGCTGGTTTCAAGCGGGCAGCGAAAAGCTCGCGGCGCGCCTCGACGCCGAAATCCTCGCCGGCAACCCGGGTGCGGACCTGCTGATGTCTTCCGACCCCGTCTATTATGTACGCCTCAAGCGCGCGGGCGCCCTGGTGCCCTACGCATCGCTCCGATCGCTGAAGCTCGACCGTCGCTACGTCGACGCCGATGGCGCCTTTGTCGCATGCCGGCTGAGCGCCATGGGCCTCGTCTATTTGGATCCTGCACCGCCGCCGCGAGCGTTCGCCGATCTCTTGGAGCCTCGCCTCACAGGCAAAGTGACGCTCCCGGACCCGCTCGGCTCGGGGACGATGTTCTCGACGCTGCTCGTGCTCGACCAGCGCGCGCCGAACACGATCGCCCAAGCGTTGCGCAAGAACCGCGCGACGAGCTCGGGCGGCGGCACCGCGGTCGTCGATCGCATCCTGCGCGGCGAAGCGAGCGCCGGCGTCGCGCTCGTCGAGAACGCGCTGATGGCGAAGAACGCGCGCTTGCACTTCGTCGTGCCGAGTGACGGCGCCGTCGTCGTGCCGGGGCACCTGGCCATCGTCAAGGGGACGAAGCAAAGCGCCGCCGCGAAGCGCGTCTACGATTTCCTGTTGAGCGAAGCGGCGCAGCGCATCTTCATCGCCAACCACCTGCACTCGCCCTTCGCAGAGCTGCCAGCGCCCGACGGAGCACCGCCGCTCGCGGCGCTCGAATCCGCCCCGATCGACTGGCCCGCGCTCGCCGATCACGCCGACGCGGTGCGCGCCGAGTGGGCAAAGGCGTTTCGCGAATGATCCGCCTCGCGCTCGCCGCCACGCTGACAGCGCCGCTCCTCTGGCTCGCGATCGTCGGCTTCGACGCGCGCGCGTTCGGGCTCATGGACTACGCCGCGCTGTGGATCGGCACGCGCAACACTCTGATCTACGCGCTCTCGGTCGCCGCGATCACCGGCGTGCTCGCGCCGATCTTCGCGTTCGTGCTGACCCGCGCGCGCTTCGCCGGTCGCGGCGCGCTGCAAGCGTTGCTCACCTTTCCGGCGGCGCTCCCGGCGGTGCTGCTCGCGATGGGCCAGCTCGACGCCTGGTCGGACAAAGGAGGCCTCTTCGCCGGCGCGCTGCCCTTCGCGATCACCGGCCCCGTCGGCATCGTGCTCGTCACCGCCGGCGCGTATCTGCCATGGCTGCTCGAGCCGCTCTGCCGCGCCATCGAACGATGCGACGTCGCGCTCGAAGAAGCCGCGCGGGTCAGCGGCGCCGGGCCCTTGCGCGCGTTCGTGCAGGCCACGTGGCCGTTGATCCGCGGCGAGTGGCTCGCCGGCGTCACCGTGATCGCGTCTATGACCGCGGCGACCTTCGGCGTGCCGTACTTCCTCGGCTCGCTCGCCGAGAAGCCGTTCGCCACGCTGACGACCGACATGGTGCAGATCGTGAGCCTCTCCGGCGAAGCGGCGACGGCGCGCGCCACGTTGCTGGCGGTGCCGCTCGTGCTCTTCTCGCTCGGCACGTTCTTCCTGGCGGCGCGGTTGCGCGGCAAGACGAGCGGCGACAGTGGGCGCCCTGGGATCGCCGTACGGATGCCGCTCACGCCCGCGACGCGCGCGGCTGTCGTGATCGCGTGGATCTTCGGTGTCCTCAGCGTGCTCGTGCCGCTCGTCGCGCTCGTCGCGCGCGCCACCGCTGCCGATCCGTCGCGGCCGCTCAGCTCTGCGCGCTCGCTGGCGGCGTTCACCGCGCTGGCGGCGACGGCGGCGCCTTTTCTGCGATCGATCGCCCTCGCGACGATCTCTGCTGCCGCGATCGTGCTCGTCGCCGCCACCTGGGCGCTGGCGCGTGAAGGGCGTGCCGCCGTGGCCGCGCGCCAGTCGCTCACCGTGCTCTACGCATTGCCTGGGACGCTCGTCGCCCTCGGGCTCGTGTTCTTCGCCGCTTCGAACGTGCGGGTCGTCCTCTTCGATCGCGTGACGCTTGCGTTCGCTCTCTCGAACACGCTCGTCCTCATCGCGATCGCTTACGTGACGAAGTACCTCGCCGTCGGCATCGAGACGGCGAGGGCGGCGTTCGCGCGCGTGTCGCCCACGCTCGTCGAAGCGGCGCGCTTGTCCGGCGCTTCGCCGCGAACGGCGGCGCTGCACGTGACGCTCGCCCTCAGCCGGCCCGCGCTCGTCTCGGTCTACGCGCTCCTGTGGATGACGCTGCTCCCCGAGCTGACGATGAGCGTGCTCCTCTTCGGCCCCGAGACCCAGACGCTCGGCACCACGCTCTTCGAGCTCGCGACCTACACCGACCCAGCGCAGGCGGCGGCGCTCGCGGTGCTGCTGAGTGCTATGTGTATGGGATTGCATACATGGGTCGGGCGCCGTGCGATGGTGGACCATGGCTGAGCTGCGCATCGACGGCCTGAGCAAACGCTACGGCGCACAGACCGTGCTCTCGGACATCACGCTCGCGTTTTCGAGCGGCGCGTACGTGGCGTTGCTCGGCCCGTCCGGCTCCGGCAAGAGCACGCTGCTCCGCGCGATCGCCGGTCTCACGGAGATCGACGGCGGCAGCATCACGCTCGCCGGGCGCGTGCTCGCGGGCGATCGCACGAACGTTCCGCCGGAAGCGCGCGAGCTCGGCATGGTGTTTCAGAGCTACGCCGTGTGGCCGCATCGCAACGTGCGCGACAACGTGGCGTACCCGCTCGTGCTCAGGCGCGATCGCAACGCCCTCGCGAAGGCCGACGGCGCGCTCGATCGCGTCGGCCTCGAAGGGTTCGGCGATCGCATGCCGGCGACGCTATCGGGCGGCCAACAGCAGCGCGTCGCCCTCGCCCGCGCGCTGGTCATGGAGCCGAAGGCGTTGCTGCTCGACGAACCGCTGGCCAACTTGGATCCGCACCTGCGCGCCGATCTCTGCGATCAGTTCAGGGCGATCAACAAAGAGCGCGGCCTCACCTTCGTGCACGTCACGCACGATCGCGAAGAGGCGCTTGGCCTCGCTACCGAGCTCGTCGTGTTGAAGGACGGCCGCGTCGTGCAACACGGCGCGCCGGATGAGCTCTTCCATCGTCCCCGCGATCGCTTCATCGCCGAGTTCGTCGCTGAAGGCGTCGCGGTGGGCAACGCGATCGTGCCGCGCCACGCCTTGCGCGTGGATCCCAACGGTCCGTGGCCGGCGACCATAGAAGGCATTGCGTATGCAGGGGCGTTCTGGAACGTCACGGTCGCGCTCGAAAGCGGCGGCAGAGCCCGTGTTCGTTGCGAATCCGCGCCCAAGGTCGGCGACCGGGTGCGTCTGTCGAGCAGCGTGATCTGGGACTTCTGACCCACGAATTCCATGGACGAAAGCGCCAGATCACGCGACATTTACCGATAGATGCGCATCAGCACGAGCGGCCCGAGCTTTCACAGCGTCCCCCAACGGGCGAGCGCCAAGCAGACGGCGCGCGCGCAAGAAGGCTCCGCGATCGAGACGATGCTCTTTGGCAGCGTCCGTCCGAAGGTGCTCGACGCCGCGCACTTTCCCCAGCTCGCCGAGCAGATCCGCTGGCTCAACCGGCAGAAGATGCGCATCGCCTCCTTCGTCGGCGACAAGGACGAAGAGTACGAGATCGTGCTCGCCGAGGGCATGAACGCGTGCATCGATCCGCACGGCAAGATCTACATCGGCGAGCGGCTGATCTCGCTCAGCGATCAGGCGCTGCTCGCCGGCGTCCTCGCGCACGAGATAGGACATCGGCCAAAGACGTGGAAGAAGCTGCGCCAAGGCCACGGCCTGTCGCGCGAGCAGCTCCTCGCCTTCGCTCGCGACGAAGAAGCGAAGGCGGATCGCGTCGCCGGTCGCTCCCTCGCCGCGCTCGAGCTCGATCCGCAGCGGCTGTGTACGTTCCTGAAGCGCACCGGCAACTTCGAGAAGCAGCCGGAGACGTACTATCCGGCGGACGTGCGCGTCGCGATGATCATCGAAGCTTACGAAGCGCAGCGCACGCGCAAAGACGCGGCGAAGAGCTTGTTCCCGGGCTACCAGCGCGCGACCGACATCAAGAACATCGTCGACGAATCGAAGAAGCCACCGCCGACGCCGCGACGCAGTCGGCGGCTCGGCAAGACAGCATAGTGCACGAAGAGCGACCGCCGGGAAATCCAAATGGTTCCCAGCGGTCGCAGTCCGTCGCGTCCTAGAAGCGGACCGAGTACACGAAGCTCAGCTTCGGAAACCGCCGAAACCGCTGCGTGATCTGCGTGAACACCGGCGCGTGCGGCGCGGTCGTCGAGATCGCGTCCGCGATCATCGCTTCGGCGCGCTTGCGATCGCCCTGCGCCTTCACCACCGACACTGCGGTCGCGAGCGCCGTCACTGAAGCGCCGAGCTTCGTCGAGTCGATCGCCAGGCAGCCCGTGTCGCGCCCGTTGGCCGCTTTCTCTCCCGCGCGCCACACGAGGCCGCCGTCCTTCAAAAACGCAGCGACTTGCACGCCCGCGAGCTGACTGTAGGGCTTCGGCTTGCCGTCCTCGCCGGTCATGCCGCGCGCCAAGTGGTCGAAGTCGAAGAGCAGGCCGCGCAGCTGCGCGTGCTCTAGCAGCTTCGTAGCGATGAGCCCTTCGCCGCGCAGCCACTCGCCGAAGTAGAGCGCGGCGGTCTGCGCGTGCAGCTCGCTCAACACCAACGAAAGCTGCGGCCCGAAGATCTGCGGCGAGGTTTTGCCGTCCACTTGGTAAAAGCCGGTCGGCCCCAAGTTGTGGGACGCTTCGTGCAAGATCGTGTTCATCAGGTTCGGCGTCGGATCGTCGAGCCATCCCGGGCTCAACGCCGACGCACACAAGACGCTCTCGGCCTGCGCGCGCTGCATCGCCGCGCTGTCGCGATCAGCGAACACATTCGTCATCGCCACCGTGCGCCGGCGCCCTTCCGACGCGATCTTGCCGAAGATCGGCAGGCTCTGGCCCATGGTCGCGCCGGACGGCAGCCGCGCGTCGCCGGCGTTGGCGATGAGCTCGATGAAGTCCGGCAGCCGGAAGACGACTTGCCGCGCTTTGTACGGCGGGCCGGCCAGCTTCGCCATCGCCTCTTCCATCGTCTGGCGCAGCGGCTCGAGCTTCTTCTGCCACTCGATGAGGCGCTCGTTGATGCGCCCGAAGCTGAGCTGAAACGCGGCCTTTCGCGAGCATGGATCGGCGTACGCTTCGTCCGGCGCGACGCGCACGTACCACTTCGACGCGCCGCCGCCGGTCTTCACCCAAGGATCGTCGGCGGCGCTCCATTGATTGTCGCGAAACGCCTGCGCCGCCGCCAAGAGATACGCGCGCAGCGGCGCTTCTGCTTCGTCTTTGATGAGCTCGGCGGCCTTCTTCAGCGCGAGCGACACGGCGTCCATCTCGTTCGCGAAGACGATGTGATACGGCACCGGCTTCAGCGTCTCGCCTTCGCCGCGCACCACCGAGAAGGGATGTGAAAGCGCGCGCGCATACTGATGCTTCAGCAGGCCTTCGCAAAAGCCGCTCTTGGTCTGCAGCGCGGTCGGGTACAGCGCCGAGGTTTGCGCTGGCAGCGAAGCGATCGCGTTGCACGCCTTGTTCTTCTCGGTGGCCGGTTGCACGCACCACGGCCCGTGGTTGCGCAGGAAGAGCGCGCGGCTCAGGGTGTCGTCCTTCAGAAGCAGCGGCTCGAGCTCGGTGGCGCCCATCTGCTTTCCGTACAAAGCGTCGACCTCGCGTGCGACGACGAGCATCTGCTTGACGAACGCGCGCTCGTCCGCGCTCGCGTTGCGTAGATCCGTGGCGATGAGCGCGGGCTGCGCCTGTCGCAGCTCTTCGAGCACGAGCTTTCTGCGCGCGGTCTCTTCGGGCGTCGCGCCGAGATCGGGGCCCTCCTTCGTGTGGCGCGCGATCCGCGAGAACGCCTGCTTGGCGAGCGCCGTATACGCTCCGTCAGCGGTGACCCAGTCAGTGCGCTCGGTCGCGTCGACGCCGAGCACGTGTGCGAGCTCGTCGGGGTCGAGCTTGTCGTTGTCGTCGCTGGTCCAAAAGAGCGGCAGTGCGAGCTCGGCCGCAGCCGCGTTGAACGCCTGCCGCTCACGATCGCGCGCGCGATTGTCGGTTGCGGGCTGGGACGCCGGGCCCGCCTGGGCGAGGCGCGTCAGCAGCACGGCGATCACGGCGATCGCACACGTACAGGCACGAGACATCGCTGCACAGTGTAACGCGATTTCGGGGCTGAGCGCGAACTTCGGCTGCTTGCTCCCCGGTGCATCGCGAGCGATGAACGCCGCGCGCAGCCGTCAGCCACGCACACTCGCCTGCTAGCGCTCAGCGACGGCGGCGGCGCAGAACGAACGCGAGCATCACCAACCAGGCGAGCGAGGCGGGCGTCGTGGCGTTACAACCGCCGCGTGGAGGATTCGGCACGTTGCCAGTGTCACCGCTCGGCGCGATGACGAGCGGCGGCTTCGGTGCTTCTTTCGCCGGCTTCTCCGCATCGTCATCACCGCCTGCGTCGCACCCTGTGTCCGCGTCGCCATTGTCCGGCGTGACCGGCTCCGTCTCTTCGGCAGGCGTTGTGTCGCCGGCGCAGTAGCCCGTGCCTGTGTCGCACTTCGCACCTTTCTTTCCGGCCTTGTCGCAGTCCGCGTCGCCCTTGCACGCCGGGATGCAGCCGCCGGTCGTCGCCTTCGCGTCGCCCATCGCCGAGCAGACGTAGCTCGAACGGCAGTCGGTCGACGTCGTGCAGTTCGCGAAGCAGTACGAATTTCCGAGCACGCCGTAGCCGTGGCAGGCGGACGCACCAGGGCAGGTGTCAGAGCAGCGCGTCGTGCAGTAGCCGCTCGGGAAGCCTTGCGCTGCGGTGCCGCAGATCGCGTCGCCGCTGCCGCCGCACGTCTCGGCGCTCGTGCAGGTGGCGCCGACTTTCACGCCCGTCGCTTGGTGCGGCCTGCACTTCTTCGCGCTCGTGTCGCAGATCTTCCCGCCGGTGCAGTCCTGATCGCTCGTGCAGCTCGGATAACAATCGATGTCGTCCGCGTCGCTTTGACCGTCGCAATCGTCGTCTTTTCCGTTCGTGCAATTCTCGGCGGCGGCGACGCACGCTTGGCCGTTCTGCGCCATTTGCACCGCCTTCAGTGCGTTCAAGCGACCGAACGCGTATTCATAGGAGAAGCCGCTCGCGTTGTACTTCGCGATCGTCGGCTGCACTTTGTCGACGGCCTGCGTGACCATCCAGCGGATCTGCTGAGACGTGAGCGCGGGATTCGCCGAGAGCATGAGGCCGACGACGCCGGCTGCAACCGGGCACGCGCTCGAGGTGCCGCCGAAGCTGCCGGTGTAGTCCGTCGTCGAGTAGCCGTCCGCGCCCGAGATGTCCGTCGTGACGCTCGCCGACGGCGCGAGCACCGTCACATACGGCCCGTAGTCCGAGTACGAGAAGCGGCGATCCTGCGCGTCCGACGCGCCGATCGACAGCGCGCTCGGCAACGACGCCATCTCTTCTTTGTAGTTCTCGCGGTAGTCGTTGCCCGAGGCGAAAAGCACGACCGAGCCTTTGCCGCCGCGGCCCTTCGTCGCTGCCTCATCGACGGCGTCGGCGAGCGCATCGTCGACTGCGACCGGCTGTGACGCGCCCCAGCTGTTCGAGATGATGTCGGCGCCGTTTTGCCACGCCCACTGAAACGCGCGCACGTCTGAGCCGGCCGCGCTCCAGCCGCTCGCGGTCAGCAAGCGGATCGGCATCACCTTGCAACCGTGGCATACGCCCGCGACGCCGATCGTGTTGTTCGAGATCGCCGCAGCATCGCCGGCGCACGACGTGCCGTGCGGCTCGCCGTCGATCGGAAACGCGGTGCCTTGCTTGTTCTGCGCGGCGTCGTAGGGCTTCACCAGCTTCGCGGCGAGGTCTGGATGTTTGTCGTCCACGCCGGAGTCGACGATCGCAATCGTGATCGAGTCGCTGCCCTTCGTGATGTTCCACGCGGCTTCGGCCTGCAGGTTATCGAAGTGCCATTGGTACTGATAGTTCTTGTCGTTCGGCGCGAAGTGCTTCTTGTGCTCGTAGAGGAAGCTCGGCGTCGCGTACTTGAAGCGGCCGCTCTCGTAGAGCGCGTTGGCGCCGTTCATCGCCGCGTCGTGATCGGCCGCGCGGGCGAGCCAGATGTGCTCACCCAAGTGATCGGCGATGGTGAGGCCGGCGCTCGAGACCAAAGCGCGCCATTCACTTTCGTTCACGCCGGCGTTCGGGCGTAGGAGCACGTCTTCCGTCGGGATCAGCGCCGACGCTTCGGCGCCGTCGCGATCGAAGACCGCAAAGGTGGGCACTGCACGAAAATACGCGCCACGCGCTGCGATGAACGATCGCAGATCGACGCTCGGGCTCAACGCGTCGAGCTGCACCAACGAGAGCGCGCGATCGCCCACGCGCCGCACGAGACCGCGCGGCGCCGAGAGCGGCAAACCTTCGAGCATGCGCAGCGCGTCCGGCGCCGGCAGGCTCAGGCGTTCTTCTACCGCCAAGAAGCGCGTGGCGGGTTGCAAGTCGATGCGGCGGCCATGGGAGTAATAGTAGGACGGCGTTGCGGCTTCGGCGCTTGCGACGACGCCAGTCGCAGAGACGGTCAGGGCGAAGAGCGGCAGACAAAGAAGCGATCCACGCATCCGGCACCTCGAGTTACGCTCAGGGGTCACCGTGTTAGCCGCGTTCGAAGAAACCACCTAAACAATATTGATGACAATGTTTCGAATGAAATATTGATCAAAACTCAACGATCTGTTTAATCACGCGCCAGCTCGAGATGTTCTTGAGCTGCCTATCGCAGTGAGCCTCGGATGGATCGTCACGAGCTTCTGACGCAGATTTGGAACTGGCTTCCGGCGTTTCGCGCGGTGGCCGAGACGCAACACTTGCCGACGGCGTCGACCCGCTTGCACGTCACGGCGTCGGCGCTCTCGCGCACGATCGCGTTGATTGAAGATCGTGTGGGACAACCGCTCTTCACCAGGAGCGGGCGCAACATCCTCTTGAACCAAGCCGGCGTCATGCTGCTCGAGAGCGTCAAGCGCGCCGAGCGGGCGATCGACGAAGGCCTCGGCAACCTCTCGGGCGATCCGATGGCCGGCCCGGTGTACCTCTCGACGCTCGGCGTGTTCAGCAACCACTACGTGTTGCCCGTGCTGCTCGATCTCAAGAAGGCACACCCGTCGCTGCTCCCGGTGATCAGCGTGCTGCGCGCGAGCGAAGCCAACGAAGGGCTTTCGCGCGGGCAGCTCGATCTCGCGTTCTACTACGACGCCGTGCAGCGCGACGGCCTCGCGATCTCGGAGATCGGCGAGGCGACGAACGCCGTCTACTGTGGTCGTTCGCATCCTCTGTTCAACGCGCGCCAGCCGACGAAGAAGCAGATCCTCGCGTGCGAGTTCGCGGTGCCGAAGATCGGCGATCGTGGCTTGCCGATGGACACCTGGCCGGTCGAGCTGCCGCGCAAGGTGGGCATCCGCATCGAGATGCTGTGGACGAACCTCGAAGTGTGCCTGAGCGGGCAGTGCATCAGCGTGCTGCCCGACGTCATCGCGCACGACCATTGGAAGACCGGCGCGCTGCGTCGGCTCCCGCAGATCCACGTGCCGTCGGTGGCGCTCTACGCGGCGACGCGCGACAACGAATCACCGGACGGGCGCGCCGGGCGCATCCACGCGGCGGTCAAAGTGAACATCGCCGAGACGAACGCGCGGCTGAACAAGACGTTCAAGGCTTCGCGAGTCTGAGCGTCAGCGCGCCGAGCACAATGACGGCGAGCGCGATGATCAGCCAGAGCCCGGCGTGCAGCGCGCGATCCTGGGTCGTCAGGTTCGCGACCAAGCGATAGTCCGGGTTCTTCTCGACCACGTTCGGCAGCGCGGCGGTGGCGCTGACGGCGAGCACGGTGTCTTCGATCGCGGCGAGCTCGTAGGACGGCGACGTCGCGTCGGCGTTGCCGGCGAGCAGCACGTAGTCGCCGGCCGGCGCCGTGACGAAGAGCTGCGGCCGCACGTGCCGCGCGCGTGCCGCGGTGAAGACGAGCGGGGCGTCGTCGCCGTTTTGCACGACGAGCTCGAACGCCGCGGCGCGCTCGGGCGAGAACGCGAGCACGATCGCGGCGTCGTCGCCGTTCTTCCGCGTGAGGCGCGTGCTCGCGATGACGCGCTTCTCCTTGCCGACGGCGTAGAGCGTGGCGGCGCGTTCGAAGTACGGCGCGTCAGCGTCGAGCTCGATCTGATCGACGAGCATCGGCGCGAAGGCGTCTTTGAGCGTCAAGCGCGACGCTTTGTCTTCGGCTTCGCTGCTCACCAGCAAGGGCCGCGTCTCCGGCTGCAGCTCGCGATCGCGCAGATACGGCCACTGCTGCGCCTTCTTGTCGACGACGCGCACGTCACCGAAGTCAGGGCGCGCGACGGCGGCGAGCTCCACCGGCAGCGTGAAGCTCGCGAGCCCGTCGGCAGAAGGGACGAGCGGCAAGATGGCGCGATGTGTGAAAGTCGATACATCGATTGGCGCGCCGGGGCGCATCGCGAACGCGAGCGCGGGCTTCTGATTGAAGCGCGGGTTGTCGCGCAGCGGGCCGAGCGCGGCGAGCTTGCCGATGAAGAGCTGCGTCGCGCCCTCGCTGCTCCTCTTGCCGAGCGACTCGCTGATGTCCGAGAGCAAGCGGCCGACGTCGTAGCGCGGGCGAGTGACGCGGCCGCCTCCGAAGCGCAGCGTCGCTTTGGATGCCGGCACGAAGAACACGAGCACGGGCTGGCGCACGATGGCCGACGCGGTGAGCGCTTCGAGCGGTGGGCTCGCTTCGTTCTCGATCTCGATGCGCAGCCGATCGCCCCAAGCGTCGCTCAAACGCAGCTCGGTCTCGCTCACGTCGACGAAGCCGTGGATGCGAAAGAGCCGCGCCGCGCCGAGCGTCGTCTCGGTCACGCCGCGGCCCACGTCGACGACGCGCACGCGGCGATCGAAGAGGTCGGTCGCCGTCGACAGCGCGATCGCGCGCGGGAGCACCCCGGCCGGCCGCGCGAAGGTGACGGCGGTGCGCGTGCCGTGCTCGCTCGCTTGCTGTGCTTCGCTCAGGCGTTCGAGCGGCAAGGTGAGCAGATCGTTGCCGCCGACGATCGTGCGTCGCTCGACGGAGAGCGACGGCTCCATGTACCCCTTGCCCTCGCCGGCGATCGACACGACGAGCCGGCTCGCGCGCGTGATGCTGATCGGAACGCGCAGCCGCTCGGCTTGCATGTGCGGCAGGCGAAAGAGCGACGCCGCCGCTGCGAGCTCGCGGGCGACGCCGTCTTTGTCGATCGCCGTGATCTTCGCGCTGCGCACGATCTCCAACGCCTTCGTGTCGAAGACGAGCGCCCACTCACCGTCGGGCGGCGCGCTGACGTCGAAGGTCTCTTCGTAGAGCGACGGCGCGCCTTGGTGCGGCGTTTCGTGGCGCTGCACCTTCTTGATCTCGAGGCGTACAGTCTCCTTCTTCTCGAGCAGCTGATCCCCCGAGTCGATGAGGTAGGGGATCTCTTTGCCGGCGCCATCGAACACCCGCACGTCGGCGAGATCGCCGTGGCACGCGCGCAAGACTTCGCTCGGCAGCGGCAGGCGGACGAGGCCCGCGGCGTTGGTCTGAACATCTGCCTCGCGCGGAAACACCGTGGCGAGGTCGGGCTTCGCTGCAAGCAGTGAGAGGAGGAGCAGCGTGATCATTTCTGACTCCGAAACACGAAGCGCTGATACGCGAGCGAGACCAGCGTCAGCGAGACGGCGAGGCCGACCAGAGACATGATGCGGTAGAGATCCTGCAGCTCGCCGAGATCGTAGAGGAACACTTTTCCGATCGTCACGATCAACATGCCGAGGCTGATCCAGCGCAGGCCGGTCGCGCGCCGCGCCATGCCGACCGAGAGCAAGACGAGCGCGTAGATCGCCCAGCAGATGGAGCGCGTGAGCTCGCGCGCCGGCACTCGCGACAGCTCGATGGTCAGCTGCTCGCCGCTGCCGAAGCCGTCGGCGATCGCCAAGTTGATCCAAACGAAGAAGACAACGATGCCGGCGAAGCTGGTGCCGATCGCGGCGATGGGCCAGCCCTTCGCGTAGAGCGGCTTCTCCCACGCGACGACCCGCGCGAGCTCGTGGCGGCGCAAGACGATGCTCGCGGCGAGCAGGCACGCGCTCGGCAGCCAATAAGTATAGAGGAGCCAATTGAGCACCGGCAGGCCGCCGCGCGGGTAGTAGTCGAGCAGTGCTGGGTTGACGACGAGCCGGATGGCGGCGGCGAAGAGCAGCGTGAGCGCGAAGTGCTTGAGCCCAGGGTGATCGAGTCGCTGCCACAAGAGCACGAGCGCGAAGCCTTCGATCGCCCAGCCGATCGTGATCCACTGCTTGTCGAGCTGGAGCGGGATCGCCACGCTGAGAAACGAGAGCGCGACGGCGGCGTACCACACGAGCGCCCGCTTCCTGGCGTCGCCTGTGAGCGTGCGTGCCGAGCCGGCAAGCGCGCCGAGGGCGAGCGCGCCGAGGCCGATCGGCAGGAGCCCGATCGCCACGTCGTCGAAGAGCACGGCGTGCGCACGGCGGAGCGCGATGAACTGCAGCGGGCCGATGAGCGCGCCGGCGTACCAGGCGAAACGGTCGCTCGAGAACGCGCGGTGCATGATCACGGGCCAGAACGTCAGCAGCACGACCGGCGCAAGGAGCCCGATGTACGCGACGGCGGTGACAGTTTGCACCGCGCCGTCGTGCGCCGAGATCCAGGCGGCGTGCGTGAGCCCGAGCGTGATCACGAGCGCGAAGAGCCCGCCGCCGCTCGGAGCGCGCGCCGCCGAGAACGCGCCGAGCGTGACGATGGCGAAAGTGAAGACGAAGTAGATCCAGGGCTCAGCGGCGAGCGCGTGGCGGCCCATCGCGCTCGCGGTGAAGACGACGGCCGCGGCGACGACCGCGAAGTCGGCGAAGCGCCGCGCGTTCACATCGCGGCGGAGCACACCGGTGACCGAGAGCGCGATCAACGCGAGCACCTCGATCGCGAACGCGAGCTGCCAAGGAGGCGCGTGCGCGTCGTTCGCGTGCTCGGAGAAGATCGACGCGATCGCGATCGCCGAGAGGGCGGCGGCAAAGACTTGCACGATCGCGCGCCCTTTGAAGCCGCCTTGGCGAACGAGCAAAGCCGTCAACGCGATGACGCACGCGAGCCACGGCCAGATGGCGGCGTCGTGCGCCTCAACTTGCGCGATCGCGGTGAATAGGAGCAGCCCGAAGCCCGTCGTGAGCGCAGGGGTCGACGGGCTCTTCACGCCGTGCGCGTCGCGCGCGCGCTCGACGAACACGTGCGGTACGAGCGCGAGCAACACGCTCATGCCGGCGTACTCCCACGCGAGCGCCGTCGTCATCGTGTGGTTCATGAGCCAGAGCGCGCTGACCGCGACGGACGCCGACGCTGCGCCGAGCGGGACGAAGTGCGCGTCTTGCTTTGGCCCGACGTAGCACGCGCCGGCGAGCAGCACGGCCATCATGCCGGCGAGCGGATAGAAGTGCGGGCTCAGCGCGCTCGAGCCGCCGAAGTAGAACACGAACGCAAACGGCGCGAGCACCGCGCTCGCGTTCGTCAGGCGCGTGAGCTTCTGCATGCGCGGCGAAGCGTCTTTGTCGGTGCCTTGCATGCGGCCGAAGACGGCGTAGAGCAGCGCGAAGAGCACGAGGATGCCGATGCCGATCGCGAGGCGATCGGGCCCCATGCGCGCGAAGATCCACATCGCTTGGTAGAGGATCGTGAGCGCGAGGCTGAGCGCGGCGAGGATCGGCCAACGGCGTTTCTGCGCGACGAAGAGCAGCGCCGTGTCGAGGAGGAGCACGTAGCCGAAGAGCGCGATCGGGCGGTCGGCGCCCGTCGAGAGCAGGAGCGGCGTCGCGAAGCCGCCGCACATGCCGAGGATGGCGATGACGAGCGAGCCGTGGCGAACGGCCATCAAGCATGCTGAGGCGGTGACGAGGATCATCAGCGCGAACGCGAGCTCGATGCCGATGAGATCGTAGAGCGCGCGCGCGGCCCAGAACGCGGCGTAGAGGATGACCACACCGGCGCCGGCGACGGAGTTCGCGGTCGATTCGTAGCGGCGGCGAAGGATCGTCTCGGAGGCGACGATGAAGCCGAGGCCGGTCGCGACGCCGATGATCACGCGTAGCGTCGGCGAGATCAGGCCGTGCTCGATGGAGTACTTGAAGAAGAGGATTCCGGCGAGCGCGAAGACGATGCCGCCCGCGAGCGCCGCGCCGCGGACGCCGAGCCAGCGTTCCCAATCGATCTTCGGCTTCGGTGCCGGCGGCGGTTTCTGCGTGGCCGTGGACGTGGGCGTAGCCGTGGCCGGTTGTTCGCGTTCGATCGGTGCTTCGATGGGCGGCGGCGGTGCGGTGACTGGCGGCGGAGTCACCGGCGTTCGCGGCGCGACGTTTTCGGCCACGGCCGCGGCCACGGCCACGTTCGCGGCCACGGCCACGTTCGCGGCCACGGTAGGTTGAGCGCGCAGCTGACGGCGCAGCGAATCAAGCTCGTCCGCTTGCTTCGCGATCAACGTTCTCAGCTCGCCGCTCGTGCCCGTCCGACGTCGTAGCAAGTACAGCGCCCACAGCGCTGTCGCGAGCGCGAGCCATTCCATTTTTTTCGGCTAACACGCGCAGCGGTGATTGCAAAAAACCGGACGCGTTGCTTAATGCTCGCAACTACGAATATTCAGGAAATTCTAAAGTTCACCACACGATGGGATCTCGAAAGATGCCGCCGAAAACCAAGCCTGTCTCGCGTCATACGCATGGTCGGTCGGAAGTGAAGCAACGCCCCGAGATGATCGCGGCTTTGCGCGAAGAGAGCATGAAGCTCGCGGCGCGGTTGAAGCGTATTCGTCGCGCGCTCGCGATCAGCCAAGAGACGGCGGCCGATCGCATCGGCGTTCACCCGGTGCAACTCGCGCGCATGGAGCGTGGCGCGACGAACGTGACCCTCGCGACCCTCGTCGCCGCCGCGCGCGCGTACGGTGTTCCATTGCGGGATTTGTTTCAGGAAGAAACAGAGGCACCCGTCAACAATGAAACACCGAAGCCGCCAACCACGCCTGCGGTGTGAAGGTGTGGGCAGATTGCCACCGGCTTTTTTTGAATGTAATGTCCAGCGCTTAACGCCCGAGAAACACAAGAGTCTGTGGCTGTTTTTACGTGGCATGTCGCTTGCGCTGGGAGTTCCGTATGAACCAACGAACCAAGCCTTCGAAGACCGCCGCCTCGAAACCGTCGTCGCCCTTCGTGCGCAAGGGACGTAAGATTTTCGTCGTCAGTAATTGGGAGCGCCGGCACCGTGAGAAGATGGCGTTGCGCGCGCTGACGAAGAGCGAGCTCGAGATCTACGATACGATCGTGACGACGGCGGAAGAAGAAGCGCTCGCCTGGATCGCCAAGTAACGCTCGAGCGCGCCCGACGGCGAAATCAGCGCGTCCACTCGCCGTCTTTCAATTGAATACTGAACAAATTTTCAGTACACTGTGATTCACCCCCGGTGAATCATGGAAGACGCTCTCCGCCACCTTCGCCAATCACAGCTCTCGTTCATCGGCGCGGCCGCGCTCTCGCGTCGGGCTCCGCAAGGCGCGGCGTTGTCGCTCGAGTCGGTCGCGGCGCTCAGCGGTCGTCTCGTCGAAGTCTCCGGCACCGGCGGTCACGCGTGCTTGAGCGTGGCGATGCAGTGGGTGAAGGCGACGCAGGTCGCAGGAGAGCTCGCCGCGTGGGTGCAGCTCGGGCCGAGCGTGCCGTTCATTCCGGACGTCGCCGCGCTCGGCATCGATCTCTCCGCGCTGCCGTTCATCGTCATGCCCACGATCGCGAGCGCGCTGCGCTCTGCCGAGCACGTCTTGCGCTCGGGAGCGTTCGGGCTCGTCGTCATCGACACCGGCCTCTCGCTCTGCGGGCTGAGGCAACGCGAGCCGGAGCTGCAGGCGGCGATGCTCAGCCGCTTGCTCGGCCTCGCGCAGAAGCACCACACCGCCGTCGTCTGCCTGAGCGAGAAGAAGCGCGAGGCGCCGTCGCTCGGCTCGCTCGTGTCGTTACGCCTGCACTGCGCGCGCAAGAAGCTCGCGGTGAGCGGCGCCGAGATCGTCTGCGAGGTGGTGAAGGACAAGCACAGCGGCCCGGGCAGCGTCGCCGAGTGGAGCTTCGCTGCGGTGGCGGGCGTCAAATGATCCGCCGCATCGCCTGCGTCGAGCTGCACGCGTTGCCTTTGCAGCTCCTGCTCGTCACCCGGCCCGAGTGGCGCGGCCTGCCGATCGTCGTCGTCGACGAGGACAAGCCACAGGGCACGGTGCTGTGGGCGAACGAACGCGCGCGCGCACAGCAGATCCTCTCCGGCATGCGCTACTCGCAGGCGCTCTCGCTCGACGGATCGGTGCGTGCCGGCACGGTGTCGCCGCACATGATCGCCGATTGGCGCAAGCGCATCGTCCGCAAGCTGCGCCACTACTCGCCGCACATCGACGCCGGCAACGTGACGCTCGACGCGCGCGCGCCGGACCGCGACGGAGCTTGCGGAGTCGCGCTGAATGAGCGCAGCCAATCGCGCTATAATGTCGTTTCTTCCAGCGCGATGGCTGCGCTCGATCTCGGCTCGTTCTTCATCGACGCTTCGGGCCTCTGGCGCATTTATCCTTCGCTCGAATACTGGGCGCGGGCGATGCACGCCGAGCTGCGCGGGCTCGGCCTCTACGCGTCGATCGTCGTCGGCTTCGATCGCTTTCATTCCTACGCCATCGCGCGCGCGGCGGTGCACAAGGATCCGATCGTGCTCGCGAGCGAGGCCGAGGAGCGCGACGCCGCCGAGAAAGTGCGCCTCGATCGCTTGCCGCTCGCGCCGGCCGCGCGCGACATGCTGGCGAAGCTCGGCGTGCATCACGTCGGTGCGTTGATGGCGCTCCCAGAGACCGGGCTGAAGAAGCACTTTGGCGCAGCGGTGCTGGAGCTCGTCCAGTTCGCCAAAGGCACACGCACGACGCCGCTCGCGAACACGCAGGAGGAGCTGCCGCTCGTCGAGACAGTGACGCTCGACGAAGCCGAGCAGGACAGCGAGCGCTTGCTCTTCTTGGTCAAGCGCGCGCTGCATCCCTTGCTGGCGACGCTCGCCGAGCGATCACAGGCGCTCGTGCGGCTCGAGCTCCACTTGCAGCTGGAGCGGCGCGCGAACGAACAGAAGGGCCACGTCGTGCGCGAGTCCGTCGCCGGGCACGAGCCCACGCTCGACGCCCCAATCTTGCTCGAGCTCGTGCGCTTGAAGCTCTCGGCGCTGTTCTCGCCGCGTGAAGGGCAGAGCGTGGGCGCCGTGAAGTCGTTGGCGTTGCGGGCCATCGCGGCGCCGGCGACGCAGGCGCAGCTCGCGCTCTTCGCCGAGACGCCGAAGCGCGACCTCGCGGCGGCGGAGCGGGCGTTTGCGCGGCTGCGCGCAGAGCTCGGGCCGAACGCGGTGATGGCGGCCGTCTTGCGCGATGGGCACCTGCCGGAGGCGCGCTTTAGCTGGCAGCCGATGCAGCGGGTGACGACGCCGGCGCCGCGGGTCCCTGGGACCTTTTTTGAAGGTGCACGCTCGCCGACATCGATCGAAGATCGATCAAAAAAGGTCCCAGGGACCATTCGCCGCTTTTTCCCGCAGCCGATGCAGCTGCCGGGGCGCGAGCGGCATCCGACCGACGGCTGGCTCATCGCCGGCGTCGAGCTCGGCGCGGTGACGAAGCTGACCGGGCCGCACATCTTCTCCGGCGGCTGGTGGAAGAGCGAGGTGCAGCGCGACTATTACTTCGCCGAGGTGAAGCGCGGTGACGTGCTCTGGGTCTACTTCGATCACAGCGCGCGCCACTGGTACGTGGCCGGGACCGTCCAATGAGCGCCGCGCTCTGGTGCAAGTCGAACTTCGCGTTCTTGGAAGGCGCGAGCCACCCCGAAGAGCTCGTCGAAGAGGCGGCGCGGCTCGGGCTAGACGCGGTCGCCATCACCGATCGCGACGGCGTCTACGGCGTTCCGCGCGCGCACTTCGCGGCGAAAGCGGCGGGCATCAAGCTCATCGTCGGCTCCGAGGTGACGTTGAGCGACGGCAAGAGCCTCGTGCTCTTGTGCATGACGCGCGAAGGTTACGCGAACCTCTGCGCGCTCGTCAGCCTCGGCCGCTTGCGCGAGGAGAAGGGCGAGAGCCGGGTCGAAGTCGCGGAAGTGTGCGCGCATGCGGCGGGGCTCATCGCGATCATGGTCGATCGTGATCAAAAGTCACCGTCGCTTCGGGATGGGCCCCAGGTCCTCGCGTTGAAGGCGGCCTTCGCTGATCGCTTGTACGCTGGCGTCGCCCGCCACTACCGCGCCGAAGAGACCGCCAGCGAAGGCCGGATGCGCGCGTTGGCCGCCGAGCATGATCTGCCGCTCGTCGCCTGCAACGAAGTGCTCTACCACGTGAAGGCACGGCGGCCGTTGCAAGATGTGCTCACCTGCGTGCGCCACGGCGTGACGCTCGCCGCCGCCGGCACGCTGACGAAGCCGAACGCCGAGTACGCGCTGAAGTCGCCGGCGGCGATGCAGCGGCTCTTCGACGACGACCCCGCACTCGTCACGCGCACCCGCGATCTCGCGCGCCGCTGCACCTTCTCGATGGACGAGCTCCGTTACCGGTATCCGTCCGAGCGCTTGCCGAACGGCATGACGTCTTTAGAGTATCTGCGTGAGCTCACGTTCACCGGCGCGCGCGGGCGTTACGGCGAAGTGATCCCGGACGACGTCACGGCGCAGCTCGATAAGGAGCTCGCGCTCATCGATACACTGGATTTTCCCGGCTACTTCCTGACCATGCACGAGATCGTCGTCTACTGCCGCGCCCAGGCGATCTTGTGCCAAGGCCGCGGCTCGGCGGCGAACTCGGCGGTTTGCTACTGCCTCGGGATCACCGCCGTCGATCCGGTGCGTATGAAGCTCTTGTTCGAGCGCTTCATCTCGTTGGAGCGCCAGGAGCCGCCGGACATCGATCTCGACATCGAGCACGAGCGCCGGGAGGAAGTGATCCAGCACGTCTATGAAAAGTACGGCCGCTCGCACGCGGCGATGGTCGCGAACGTCATCCGTTATCGGACGCGCTCGGCGCTGCGCGACGTCGGCAAGGTGCTCGGCTTCTCCGAGACCGCGCTCGATCGCATGAGCAAGCTGTTCTCGCACTACGACGACTTGAGCGACGTGCCGGCGGCGGTGTTCGATGTATCGAATCCTTTACATGATAAATTGGCGACGCTGGCGCGCGAGATCTTGGACTTCCCGCGCCACCTGTCGATCCACCCCGGCGGCTTCCTCCTCGGCCACGAGCCCATCGCCACGCTCGTGCCGATCGAGAACGCGACGATGCCGGGCCGCACGGTGATCCAGTGGGACAAGCGCGACGTCGAGGCGCTCGGCTTGTTCAAGGTCGATCTCTTGGGGCTCGGCGCGCTGACGCAGGTCGACCTCGCGATGCGCATGCTGAAGGATCACAAGGGGATCGAGCTGAGCATGGCGACGGTGCCGGCCGAAGATCCCGAGACCTACGCGATGCTGCAGCGGGCCGACACCGTCGGCGTGTTTCAGATCGAGTCGCGCGCGCAGATGAGCATGTTGCCGCGCCTGAAGCCGAAGAGCTTTTATGATCTCGTCATCGAGGTGAGCATCGTGCGCCCGGGGCCGATCACGGGCGGCATGGTGCATCCGTATCTGCGGCGACGAAACGGCGAGGAGGCGATCGACTATCCGCACCCGAGCTTGGAGCCGGTGCTCGACAAGACGCTCGGGATTCCCTTGTTCCAAGAGCAAGTGATGAAGCTCGCCGTCATCGCCGCCGACTACACGCCGGGCGAGGCCGACCAGCTGCGGCGCGACATGGCGGCGTGGAAGAGCTCAGGGAAGATCGAGCAGCACCGGGAGCGGCTGATCAATCGGATGATCAAGAAGGGCATCGCGCCCGAGTTCGCCGAGCGCGTGTTTCAGCAGATCCGTGGCTTCGGCGAGTATGGCTTCCCCGAGAGCCACGCGGCGAGCTTTGCGTTGATCGCCTACGTCACGTCGTGGCTGCGGCGGCATCACTTGGACGTCTTTACTTGCGCGCTCTTGAACGCGCAGCCGATGGGTTTTTATTCGCCGGCGACGATCATCGAGGACGCGCGCCGGCACGGGCTCGAGATCCTGCCGATCGACGTGAGAAGCAGCGCGTGGGAGTGCACGCTCGAAAAGGGACCGGGGAAGCTTTCGGCGTTGCGCGTGGGGTTGCGCTACGTGAGGGGCCTCGACGAAGCGCAAGGCCGGCGCATCGTCGCGACGGGAAAGACGGCGGAGACCTTGGACGCGTTCTTCGCGGCGGCGGCGGTCGACAAGAAGGCGCAGACGGCGCTCGCCGAAGCGGACGCACTCCTGAGCTACGGCGTCGCGCGGCGGCAGGCGCTGTGGAGCGTGGCGGATGTGCGGCCGGTGAAGGGGAAGCGAAGAACTTCGGCGACGTCAACGCGCGAGCTCGAGCTCAACGAAGAGCCGATGCCCGAGTTTGCAGCATTGAACGCGTTCGAAGAGATCGCGTGGGACTACGCCGCCACCTCGTGCTCGTCGCGCGGCCACGTCTTGTCGGCGGTGCGTGAGGCGTTGCAGCGCGAACGGTTGCCCGATGCGCGCACGGTGGCGGCGATGAGCAACGGCAAGCGCACGCGCTACGCCGGCATCGTCATCTGCCGGCAGCGGCCCGGGACGGCGTCGGGCGTCACGTTCATGACCCTCGAGGACGAGACCGGCTTCGTCAACCTCGTCGTGTGGAAGAAGATCTTCGACGCGTTTCACATCGTGGCGAAGACGACGTCGTTTCTCGGCGTCACTGGGCGCGTGCAGAACGAGAACGGCGTCGTGCACGTCATCGCCGACGAATTGTGGCGGCCGAAATTTTCGTTACCGGAAGTCGCGAGCAGGGACTTTCACTGAAGCCGGACTGTCCAAGCGGCTTGATGCCACGTTGTACAATAGGAAGATCAGACCGCGCATCCTTGACCTCCTCCGGCCACGCTCGCTAGGCAGCGGCCACCATGAGCAACACCGAAGACCACGAAGACGAGAGCTTCAACGCCACCAAGACCCTCGCGCTCGGTATGGCCTGCTTGGTTGGCTTTCTCGTCTTCATCTACTTCGTCGCGCCGTAGCCGACAGACCGGTGCCGCCGCCGTCACCGGTGATAAAACCACGTCTCGTACACGAACGCGGCGCCGTGGCTGAGGAGCTTCTTCTTCACGTCGGCCACCGCGGTGGCGCCCTTCGGCGGCTCGGCCTTGTGCGGCGAGCGCTTGTCGCTGAGCCCGGCGACGCCCATCGTCTTGATCACCGAGCTGAGCTGTTTGTCCTCGAGCTTCACCGCGTTCTCGAGCTCGGGGATCTTCTCCAGCGCTGCGAAGACGTGAATCCGCTCCTTGCCTGTCGTCTCGTCGAGCGTCAGCAGGTGCTCGGCGTTCGGCACCCACAGGTCCTTGCCGCCCGCGATCGGGTTTGCCTCGGTCTTGAACTCCGGGTTCGGGAACAGGCGGAAGGTCGCGCCGGCGGCGTCGGTTTGGTACACGTAGAGAAAACAACCGTCGCTCGGCTGCACGAAGAGAGCGTACGACTCGCCCGACTTCAAGACGTCACCGTCGCTGACGACCTCGAGCTTGTCGCGGCCTTGACGATAGAGCGCGAGATCGACCGAGAGCTTCGTCGTCTTCTCCTTTTGGATCCGCTCGAGCTCGCTGTCCGGCACCTTCAGGAGCACGGCGGCCAAATAATGCTCGCCCTCCTGCTTCTCGCCGCGCATCTTCGCCATCTTGCGCACGTACCATTGGTCCGGCGCCGCGTTCTTCACGAAGGCCTTGGCGCGCACCGTGGCGCGTTGCTCGGCGTCCATCGTTTGCAGCGTCTTGTCGCCGACCTGCGAGTAGGTCTCGACCGAGCGATCGAAGGCCTCGACCTCGACGCCGGCGAACTTGACGAACTCCATCGTCGCTGCGGCGAGGGCGCCGTCGCGGGCTTCTTGCTCGCTCGCCGTCGCTTTCGATTGCCCGGCGACCCAGACGAAGCCGTCGTTCTTCTTGAGCCCTTGGTCGAGCCACTGTGGCCGCAGCTTCGGGCGTGCTTCGAGCTCCTTCTCGACGATCGCGGCGTTCGAGCCGGCGCAGGCGACGAGCAAAACCGAAAAGTACTTCGTCCAACGCATGCGGCAACCATAGCGCATACTTCTCCCCATGCACTTTTCGTCGCGGCGCGCGCTGTGCCGCCTCGTCGCGCGCGTTAGGGAGCAAGCCGCTCGCGCACCCACGCAGCGTCGACGAGCCGGTAGCGCAAGCGATCGTGCAGGCGGTTCTCTTGCCCCTGCCAAAACTCATACGTGTTCGGCACGACGCGAAAGCCACCCCAGTGCGGCGGCCGCGGTACGTCGGTCCCGGCGAACTCCGCCTCGACCTCGCGCGTGCGATCTTCGATGACGCTGCGCGAAGCGATGACGCGGCTCTGATCGCTCACCCAAGCGCCGAGCTGATGCCCGCGCGGTCGTGACGCGAAGTATGCGTCGGACATGCCTTCCGGCACGCGGGTGGCGGCGCCGGCGATGCGCACTTGCCGCAAGAGCTGCGGCCAGAAGAACGAGAGCGCGACGCGCGGGTTCTTGGCGATTTGGCGCGCCTTCTCGCTCGTGTAGTTCGTGTAGAAGACGAAGCCCTCGTGATCGGCGCCGCGCAGGAGCACAACCCGCGTTTGCGGTGCGTCGCCGTCGACGGTGGCCAAGGTCATCGCGTTCGGCTCGGGCAGCTCGGCGGCGATCGCGTCCTGCATCCACGCGTTGAACTGCGCGAGCGGATCGGTCGCGGCGTCGGCTTCGAGCAGCGGCGCGTGTTGATAGATCGTGCGTAGCGATGCGAGGCTCATTGTTTCTCCGCAACGACGAGGCGTTCCAAGCCGAGCACCGTCTTCGGATTCACCGCGGGCGTGTAGCGGCGCGCCCAGTCCGGCGGATACTCATCGGTGGCGATGCTGAAGTCGTGCGCGGCGAGCAAGCGGTGCAGATCGCTCGTCGCGATGATGCCCAAGAAGGGCTCCTTCATACGCTCCATGATCCGGCGCAGCGTGATGCGCACCGGCGCGATGCCGAAGACGCCGGCGAGCGGCGGAAAGTAAGTGATCGCGAAGCGGCTCCCCGGCGCCGACGCCGCTTGCACTTGCGCGACGGTGTCTTCCATCGCCGGGCGCGGCAAATACATCGACACGCCTTCCATGAGCCACAGCGTGCGCTCGCCGCTGACGAAGCCAGCGTCTTCCAAGCGCGCGAGCAGGCGATCGTGCGCGAAGTCGATCGCGACGAAGTGGTGCTCGCGCACGAGCGGCGCGACGTCTTGGGTCTTTCGCTTCTTGTACTGCTGCGTCGCCGGGTGATCGAGCTCGTACACCGTCGTTTGTTCGATGCCCTTCAGGCGATACGCGCGCGCGTCGAGCCCGGCGCCGAGGATCACGAGCTGCTTGATGCCGCTCTGGGCCGCCATGATCGCGACCGAGTCGATGGCCGCGGTGCGCAGCGCCACCTGCTCGAAGAGCCCGAGGCTGATGAGCTTCAGCGCGGGGTAGCCGAGCGCTGGCACGTTCCACGCTTTCTGCAGCGCCGTCGTCCACTGCGCCATGCGCCGCGGGATCAGCTTCATCGCGATCGGATCGTGGGTGGCTGAGTACGTGCGCGGCGCCTTGTCGAAGATCGCACGCGCCATCGCCACGAGGCTCGACGTCGCGCTCGCGTGGCCGGCCTGCATCCGTGTGCCTTGCGTACTCATGCGCTGCGCCGATGCATCACACGCGAAAAATGCGCAAGCCGGGACTTGCAACTCGGCGCCGTTTTCTCCACGAAGATGCGAGATGTTGACCTCGAAGAACGCAGATATTCACGAGCTTTACGAGCACAGCGTGCAGTCACCCGAGGAAGAGGTCGACTTCATCTCCGCCGCCTACCGCCGCTACAACAAGAAGACGCCTTTGAAGCTTCGCGAAGACTTTTGCGGCACGGCGCTCCTCGCGACCACGTGGGTGAAGAGCCGTCGCGATCGGACGGCCACCGCGGTCGACTTGGATCCGAAGGTGCTCGCGTGGGCGCAACGCCGGCGCGTCAAAGCGTTGCCCGTCGCGGCCCAGCGGCGCGTGCGGCTCGTGGAAGCGGACGTGCGCCAGAGGAGCGGCGAGCGCTTCGACGCGATCTGCGCCTACAACTACAGCTGGTGGGTGTTCAAAGCGCGGCGCGACCTCGTCGCGTACTTTCGCTCGGCGCGCGCGGCGTTGCTCCCGGGCGGGGTGCTCATGCTCGACATCTTCGGCGGCTCGACCTCGCAGCAAACGAACCTCGAGCCCCGTGGATATCGGCGCTTCAAGTACGTGTGGGAGCAGGCGAGCTACAACCCGATCGACGGCGATTTTCAGGCGCACATCCACTTCGAGTTCAACGACGGCTCGCGCATCAACAAGGCGTTCAGCTACGACTGGCGCTTGTGGCACCTGAACGAAGCGCGCGAGGCGCTCATGGAGGCGGGCTTCTCCCACGTCGACGTGTTCTGGGAAGACGTCGACAAGAAGGGCTACCCGAACGGAAACTTCCGGCCGCGCAAGGTGGTCGAGAACGAGCCGAGCTGGAACGCTTATGTCGTCGCGCGACGAGCTTGAAGTCAGCGCGCCTGCGGTGACTTCATCGCGTACATCTCGACGAACGCTTCGACCTCTTTGCGCTCGTGGCGGTTCTTCGGCGTGAACTGCACGCCCATCCCGGGCGCCGGCTTTTCCGACACACGCACGACGCGCCCGTTGATCACGAGGTTCGCGTTCTCGCCGTTGATCATCGGCATCAGGCGCACTTCCTTGCCGACCGGCGGCGGATCCTTCGTGCGGATGAAGATGCCGGTCTGCGAGAGGTTCATCGCTGGGCCGCTCGCCACCCGATCACCGTTGTCCCAGATCACGCGCAGGCTCACCGCGTAGCGCGGCGCCGGCGCCGTATCAGGGATCGCCGCCACGTCCGGGAGATCGATCACGAAGTCGTCTGCGTCTTCTGTCATCGGCAACCCGTAGTGTAGCCGGGCCGTTGCCACGAGCAATCGAAACATGGTGTGCATGCGCCGAGGGAGTCCGCCATGGCCACCGTGACGCTCAACGACAAGAACCTCGATTCCTACGTCGACAAAGAGGGCATCGTCCTCCTCGACTTCTGGGCGGCGTGGTGCGGCCCGTGCCGTGCGTTCGCCCCGGTGTTCGAAGCGGCGTCCGAGGCGCACAAAGACATCGTCTTCGGCAAGATCGACACCGAGGCCGAAGAATCGCTGGCGCAGTCGTTTCAGATCCGCGCGATCCCGACGTTGATGGTGTTTCGCGACGGCATCATCGTCTTGTCGCATTCGGGCGCGCTGCCGCGTGAGGCGCTCGACGAGATCATCGAGCAAGTGAAGAAGCTCGACATGAATGAAGTGAAGAAGAAGATCGCCGAGCAAGAGGCGAACGAACCGAGCAAGGAAGACTTCGAGCGAGACGACTGAAAAATCGCGATACGGGCCCGTCTGCTTCGTTGCTCGGTCGCGCCTCGCCTACGAACCCGTCTCGCGATTTTTCTCGATACTGTTAGGCGATCTCGGCTTCTTTCTTCGCCGGGTTCAACGCCGCCTTGAGCTTGGTCATCGCCCGCGCCTCGAGCTGGCGCACACGCTCGCGCGAGACGCCGAACTCGTCGCCGATGTCGGACAGCGTGCGCGGCTCCTCGAGCAAGAAGCGCTGCTCGACGATGTAACGCTCTTTTTCCGACAGCTTCATCAGCGCGGTCTGGACCGTCTTCGAGTTTTCGAGCTTCACCTCTTCGTCGCCGAGGCGCTCTTCCTGATCGGCCTCGTCGCTTTGCAGGCGATCGAGAAACGCTGGGCGGCCGTCGGCGGGTTGGGCGTCGAGCGAGTAGTCGCGCGCGCTCATCCGCATCTCCATGTCGAGCACGTCGCTCTCGTCGACGCCGAGCGCGGCCGCGAGCTCTTGGGTCGACGGCGCCGCTTCGCCGTCCTTCTCCATCTGCGACTTCGTCGAGCGCAGCTTGAAGAAGAGCTTGCGCGAGGCGTGCGTGCTGCCGAGCTTGACGCTCGAGAAGGTGCGCATCACGAAGCTGCGCATGTACGCGCGGATCCACCACACGGCGTACGAGATGAGGCGATAGCCGCGGTCCGGATCGAACTTCTTCACCGCCATCATCAGCCCGATGTTGCCTTCTTGGACGAGGTCCAAGATCTTCAGCGAGTAGCCACGAAACTCGTGCGCGATCTTCACCACGAAGCGCAGGTTCGCGACGACGAGCTGATGCGCGGCCTGAACGTCGCCTTCATCTCGAAACTTCAACGCGAGCTTCAGCTCTTCGTCACGGCTGAGCAGCGGGTACTTGCGGATCTCCGCCACGTACTTATCGATATCGTTGTTGCGAAGCGCGATGCCCTGCGACGGCAGGATGGCGATGGCGGTACTCATGGCTTTCTCTCCTTCTCGGGACGATTGACGGCGAGCAATTGAGCGAGGGTCAACTTGGCGAGCGCGTCGTTCACAACCGACGTGATCAGGTCGAAATTTCGGCCGATGGGGCATTTCGTTTCATCGTCACATTCGATGCTGCCTTGGGTCATTTCGATGGGGCCTTCTAGCGCAGAAATGACCTCGCACACCGTAATTTCAGTCGCCGGCCGGGCGAGGACGTAGCCGCCGCGCATGCCGCGCTGCGACATGAGGAGGCCATGATCCGATAATTGCTTGAGAATCTTTGCGGTGGTCGTGACCGGCAGCCCGGCGTCGTCGGCGAGCTCCCGCGTATTACACGGGCCGACGTCGCGCTTTTCGGCGAAGTAGCCGAGCAGCGCGATGGCGTAGTCTGTCATTCGGCCGAGCCTGAGCACCGGAGTTCTCCTTAATCAGGACCAGAACTAGGTCTATTTTGTTCTCCCCCGTGCACTTTGTCAACGCCCCCAGCGAACGACGGAGCGTCCCAAGGGTCAGAAATCCGACCGCCGCGCCCAGTTGGCGGAGAGATAAAAGTCTGAAAAGCCCTACGCCCGATGACATCCACCAAAGCGCAAATCGAAGTCGGCTACGACATCTCGAACGAGTTCTTCCGCCTCTGGCTCGACGAGATGATGCACTACACGAGCGCGAGCTACTTGAGCGGCAAGGAGACGCTCGAGGAGGCGCAGCTTCAGAAGTGCAAGATCCTCTACGACTTCGCCGAGATGAACGCCGAAAAGAGCGTGCTCGACATCGGCTGCGGCTGGGGCGCGAACCTCGAGTACCATGTGATGCGCGGGACGAAAAAAGCGCACGGCATCACGCTCTCGACGGCGCAGCACGACGAGATCAACCGGCGCAAGCTGCCGGGCGTCAAAGCGCTCATCTGCGACTACAAAGACTTCATGCCCGACGAACCGTACGATGCGCTGCAGTCGATCGAGATGATCGATCATCTGTGCTCGCCGGCGCAGGCGCGCGAAGGCAAAGCGATCGACATTTATCGCACGTACTTCTCGAAGGTCGCGCAGTGGGTGAAGCCCGGCGCGTGCTTCGGCTTCCAGGCGATCCTGCGCAATCGGGTGCCGCGCGCGCGCAAAGATCTCGCCGATCTGCAGTTCACCGCCGACGTCATCTTCCCGGGCGGCTTGAACCCGCGCTTGGAGGAGCTCGTCGCTGCCGTCAATCCGCACTGGGAGATCGAGGAGCTGCGCACCCAACGGACGAGCTACGGCAAGACGACGGGCGAGTGGCTCGCGCGCATGCAGAAGCACGAGGCGGCGATCCGCGCGAAGTGGGGCGACAAGGTGTACGACGACTACGATCGCTACCTGTCGACCTGCGTGCGCGCGTTCGCGAACCACTGGTCGAGCGATGTGCAGATGAAGCTACGCAAGATCGACTAGCGCTGCCGCGTAAATCTCCCTGCGGAACGCCTTCAGCTCCGCCAACGTACAACCTCGATTCGTCACGAGCACCACGCTCAACCCAAGCGAGGGAGACAGCCAGGCGCTCGTGCCGGTGAACCCCAAGTGACCGATGGTGTCCGCCGGCCAGACGTCGCCCGTGTGCGATCCACTCGGCGACGGCTTGTCGAAGCCGCGCGCGCGACCCGGCACGCGTGAAGGCGCCCACATCGTGGCGACCGTCTCTCGGCGGAGCCACGCGTCGTCGTCGCCGCGGGAAGCCGCGAGCCAACGCTGCATCAGGCGCGAGACCGCCGTCGCTGTTCCGAAGAGCCCCGCGTGACCGGCGGCGCCGCCCATGGCGCGCGCGTTCGGATCGTGGACGACGCCGCGTGGCACGGCCACCGGTGCTTCGTTGTCCGCGAGCGGCAAGTGCGCGGTCGGCGCGTACTCGAGCGCGTCGTGCGGCAGCGATGCGGCGCGCACGTCGCGAAAGAACACGCCGTGCGCCTGCCGGGTCACGAGCGCCGAGATCGGCTCGGCGAACATGCGCTCCAACGCAGCGCCGAGCACGATGAAGCCAAGGTCGCTGTAGATGATCTTGGTGTCCGGCGGGCAGACGAGCGGCGCGCGCGCGGCTTCTCTGACGATGAGCGCGTGCGCTTCCTGCGGCGACATGTCGTTCGGGACGCGGGCGTGGAGCGGCAAGTGCGCGGCGTAGCCGGCGGCGTGCTCGAGCAGTTGGCGCACCGTCACGTTCTCTGGCGCGTGCGGGACGAAGCGAACGATCGCATCTTCGAGCGCGCATAGGCCGTACTGCAGCGCGCGCGCGGCGAGATAGGTCGTCGCTAGGATCTTCGTGAGCGACGCCAAGTCGTAGACGACGTCGAGCGACGTGGCGCCTTCGCCTGCGGCAACGAGTCCAGACGCGTCTTCGAGCACGGGCGCACCGTCACGCCAGATCGAGAGCTGCCCGCCGGGCGCGAGGCCCCGATCGATCGCAACACGAAACGCCGCGCGAGCGTCGGCAGCGCTCACAGGCTGACCCCCACGCCTGCGTTCAGCGCACGCTCGCCGAGCGGCACGCCTTCGAAGAAGAGATCGAGGCGCCGCGCGATCGCGATCGAGAAGCCGGCGCCGACTTGGAAGTGATACAAGTCGCCGCCCATCAGCGCTTGGCCTCCGAGGCGATAAAACACCGGGCCGCCGAATAAGCGGAACGCCGCGTAGGGCGTGAACACGTCCCAGAAGGTCTTTCCGACGATGAGGCCGACGCGGAGATCGAACGCCGTGTAGGGCTCGCGCGCTCCGAAGAGCACCTCGGTTTGGTGGTGCACGAACGACAGCGTGGTGCCGAAGAGGACGAGCGGCTCGGTCGGCTTCGCGCCGAGGATGCGCCAGGACAAGGACAACGCCACGAGCGGGCCCGGCAACACGCGCGCGCTGACGCCGCCGCTGATCGATCCACGCACGACGGCGCCGCCGGTCGCCGTCAACACGAGATCGTCGCGCACGCGGTACTCGAGTGAGGCGCTCGCGGCGCTGCGTTCGATCGCGATGGTGTCGCCGCCCGGGAAGATGATGCCGGTGTCCGAGTGGGCAAAGCCGGTGGACAGGCGCAGCCCGACGCGATCCGGCTTGGCGGCGAGCTGCTTACGGTCCTTGAGGTTGCACAACGTCACGCCCGCCGGACCGCCGGCGCCGGGCACGCCGCACGCCCCCGCGATCGCCGGCGCGATCGTGACGATGAGGAGGAACGCGGCCGCCGTGCGACACAACATGCTGCGTCGTTCTAGCATCAGGAATTATTGCGCGCGAGCCGAGGCGCGGCACTTTTGCTTCCTCATGAGCGACGCCCCGCCGACCGATCTTCCGAGCGCCATCACGCACGTCATGGTCTTTCGCAGCGGCGCCGTGATCACACGCATCGCCGCGTTGGCAGCGCCTTTGACCGACGGCGTGCTCTCGCTCTGCGGCCTGCCGCCCGTCCTCGACGATGGCAGCGTGCGCGTGCGCCTCGAGAGCGGCACGGGATCGATCCTGCCGACGGACGTTCGCGTCGAGCTCGTGCTGCCGCCCGCGGGAGAATCGATCGTGGACAGCGACAGCGAGAAGTTGCTCGAAGCGGTGCGCGTCGTCGATGGCTTGCGCTCCGAGCGCGATCGCGTGGCGCAGGAGCTCGCGCTGTTCTCGCAGCTGCATCCGACGCTCGCGTATCCCGAGGGCCGAGAACGACCGCCGCCGGCGGCGACCACGGCGTGGCGCGAGACCCTCGCGTGGCAGCGGCAAGAGAGCGAGCGCCGGCACGCCGAGGTGCAAGAGCTCGAGCGGCGCATCAAGCTGGCCGATGAAGAGCGGGCGCGCCTGGAGCGTGCGATCCGCGCCGCGCGGGCCGAGAGCGATAACCGGGCCGCCCGCGTGAGCAAGCGGGTGCTCTTCTCTGCGCACGGTGTGATCGCCGCCGGCACGCGCGTGACTCTGGAATACCGCGTTCCGGGCGCGCGCTGGGCGCCGACGTACGTGGTCCGCGTCGCGCGCGACGGCAAGAGCGCCGAGGTGGCGCTGCGCGCGATGATCGCGCAGAGCACCGGCGAGTACTGGCCGCGGGTGAAGCTGTCCTTGTCGACGGCGCAGTTGCTTCGCGCGCAGGACGTGCCCGAGCTCAAGTCGCTGCGCATCGGCCGGCAACTTCCGTTCACGGCGAAGGCAGCGTGGCGCGCGCCTCCGGCAGACACCGATCGCTTGTTCCATGCGCTCGACGCGGCGGTGGGGCGAGATCCGGTAGCGCCGGCGACGACGGGCCAGGCGCTGCAGCCGCTCTACTCGCAGGCCGTCGCGCCGCCGGTGGTTCAGCCGGCGCCGCCGCCCGCTGCGCCGCCGCCGCCACCGGCGATGCAAGCGATGATGTTCGGCGGTGCACCCGGCGGCGGCGGTATCCCTGAAGCGACGATGACGCGCGCTGGATCGGTGCGCCCGCCCGGCGCCGCGATGCCTCCGCAGAGCCCGCCGCGCCCGCCGATGCCAGCGCCGTCTGTGGGCGCGGCGCCGATGGCCCGCCCTGCTCCCGCGCCGAAAGGACGCGCGCGCGAGATGGAGAAGTCGATGTCGACGCTCACCGGCGGCCCGGCGGCCTCGATGGACGACATGCTCGCGATGCCCGCTGCGGAAGAGAGCGGCGAAGTGCCAGCGGACGCGCCGGCCGAGGCGGCGGTCGTGCTCGCGCTCAAGGAATTACGCTACGCCGAGCTCAAGATCGTCGGCTTTCGCGGCAGCGATCGCGGCAAGCTGCGGCCGCTCACCGCCGAAGATCGCGCCGGTCTCGACGCCGCGCTTGCCGGACGTGTGGCGCAGACGATCGACCTCGCGCTGCAAACGGCGGCCGCCGCCGAGCGCCGCTCCCTCGGAATCCCGGTCGAGCAGAGCGCCGGCTCGTTCGACTATCGCTACGACTCGGACGGGGTCGTTGACGTGCCGTCCGACGGCCAAGTCCACAACGTGGCCCTCTTGAAGCGCCGCGCCGACATCAAGAACGTTTACGTCGTGGTGCCACGCGAGAGCACGGACGTCGTCCGCATCGCGACGATGAAGAACCCGCTGGCGGTGCCGCTGCTCGCCGGCGACGCCGAGGTCTATCTCGACGACGAGTTCTTGGTCGGCACCGCCGTTCGTACGGTGCCGAGCGGCGGCGAGCTGACGATCGGCCTCGGCGTCGAGCCGGCCGTGAAGGTGGCGCGGCGCGTGCGCTTCGACGAGGAGAGCGAGGGCTTCTTGCGCGGGAGCCGCGGCCTCGATCATGCGATCGAGATCGAGGTCGCGTCGCGGCTGAAGACCCGCATCGACGTCGACGTGCGTGAGCGCGTGCCGGTGCTCGACCCGGGCGAGAAAGAGATCGCTATCGAGACGAAAGATGTCGCGCCGGCGTGGGAAGACTTCGCGCAGCCGGAGACGCTGATCATCCGCGGTGGCCACCGCTGGCTGTTCTCGCTCGACGCCGGCGACAAGAAGACCTTGAGCTTCGCCTACCGCGTCAAGATCGACGGCAAGGCCGAGCTCGCGGGCGGCAACCGGCGCGAGCCCTACTAGGAGAGTGTGATGCAGAGCCGAGTCATCCGCGTCACTTTCTTCGAGGATCGCGCGCAGGTCGAGCGCGAGCTTCGGGTCACCCTTGCTGCCGGCGCGCACGAGCTCGTGCTCGACGGCTTGGCGCCGGCGCTCGACGATCGCAGCCTCGTCGCGCGCTCGGACAGCTTGCGCGTCGATGACACACGGGCGTCCCGGCGTTGGCGCATCGGCAACGCGGAGGCGCCCGAGCAAGCGCGCGCGTTGCTCGAAGAGAGCGAGCGGCTGCAAAAGGCCCACGTCGCCTGCGAAGCCGCCCGCCAACGCTTGCACGCGCACATGGGCCGTCTGCAGCAGGCGACGCAGCTCTCGTTCGAGGCGCTGCAGCGAGAGCTGCCCTTCTTGCCGGGGCTCGATCGTGCGCAGACCTCTGCCATCGCCGACGTCCTCGCCGACGTTCGCGCGGCCGACGCCGAGGCGCGCGCCCTGGAAGCCGAGCGCGTGCAGATCGCGGCGAAGTACGAGACGCTGCGCCGCCGCTTCGAGCTCGTGAAGAACCCGAACGCAGGCCTCGAGTGCGAAGTGCGCGTCTCGGTGAACGCCGTCGAGGCCAAGGAGCATGTCGTCACGCTCGCGTACATGGTGCCGAGCGCGCTGTGGCGGCCGATCCATCGCGCGATCTGGCGCGGCGACAAGGTGCGCTTCGAGTGCGGCGCCGCGGTGTGGCAGGCGACCGGCGAAGAGTGGGAGAACGTCGAGGCGCGCTTCTCGACCGCGCGATCGACGCAGCGCGCGGAGCCGCCGGTGATGCAGGACGACGTGCTGCACGCACAGCCGCGCGCGACGAAGCAAGTGATGGCCACGTTTCACGAGCAAGCGATCCAGTCGACCGGTGCTGGCATGGCGCAAGCCGACGCCGACGTTCCTGGCGTCGACGACGGCGGCGAGGCGCGGCTGATGGACGCCGAGCGCCCGGTGACGATCCGCTCGAACGGGCGCATGCAGCGGGTGCCGCTCTTTCACTTCGAGACGGACGCCAAGGCGGAGAAGCTCGCGCGACCCGAGCTGTCTCCGCTGGTGTTCATACGCACCGAGCAAGCCAACGTGGCGAAGCACCCCTTGCTCGCCGGACCGGTCGAGCTCTTGCGTGAGTCCGGGAATGTCGGCTTCACGCAGATCGCGTTCGTCGCGCCCGGCGAGAAGTTTCACCTGAGCTTCGGCGGCGACGACGGCCTGCGCATCGTGCGCGGCTCCGGCGAGCGGCGCGAGACCGCGAAGATCACCGGCAAGCAGACGATCCGCCGCGAGATTGTCGCCTACGTCTCGAACCTCGACGATCAGCCGGCGCGCTTCGCGTTGGAGGAGCGCGTGCCGGTGAGCGAGCTCGAGCAGGTCGAGATCAAGATCGACACGACCTCGAGCGGGCCGGTGCCGGCGCCGGACACGGAAGGCATCGTGCGCTTCGACGTGCAGCTCGGGCCGCTCGAACGCAAGACGGTGCTCCTGCACTACGAGATCTTGGCGGCCTCGGACGTCAGGGGATTGTGAGCGCAACTTCTCGAGCGACTACTTGATCGCCTTGGCGATCGACAGCAGCTGATCGGCGAAGTCGACGCCCTCCGCCTTCGCTGAAGCGCGGTTGACGACGAGCACCACCTTGTCGCCGTCCATGCCGGCGCCGAGCGAGACCCCGCGTTCGACGTCGGCGGCGGATCCCACGCTCAGCAGCTTCAGCTTCTGGCTGGCGCTCGTGATGCCGGCGAGATCGGCGAAGCCCGGGCAGGCGTAGACGATGTCGACCTGCTTGTCCTTCAAGTCGGCGGCGAAGGTCTTCGCGAACGCGAACGCGACGACCTCGATCGGGATCCCTTGCACGCGCACGCCGCTCAGGCTGGCGAACGCCTTTTGCATTTGCGTCGCGTGCTCGGCCGCGGCGGCGTCCGTCGGGTTGTGGACGATCGCGATGACGAGCTTGTCGCCGGCTCGGGCCTTCAGGTTCTTGTCGTAGCCGACGCTGCGCGCGAGCAACTGCGCCATGCGCTCCGGCGGCACCGCACCGGCGTGCGTGAGGAGCGTTGCGATGAGGATTCCAACATGCACGGCTGAAACGACTCCGAGAGATTAACTGTGCGCCTATCAACTCATGGGATACATCGCCAGCATGTTCCCTCTGATTGTGCTCATGGCGGGACTCGCCGTTACGGAACCCGCAAGTCAACCCGCGAGCGACGTGGCCCCCGCGATCACCGACATCGAGCAGCTCTCGCTCGACGACCTCTTGAACCCGACCGTCGAAGTGGCGACGCAGACGGCGCTGAAGGTGACCGACACGCCGGGCGTGCTCACGGTGATCACGCGCGAAGAGATCGCGCACTCTGGCGCGCGCTACTTGCTCGATCTCTTGCAGCTCGTGCCGGGCTTCGGCGTGGGCGTCGACGTCGAAGGCGTCGTCGGCCTCGGCTTTCGCGGGCTCTGGGGTCACGAAGGCAAGATTCTGCTGCTGCTCGACGGCGTCGAGATGAACGAAGTCCTCTACGCGACGACGGAGCTCGGCTCGCACTATCCCCTCGACGAGATCGAGCGCGTCGAGATCATCCGCGGCCCTGGCTCCGCGGTCTATGGCGGCTACGCCGAGCTCGCCGTGATCAACATGATCACCCGCGACGGTGAGGCGCTCTCCGGTGTCGCTGGCAACGTGGCCGGCTCCATGTACTCGCGCTCGGTCGGCAACCTCGGCGGCGGTCTCGCGTACGGCATGCGCTCGAAGGAAGACGACTACAACGTGTCGGCCCACGCGTTCTTCGGCGGCGGTCCGCGCAGCGACGGCGTCTACACGGACCACTTCGGCGTCAGCTACCCGATGGCGCAAAACAGCGGGCTCACTTCGATGCTGCTCAATGTCGGCGCGGAGTGGAAGAAGTTGCGCGTCCGGATCATCTACGACGATTACCACATCGGCACGCGCGACGGCGCCATCGACGCGCTGCCGGCGGCCTACGATGAAGGCTTTCGTTCGTTCGTGCTCAGCGTGCGCCGAGAATTCGACCTGACGCCGCGCCTCACGCTCACGCCGCGCATCGACTTCAAGCTGCAGCAGCCGTGGCGTGTCGAGGACGAGACGAGCGACGTCTTCTTCGACAAGACCGCCTATCGCTTGGTCGCCGGCGCCACGCTCGGATGGAAGCCGATCGATCCTTTGGACTTTCTCTTCGGCGCCGAAGGTCGCTTCGACCACGCGCGCCTGAACAGCCTGACGCTCAACGGCTTTCAGACCGACTTTGAGGGTGAGCCGCAGGTGAGCTACGGCAACTTCGCCGCCTTCGCGCAGCTCGTGTTCACGAACTTCATCGTCAACGTCACGGCCGGTGCGCGCTTCGAGTATCACTCACGCTTTGGCGCTTCGTTCGTGCCGCGCGTCGCGCTGACCAAGGTCGTCGATCGCTTCAACTTCAAGCTGCTGTTCAGCCAGGCGTTTCGCGCGCCGGCGATCGAGAACCTGAACATCAACCCGACGATCAAGCCGGAGCGCGTGAACGTGCTCGAGGCCGAGGTTGGCGTGAAGATCACGCCGAACATGCAGCTCACCGCGAACGCGTTCTGGGGCCGCATCGATCGGCCGATCATCTACGACGTGGAGCCGGTGACCGAGGCCGAGAGCTACTTCAACTCGACGTACACGGGGAGCGCCGGCGTCGAGGTCGACTATCGCTTGCGGTATTTCTGGGGCGCCGTCCGCGTGAGCTACTCGTTTTATTCCTCGCGCGGGCAGAACGACGTCGAGCTCTATCGCGTGGCCGGGCGCAGCGACATCTTGCTGGCGTTTCCGGCGCACAAAGTGACGCTGAACAGCAACTTCAATCTCTGGAAGGACCACCTCGTGCTCGGGCTCGCCGGCGTGTTCTTCAGCGAGCGCGGCGGCATGCTCTCCGGCGACGAGGACGGCAACCCGGTGCCCGGCGTGCTGCCGCCGCAGCTGCTGCTGAACGCGAGCCTCTGGTATCACGACCTCGGCGTGCGCGGCCTGCACCTCGGCGTTGGCTGCAACAACATCATCGGCACGCAGTACGTCGTGCCGCAGCCTTACAACGGGGGGCATGGACCGCTGCCGATGCAGTCGCGCGAATTCTATGTGCGCTTGTCGTTCAGCACGTCCGGCGCACGCTGACTCAATACATGAAGCGTTGCATGCCTTCGCGCAGCGTCGCGGTCTGCGCGGCGAGCGCGTTCATGCTCTGCTCGAGGGAGCGGATCGCTTCGCGCTGGCTCGCTGCCGCAGACGAGATCGCGTCGATGGCGCTGCGCACGTTCTTGCCTTGCTCGCGCTGCGCGTCTTGCGCGGTCTTGAGCGTGCCCGTGACCTCGCTGACCTTGGCGACGCCGCGCTCGATCGTGCGGATCGCCTCGTTCTGGCCCTCTGCCGCGGCGAGCGCTTGCGAGGTCAGCGCGAGCATTTGCTTGGCGCCGTTGGCGATGATGCCGGCGCCGCTCGACTGCTGCTGCCCGGCGGTGCGCAGCGCCTCGAAGGTGTTGCTCAGCTGATCGAGCAGCCGCTTCAAGGTGCGCGCTTGACCGAGCTGCTCCTCGGACTCTTTGCCGATGCGGCCGCTCGCCGCGAGCGCGTCGTTCGTGCCGCTGCGGATGCGCGCGAATACTTCCGCCGCCTCCTGGCCGCGCTCTACGCCGAGCTCGACGCGGGTCTGGCTGCGCGCCGTCGCTTCTGCTGCACGCTTGCTCTCGTTCCTGATCGCGCCGATCGTCGCCGCGATCTGCTGGGTGTACTCGCGGCTGCGCGTGGCGAGGTCGTTGATCTCATCGGCGACCACGCTGAACGCGCGCCCATGCTCGCCGGCTTGCGCGGCAATGATCGACGCGTTCAGGGAGAGCAAGTTCGTGCGGTCGGCGACGTCTTCGATCACCGAGAGGAACTCGCCCACCTCTTCGACGCGACCGTTCAGCGCCGCGATCGCCGCGGCCGCGTCGCCGGCGGTGCCATGGATGTCGGTGAGGCTCGCGACGGTCTTCTCGATCGAGGCGACGCCGGCTTCGGCGTGGACGTTGACCGCGTTCGAAGCGCGCTGGGCGTCGCCGACGGCTGCCCGCACGCGGTCCTGCGACGCTTCCATGTCGTGCATCGCGATCGTGCTCTCGCGCAGCGCCGCGTCGACTTCGCCGATCGCGCGCGCCGTCTGCTCGATCGTCATCACCATGTCGTCGAGCTCCTTCGACGAGCGCTGGACGTCGTTGCCGAGGGTGTGCAGCTTCTGCGCCACGCCTTCGAGCAGGCGCGTCATCTGCGCCGCCGAATCGGTGGTGCTCGTCACCTCGTTCGTGAGCTTCCTGATCTCGCCGGCGACGTCTTCGATCTCGCTGAGCATCTTGCTGCTGACCGAGAGCGAGAGTGTGACCTGTCGATCGATGGTGTCGGTGTTCTGCTGCACCCGCGCCGCCACGCGGCCGAGCGTCAGGCCGAGCTGCTCGTGCTCGTCGAGCGAGTATTGCAGGCTGGCGAGCGTGCCACGTTGGGCCGCGAGCAGCTCTTTGAACGCGCCGCCGAGCGCGCCGATCTCGTCGCGTGACAAGGTCGGGATCTCGACGCGCAGATCGTTGTCGCGCAGGACTTTGGCGGTGAGCGCCGTCAACACCAGCGTCGGGCGCACGAGCCAGCTGCCGAGCGCCCAGCTGAGCACGGCGCCGAGGGCGAGGATGATCAACGAAGCCCATAGCGCCGTCTCGCGGATCGCGCGCAGCTCATCGCGCAACGCCTGCCGCGACATGCCCAAGATCAAGTGGCCGCGGCTGCCGAGCACGGAGTTGATCGGCGTCGCCACGACGAGCGTGTCTCCGTCGATCCACTGCTGCATCTCGCCCTTCAGCGGCGGCAGCTTGCGCGTCTTGTCGACGTTCCACGCCGCGAGCGTCGTGCCGTCGACCCGGAGCACTTGCGCGAAGCGGGCGTCGGGATCTTTCGACACGCCGAGGAGCAGCTCGTTGACCGCGAGCTCGTCGTTGAAGCCGAGCGCGCTCGCGGCCGCTTTTTCCAGCGCGGAGGCGACGCTCGTCGCGCGCGTGCGTTCGAGCCGCGCCGCCATCTCGGCCATGCGTGCCGGGAAGAACCATGAGACGAAGATCGCCAGCGCCGCGAGCATGGCGCCGAAGCTGAGCGTCAATTTGAGCCGAAGTGAGAACTGCCGTTCGCGCACCGCCTTCGCGTGTAGCGCCGGAAGCCGCGCAACTCAACTGATATGCCGCGCATCGCTGGCCTTTCGCCGCGCACAATGATTATGTCTCGTCGTCGTGAGCGATGCGTTCGAAGAGCTCGTGGACCAGCTGCTGCACTCGTATGCGTGCTGCGGCGGCATCAACCACATCGACGGCAAGAACCTTCCTTCGAAGCCGGTGATTGCGGCGCTCACCCAAGATCTTCTGCACGTGCTCTTGCCTGGCTTTTGGGAGGATCGTCCGCTCAGCCAAGGCGATCTGCGCGCGGTGACGACGGCGCGGCTCGAGAGCATCCGCGATCGGCTCGAGCGCGAGATCGGCAAGTGCCTGCAGTTTCAACCGTCGGACGGCAAGACGGCGTCGGGGCTCGCGCGGCAGTTTCTGAGCGGGCTCGGCCAGCTCCGCGAGCTCCTGCAGACCGACGTCGAAGCCGCCTTCGAAGGCGACCCCGCCGCGTTCAGCGTCGACGAGATCATCGTCGCGTATCCGGGCATCGAGGCGACGGCGGTGCAACGCATGGCGCACCAGTTGTTCTTGCTCGGCGTGCCGTTGTTGCCGCGCATGATGGCCGAGTGGGTGCACGGTCGCACGGGCATCGACATTCATCCTGGCGCCAGGCTCGGCTCGCACTTCTTCATCGACCATGGCACCGGCGTGGTCATCGGCCAGACGAGCGAGATTGGCAGCCACGTGCGTATCTATCAAGGCGTCACGCTCGGCGCGCTCAGCGTCAGCGAGCACGTCAAGCGCGATCCGAACGGGCAGCCGCCACTGAAGAAGCGGCATCCGACGATCCAAGACGGCGTCACCATCTACGCCGGCGCGACCATCCTCGGCGGCGAGACGGTGATCGGCGCGCGGAGCGTGATCGGCGGCAACGTGTGGTTGACGCACAGCGTGCCGGAGGATTCCTTGGTGACGCTCGAAGCGCAGCAGATCAGCATCAAGCCGCGGCCGCGGAGCGAGTTCCGGATCTAGGCTTACTTCTTCGGACCGACGAGCGTTCTGAGCGTGGCCTTGGCGACGACTTCGCCTTGCGCGTTCTGCATGACGACAGGCACCGCAAACTCTTCGCGCGCGTTCGAGCGCGGCACCGGGCACTCGGAGATGGCGGTGATGCGGCCGCGCGCCTTCTTGATGTACTCGATCGAGAGACCGGCGACGATGAAGCGCGCGTCGCCAGGCAAAGAGTAGGCGAGGGCGACGTTGCCGGTGAGCTCGGCGAGGTTCACCAAGGCGACGGCGTGCACGCTCTTCAAATGGTTTCGCACCGCCGGCCGATCCGCCATCGTCACGCGCGAATAACCCTCACGCAGCTCTTCGACGCGCGCGTTGATCGTACCGGTGTAGGCGGCCGCGACGCCGACGAGCTTGCTGAACACGAGCTTGCCGCCGGGCATCTTGGCGATCGTGTCCCACTGCGCGCGGATGAGGTTCTTCGTGCCGGAATTGATGAGATCGGAGACGAACGGGATGTCCATGCGCCGAGCGTGGCGAAGTTGAACGGTGTTGGCAAGGGGTTCTGCGCACATGCTAAGCGCTCGCGGCGATGCTCCGTTACTGGCGGCGGATCTTCCGCTTCGCGCTCCTCGGCCGTCTGCCGCGCACGGCCGATGAGCTGCCGATCTGGGCGCTGACGGTGCCATTTTCACTGTGGCGCCGGGTCGTTCGTGCCGACGGCCGCACCTTCGAAGATCTGCACGCCGGCGCGACGAGCCGCTTGCTGCGCCGCGTGCTGCCGCTGCGCGCGTTCTACCTCGTGTTCCTTTGCCTGTGGCCCTTCGTCGCGATTTGGCGCGCGCTGCTCCGCGGCCGCGGCTTTCTTCCCTACTGGCGCATGACGATGAGCCGGCCGGAGCTGTCGCTGCAGCATCCGCACGCGAGCTACCGCGGCCACGAGGTCGAGTGGAGTCGGCCCGACTACACGATCGGCATGTTCTACGCGTTCTGGTTCGTGCGCCAGCCGGCGGCGTTCTTTGGCCTCGACGACAAGCGCGAGTTCGTGCGGGCGTGCCGCGCCGCCGGCTTGCCGATCCCGGAGACGCTCACGCGTGAGGAGGCGATCGCGCGCGGCGGCGAGGTCGTCGTCAAAGAAGCGACGAGCGATCTCGGCTACGGCGTCACCGTGATCGACGGCAAAGAGCTCGCCGAGATCGACGAACCTTGGGAGAAGTTCGTGATCCAGGTGCGCTTGAAGAACCACCGCGCGTTGCTCGCCGCGTATCCCGAGACCGCGCCGCTCTCGTCGTTTCGCGTGATGACGATGCTCGACCCCGTGACGAAGAAGCCCTTCGTCATCCGCACCGCGGTGCGCATCGGTCGCGCCGGAAGTCCGGTCGACAACACGCAGCAAGGCGGCATTTGGTCGCGCGTCGACATGAAGACCGGCGAGATCCAAGCCGGCGTCACCCGGAAGACCTTCGGCGTCTATCGCAAAGGCGAGCCAGTGCGCGAAGGCGTGCACCCAGACACCGGCCGATCGTTCGTCGGCCTGCGCGTGCCGTGGTGGGACGAGGGCCAAGCGCTCGCGCTGAAGGCGCACGAGACGCTCGCGCCCGAGGCGTTGTCGCTCGGCTTCGACGTCGCGCTCTGCGAAGGCGCGCCGGTGTTGCTCGAAGTGAACGTGTGGACGGTGCTCTACGACTACGATCCGGACAGCGACGCGTTCACGCCGGCGGCCGCGCTGATGCTCGAGAAGCTCAGGGAGTGGTGAGCCGGCGCGCGGGAAAGCTCGCGCACAAACCCAAAGTAGGGCGGTGACCGCTCACCAGAGCTCGACCGAGCGCTTGCCGAGCCCGAGCTGCAGCTTCTTCTGCTTCACCAAGCGCTCGGTCTCGGGCCCGACGTGGCCTTGGTTCTTGTCGGTCTTCGCCCAGCGCCGGATCGTGCGGCTCAGAAAGTCGTAGCGCCGCTCGACCAAGGTGAAGCGGCGGTCGGTCATCTCGTCAGCGACCGAGAACTCGCCGACGTCGAGCTTCGTGCCCCACAAGACCGGCGGCTCGCAGATGATGACGGGCGCGGTCTCGAGATCGATCGTCGCAATGCCGGCCTTCCCCTTCGAGCCCGGGTTGTAGATGACGTCGTCGAGCGTGTACTCGCGCGGCAGGAGGGCGAAGGCGGCCTCGCCTGGCTCGTAGTGTACGGCGCTCTCGATCACCGGCTCCTTGCCGATCTTGTACGTGGTCGGGATGACGCCGAGCTTCTGCTCTTCGCACAGGCGAAGCAACAGCTTCATGTCGGTCTCGGCGGCGAAGAAGAAGATGTTCAAGTGAGCTCCTGCCTTTGGATCAATGCGCGTAGGTCGTCGGTCGAGAGCCGCGCGGCGACGTCGTTGTCGTCGAGCACGCCGCGGACGAGATCGCGCTTCTCGTCGTGCAGCTTCAGGATTTGATCTTCGATCGTGCGCTCGCTGATCAAGCGGTACACGGTGACCGGCCGGGTCTGGCCGATGCGATGCGCGCGGCCGATCGCTTGCTCTTCGACGGCTGGGTTCCACCACGGATCCAGGTGGATCACGTAGTCGGCGCCGGTGAGGTTCAAGCCGAAGCCGCCGGCCTTCAGCGAGATGAGGAAGAGATCGCCTTCGCCGCGCTGAAAGCGATCGACGATGCGCTCGCGCTCGGCCACGGGCGTGTCGCCTTGTAGCAAAAACGATACATAGCCGGCCTCGCGCAGCGCATCGCGGACGAGCGCCAAGTGGCTCGTGAACTGCGAGAACACGAGCGCGCGGTGGCCGTTGTCCTTCAGCTCTTTCACCAGGAGGAGCAGCGCTTCGGTCTTCGACGACTTCAGCGCCGACGCTTTGTCGAAGAGGCGAGGGTGGCACGCGAGCAGGCGCAGGCGTGTGATCGCCGCGAGGGCGATGAAGCGAGCGTCGCGCTTTTCGTCGTGGCTCGTTTGCGCGAGCGCATGCACGGCGGCGATGCGACCGTCTTCGTACAAGCGGCGTTCGTCGTCGCTCAGCGAGACGGTGACGCGGATGTCCGTGCGCGGCGGCAGCTCTTGGAGCACCTCGGCCTTCGTGCGGCGCAGGATGAACGGCCGCAGCATCTCGGCGAGCATGCGCCGGCGGGCGACGTTGTGATCCTTCTCGATGGGCCAGAGGAAGCGCGTGCGGAATTGATCGGCGCTGCCGAGCAGCCCCGGTGAGACGATCCGCATCAAGCTCCAGAGCTCGCCGAGATGATTTTCGATCGGTGTGCCGCTCAAGGCGACGCGGCAGTCGGCGGCGATCGCGCGTGCGGCTTTGGCTCTCGCCGTGTCGGCGTTCTTCACGGCCTGCGCTTCGTCGAGGATCAAAGTCGCGAAGCGCAGATCGTTGAAGCGCTCCGTGTGCTGCGCGAGCAAGGTGTAGCTCGTCACGATCACGTCGCCGGGGTCCGCTTTGGCCTCGCCGCCTTCGTAGCGCTTCATCGTCAACGTCGGTGCGAAGCGTTCTGCCTCGCGCAGCCAGTTGAAGCACACGGACGTCGGCGCAACGACGAGCGCCGGCCCGAGCGCCGACCGATCGACGAGCAGCGCCAACGCTTGAATCGTCTTGCCGAGGCCCATGTCGTCCGCGAGCACGCCGCCCACGCCCCATGCGGCGAGCCGGCACATCCACGCGAAGCCTTCTTGCTGATACGGGCGCAGCTCGGCCTGGAACGTGCGCGGCGGCGAAAAATCTGTGCGCGCCGCCGTTTGCATGCGCGCGACCACGCTCTTCCACGCCTGGTCGGCGGCGAAGTCGGCGCCGTCGGCCTCGAGCGCTTCGAGCACCGGCGCGGCGTGGGCGGCGATCTCCAAGCCGTGGCGCGTCTCGTGGGCGAGCGCGCTCAGGCGCTCCAGCCGTTCGCGCAGCGCTTTCTCCACGCGCATCCACCGGCGCGCGTCGAGGCGCACGTAGCGGTGGCCGCGGCGCATCGCTTCGAGCAGCGTGCCGAGCTTCAGCCGATCGCCGCCGAGATCGATCTCGCCGTCGAGCTCGAACCAATCGCGGCCTTCGCTCACCCGCACGCGCAGCGTCTTCGCGGTGGCATCGTCGGTGACGGCGAGCGAGCGCGGCGACTCCTGCGTCCACTCGGCGCTGACGGGCTCGCCGAGATCCTTCAGCGCCTGCAAGAGGTCGAGCGTGCGCTCGTCATCGCGGAGCAGCCACTTGTACGGCGCCACCGGCTCGCCGAGCGGCAAGCGCTCGATGATCGCGTCGGCGTGCGTCTTCTCGGCGGCGAGATCGCGGCGCGCATACACGCGGCGGCCGTTCTTCATCGCCGTCACTTCGCGCGGCCCGCCGCCGGGCTCGTGCACCGCGCCGTCGCCGAGCGGATCGACGAGGCAAAGCACGGTGGCGCCCTGGGCCTCGGCGCGCAGGCGGAGCAACAGGCGCGGATCGGCGAGCACTTCGTCGCCGCGCAGGCCGTCCGGGAGCTGCACGTCGATCACCCGCTCCAGCTGCGGCAGACGCTGCATCAGCTCCGGCAGCGCGTCCTTTGGCAGCGTGTACTCGCGGGCGGCGCAGGCTTCGAGCAGCGGCCGCGTGCGCGGGCTCAACGCGACGAGCGCGCAGACGGCCAAACGATCGTCGGCGATCACCATTCCGAGCGCGCTCCGTTCGGTGTCCTCCAACGCGCGCGCGAGCGTGGTCCGCGGCACGGCGGCGCCGTCGATCGTCGGATGCAGCGCGTAGCCTTCGCCCGCGTGATCGACGGCGAAGCCGAGCGTGCCCTTCTTTACTGCGATGGGGCGCGTGCTCTGGTCGCGATAGACGCGCGGGTGGCCGATGAGCTGCTCCAGCGCCGCGTACAACGCTTGTCCGCTCGTTCGCACCGACTGCCCGCTGAGCAACGCGCGCGCGGCGGCTTTGTCGTTCTCCAACGCGTCGAGCGCCGCATCGCCGACCACGCGCTCGAGCGAGACCTTGGTGCCGGCGGAGAGACCGCCTTTGCGCAGGGTCTTCTGTGTGATCGGCACGAGCCCGTACGCGCCGGCGTCACCCATGATGCGCCAACCGATGAGCGGCGCTTCGGTCTCGGGATCGCTCGCGAGCAGGCCGTCGTCGATCGCCGCGATCAAGCGCTGCCACGGCTTCGTCGCGAGCGTTTGCACCACGCCGGCATCGCGTTCGGCGCGCTTGGGGTCCTGCGTCCAGATGAGCAACGCGTCGACGAGGAGCAGCGCGTGCACGCAGCCCTCGCGATGATCGCCGAAGCGCCGGCACGCGCAGCGGGCGACCAAAGGATGATCGTGCATGTCGCCGACGTCGATGACGGCGTGGCCGCTGCCGCGCGACATATATAAAGGATCGCTCACCCACAGCCGCGCTTCGAAGCACGGCACGCTGCGATCGAAGGAGAACTGCACGTTCGGCAGCGCTTCGGCGTGCGGGCCGACGGTCGCCTTGAGGTCTTCGCGCAGCGCCCGCAGCCGAGCGTACAGCGTGCGCAGCGTGAGGTTCGCCGGCTCCTCGAGGCGCGAGAGAAACCCTTCGTCGCCGGCGTGCGCTTCTGAGAGGCGCGCGATCTGCTCGTTCCAGTATTCGCGGCAGCGCTGCGCGAGCTTCTTCTTGACGGCCTGCGCCAGCGACTTCTCACCGCGAGGCCACGCGAGGATCTCGCCGAGCGTGGGGGCGTCGCTCCAGCCGAAGCCGAGCGCGTGCAGCTCCACCTCGTCGACGAGGCCCGAGACCATCGTCACGCGCAGGTCGTGCAACGCCCGGACGTTCGGGTCGTCGGTGGTCGTGATGGCTTCCATCTGCGGCTGCATGCGGGCCCGGCGTTAGCAAACTGAACCAGGATGATCTACGCGCTTTCGCCATATGACGGAGCAGGAAGAACGGTGGCTCAAAGAGGTGTACCGCCCGCACGAGCGGCAGCTCACGGTGCGCGCCGTTTTGAGCGGCATGATCATCGGCGCCGTCATGTGCCTCTCGAACCTCTACGTGTTCCTGAAGACCGGCTGGAGCATGGGCGTCACGATCACCGCGTGCATCCTCGCCTACGCGTTCTTTCGTGTGATGAAGCTCGCGCGCTTGGCTCGCAGCGAGCTCGGGCAGCTCGAAAACAACGCGATGGGCAGCGTCGCGTCGGCAGCGGGCTACATGACCGGCGGTGGCAACATGTCGGCGATCCCGGCGCTCTTGATCCTCACGGGCTATCGGCCGGATCCAGTGCCGATGTTCGCCTGGTTCGCGCTGATCGCGGCGATGGGCGTGTTCGTGGCGATCCCGATCAAGCGCCAGTTGATCAACGTGGAGCAGCTCGCGTTTCCGACCGGCATCGCGACGGCGGAGACGCTGAAGTCTCTGCATTCGGAAGGAAGCAGCGCCGACAAGGGAGACAAGGCGAAGCTGCTCGGCGGCGCCGCGATCGTCGGCGTGCTCGTCGCCTGGCTGCGCGACGCAAAGATCCCGTTCGCGCTGCCGCACGCGTTCTCGCTGCCGTTGACGATCGCCGGGCACGCCCTCGAGAAGTGGACGCTCTCGCTCGAAGGCAGCTTGATCCTTTTCGGCGGCGGCGGGCTCATCAGCTTTCGCACCGGCTGGTCGATGTTGCTCGGGGGCCTCGTCACCTACGGCGTCATCGCGCCGTGGCTGTTCACGAACGGCATGATCGCGACCGTGTCGTATCGCGCGATCGTGACGTGGACGTTGTGGCCGGGCGCGGCGATCTTGGTCGCGAGCGGCTTGCTCGCCTTCGCGTTCGAGTGGCGCAACATTGCACGCTCGTTCTCGGCGATCTTTGCGCTCGTGCGCGGTCAGAAGACCGAGGGCGATGCGTTGGACGCGATCGAAGCGCCGCAGTGGTGGTTCGTCGCCGGTGTCACGCTGCTCGCGCCCTTCGTCATCGCGATGATGCACTTTCTCTTCGGCGTGCCGTTGTGGGCCGGGGTCATCGCGATCCCGCTCGGCGTCTTGATGGGCATCGTCGCCGCGCGCGTCACTGGGGAGACCGACGTGACGCCGACGAAGGCGCTCGGACCGCTGACGCAGGTGATGTACGGCGCCATGCTGCCCGGGAACATGACGGCGAACGTGATGAGCGGCAACGTCACCGGCGGCGTCGGCCTGCACGCGGCCGATCTGCTGACCGACTTGAAGAGCGGCTACTTGCTCGGGGCGAAGCCACGCCAGCAGCTCTTCGCGCAGTTGTTCGGAGTCCTCGCCGGCGCCGCGGCGGTGGTGCCGGCGTTCAACTTGCTCGTCCCCGACGCGAGCGTGCTCGGCACCGACCAATTTCCGGCGCCGAGCATCCAAGTTTGGGCGGGCGTGTCGAAGGTCATGGTGGGTGGGCTCTCAGGTCTCAGCCAGAGCGCGCGCATCGCCGCGGTGATCGGCGTCATCCTAGGGATCGTGCTGGCCCTCGCCGAACGTTACGCCACCCCGAAGATCAAGCGCTTCGTCCCGTCGCCGTCAGGGGTAGGCCTCGCCATGGTCATGCCAGGCTACAACGCGATCTCGTTCTTCGCCGGGGCGCTCGTGGCCGAGCTCGTGCGGCGTCGCAAGCCGGCGTTCGCCGAACGGACGGTGATCCCGGTCAGCTCGGGGTTCATTGCAGGCGAGAGCCTCATGGGCATTTTGGTGGCGATGCTCGTTGCCTTTGGCGTTCTCAGTAAGTAAGCGGCCCGCACTAGGAGTCACGCATGGATGCAGCGCTCAAGCAGTACTTCGATGACTTGGTGAAAAAGAACGACGTCGTCCTCTTCATGAAGGGCAACCCGCAGGCGCCGCAGTGCGGTTTCTCGGCGCAGGTCGTGCGCATCCTCGGCGAGTATCTGCCGGCGTACGAGTCGGTGAACGTGCTCGCCGATCCGGCGGTGCGCGACGGCATCAAGGAGTACTCGGACTGGCCGACGATCCCGCAGCTCTACGTCAAGGGCGAGTTCGTCGGCGGCTGCGACATCGTCAAGGACCTCTACGCCAAGGGCGAGCTGTCGAAGATGCTTGGCGTGAAGGAGCAGGAGGTCGTGCTGCCGGCGATCACGATCACCGACGCGGCGAAGGCGGCGTTGCTCAGCGCGCAAAAGGACGCGGGCGGCGAGCCCTTGCACCTGAACGTCAACGATCGCTTCGACTCCGCGCTCGACGTGGGGCCGCGTGAGCCGCACGAGCTCGAGATCTCGGCGAATGGCGTCGTCCTATATATAGACAAGCCGACGGCGAAGCGGACGAACGGGTTGAAGATCGACTTCGTGCAGGGTCCGCAGGGCGCCGGCTTCAAGATCGAGAACCCCAACGCGCCGCCGCGGGTGAAGCAGATCGCCGTGAAGGACCTGAAGGCGCTGCTCGATCAAGGCCGGCCGATCCAGCTCTTCGACGTCCGCGGCCCGGACGAGCACAAGGTGGCGCACATCAAGCAAGCGCGCCTCCTCGACGAGCAAGCGCTGCAGGACATCGGGCGCATGGCGAAGGACACGCCGCTGTATTTTCACTGCCACCACGGCGGCCGCAGCCAGCGCGCGGCGGAGCAGTTCTTGGCGCAGGGGTACAAGAACGTGCACAACGTGGCCGGCGGCATCGACGCTTGGTCGCAGGAGATCGATTCGAGCGTGCCGCGGTACTAGTCCTTCGACCGCATGAAGATTGCTCGTAGGCGTTGACGTCGCCGTCGCCGTCGCCGGGTTGGGGTGGTGATGAGCTGAAAATTTGGCGGATGTTCGATGCTGTGGGCGTTTTGCTTGCAT
>JADLHZ010000084.1 GCA_020848545.1 Deltaproteobacteria bacterium | reverse complement strand
GTGTCTTCGCAAACCCACGACAGACGAAGCCGAACTTGTTTTCAAGGCATTTCTGCTATCCAACGTAAATATTTTGTTACACTGGAACCGATTATGAGTGACGGAGTCACGAATAATCGGGGCTAGCAGATCACAGCGAGCGACAAAACGACGACCACCCAGTCCAGCCCGACGCGGTCGCGGCGTTATGCGTGCGAAAGCGCCAGTAATAGGTCGTCATCCACTGCCTGGCCGGCACCGTCACCTCTTGGTAGGGCGCGGCGAAGACGAGCGTGGGCATCAAGGTGCCGAGCGTCACCGAGAGATCGGCCTCGCACAGATGGAACACGCCCTCGTTCGATTTGATCTCGTCGACGCCGGCGCCGCAGAGGATCTTCTGCACGAGGCCGGCGAGCCCGAACGCGGCGCTGCTTTCGAGCTTCACCGTCTGCGTCTTCGGCGTCACCTGCCTCTCGGCGGTCGTCCAGACTTCTTCGTAGCAGGGATAGGGCACGAAGCCGGCCCAGCACGTCTTCCAGTCGCGCTCGTACCAGCCGAGCTGCACGTCGTAGCGCGTGGTCGGTTGAAACGCGTGCAGCTTGTCTGGATCGGCCAGCATCACGCGCGTCGCGTCGCCGAATGCGAGCGGCCAGCCGTTCTTCGGCCCAGCGGCGCGCAAGCGATCGTTCGGCCGCCGCGGCATGCCGTCGAACGCGGTCGCGATCGAGCGCAGCTGGCTCGCCGAGTGATCGAGCGCGAAGCCGTCATCCGGGCCGCGCGCAATGCGATCGCTGTTCATCAGGTTCTTGCCGCGCATATGAAACACGCCGCGGCCGAAGAACATGCCGTGCTCGTAGTCGTAGCGCTCGGGCGTGAAGCCTCGCGTGCTCACCGTCGCCGGCCACCGCGAGAGCGCCACGTTGTCGGCGCCGTTGTTGGCGAGCAGATCGCTGAAGTCCCAGTCGTAGAGGCTCGAAAGATCGCTCACCGCGCGCAGCGCGCCGGACCACGAGGCGTCGAGCAAGAGCAGCGGCGTCAGCACGTCGAGCTGGCGGATGTTCACGTCCTCCAAGCCGTGCTCGACGTACTCGTCGAGCAAGTTCATCGACGCGTGCGCGAGCTCGTGGCTCAAACGCCGTGGCTTGTTGATGAGCTCCTGGCGCGACATTTTGGCGACGCCGTAGCCTTTCTGCGTGAAGCTCGGCGGCGCCGCGTTGCCGATGACGTCGTCGTCTGAAGGGAAGAAGAAGTCGAAGAGCACGAGCACGCCGATGGGCCGCAACGTGGCGAGCTCCTGCGCCTTCAGCCGTGCGACCTCGGCATAAACGCTGTCGAGCGCGAGGCTCAGCGCCTTGCCGCGCGAAGGCTGCGCGACGACCTTCGCACCGAAGCGGGCGTTGGCGTTTCCGACGTCGCTGCTCGCGGTGAACTGGGCGATGAACAAGAGGTCGCTCGCGTGGCGGCGGCTCCACACGTTTTGCACCGCCGGCCCAACCAGCTGGTCGATCATCACGTGCACCTCGGCGAAGAACACCTCGCGCTCGCTGGCGGTGAAGCCGGTCGCAAGAAAGAGGAGCTGCCGCTTCGACGGATCAGCGAGCGCGGCCTGCGTGCAGGGCGCATGCGTAGAGTCGAAGCAGCGATAGCTCGGGGGCGCAACGAGGATGAGAGTCGATAGGAGCAGCATCGCTTCGCGGTATCGGCCGGTGTCTGCCGCGCGCGTCAGGGAGTGACGAAGTCGTCACGCTTCGTCAGGAGGCGAGCTCTTCGGTGTCGATCTCGATGTCTTCGTCGGCGGTATCCGCGCCAGGGGCGGCCGCGGCCGGCTCGCCGTCGGTGTCGACGTCGACGTGGAGGTCATCGTCATCGGCCGCGGCTCCTTGCACCGCCTGGGTCGGGGCCTTGGCCGCTTCCTTCGCCGGCTCGTTCTCCGCCTCGTGGGCGATGATCTTCGCTTCGCGCTCTTTCAACACGTTTTCGCGGAGGTCGAGCTTCTGCCAGCGATCATGAAGCTCGGCCTCGCTCGCGGCGATCTGCTCATCCCGCGTCATGAACGACGTCTCGCGCGCGGCGATGCGTTCGCTCTGCGCCTTCAGCTCCTGCTCGCGCCGCGTGAGGTGCGCTTCACGCTCCTCGAGCGCCGCGCTGAGGGCCGCCTCGCGCATGTTGACTTCGTCGACCGAGGCACGCTCGGCGTCGAAGCACGCGCGCAAATCGTCGAGCTCTTTGGCTCTTTGCGCCAGCGCCGCTTCTTTGACGCTCATCGCTTCGAGCAAGGCTTCGCTCTCCTTGTCGAGCTCTTGCCGCTGGCGTTCGACCTCCGCCTCTCGGCGCAGAATCGCGTCTTGCAGCTCTTCGATCGCGCCGCGATCGGCGGCCACGCGCTCGCTGTGCTTGCCGTTCGCCTCGCTCGCACGCGCGACCTCGTGCTCACGCGCCTGTTCGCGGGCGGCGAGCTCATTGGCGCGCCGGTCGAGCGCGGCTTCTCGGTCGGCGAGCGCCGCGCGATCACTGTCGAGGCGGCGCACACGCTCGGCGAGCGCCTGCAGATCGTCGCTGAGCTGCCCCTCTCGGCCGGTCAACGCCTCGCGCTCTTCGTCGACGGCGCGCTGGCGCTCCTGCACGCGCTCCTCGGCGGCGCGTTCGCGGGCTTCGATCTCACGGACCTGAGCCTCGAGCCCAGCGCGCTCCTTCGCCAACGCCGTACGTTCGCTCGCGAGGCCGTCACGCTCGCGGGCAAACGCTTCGCGCTCCTCGTCGAGTCGCCGCCGTTGCTGCTCGAGCTCGGCGGCGCCGCGCTCGGTGCTCTCGCGCTCGCCGGCGAGGGCGTCGCGGTCCGCTTCGATCTTCGCGCGCTCAGCGAGCAAGTCCTTGTGCTGGCGGTCGAGCGCGGCCTCGCGTTGATCGAGCGCCTTTTGGCGGCCGTCGAGCTCCTTGCGATCGGCGGCGATCTCCGCGCGACCCTCGGACACGCCGTCGACCTCGCTCCGGTGCTGCTCGCGATCGCGGTCGAGCTGCGCCCGCGCCTCGGCGAGCGCACGGCGATCGGCCGCGAGCTGCTCGCCGGCGGCGAACGCTTGCTCTTGCATCTCCTCGACGGCGCGGCGCTCGTCGTCGAGACGCGTCCGGTCGGTGTCGTAGCGCGCGCGGTCCGCCTCGAGCTGCGCGCGGGCGGCGGCGTGCTGCGAACGCTCCGCCTCATGCTCGCTCTGCTCTTTCGCCAGCGCGCGGCGACCGCTCTCCAGCGTGTCCTTCTGCGCCGTCAGCGCGGCCTCGCGATCGGCAAAGGCGGCCTTCTCGACGTCGAGATCGGCGGCGCGGGCGTCGACGGTGCGCTGGCGGCCGTCGAGCGCGCTGCCGCGTTCCACCAGCGCTTCTTCGCGCTCGTCGATCGCGCGCTCGCGCGCATCGAGCGCCGTCTTGCGCTCATCGAGCTCGAGGCGCGCGCGCTTCGCGGCGTCACCGAGCTCGGCAGCGGCGGCGGCGGCGGCCTCGGCGCGCTCTTCACGCACGCGCACGGCTTCGCCGCGTTTTTCGACTTCGGCGTCGCGCTCCCGCGCCTCGGCTTCCTTCGCACGCAGCTCACGCTCGCGCGCCGCCAAACCTTCGCTCCGGCGCGCGGCGTCCTCGTCGCGCGTGGCGAACGCCGCTTCCTTCTCGGCGAGCCCGCGCGTCCGTTCTTCGAGCCCTAGGCGATCGTTCTGGAGCACCTGCTCCTTCTCGGCGAGCGCCTGCGCCCGGGCTTCAACCTCGGCCCGCTCCGCGAGCATCGCCTTCTTGTCGCGCTCGATGGCCTCGCGTTCGGCGCGCACGTAGCGAACCGCGCGCTCTTGCTCCTCGTTCGCCTTCTCGCGCGCGACCTGCAGCGCCGCTTCGACGCCTTCCTTCACGCGCGCTTCGAACGCTTTCTCTTCGGCTTCCTTCTGGGCCTCGCTGCGCCGGCGTTCGAAGCGCTGGCGCAGCGCCGTCGCCTCCTTGCCGACGTCCTCGAGGCCGTCGCTCTTGCCGTGCCGCAAGCCCTTGGCGATCACCTGCTCGATCTCTTCCAAGATCGGCCACGCGATCTCGGCCTCGGCGACGTCGGCGCGCTTCAAGAGCATCTTCGCGAGCTGCTCCCAGAGGCGACTGTCGCGCATGCGCAGCTCGGCCCAGTGACGGTAGAGCGCGAGGGCCTCGTCCTGCCTGCCGAGCGTCTGCAAGCACGCGGCGAGATCGATGACGCGCACCGGATCACCCTTGGTGCTCGTCACGTTCGCTTCGAGCTTCGGCAACATCATCGTCTCGATGAACTCGCGCAGCTTGCGCTCGGCGTTTTGCTGGCCCGGCGTGAACTGCACGTGGGCGCCACCGCGCCGGCAGTCGATCACAGATCCCGTGATCGCGATCGGCTTGCCGTCGCCCAAGAAGAGCTGGAACTCGGCGGTGTCGCCGTTGGCGAGGGTGTCGGCGCTGCGCAGATAGAATCCGCCGAGCGAGAGATTGCCGAGGAAGGAGACCGAGCGGCGCCCCTTGATCGCGTACTCGACGCGCGACGATTCAGTGAAGCGCCAGTGCTTGCGGCGCTCCTCGATGGACTTCTGCTTGGCCGCACGCGCGCGGTCATCCGCCTGCTTCTCGCCGTCGACGACGGGCTCAGCCATACGCTGAGTTATAGTCGAGCTAAGCGGAAGATGCCTTTTTTTCGTGTCCCCGGAGCATGTCGAGCACGCCGTCTACACCGCCATACACCGACAGATGCCCGATCTTCTCAGCGATGCGCTCGGTCGTCTCGAGCTCTTTCAAGCGCAGGAGCACCGGGTTGTTCTCTAGGAGCTTCGCCGTGTTCAAGAGGTTGCGCGTCGCGGCGGTCTCTTCGCGCCGGGCGATGAGGTTTGCCTGCGCGCGCTTCTCCGCCTCGATGACCTGATTGAAGATCGTGCGCATTTCGCCGGGCAGGATGACGTCTCGGATACCCGCCGCGATCACGCTGACGCCGAACGCTTGCGCGAGCTTGCGCACCGCCATCGCGATCTGCGATCCGAGATCGTCCTTCTTCTCCAAGAGCTGCTCGAGCGTGAGCGCGGCGATCTCGCTGCGCAGCGCGAGCTGCAGATCGCGGTGCAGCGCCGTCTGAAAGCTCGCTTGGCTCGACACCGCGAGCTTCGCATCGGTGACTTGGTAGCGCACCGACAGGTTCAAGCGGATCGACACCTTGTCGTGCGTCATCAGCTCTTGGCCGCTCACCTCGTAGGTTTGCTCTCGCAGATCGATCGCCTCGACGCGGGCGTCTTTCGGGCCGATCCAATAACTATAGATCCCGGGCGGCAGCGCGCGCTCCTGCAGCACCTTGTCGATGTACTCGAGGCCGACGTGACCGTTCGGCACCTCGAAAGTGCGGACGTGCGTCGCGAACGCGCTGACGTATTGCAGGCGCGCGCGCAGCTCGTTCGGGATCGCCACGTCTTTCACGATGTCGACCGTCTTCACGGTGAAGCCGATCGGCGACTTCAAGTAGAGCTGCAGGCCCGGCTTCAACACGTCGCACAACCGGCCCTCTTTGAAGTAGAGGCCGCGCTCGGTCTCGCCGATGCGATAGACGTCCACGTGCGCGGCGAGCTTCGGCTCGTGCGCGAGCAGCTCGCGATCCGGCGTCAAGACGAACGGCTCGGCGAGCGAGATCGCCGCGAACGTGTGCCGCGGGCCCGCGAAGAACCAATACGTGCCAGGCTCCAAGAGCCCGTCGAAGCTGCCGTCGAAGTAGTGCAGCACACGCTCGCTCGACGCGACGATCACCTTCTTCATCCAAAGCACGTTCGTCACTTGCATCGCTTCTCCTTTGGACGACCCCCCGCGCGTGGGCCGCGTCGCACCGAAGCGCGTCAGCGGGCTTGGGCTTGAGCGCCGCTTGCGTCTCGGGCGGTCACGCGATCTTCCGCGGTGCACCTGCGTTCGTACCGACCCGCAGGCGCCGCCGCGTGCTCACGCGCAACGGCCTCGATCGGCAAGCGGCGCGGTATCTGCCCGCGCACAAAGCCGACTTGCTTCTTGGGCCAACTGCTCCCTGGCGCGACGCGTCCGCACGACGCGAGGAGCCGTCCGTTTTGTTAGGAGGGTTTGAACCTCTAGGCCCTTTCGGACCCAACCATTTGGCCTTTCGGCCGCCAGAGTATCAGTCTGGTTTGGAGTCTCTGATCGACAGCGGAAAAACGGCCTTCCAATTTTGGGCCTGACCGCCTCCTCGCGCTTTGACAATACGCAGCTCGTCGACCTGGGACGCCCGCGGTGTAGCGTGGGATCAGCGGCGCTTCAAAGAAATCGTTCAGGCCGGCAACGCATCAGAACAAACGGCGGGCGCCGCGGTAGGCGTGCTGCAACCACTTCGAGCTCAGTTTTTCGTAGGTCACGCCGCGGCTCGACGTCGCGTGTGCGATGACGCCGCCGCCTTTGTAGACGCCGACGTGGGTGATGCGGCCGCGCTCGAGCGTGTCGAAGAAGACGAGGTCACCTGCGCGTAGCTCGGAGGTGTCGACGACCGCGCCTTCGAGCGCCTGCAGCACGGACGTACGCGGCAACTCGAACTGTTTGCTCTCGCGATAGACTTCGCGCGAGAAGCCCGAGCAGTCGATGCCCTTTTGATCGACGCCGCCCAAGAGGTACGGCGTGCCGATCCAGCGTTGGATCGCCGTCGGGAGCAGCTCCCAGCCGGCAGGCGTCGTCTCAGTTTCGCTCTTTGGCTCGTTCTTCTTCGGCTCTTGCTTGGGCTCGTTCTTCTTCGGATTCGTCTTCACGCTCGGCGAGGTCACGGGTGCTGGCGGGGGCGGAGGCGGCTCTGGCGCGAGCACGGCCGGGAGGTTCAGATCTTTCGACAGCCGCTCGAAGAGCTCATTGAACGGCGCGGCGCCTTCTTTGGGTCCGAGCGCGAGCACGAGGTCTTGGCGCGCGAGCTCGAGCGATTCCTTCGCTTGCGCCGCTGGCGTGCGTCCCTTCTTCACGTCGCGCTCGATCTCGGCGGCGCGCTTGCTGATCTCTCGGAGCCCCGGCTTCATCTTCGTGCGCGTTTCCTTGAGCTGGCGTTCGATGCGCGGAATGTCGGCGGCGCTCGCTTTGCCGGTGTCGAGCAGCTTTTGCCAATACGCGACCATCTCGGGTGCGAGCTCTTCGTCGAAGTAGCGCGGGAAGTTAAACGCGAGGAAACGCGCGGACTCGGTCGGTCGACGGCCCAAGAGCGCGAGCTGCTGGTACTTCACGGCCATCGGCGGTGGCACGAACGCTAGCGAATCGTTCTTCGCTTCGTACGCGGCGCGCATCACTTTCATCGGGTCGAGCTGGTGGAACATGCCGTAGGCGATCACGCTGCGCGCGGCGCTGATCGCGTCGTCGTCGTCGTGGCGCAGGGCCGAGCCGCCAAAGGTCAGGCGGAGCGCCTTGTCCCATTGGGCGCGCTCTTCGGCGGAGATCTCGGTGCGAGAGTCGAGGTATTGGACGAGGGTGGCCGACGTGAAGAGGAGCGGGAGCAGAACGACCATGGTTCGAGGATAACTGATCCGGGCGCTCTTTTCCGCTCTCGGCTACAGCGCCGCCCGTGCCGCCGCGAGCCGCGCCGCCGCGACCCGGTACGGCGAGCAGGAAACGTAATCGAGGCCGAGCTCCACCGAGAACGCGATCGAGCGCGTGTCGCTGCCATGCTCGCCGCAGATGCCGAGCTCGAGCGTCGGGTTCGCCGCCCGCCCGCGCTCGACGGCGAAGCGCATCAGCTCGCCCACGCCTTCGCGGTCGATCGTCACGAAGGGGTCGCGCTCCAAGATGCCTGCGTCGACGTAGGCGCCGAGGAATTTGCCGGCGTCGTCACGCGACACGCCGAGCGCGGCTTGCGTCAGATCGTTCGTGCCGAAGGAGAAGAAGTCGCTCAAGGCGCCGAGCTCTTTGGCGACCAGCGCCGCGCGCGGCACCTCGATCATCGCGCCGAGGCGCACCTTGACCTCGGCGTGCATGTCGATGCTCACCTGCTCGATCGTCTCGAGCACGAGCTTGCGCAGGATCGCGAGCTCCTCTCTGGCCATGACGAGCGGCACCATGATCTCGGGCTTCGTCTCGATGCCCTTCTTCTTCAGCTCGCACGCCGCTTCGCAAAGCGCGCGCACTTGCATCTGATAAAGCTCGGGCCAGGTGATGCCCAAGCGCGCACCGCGGTGGCCGAGCATCGGGTTCATCTCGCGCAAGGCGTCGCGCTTCTGCCGCACGAGCTTCGTCGGCATGCCGAGCGCTTTGGCGAGATCGGCCACCTCTTCGTCGCTGTTCGGCAGGAACTCGTGCAGCGGCGGATCCAAGAGCCGCACGGTCACCGGTTTGTCGCGCATGATCGTGAGGATCTGCACGAAGTCGCCGCGCTGCATCGGCAGCAGCTTCTTCAACACCGCCTTCCGCTCGTGATCTTCGCGCGCGAGGATCAATTCGCGCATCGCGAGCACGCGCTCCGGGCGGTAGAACATGTGCTCGGTGCGGCAGAGGCCGATGCCTTCGGCGCCGAACGCGAGCGCCACCTCCGCGTCCTTCGGCGTGTCGGCGTTCGCGCGCACGGCGAGCTTGCGATACTTGTCGGCCCAGCCGATGAGCGTCGTGAAGTCGTCGCCGAGCTGCGGCATCACCGTCCGCACTTCGCCGAGGATGACCTCGCCGGTCGAGCCGTCGATGGTGATGACGTCGCCTTCGCGCACGACGGTGTCGCTCGATCCGTCTTTGGCCGGCACGGTGAAGATCTTCTGATTGTAGTCGACGCGGATGTCCGAGCAGCCGACGACGCACGAGCGCCCGAGCCCGCGCGCGACGACCGCGGAGTGCGAGGTCATGCCGCCGCGCGCCGTGAGCACACCCTGCGCCGCGTTCATGCCGTGAATGTCTTCGGGCGTCGTCTCGTTGCGCACGAGCACGACGCGACGGCCGGCCTTGGTCTGGTGGATCGCGTCTTCGGCGTTGAACACGACCGCGCCCGACGCCGCGCCTGGGCTCGCCGGCAGGCCCTTGGCGATCGCGCGCCGCTTGGCCTCGGGATCCAAGTTCGGGTGCAGGAGCTTCTCGATCTGATCCGGCTCCACGCGGAGCAGCGCCGTGCGTTCGTCGGTGATGCCTTCCTTGACGAGATCGACCGCGACCTTCAGCGCGGCGCGCGGCGATCGCGTGGCCGCGCGGGTCTGCAGCACGTAGAGCTCGCCGTTTTCGACCGTGAGCTCGATCTCGAGCATGTCGCGAAAGTGCGCTTCGAGCTTGTCCTTCACGGCGACGATCTCGGCGAAGATCTTCGGCAGCCCTTCTTCCACCGAGGTCTGCACGCCGAACTTCGGCTGCGCTTTGGTAAACGGCAACGGCGTGCGAACGCCTTGTCTCAGCTCGTCGCCTTGGCCCTTCTGCAAGAACTCGCCGCGGATGCGCTTGTCGCCGGTGTTGGCGTCGCGGGTGAACAACACGCCGGCGCCGCTCGTCTCGCTGAAGCATCCGTAGACCATCGCCTGAATCGTGCAGGCGACGCCGTCGTCTTCGTGCATGCCGTTCGCCACGCGAAAACGCTCCGCCTTGGGCGATCGCCACGACTCGAAGGCGGCGCCGATCGCGCCGAACAGTTGATCCTCGGCGCTCTCCGGGAACGCGCGGCCGGCGTGCTTGGCGAAGACGGCGAGGAGCTGCAGCGTGGCGGCGTCGTCATCGGCGGCGGCGCTGCACAGCTCGTCGAGCTCGTCGCGATCCATGCCGTAGACCGCTTCGCCGTACGCCGCGATGAAGCGGTGATACATGTTCGTCGTCGCTTCTGGGTCGTTGTGCTTCTTGCCGAGCGCCCTCGCCGCCTTCTCGTTCAGGCCGACGTTGATCACGCTCTTCAGCGCGCCCGGCATCGCCACCTTCGCGCCGGCGCGCACCGACACGAGCAGGGGATCGCTCGCGTCGCCGAAGCGCTTGCCGGTCTGCTGCTCGAGCGCGGCGATCGCTTGGCGCACCTCGGTCTTCACCGCCTCCGGGAGCTGCCGACGCGATGTGAAGTATTGTTTACATATCTCGGTCGTCAGCGTGAACCCGGGCGGCGTCTTCACCCCGATGCGGCAGAGCTCGGCGAGCGACGCGCCCTTCAAGCCGAGCAGCGCCGTCATGGTCGCGTCGCCAACGGCGGTGCCGGGCGAGAAACGATAGATGTCGGTCATCTGGGACCCTCGATCGTAAGGTAACTACAGCTTGCTGAAATCGGCGACGTCACGCACGAGCGCCGCCACGTTGCGCAGGAGGCGCAAGCGGTTCGCTTTGACGGCGGCGTCTTTGTCCATCACCATCACCGCTTCGAAGAACGCGTCGACCTTCGGCCGCAGATCGGCCACCGCCGAGAGCACCTGCTCGTACGCCGCTTGCGACGGCTTCTTCAGCGTCGACCGCTTGAGATCGGCGAGCGCGAAGGTGGCGCTGTGCAGATCCTTCTCGGCCGGCGCGGCGAAGAGCGCCGTGTCGACGTCGCCGGTCACGTCTTCCTTCAAGATGTTGATCACGCGCTTCAAGGTGGCGGCGACGTCGGTGAACGCCGGCGTCTTCGCGAACGCTTGCACCGCGGTCACCCGCCACTTCGCTTCGACCGGCCGCTGCACGCCCGCGGCGACGACGGCACGCACCGCGTCGGCCTCTGGCCCGGGCTTCTCCGGCAAGAGATAGTTGAGGAAGCGATCGGCCAAGAACGCGTTCGCTTTTGCCACGGCGTCGTCGGCCTTCTTGATCGAAAAACCGTCGAGCGCTTTTTGCACGAGCGCGGTCCAATCGAGGCGCCACTCGTGCTGGAGCAGCGTTCGCAGCACGCCGATGGCCGATCGCCGCAACGCGAAGGGATCCGACGAGCCGCTCGGCATCTGGCCGATGGCGACGATGCCGACGATGGTGTCGAGCTTGTCGGCGATGGCGACGATCGCGGCGACCTTCTCCTGCGCCGGCAGATCGTCGGCAGCGCGAGGCCGGTAGTGATCGCGCACCGCGGTGATCACCTCCGGATCTTCACCCTTCGCATAGTGCGCGCCGACGATGCCCTGCAGCTCCGGAAACTCCCCGACCATCAGCGTCGTGAGATCCGCTTTGGACAACGCCACCGCACGGCCGAGGCGCAGCCAGAAGTCATGGCGCTCGGGCGTCTTGCCGAGGAAGTCTTCGAGCACAGGCTTCGGCGCCATGCCTTCGCCGAGCGCTTCGGCGATCACGAACGACAGTTTCAACACCCGCTCGACCTTCTCGTAAGAGCTGCCGATCTTCTTGTGGTACGTGACGGTCTTCAGATCGGCGGTGCGGCCGTGCAGCGCGCGCTTCTGATCTTCGACGAAGAAGTACGTCGCGTCGCTGAGCCGCGCTTTCAAGACGCGTTCGTTGCCGCGCCGCACGAGCGCCGGATCTTTCACGCGGCTCGCGGCGATCGTCACGAAGGCAGGCTTCAAGGTGCCCCTCTCGTCCGACACGCCGAAGTAGCGCTGGTGGTTGCGCATCGCCGCGAGCACGACTTCGCGCGGCAGGTCGAGCGCGCTCTCGGCGAAGGTGCCGAACACGCCGAACGGCGTCTCGCAGAGGAAGGTCACTTCGTCGACCAAGCCGTCGAAGTACGTCTGCTGCGCGAGCGGATCCGGCGGGAACGCGCCCTGGGGATCGTAGAAGAGCACGCCGCCCGCTTCTTTTGCCGCCTTGCGCGCTTCGTCGAGCACGCGTTTTTTGCGCTCCGCCGGATCGGCGATGACGAAGCGCTCGCGCAGCTTCTCCAAGTAGTCCTGGCGCCGCGCGGCGTTGAACGGATCCGGCGCCATGAAGCGATGCCCGCGCGAGATCGCGCCGGCGGCTAGCAAGCCGAACTTCACCGGCAAGGTCGTCGTTCCCTTGTCGGTCGTCAGCACGGCGAGCAGCCACTGCACCGGCCGCGAGAACTTCACCTCTTCGGCGCCCCAACGCATCGACTTCGGCAGCGGCAGCGTCGTCAAAAGCTCGGTGAGGAAACGCTCGAGTACGACCGCGGCCGACTCGCCGCCTTCTTCCACTTCAGCGACGAGGTACTCGCCCTTCGGCGTCTCTTTCTTCGTCAGCTTCTCGACCGGCAGGCCCGCGGTCTTCGCGAACGCCTCGGCCGCCTTCGTGGGCTTTCCGTCTTTGTCGAACGCGATGCGCGTCGGCGGACCGGAGAGCTCCTTCTTCACGCGCTTCGTCGCTTCGCTCAGGCCTTGTACGCTCAACGCGAGGCGCCGCGGCGTGCCGTAGACTTCGACGCTCGACACGTCGAGCCCGTACGACTCCGGTAATTTCACGGCGCGTTCCTTCATGTGCGCGAGGACGTCCGGCACCACGCGCGCGGGGATCTCTTCGCAGCCGATCTCGAACAGGAGCTCGTTCATCGGGTCACCTGTTTGACCTGATTCCAGGGCTGGTAGTCCTCAGGCTTCTTCAGCAGCGGAAAGCCCAGGCGCTCGCGCACGGCGAGGTAACCTTCGGCGCAGATGCGCGCGAGCTCACGCACGCGCAAGATGTAGCCTTGGCGTTCGGTCACGCTGATCGCCCGGCGCGCGTCGAGCAAGTTGAACGCGTGCGAGCACTTCAAGCAGTAGTCGTATGCCGCCGTCGGCGCTGGCAGCGGGCCGCCTTCGCTGACGACGAGCAAGCGCTTACACTCCGCTTCGTACTGGTCGAAGAGCGCAAACAGCATCTTCGTGTCGGCGAGCTCGAAGTTGTAGCGCGAGTACTCGACCTCGTCTTGGTGAAAGACGTCGCCGTAGCGCACGACCTTGCCGTCCGGGCCCTTGCAGTAGACGAGATCGTAAACGTTCTCGACGTTCTGAAGGTACATGCTCAAGCGCTCGAGGCCGTAGGTCAGCTCGACGCTCACCGGCTTCAGCTCGATGCCACCGGCTTGCTGAAAGTAGGTGAACTGCGTGATCTCCATGCCGTCCGACCACACTTCCCAACCGAGCCCCCAGGCGCCGAGCGTCGGCGACTCCCAGTCGTCTTCGACGAAGCGGATGTCATGATCGTCGGGCTTCAAGCCGAGCGCGCGCAACGAGTCGAGGTAGATGTTTTGGATGTCCTTCGGCGACGGCTTCAGGACCACTTGAAACTGATGGTGCGTGTGCAGGCGATTCGGGTTCTCGCCGTAGCGCCCGTCGGTGGGACGGCGCGAGGGCTCGACGTACGCGACGTTCCACGGCTCGGGGCCGAGCACGCGCAGGTAGGTGTGGCGATTGAAGGTGCCAGCGCCGCACTCGAGATCGATCGGTTGGCCGAGGATGCAGCCGCGCTTCGTCCAATAGTCTTGGAGCGTGAGGATGACCTCTTGAAATGTCAGGCTCATAGAGACCGCCGGGCTTAGCAGCGCACGGCGCTACGACGCAAACGCTCTTAAATCGTGGCCGTGACCGTGGCCGTGGCCGTGGCCGAAAAATGGAGCTTACGAGTACGGACTGCCGTTGCCCTTCTCGTCCTCTTCTTCCTCATCGTCGTCGTCATCATCATCATCATCGTCGTCATCATCTTCGTCCGAGTCATCGTCTTCGACGTCGTCCTCATCCGAGTCTTCGTCGTCGTCCTCGTCCTCGTCTTCATCCGCGTCTTCGTCTTCGTCTTTCTCTTTGTCCTCGGTCTCGCCATACGGCTTCGGACCCAGGCGGAACCATTCGTCTTCAGCGAGCGTCGGCATCACTGTCACCTCGGACGACTGCTTAACCTCGCTTCCGCACGCTCGCAACCGAACGTGCAAGCGTGCTAGCACGGCGCGCGATGACCCTCGCGATGAACGTGCTCTTCGCGGCGCTGCTCGTCGCGGCCGACGTCCCGGCGCCGGCACCTGCATCAGCGCCGGTCCCGGGCTCGCAGCTCACGGTGTCGATGCTCACCTTTGGGCCGGGCGATCACCCGTTCTTCAAGTTCGGGCACAACGCCATCTGGATCCGCGACAAGCAAGCGCAGACCGACAAGGTCTACAACTTCGGCACCTTTTACTTCGACTCGCCGCTCCTGATCCCAAAATTCCTGAAGGGCCTGCTCCCCTATTGGCTTTCGGTCGATCCACTCGGGCTGACGATCTCTCTGTATCGCCAGGAGAACCGCACGGTCGACGCGCAGGAGCTCGCGCTCACGAACGAAGAGAAGCTCGAGCTGCAGCGCGCGCTCGAGCTCAACGCGCTGCCGGAGAACCGCGTCTATCGCTACGACTATTATATGGACAACTGCTCGACGCGGGTGCGCGACGCGATCGATCGGGTGATCGGCGGCGCGTTGCGTGCGACCGCGACGGCGCCTGTCGGTGAGACCTTTCGTTCCCACACGCGCCGCCTGACCCAGGACGATCTGCCGGAGTACCTCGCGCTCGACATCGTCATGGGCGACTTCATCGACAAGCCGATCACGCTTTGGGAGGAGCAGTTCCTGCCGATCAAAGTGTACGAGGGCGTGCAGCGCGTCGTCTTGCATCGTCCCGAGGGCGACGTGCCGCTCGTCAAGTCGCAACGGGCGCTCGCGCTCGCGCCAGGCAGAGCACCGCCGCCGGCCGCCGCGCCGAAGTGGCACGTGTGGTTCTTCCTCACCGGCGTAATCGCCGCCGCCGTATGGGCTGCGTCGGGCCGCTTTCACGATCGCAGAGCCGGCCGCTTCGGGCTCGGCCTCGGGCTCGGGCTCGGCGGCATCTTCGGCCTGCTCGGCTGCATCTTCATGATGTTCTGGGTCGCGACCGATCACCGCGTCGCGCACCACAACGAGAACATCATGCAGTGCGCGCCGTTCGCCGTCGTGCTGCTCGGGCTCATGCGCGGCGTGCGCAGGCGCTCGCATGCGAAGATGGATCGCGCGTTGAAGATCGCGATCGGCAGCGTGGCGCTGTCGGTCATCGGCCTCTGCGCGAAGGTGCTGCCCATGGCCGATCAAGTGAACGGCGAGTGGATCTGCTTCTTTCTCCCGTATTGGATCGGTATCACCCTCGGCCTGTTCTTCGCGCTTTCGGCGCGGCAAAGGAGCGGAGCGTGATCGACTACGATCCACATCGTTGGCGCGAGCTCTTCCAATGGAAGGGCACGATGGTCCTGGCGATCAGCCGGCGCGCCGGCCTCGTGCTCATCGCCGCGGCCGCGATCGCGATCGCTGATCACTTCTGGCGCCCGCTCGCGATCTCCGCAGAGGTCCATGCCCTGCTCGGCCCCGCGCTCAGCCTCTTGCTCGTCTTCCGCACGAACGCTTCGTACGATCGCTTCTGGGAAGGCCGAAAGCTCTGGGGCGGCATCGTCAACACCTCGCGGAACCTCGCGCGCCTCGTGACCGTCCACCTCGGCAGCGACGCCGCGATGCGCAAGCGCGCGCTGCAGCTGCTCGCCGCGTTCCCGTACGCCGCGATGAACGACCTTCGCGGCACGCGCGGCATCGGCCCGATCGAGAAGGAGCTTGGCGAAGACGACGTCCGACTCTGTCTGCAGGCGAACCATCCGCCGTCGTGGCTGATGCGCGAGCTATCTGCCATCTTCGAGCGCGCGAAGCGGACAGGCATGCTCAGCGACATCGTGCAGATGGAGATCGACACGCGCATCGCCAACCACGTCGACAACATTGGCGCCTGCGAGCGCATCCACAAGACGCCGCTGCCGTTTGCCTACGTCGTGCACTTGCGCCGCGCGCTCGTGCTCTACTGCGCAACGCTGCCCTTCGCGCTGCTCGCGCGCTTCGGCTGGGGCGCGATCCCGATCGCCTTCCTCGTCGCCACCGTGCTCTTCGGCATCGAAGAGATCGGCGTCGAGATCGAAGATCCCTTCGGCACCGATGACAATGATTTACCGCTCGAACAGATCTGCGCGAGCATCGAGAAGCACGTGCGATCGCAAATGCCTGCCGAGGAGCCCGCCCGATGAGTGAGAAGCTGATCCACGGCCATGCGCTGTTTCGCGAACGCTACTTCAACAAGAAGCTCATCCGCCAGCTCGCTGCCGAAGGGCAAAAACCGTGGGCGCTGTACATCGGGTGTTCGGACTCGCGCGTGGTGCCGGAGCTGCTGACGAGCTCGGGCTTCGGCGAGATCTTCGTCTTGCGTAACATCGCCAACTTCGTGCCGCAGAAGGCGCACACCGACGCGAGTGTGGGGGCGGCGATCGAGTACGCCGTGCGCCACTTGAAGGTGCCGGACATCGTCGTCTGCGGGCACTACGGCTGCGGCGGCGTGAAGGCGGCGGTCGACAGGTTGAAGGGGCTCGAGCGCGACACCGAGCTCACCGAGTGGTTGCAAGGCGTGCTGCCGGCGGTAGAGCAAGCGCGCAAGCACGGCCACCAAGGCGAAGCGCTCTGGCGCGCAGCGGTCGAAGAGAACGTGCTCGACGCGCTCGCGAACCTGATCACCTTCGACGCCGTCAGCGAAGCGCTCGACGCCGGCAAGCTCGCGATCCACGGCTGGGTGTACGACCTCGCCCACGGCCGCGTCCGCGTGTTCGACGCCGAGAAGGACGCGTTCGTCGATCCGATCGGCGGCGGCTGAGCTGACATTTCGGCAAAGGCGGCGCCGGACGGCGGACAGCTGTGCCATTGTGACAGCGGCCGCGGCGGCGCTGGCCTGCGACATCGCTGCGAAAACACGCCCGCCCGCGTTGGTGCGCGCCTTGCTCTCAGTCGCCGGCGATGAAGCGACGAACGTTGGTGAAGCTCGCCTTGCTCTTTTCTGCTGCGTTCCTCTCCGCCAAAGCGGTGAACGCTCTCGTCCCGGCGACGGTGCCGCCGATCCCGGGACCACCGATGCGACCGGACGACGGCGCCACGCTGCCGGCGGCGCTCGCCGCGTTGGCCGCCGAAGATGCCGCGGCGCAGATCCTCGCCACCCGCGACGCGCTCGCCGAAGACGAAGCGGACTCGCCGTGCACCTTCGTCGAAGACATGGTCGCGGTCGTGCCGAGCTCGCGCAGGGATCGTGCGTTCATCATGGTCCGCGATCCGCGCACGAAGGAGACCGAGGTGTACTCGCCGCGATCGGGTCGCAATCGCTTGCCGGGCGGCGCCGTGCTCCTCGACGTCTATCCGACCGGCGCGACCTTTCGCGTCGGCGGCGCTGTGCTCACTTGCCCGTTGGCCCGTTGATCAGTCGAGCGCGACGATACGGCCGAGCGCCAAGAACACGAGCTCGCAGCGAACGTCTTCGATGTGCGCGCGAAACACGGTGACCGCCGCGCGGCGGTACGCGTCCATCTGCGGCCGGTAGTAGCGCACGCGTGCGGCGAGATCGGCCTCGGCGATGCGATCGGTCTTGAAGTCGATGATCGTCACCGCCGTCTTGTCACCGCGCGCGACGATCACGCGGTCGAAGCTGCCGCTGACGAGCACGTCGCCTTCGCGCACGGCGAACGGCAGCTCGCGATAGACGCGCAGCGCGGCGCCGTCTTGCTCGAAGCGCGCCCGCGACAACGCCGCGCGGATCGGCGCCATGTGCAGCGCTTGCCGGAGCGCCACGAGCTCGGCGGTGAGATCCACGCCCTTGCTGTCTGCCGGCACCGCCGCCAAAAATGCCGCGTCGCTCGGCTCGCCGTCGTCGAGCCACTCGATGCTCTCGAGCCACTTGTGCACGAGCGATCCGCGCGCAAGCGACGGCCGTCGATCGAGGCGCAGGTGCTCGCCGACGTCGATGCGCGTGCCGCCCTCCAGCGACGACGGGCTCCGCCGCACCAGGCGCCGCGGCTTCTGCAAGCGGATCGGCGTACGCTTCGGCGCCGGCGCCGGTTCAGGTGTCGCCGGCGCGCGATCCTTCTCGAACCACCGCGCGTCGCCCGCTTCGAACAAGGTCTGCCCCGGCACGAGCGGAACGTTTGCCGCCAGCGCATGGCGGAGCACGCCCGCCATCGTCTTCTGCTCCTTCGGCGGCTGCAGGAAGACGTGCAGCGCGTACCGCGGCCGCGTGAGGGCGACGTACAAGTTCGAGAGCCGCTCGCGCACGTTCAGGTTCTTCGCCTGCAAGCTCATCGCCTCGAGCTCGGGGAACAACGCCCGCTGCTCGCTGCCAACGTAGCGAAACGCGCGCGCCGGCGGCTCCACCGGCGACGGTCTGTCGAACGCGACGAGCGGCGTGCGCCCGCGCAACGGCTCTTCGATGTCGGCGACGACCGCGACGTCGAACTCCAAGCCCTTCGACTGGTGAATCGTCATCACGCGCACGCGCGACGGCTGCAGCTCCTCCATCTTCATCAGCTGCGCGAACGCGACGAAGCTCGCCGGCCTGAGCGCGCTCTGCACGTCGTCGCTGATCTGCGTCTCGTAGCGCTCCGCGAGCTCGCCGAGCTGGGCCAGGCGTCCGGCGTTGCGGGCGTCGACGCGCGCGGCGAGCGTCTGCGCGTAGCGGCGCACGGTGCGACTGAGCCCGTGCTCGACGATCTGCTCGCGCACCTGCAGCGCGAGATCGGCGGCGCGGCGGTCGTCGCGCTCGTCCGTGTAGGCGATCGCTTCGCCGAGGGGCGAGCGCGCCACGTGAAAGCGCGCCACGGTGTCCGACGGATGATCCGCGAGGCGCAGCAACGACAAGACGAGCATCACCGCAGGCGAATCGGTCAGCGGGTTGCCGCCTTCTTCGCTGGCGACGACGTCGCGCTTCTGTAGCTCGAAGATCAGCCGCTGCACCGCCTTGTTGCGCCGAACGAGCACGCCGATCGATCGCGCCGGGTGCTCTTTGTGCAAGCGCGCGACCTCCTCGGCGACGAACTGAAGCGTTTGCACCTCTTGCTCAGCGGGGTCGGCCGCCGCCGGCGACAAGACGACGCGCGCGTAGCCCGGTAGGTCCTTCTTCGCCGTCGCGTGCGTCGAGAAGCCGTCGAGCCACTTCTTCGTCGCCTCGGGAAAGTCCGTGAGCGCCGCGTTCGTTTCGAGCGCCGAGAACGCGCGGTTGACGACGTCGATGATCACGGGCGACGAGCGCCGGCTCTCGCTCAGCTCCTGCCTGCGCACGCCGGTGAGCTCGGTCGTGATCGCGTCGAAGATCTCGCTGACGCCGCCACGCCAGCCGTAGATCGCCTGTTTGACGTCGCCGACGCAAAAGAACGAGCGCGTGCCGTCTGCGTACGACGTGATCTCTCGCGCGAGCGCCTGCAGCACGTGCCACTGCGCGAGCGACGTGTCTTGCAGCTCGTCGAGGAGCATGTGCTGCACGCGCTGATCCAGGCGGAAGAAGAGCTCCGCCATCGTGGAGTCGTCGAGGCCAGCCATCAGCCGCGCGGCGAGGATGCGCGCCACGTCGTCGAAGCCGTAGCCGCGCAAGCGCTGCTTCAACGCGCGGATGCGCTCGGTGACGCTCTCGAGCAGCGCTGCGTACGCGCGCGTCTCGGCGGTGAGCTGGGCGGCGAGGTCGCTGCGGACGTGATCGCGTGCTTCGGCGAAGAGCGCGCCGAGCTCGGGAGGCAAGGGTTTCCGTTGATAGGTCGGCGCGCCGGGGTTCGCGAGGAACGCTTTGAAGACGCCCTTAGAGAGCAGCGTCTTCCAGTCCTTCTTCGCCAGGCACTTGAGGTCGCCTTCGAGTGGCCCCTGCATCTTGGCGTCGACGCGCAGGGCGGCGAGATCGCGGACGACGTCTTCGAGCGCGCGCTTGGGCGGATCGACGTGCGGCTGCCACTGCCACGCCGCGTGCCCGGACTCCAAGTACTCGGGCAGCAGCGTTTTGACGACCTCGTCGATCTTCGCAAAGACGGACTGCCGGCTCTCGCCGCGATAGATCGCGCTCAATCGATCGAGCAGCTCGCGCTCGCTGCCGGCTTCGAGCGCTTGGCGCACCGCCGTCTTGCGCACGACGTCGAGCATCGCCTCGTCCAAGATCTTCCATCCTGGCGCGAAGCCGAGCTCGAAGCCGAAGCTCTGCACGAGCGCCATGAAGAACGCGTCGAGCGTGCCGATGCTCATCCGGTGCAGGCGCCGCGTAGTCTCCGTGAGCAGCGTGCGCGCCGCCGCTTGTTGAAACCCGTCGAGGCCGATGTGCTGGCCGAGCTCCTTCGCCTTCGCCTCCTCCAACGCGGCGTCGGCGAGGCGCAGGAGCACGCGCTCGATGATCTCGCCGGCGGCCTTGCGCGAGAAGGTCGATGCCAAGAGGTGCTCGACGGGCTGCCCGCGCGCGAGGAGGCCCAAGTAGCGCGTGGTCAGCTGAAACGTCTTACCGGCGCCGGCCGACGCGCGGATTTGCACGTGGTCGTAGCCGCTCACTCGTCTTCCTCATCGTCGTTCGACAGCTGGCCGTCTTGGCAGATCGCCGCGAACTCTTCGAAGAACTTCGGCGGCGGCGTGCGCATGGGGAACTCGCCGCGGCGCACCGCCCGCACGATCGACTCACTGAGGGCGTCGGCTTCTTGCAGCTCTTCGTTCGTCCACGCCGCGGGGAGCTCGCTCGTCTCGTGCGCGGTCGGGGCGATGTTCAGATACGCGAGCGTCAGCGGCCGGGTGTCGCCGGTCGAGCGCCAGAGCCGGCGGTAGAGCGGGAGCTGCAAGTCCTGCCACGCGCCTTTCTTCCTGTGCACGAGATCCGGCGGCTTCGGCTTGTCGCTCGTCTTGTAGTCGAAGATCATGACTCGCCCGTCTTTGTGCTCATCGACGCGATCGATCGTTCCGGTGAGGTACATCGGCTCGCCGTCGACGACGATCGATGCGGTCGTGCCTTTGAACGGCAGCTCTTGGTGCGCGATGCGCCAGCCTTGGTCCGCCCAGCGCGCTTGCCACGCCGCGAACTGCTTGAAGCGATCACCGAGCTGGCGCAGCTGCAAGCGGATCGCGATCGGCACCTCGTCGCCGAAGAGCTCGTGCGTGCGCGTGCGCAGCGCCGACTCCAGCGCCAGGCGGATCGGCTGCGCGTCGGTGGCCTCGCGCGCGTCCGACTTGGCGAAGTCGCAGAGCACGAGGTGCGCGAGCGAGCCGAACTGCGCGGCATTGAGCTCGTGGCGCTCGTCTTCGACCGCACGCAGGCCACAAACGTGGCGCAGGTAGAAGCGATACGGACACGCAAGGTACGTGCGAAATGCCGACACGCGCATCGCCGTCACCGGCCGCGTGACGACGGGCTCCGGCACGACGATGCGCACGCCGCGGCGATCGTCGAGCACCGGGGCAGGCCGCGCGTGGCCGGTGAACGCTTTGAGCCGCCGGGCCGCGGTTTCGGGATCGCACGCGAGCAGCAAGCGGCTCGGCAGCAGCGGATCGCCGACCAAGGTGCGCGAGCCGACGGTGAAGGACAACGCGCGCTTCGTCGCGAGCGCGGCCGAGAGCACATACGCGTCGCGTGCGTGGCGGCGATCGTTGTCGACCACGCCCGGCAGCCTCGCGCGCAAGCCGTTCGGCAGGAAGGCGTCGGCGTTGACGGCCTCGGGCACGAAGCCGTCGTTCATCGACGTCACGATCAGCGCCGGCGCCGCGTCGAGCAACACGTCGAGCCAACCGACGACCTCGATCGCCACGTCGACCGGCGGCGGCGCGAGCGCAGCATCGGCAAGAACGAAGCACACCCAATCGAGGGCGTCGGCCGCGGTCATCGCACGCTCGGTGAGCCGGTTTTTCTGCGCGAGCCGCTCGCACGTCGCCATCAACGCTTCCAGCGCGTCGAGCAGCGCCCGTTCGCCCGGATGTTCGCGAGAGAGCCGGCGCGAGCCATAGACGCGCGCCACGAAGCGCACGATCTCGGCCGCCCACACGCAAAGCGGAGCCTCGTCTTCGTGCGCGAGCGGACCGAGCAGATCGAACGCGCGGCCATAGAGGTCGAGGAGCACTCCGCGCTCGCTCGGACGGCCGAGGAAGGGCGGCCGAAAGCGCTCGACGAAGTGCTCGGCGCGCAGCCCGTCGATCGCCGGCAGCAGCGCCTCGGCCATGTGCAGCTTTCTTTCGACATCGGGATGACGCGCCCAAACGGCGAACGCGCGCATCGCCTGATCGCGCAGATAGTCCCGCGTCGCGAGCAGCAAGCGGGCAACGGCGCTCGTCGCAAACGGACGCGGCGTGCCCAGGTGAACCGCGATCCCCTCCTCGGCGAGCTCGCTCTCGATCGGCGCGATGACCTCATCGTCGAGGACACACACCGTCACATCGTCGAGCGCGAGATCGTCCTCGAGCGCAGCGATCGCGTCACGCACCGCCGCGCCTTGCTCACGCGCGCTCGCACAGAACGCGATGGCATCGTCCGACACCGCGATGCCGGCGTGGAGCCACGGCTTCGTCCGCAGCGCCCCGAGCGCATCGAAGCGCTCGCGCATGCGATCCGGCGCGAAGACGAGCGGCGTCACTTGCGAGCCGAGCGCGGTCAACATCGCGTGCAGAAAGGGCGGCACGTCGACGCACGCGACGAGCACGATGTCGCGCTCGCAGCGCACGGCGCCTGCTTTCAGCGCCGTCTCGCGCGCGGCGTGGCGATCGATGAGCCCCGCTGCGGCGAGGTGCTCGCGCGCGAGATCGGCGATGCTCTGCAGCAACGCCCAGCGCTCGCGCCGCGACGGATCGTCGTCGCCGCTCACCTCGCACACATCGGAGAACGCGAGGCGCGCCGCCGCGAGCTCATCCTCCAGCGCGACGAAAGCGTTCGCGAGGGCGCGACCGGCCGCAGCCTCCGGTGCTTCACCGCCGGTGAGCACCCGCACGTCGCTCGCTCGCACCGCCTCGGCCCACGCCAGCAAGCGCTGCTCTTCGCTGGCGACCGGACGATCGCAGACGTAGAGCAGCTCCGCGAGCGATCCGAGCGTCACGATCGCTGGCGGCAAAAGGCCTCGGTGCTTCGCCTCCGCGCGATCGACGAGCGCTTCGAGCAGGCGGCGGCCCGCTCGCGCCGTCGGCAGACACACGATGAAGCGCTGCAGATCGGTCACGCGATCGTGCGCGGGCGCTTTGCCGAGCAGCCAATCGGCGGCCGATTCCAACGCGGGCGCACGCCAGTCGAGGAACACAGGCTGCGCCTCGGGCGCTTCGGTGGCGCGCGCTCGCGGCTGCGAAAAGTCGAGCTCGAGCTGCCGTTTCACAGCCCCTCCTTCGCTACTCGGCGCCTAAACGGCAAGGCGTGGTGGCAATTTTTCCGGCTCGTACGACGAACAGTGCAAAAGGAGCCGCCCATGTTCGCACTACCCTTGATGTTGATGTCGCTCACCACCGCCGCGCCTGGTGCGTGGGGCATTCGTCCCACACCGACCTACCGTGAAGTGATCGAGAAGGTCTGCGCGATGCCGGGCGACGGTGAATTGCAGAGCCGCGCCGGCGCCTTGGGCTTCAACGTCTTGAACGTCATGTGGGAAGACACCGGCCGCGCGGGCGGCTCTTCGATCGGCCCGAACATCAGCGACCTCACGCTGCAAGTGCGCGAGAAGATGCCGAACGGAACGCTGACGCATCTGTTGCCGGTGATCCGCTATCCGAACTTCACCGACAAGACGGGCGACATCCGCGCCGAGAAGATGTGGGTGCGCGTCGGCAATCAAAGGAAGGACGGGCAGCTCGAAGCGGTGCCGTTGAGCGACGTGCTGAAGAACCTGAAGCTCTACCTGAGCGACCCGACGACGATGAAGGGCTCGGGCGATCTCTCGGCGCCGCGCGACACGCACTTTTTGGTCAGCGCGCAGCACGTGTTCGTGCCGATCCCGAAGGGCGGAAAAGCAGAGTTCAACCCGGTGATCTTCAACTATCAGAGCGCGCCCGGCTCGCCGGCGGTGCTGACCTTGTTGATCACGCGCGAAGGCTTGTCGGCGACGGTCATCGAGAACAACAGCGGAGACCAGTCGTACCAAGGCTGGGGCCAGCAGCTCTTCTTCAACAACGGCGGCCAACGCACGGTGTTCACCGCCGAGCGGAAGAGCGACGTCGAGAAGCGCATCGCGACTGGCGGCGGCAAGCCCGCGGATCAAGGCGCGCTCGACGAAGGCGCCGACATGATGATGGTCGTGCAAGTGCCCCTCGTGCACCAACAGCGCGGCTACATGGGCGGCCTCGCGATGGACGACGCCGCCGACCTCATGATGGCCGCACCGAGCGCGAAGGGCGCCGGCGCGATGCAAGAAGAGGCGCGCGAGCGTTCGAACGTCGAGCAAGCGGTGCTCGGTCACGGCGACGATCAAGGTCCTTTCGCCGAGATGAACGGGTTGACGCTGAAGCGTGACACCCGCTTCCCCGTGCGCGTGACGGTGCAGTTCTACCGCGCGACCTCGAACGGCGTCGTCGACCAGAAGGATCTCGCCGACGTGAAGCGGCTGATCGATCGGGTCTACGCCGACGCCGACTACGTGGGCTCGCTCGTCGTCCCCGAAGGCGCGCGGAATCGTCCGACGGATTGGATCAAGGATCACCCGAACGCCGTTTGGTCGCCATGGCCGTGGAAGTGGCTCACGCGCGCGAAGTAGTCGCTCCCCGCTCTCCCCGGTCCCTTTTCGGCGAAAGCTTCCCCGGTCCCTTTTCGCGGCGCTTTTCGTGGTACGCGTGGTGACATGGGGTTACGCGTGACGATCCTGTCGGGCTTCCTCGGCGCGGGGAAGACGACGCTCCTCAAACGACTTTTGAAGGCGGCCGACAAAGAACGCATCGGCGTGCTGCTCAACGAGGTCGGCGACGCTGGCATCGACACCGGAATCGACGCGCAAAGAGCGTTCAAGGAGCTCGCCGAAGCGTGTGCGTGCTGCGTGCGCAGCTCGGACTTCGAGCGCGCGCTGCAGGAGCTCATCGATCGGCGTGATCTCGACCGCGTGATCTTCGAAACGACTGGCCTCGCCGATCCGCTGCCGATCATCTGGCGCCTCGAAGCGATCGCAGGCGTCGCCCTCGACGGCGTCATCACCGTCCTCGATCCGACCGGCGGGGAGACCTACGACAAAGACGAATGGAAGGCGCAGGTGCAAGCGGCAGATTGGCTCGTCGTCGCCAAGCGCGATCTCGTCAGCGACACGTCGGCGCTCGAAGCCGCGGTGAAGACCGTCGCCAAGGATGCGCGCTTCATCGACCCAGAGGCGCTCACCGCGGCGTTGTTCTCCGGCGATCTCGACCTGCGCGAGAAAGAACGCCCGGCCTTCGCGCTGCCCCGCCACTCCCGCTTCGAGGGCTTCGTCGTCTCGCGCAAAGAAGCGTTCGACGGCGCCGCCGTGGAAGCGTGGTTCGAAGCGTTGCCGAAGGAGGTCTACCGCGCCAAAGCGATCGTCCGGCTCAAAGAGACCTGGCTCGCCGTGCACCGCGTCGCCCAACGCATGCACACAGAGCCCGACGCCGCACCCCCGGCCCACGGCGAAAGCCGCTTCGCTTTCTTCGGCGAGGGGCTGGACCGACGATCCATCGAAAACGCGCTGGCCGCGCTCGCAACAAGCGTGTAGACCGCTCACTCGCCGCTAGGGCTACGTCATGCCATACTCCGATAACTGACACGTCAGGAGGCCGCCCATGTCCGCCGAAGCCGCCAAAGTCATTCCCGTCGGGATCGCCAACGTCGCGAAGATCATCGATGCGCAGCGCGCGTTCTTCTCGACCGGCGCCACGCGCTCGCTCGACTATCGCGCCGAACAGCTGAAGAAGCTCGGCGAAGCGATGCAAAAGTACGAAGCCGAGATCTTCGCCGCGCTGAAGGCCGACCTCGGCAAGTGCGAGACCGAGACCTTCCTCACCGAGATCGCCACCACCTCCGAGGAGCTGCGGCACACGCTGCGCCACATGCGCCACTGGGCCCAGCCCCGCACCGTGCCGACGAGCCTCATCGTGCAGCCGGCGAAGAGCGAGATTCGCCCGGAGCCGAAGGGCGTCGCGCTGATCATCGGGCCGTGGAACTATCCGTTCAACCTCATCGGCGCCCCGCTCGTCGCGTCGATCTCCGCGGGCAATTGCAACGTCGTCAAGCCGAGCGAGCTCGCGCCGGCGACGAGCGCCGTGATTGCGAAGATCGTGCGCGAGAACTTCGATCCGGCGTTTCTGGCGTGCGTCGAAGGCGGCGTCGAGGTGTCGACCGCGCTGCTCGAGCAACGCTTCGATCACATCTTCTTCACCGGCGGCACGGGCGTCGGCCGCATCATCATGGAGAAGGCGGCGAAGTTCCTCACGCCGGTCACGCTCGAGCTCGGCGGCAAGAGCCCGACGATCGTCACCAAGCACGCGAACCTCGACCATACGGCCAATCGCCTCACGTGGGGCAAGTTCGTGAACGCCGGCCAGACGTGCATCGCGCCGGACTATCTGTTGGTCGAACGCAGCGTCGCAGGTCCTTTGGTCGAGAAGCTGAAGGCGCGCATCACGAAGGTCTACGGCCAGAACCCGAAGGACAGCCCGGACTACGCGCGCATCGTCAATCAACGGCACCTGAAGCGCATCGCGAGCTACCTCAAGGACGGCACCGTCGCGTTCGGCGGCGAGGTCGTCGAGAGCGAGCGCTACATCGCGCCCACGCTCGTCACGCAGCCGAAGCTCGATGCGCCGCTGATGCAGGAAGAGATCTTCGGGCCGGTGTTGCCGATCGTCGAGTACAACACGCCGGAAGAAGCGCTCGCGATCACCCAGGCGCGCGACCAGCCCCTCGCAATGTACGTTTTTTCAGACAAGGCGAGCGAGGTGGAGTACTTCCTCGATCGGCAGACGTCGGGCGACGCGTGCGTGAACGATTTGATGGTGCACTTCGGAAATTCGAGCTTGCCCTTCGGCGGCATCGGCCCGAGCGGCCTCGGCGCGTATCACGGGCAGCGCGGGTTCGAGGAGTTCAGCCACATGCGCTCGGTGTTTACGCGGCGGATGCACTTCGAGATGCCGCTGTATGGGGCGCCGTATGGCAACAAGCTCGGGATCTTGAAGCGGGCGATGAAGCTGCTGAAGTATCTTTAATAGCGGAAGGCGGCGCTGACGTAGGCGCCGTTCTGGCTCGGCGCGACGCCGACACCCGACAATTCGATGTGGCCACTCGCTTGCTTCTGCAGCTTGCGCGCGGAGCCCATCATCACGCTGCCGCCGATGACCATACCGGTCGACGCGACGCTGAGCGCGATGCCGCCGCCGAGGATCGGCCCGTGGTTCATGAGGCCGCCGGCGACGCTCATCGCCACGCCGAGGACCAAGCTCGGCACGCCGGCGCCGATGAGCAATTGACCGCCCACCTTCAGCGCGGCGGCGCGGGCGCGGAGCTGCTCGGCGTTTCCAAGCGGCATCGGCGTGTAGACCGGCGCTTGCGGCTGCACCGGCGCGCCTTGCGACACGACGTACGCGCGTTGCTGGGTCGGCGCGCTCGCGGGCGGCGTTTCGTAGCGCGAATCGAAGACGCGGCCGGCGAGCTCGGCTTGCGACGGTGCCGGAGCGCGTGAAGTGCGCGGGTAGATCTCGTCGACGAGCTCGGTGGCGATGTCGAGGATGGCGTCGTCGTCCTTCAGCTTCGCGCGGCTCTCGGCTTCGGCGAGCAGGGCTTCTTGGCGCAAGCGCTCCAGGCGAATCATCACGTACGAACCGAGCTTCTTCGAGCTGACGACCACGGTCTCTTCGCCGTTCGCGCCGACTTTGATCTTGCGCATGCGCAGCGCCTGCTCGACCGCCTCTTTGACGAAGGTGGCGCGCTCTTTGTCCAGGCTCGCAGCGGCGACGCCGGTGACCGTGACGGTGGCGTTGGCGCTCTGGGCGAAGGCGACGAGAAGGAACGAAACGACGAAGAGGGTGCGCAGCATGGGAGGCTCCTTGGTGGGTTGGCGTTCTGGCACCCACATTCGCGACAAGGGCTTGCAGCGGCTCCCCCAGACGCGACTGTCCGATTTTGGGACACTCTGTCCGAAACCCTCCCCGGTCCCTTTTCGGGCGAAAAGGGACCGGGGACGTTTTCGTGGGCGATCCTTCGTGCTACGGCGCGCCGGCCATGCCCACGCTCGCCGAAGAAGTAGAGCGCCGGCGAACGTTTGCGATCATCTCGCACCCGGACGCCGGCAAGACGACGCTGACCGAGAAGCTCCTGCTTTACGGCGGCGCCATCCACCTCGCCGGCGCGATCAAGGCGAAGAAGGCGGCCCGGCACGCGACGAGCGACTGGATGGAGATCGAAAAGGAGCGCGGCATCTCGGTGACGAGCTCGGTCATGCAGTTCGACTATAGAGACCGCCGCATCAACCTGCTCGACACGCCCGGCCACCAAGACTTCAGCGAAGACACCTACCGCACGCTCTCCGCGGCCGACTCCGCCGTGATGCTCATCGACAACGCGAAGGGCGTCGAAACGCAGACGAAGAAGCTCTTCGAGGTCTGTCGCCTCCGCGGCCTGCCGATCTTCACCTTCATCAACAAGATGGACCGAGAAGGCAGAGACCCCCTCGATCTCTTGAGCGAAGTCGAGCAGCTCCTCGGCATCCAGTGCGTCGCGATCCTCTGGCCGATCGGCATGGGCCGGGACTTCAAGGGCGTCTACGATCGCGAGCACAAGATCGTGCACCTCTTCGACGCCGCGTTTCACGGCGCGAAGAAGCTCGCGCAGACCTCGCTGCCGATCGACGATCCGCAGATCCCGGAGCTGCTCGGCGAACGTTCGCTCGGCAAGCTCAAAGAAGACATCGAGCTCCTAGACGCCGCCGGCACGCCGTTCACGCGCGAGAGCTTCTTGAACGGCTCGATCTCGCCGGTGTTCTTCGGCAGCGCGATGACCAACTTCGGCGTCGAGCCGTTCTTGCAATGGTTCATCGACCTCGCGCCGCAGCCGGCGAGCTACAAGGTGCAAGGCACGGCGCTGCCGCCCGCGACCCCGCGCTTCAGCGCCTTCGTCTTCAAGATCCAAGCGAACATGGATCCCTCCCACCGCGATCGCATCGCGTTTGCGCGCATCTGCACCGGCAAGTTCGAGCGCAACATGACGGTGATCCACCCGCGCCTCGAAAAAGAGATGCGCTTGAGCAAGCCCCTGCAATTCCTCGCGCAGGAACGCACGCTCATCGACGAAGCCTACGCCGGCGACATCATCGGCCTCTTCGACACCGGCCAGTTGCGCATCGGCGACACCCTGTGCACCGGCAAGCCGCCGATCCGCTTCGACGAGGTGCCGCACTTTTCGCCCGAGTTCTTCGCCCGCGTGCGCGTGAAGGATCCGCTCAAGCGCAAACAACTGAAGAACGGCCTCGACCAGCTCTCCGAAGAAGGCGCGATCCAAGTCTTCTACCAGTACGGCATGGGCGAGATGGACCCGATCGTCGGCGCCGTCGGCGTCTTGCAGTTCGAAGTCCTCCAGTACCGTCTGAACAACGAGTACGGCGCGCCCTCGTCGCTCGAGCGCCTGCCCTTCGACATCGCGCGCTGGATCGACGGCGACTTCGACCCGAAGCCGTGGAGCGTGCGTGAACGCTCGATGCTGCTCGAAGATCGCGACAAACATCCCATGGTGCTGTTCAAGGGCGAGTGGTCGCTCCGCCATGCGCAGAACGACTTTCCCAAGCTCAAGTTCCTGATGACGGCGCGGGCCAAGCTCGACGCGGCATAAGCATCAGGCGCCCGGTCGCAGCCCAATGGCGTGACTGCCCGGAGACTCCACGAAACTCCCGCCCCTTCGGCGCGATAACGTAACGGGCCGACAAAATAGGACACTGCGTCAGATTTTGATTGACGATGCGCGCAACAACCCTGTAAGGGCGCCGACCCTATGGTTCGAGGTAAGATGATGTATACACGTTCGATACTTCTTACGACCGTCTTCGCCTTCGCCGCCTGTGAGAAGTTCGATTCGACCCGCGTGGCTCCGGCGTCGCAGAGCGTCGGCCAAGAGCTCTTCGGCATCATGTGCGACCGCCTCGTCGCGCAGAATTTCCCTGAAGACATCGAGGGAAAGCGCTTCGAGCGCGTGTGTCACCCGGGCCCGAACGGAAAGTTCGCCGATCCGCCGACGGCGGCCAAGGAGCCCGCGACGGACGCCGCGAGCGAGAAGGCGCGCATCGCCCTCGCCCGCGTCGAAGCCTTGGCCAAGCGCCGCTACGACTTGATCAAATCGTTCGACACCATGCTGCCGGAAGCGCAGCCCGGTTACCTCGACGGGATGCGCCAACTGCTCGTCGACATGACGCCGCTCTACGACAAAGAAATGCCGAACCTCACCGGTTCGACGAGCGCGCTGCTGAAGACGCTCGAACAGAACGAAGAGGCCATCAACGCCCTCACCCGCGTCATCAACCGCGACGGCTACCGCCCGATCCAAGCGTCGGCCGGCCTGCTCGCGAACTTGGCCACGCGCCCCTACTTTGCCGACATGCTCGACGGCACGCTGCGCATCTTCGAGCCCGGCGGCGACAACGACGTCCTCCTCGGCCAGCTCCTGGTCGCCGGCCGTGACGAGCTCGCGCGCGTCGATCCGACGGTCAAGAGCGGCTCGCTCGGCCTCATCTCGCGCGTGCTGTTGAAGGAAGACGACTCGCTCTTCCAAGGCGGCGGCGAGCTCTACATCGCCAAGCGCGAAGCGTGCGGCGTCGTCGGCTTCGGTCCCGGCGTCCCCATGGGCAACGCGTGCAGCGCGATGGATCCCTACGGCCGTTTCCTTGATCAGAGCGGCAAGCTCCTCTCGATGCCGACGCCGTTCAGCATGATCAACGTCAACGACACCACCCGCCGCGACAACTTCGGCCGCGCGCTCGATTCGATCGGCCGCCCGCTCTACCAGTACGTCAACCTGCAGAAGGCGATCCTGCCGGGCATGATCGCCGACAGCCGTCCGTTGATGGCGCCGGAGAAGCCGCTCGTTCACGACTTGCTCTTGAACCTGGCCCCGGTGCTCGGCGACCTCAGCGCCAAGGTCGAGCAGCGCCCGGGCGACATCAGCCGCCGCTTCGACATCTACGCCACCGACACGTCGCCGCTCGTCGATCTCGCGATCGCGATCCAGCCCGTGTTGAAGGCGCTCGGCGACGACGACTTCGCGTCGCTCGACGTGCTCAGCAAGGGATTGAAGAAGAACGAGACGAACGCCGCGCGCTTGGTCGCCGCGCTCGTCAACGCCAAGAACATGGCGAACGCCGATACCTACGCGAACTCGGTGCAGACCTCGCCGCTCTGGGACGAGCTCTTGGACCTCTTCGCCGAGCTCGCCGACGCGCGCGACGCGAGCGGCAACCGCGTGCCCTTGCTCGAAGAGATCTTGGAAGCGTTCACGCACCCGGACGTGCAGAACCTCCCGGCGGCGCTCGCCGGCGCGATCGCGAACAAAGACATCATCGACTACGACCCGATGAACATCGGCGGCCCGGCGAAGAACTTCAGCTCGACCACGTTCAACCCCTCGCTCCCGGTGAACCGCGCGCAAGCGGACATCGCCGGCAACAAGTCGATCTTCCAGCGCCTCGCGCAGATCATCCACGAGACGCGCGGCGTGCGCCTCTGCAACAAGGACGACGCGTTCATCAACGCCGGGCCGCTCAGCCTCTTGAAGTACGACGAGTGCGGCATGTTCGACGTCAAGGACATGGCCGTGTTCTTCCTGCAGGCCATCGTCGTCAACGGCAACGGCAACGACGAGCTCGCGAAGACCAAGGGCAAGGGCCGCTTCCCGATGACCGACGTCGCCCTCAACCAGCTGCTCACCGCGCTCGGCTACGTCACGAAAACGGCCCTCGCCGAAGGCGCCTTCTCCGCCATCCTCGCCGAAGGCGCCGGCATCCCCGGCATGGGCATCTACCCGACGCCGGAGTCGTTGGCGCGCATGATCTTCGTGCGCCACACCGACGCGAACGCGTTCGTGAAGGGCCTCTCCGAAGCCGCGCCGAGCCAAGCGTGCCCGTTGAAGAACGTGGGCGCTTCCAGCCCGCTCTTCGGCCTGCGCACCTGCAGCGCCGACCAGACGATCGCCGAGCGCGTGCCGGGCACCTTCTTCGCCTTCGAGACGAACGGCTTCTACCCGGCGCTGCGCGCGCTTGGTCGCCCCTTCGTCAAGTACGACAAAGAGGATCTCTTCCTAAAGGTGATGACCGTCGTCACGAAGCACTGGCCGAGCAAGACGAACGGCGACTGTAACAGCAACGGCGCGCCGGAGATCACGGCGAACTACTGCTCGCGCTCGAACTACGTGAGCTTCGAGCCCCTGCTCGCCAAGATCTTCGCGCCGGAGTCGGACGTCCTCACAGCGCTCCGCCTCGCGTCGATCGACCTCGAAGCCGAAGGCGGCGTGCGCAAGCTGGCGCCGCTCGTGCGCGCGTTCGTGTCGCGTGAGGACAACCAGGCGCTCGTCGATCGCCGCGGCGAATGGCCGAAGCGCAACGACGGCCTCGACAACAACTACACGACGCCAGCGCGCCTGTTCGCCAAGGCGATGGGCGAGATCGATGCGCGCCGGAAGCTCGACGTCACGGGCTTTCAGCAGTGGAAGACGGCCCGCGGCGGGCTCGTCGATCAGCTCTTCGCGTGGGAACGCCCGGGCGACGTGGCGACGACGCGCCTGAAGAGCTCGGCACAGACGAAGCTGCTCCCGGAGCTCCTCGCCGGCCTCGCCGAAGAGATGCGCACGAAGAAGGCGAACGGCTCGTTCGACAAGCTCGTCGAGGGCGGCCTCCACGCCGACGTCAAAGACATGCTCACGAACCCGCTGCTCGCCGGCGCGCTCAAGACGCTCGCGCTGCTCCGCAAAGACGGCAAGGCCGAGCAAGCGATGTTGAAGACGCTCTACGCCGCGTTGGACCCGAACGATTCGAGCCGCTTCATGGCTTCGATGGCTTCGCTCGCCGATACGCTGCAAACGTTGAACGACGAAGGCACGCTGCGTTCGCTCCTGCCGGTGCTCGCGCCGGCGCTCGAGCCGACCGAAACCGGCGCCGCCCGCGCCACACTCGCGCTGCTCTCGCAGACGGCGAAGATGGACCCGGATCACCGCCTCACGCAGCTCGTCTCGCGCTTGGTCAGCCCGTTGCCGTCCGGCACGCGCACGCCGCTCGAAGTCATCTCAGCGACGATCGCCGAGGTCAGCCGCATGGACCCGACGAAGTCCGACCCGTTCACCGCCGACGACACGCGCCGCGTGCTCGCCGAGACGCGTGAATTCCTCGCCAACAAGGAAAGCGGCCTCGCCCGGATGATCGACGTCATCCAGCATCGCAACGTGAAGTAAGTGACCCGCATACTCTTCGTCCTCTGTTTCTTCGCCGCTTCCTCGGCGCAAGCTGCCGGTTTGTTCCTCACCGACCGCGGCGTGCGGCCGTTGTCGCGCGGCGGTGCTTTCGTCGCCGGCGCCGATGACTTGAGCTCCATCTGGTACAACCCGGCCGGCCTCATGGAGTCGGGCTCGCAGCTCATGCTCGACGCCGCGTACTTGAACGTCGACACCTCGTTCACGAGGAAGGCGTACATCCCGGTGAGCTCGACCGGCGAACCGTCGACGCAGACCTTCGACAAGGTGAGCGGCACGGCGCCGTTCATGCCGATCCCGACGCTCGCGGTCTCGCACAACTTCGGCTTGAAGACGTGGAACTTCGCGCTCGGCATGTACGTGCCGTACGCCGCGTTGAGCGAGTATCCCGAGACCGTCGTCAACGCGAACGGCGAAGAGCACGCCGCACCGCAGCGCTACTCGCTCTTGAACCCGAAGGGCACCGTGCTCGGCGTGCTCGGCCTCTATGTCGCGAAGAGCTTCTTGGACGGGCGCCTGCAGATCGGCCTCGGCCCGAAGTTCCTGCTCGGCGAGTATGTCTCGACGCTCGCGTTGTCGTCGTGCCCGAACGCGACCTGCGCCGAGCAAGATCCGGATTGGGACGCCGTCAACCGCTTGACCGCGGGCTTCATCTTCACGGCCTCGGGCTCGCTCGGCGCGATCTTCAAGATCACCGACCAGTACCGCCTCGGCTTCTCCGCCGACCTGCCGTTCTGGGTCGACACGCCGGCGAAGATCCAAGTCCGCTTGCCACGCGCGCCGTTGTTCGCGGGCGCCACCGTCGAAGGCGATCAAGCGCGCGTGAAGTTCCGCTTGCCGTTGATCCTGCGCCTCGGCTTCGAGATGCGCCCGGTGCAGGGCCTGCGCCTCGAGCTCGCCGTCGTGTTCGAAGGCTGGGCGATCCACGACAAGATCGAGATCTTGCGCGGCAAGAACGGCGTGAACCTGAACAATGTGATCGGTCTGCCCTCGCCGTACCCCATCGGCGATCTCACGGTGCAGCGGAACTTCCGCGACACCTTCAGCGTGCGCCTCGGCGGCGAGTACGGCGGCGGCGGCTACACCTTCAACTATCGCCTGCGCGCCGGCGTCAACTACGATCGCGCCGCGATCCCGCGCGACTACTTGAGCGTGCTCACGCTCGACGTCGATAAGGTGACGACGAGCGTCGGCGTCAGCATCGGCTTCTACGGCATCACGCTCGACGTGCTCTACGCGCACGTCTTCGGCATCAACACGAGCGTCGATCCGCAGCAGGCGAAGCTCTACGCGATGTCGCCGGTGCGCGCCGAGCCGATCGATCAGACGGCGATCAACGGCGGCGACTACACGCTGCAGGCGAACGTCATCGGCCTCGGCCTCAGCTACAAGTTCGGCGGACCAAAGTAGCATTTCGCCGGCGAGCGGCCACACTGTCCGCATGCCTCGGCGTCACAGTAAAGTCCTCGCGGTCGTGATGGCCGGCGGTAAGGGCGATCGCCTGAAACCCCTGACCGCGATCCGCTCGAAGCCAGCCGTCCCCTTTGGCGGCCGCTACCGCATCATCGACTTCGTGCTCAGCAACCTGTCGAACTCCGGCATCGACGCGATGTACGTGCTCACGCAGTACAAGGCGCAGTCGGTGTTGAAGCACCTCTCGCGCGCGTGGCCGGCCACGCATCAGGCACACGCGTTCGTCGAGGTCGTGCCGGCGCAAATGCAATCGGGCGACATGTGGTACCGCGGCACTGCCGACGCCGTCATGCAGAACCTGTCGATGGTCAAAGAGTTCGGCGCCGACTACGTCGCGGTGTTCGGCGCCGATCACATCTACAAGATGGACGTGAGCCAGATGCTCGACTTTCACGTCGAGAAGAAGGCCGACGTCACGGTCGCGTGCCTGCCGGTGCCGAAAAACGAAGCGTCGGGCTTCGGCGTCGCCGAGGTCGACTCGGCGCTGAAGGTGAGCCGCTTTCACGAGAAGGTGGCGGCGCCGCCGACGATCCCTGGCCACCCGGACGAGGTCTTTGCGTCGATGGGCAACTACATCTTCACGGCGAAGGCGCTCTTCGAGATCTTGGAGGAAGGCCGCCGCATCGAGGGCCAACACGACTTCGGCCACGACGTGATCCCGCGCATCGTCGCTGCGCGCCAGGTCTTCGCCTACGACTTTCGCTCGAACGTGATCACGCTGCCGAACGGCAAACCCGAAGCGCACTACTGGCGCGACGTCGGCACGCTCGACAGCTACTTCGCCGCGAACATGGACCTCAGAAACGTGGTGCCGCAGCTCAATTTGTACAACTGGCAGTGGCCCATCCGCACCGCGAGCTTCAACGATCCGCCGGCGAAGTTCGTCTTCGACGACGACAACCGCCGCGGCCACGCTCTGATGTCGATCGTCAGCGGCGGCTGCATCGTCTCCGGCGCGCGGGTGAAGGACAGCGTGCTCGGCAGAAACGTGTTCGTGCACACCGGCGCCGAGATCGAGAATTCGATCCTCTTCGACAACGTGGACGTCGGCCGGCACTGCAAGATCAAGAACGCGATCATCGACAAGAACGTGCGGCTCACGCCGGGCACGATCATCGGCCACGACCAGGAAGCCGATCGCGCGCGCTGGTTCGTCAGCGAAAGCGGCATCACCGTGCTCGAAAAAGCGCCGGAGACCGAATGGTCGATGCAGCTGAACCGCTGAATCGGGCGCTGATCCTGTGGGTGGTGTGCGAGCTGGCGCCGGAAGCGCAGGTCGGCGGCCTCGGTGACGTGGCGCGCACCTTGCCGCCGCTTTTGCGCGACGCCGGCCTCGACGTGCGCGTGTGCGTGCCGAAGCATCGGGCGTTCAAGAAGAAGCCCGCGGTCGAGGGACACGTCTATTACATCGATCGCCCGGAGCTCTTCGATCGCGACGGCGTCTACGGCTCGGCCGATGACGACGCGTATCGCTTCGGTGTGTTCGCGCAGGAGGCCGTCGTGCTCGCGAAGCGGCTCGGCGCGACCGTGCTTCATGCGCACGATTGGCAGACGGCGTTCGTGCCGGTGATCGCTACCGTGCCGACGATCTTCACCGTGCACAACGTCGCGTATCAAGGCGTCGTCGACTCCGGCGTCATCCCGGCGCTCGGCCTGCCGTGGAGCGTGGCCGGCGACGACGGGCTCGGCTTCGGCTGGCAGAAAGTGAACCTGCTGAAAGGTGGCGTCCTCGCGGCGGATCTCGTCACCACGGTGAGCGAAACGCACGCCAAAGACATTCAAACGCCGGAGGGCGGCTTCGGGCTACATGCGGCCTTCGCGGCGCGCGCAGCCGAGGGCGCGTTGCATGGCATCATGAACGGCATCGACACGCGCCTCTGGGATCCCGGCGCGGTGACACCCGGATGGAAGCTAGAGCACCGCCGCGCGCTCGCTGAGCAGTTTGCGCTTTCGGATCGGCCATTGCTCGTGAGCATCGGCCGCCTCACCGAGCAAAAGGGCATCGACGTCTTGATCGCCGCCGCGCGCGAGCCTTCGTTTTCATTCGATCTCTTCGTCCTCGGCACCGGCGACGCCGCGTTGCAAACGGAGCTTCAAGCGCTCGCGGCCGAGCGTCCCGATCGCGTGCGCGTCGCCATCGCGTTCGACGAAGCGCTGTCGCGCCGCGCGCTCCTCGCCGGCGACTTCTTCGTCATGCCTTCGCGCTTCGAGCCTGCGGGCCTCGCGCAGCTTCAGGCGCAACGCTTCGGCGCCGTGCCGATCGTGCGGCGCACGGGCGGGCTCGCGGAGAGCGTCATCGACATGGGCGATCCCGGCGGCAACGGGATCTGCTTCGCCGACGCCTCGGTCGCGTCGCTCTCACACGCGCTCGGCCGCGCGCGGGCGTTGTGGGACGATCGCAGCAAGTACGCGGCGCTGCAGAGCGCGGCGATGGCGGCGAAGGTCGACTGGAGAGAGCGTGTTCCGAAGTATCTAGAGCTCTACGCCCGCGCGGCCGGCTGATCCGCTTTCTTGAACGACTCAGCGACGAGAAGCACGACGCCGATCGAGACAGCGGCGTCAGCGAAGTTGAAGGTGGGCCAGCGATAGAAGCTGCCGAGATCGACGACGACGAAGTCGATGACGTAACGCAGGCGCATGCGATCGGCGAAGTTGCCCAGGGCCCCGCCGATGATGCACGCGAGCGCCACACGCCGCAGCCGCTCTTCGGGCTTCGCGCGGAAGTAGTAGATCGTCATCAGCGTCATCGCGACGATGCCGACGACGAAGAAGAACGGATAGCGGAACGACTCGTGGGCGCCGGAGAGGATGTTCCAAGCGGCGCCTGGGTTCTCGGCGTATTCGAAGTAGCCCCAGCGGCCGGCGAAGAACAAAGGCCGCGCCGGCACCGGGTGCAGCACGGAGTAGTGCTCGAGCGCGGTGCCCGGGTGTGACGCCTGCACGTGGGTCAGCGCGCGCACGGCCCAGAGCTTCGTCAGCTGGTCGGCGACGAGCAAGGTCGAAATCGTGACGAAGAAGAAGAGCACGCGGCGGCGATGGCTGAGCATGAGACCTCCGAGCCCTCTACGTGTGACCCAGGAAACTATTTCATCACGAGCGTCACTACAATGTCACGCCGTTCGTCGGCCCCTTGGCGAGCAGCTCGGTGAGACGCGCCTCGTCGAAGCCGAGCATGAGCTGCCCGTAGACGTCGATCACCGGCACGCCCTGCGGCTGCACCTTCGCGCGCTTCGCTTTCTCGGCGAGCTCGACCATGGCCGACTCGTCCTTCTCCACGTCGCGCTCGACGAAGTCGATCTTCTTCGCCTTCAGGAAAGCCTTCGCCTTGCTGCACACGCCGCACCACGACGTCGAGTACACGGTAACCCGCTTCGCCGACTGCGCAAGCGCCTCGTCCACTTTGTGGCGAATCGGCGCCGTCGCCACCGCGCGATCGAACTTCACGGCGCTCAGCGCTTGGTACGGGTAGCTGCCGTCGGGCTTCGCCTCGCGCAGGTCGGCGAGGTAGATCCACTTGCCGGCACCGCGCGCTTCTGGCGGCACATTGAGATCGATGACTCGCACGGCTTGGCGGCGCTCGCTCGGGATCTCGTCGAGCTTCTCGGTCGTCTGCTGCGCGCCGGTCTCGTCGAGGTAGGTGAAGAGCAAGCCTGGCCGCGCGCGCATGTCGAAGGGCGGCGGCATCTCTTGCTTCGGCGCCTCCACCGTGGGCGCCGAGGTCTTACACGCGATCAACAGTAAGAAGATGAAGCGACGCATGCGTTACCTTTGGATCAGCCGCTGCACGCTCGCAAGGACGACGTAGAGCAGCGCCGCCGTGCCGATGCCTAGCGCGGCGCCGATGCTCAAGAGGTAGCCGACCTTGCTCGCCCACACGACCGCCGCGCAGCCGCCGGCGATTGCCAAGACGCCCGAAGGCGACACGCCAAGCACGCCGCGATAACGCCCGCGATAGGTGTAGAGATCGTCGAGCACGAGCCGTGCGCGCTCGACGACGAAGTAGTGCACGATGACGCACGCGACGAGCACGACGTGTAGCCACGCGAGGCCGAGCAGCGCTTCGTAGCCGTAGCGCACGAGGCCGCCGCGCACGAGCACGGCACCCAAGAGCGCGAGGCCGAGCAGCGTGTACTCGCCGGCGCGGCGCACCTTCGGGGACTGGACGAGCTCGAGCATGCCGAGCTGCACGCTGCGCTTGGCCGAGAGCGCCATCGGCCACAGGAGCGCGACGGTCGAGCAAGTGAGGACGAGCACGAGCCAGGGTGAGCTCAGGCGCCGGCACGCGAGCGCTGGCAAGTCAAAGAAGCCGGTGTCGCTCTTGCCGCTCGACAAGACCGCGAGCGCGTAGCCCAAGCCGCCGAGCAGCCACGGCACCACGCTCGCGAGCACGCTCACCGACTGGCCGAGCTGCGTCGACACCTTGCGCGCTTCATTCACCGGCAGCGTGAAGAGGCTCGCGCTCCACAGCGCCGCGCCGATGATCACGGGGGCCACGTTGTCGGTCTGCGCCCGCTCCACGAGATCGACCATGCCCCACGCCGTGCCCAGCGGGAGATTTCCCGGCATCAAGAAGAGCGCGAGCAGCAGCACGACACCCGGCACGAGCAGCGCGATCGCGGTGCCGCGTTTCAGCTCCCGGGCGAACGCCCACACCGTGATGCCGAGGATGAACGCGCCGATTACCGTGATCAGCGACATCGTCCCGAGCAGCGGCACGCGCTGAAACGCCGGCACGACGACCGGCGTGAGGCACAGCGTGCACCACATCAGCGTCAGCACCGCGATGACCGCCGCATGCGCGAAGAAGCCGACGCCGAGGATCACGCGCACGAGCGGAACGATCAGCGCGCCGCGCACTCCGTACGCCGAACGCGAGAGCACGCCGAGCGAGAGCCCATAGCGGAGCAGCGGCGTCGCGATGAGCACCGCGAACATCGCGCCGAGCAACATCCCGCCGAGCACGCCGAGCAGCGCCGGCTTGGTCGCGTCGACGAGCGGCAACATCGTCAGCAAGATCGCGAGCTGCGTCGGCGAGAGCACGAGGCCAAACACGTCGAGGCCGTGCTGCCACGCCGCGCGCGTTCGCTGCTCGAAGCCGATCGGCTCGAGGCCTTTCGCGGTGAGGCCCGGATCGCCAAAGTCGTCCTTGGCCGCGGCCTTCTTCGGCTTCGGCTTCGCCGCCGCGGGCTTCGGCGCCGGCGCCGCGCCGGATTTCTCCTGCGCCGCGTCCGGCACCTTCGTGTCGGTCGGTTCATCGCTCATTCGTCGCTCACGTTCGCGCTCACGCCAAGGACGCCGCGATGCCGTTCAGCGCCGCCGGGAGCGCGGCCACGTTCGGACCGCCGGCCTGCGCGAAGTCGGGCTTGCCGCCGCCCGAGCCGCCGATCGCCTGCGCCACCGTCTTCACGATGTCGCCGGCTTTGTACTTCGCCGTCAGATCTTTGCTCACGGCGACGACGACCGACGCTTTGCCTTCGGCGACCACGCCGAGCGCGACCACGTGCGGCGCGCTGCCCAAATGATCGCGCACGCGATCGGCATAGCTGCGCAGGTCCTTCGCCGACACGCCTTCGATGATCTCGGCGACGAGCTTGGTGCCGCCGATGTCTTTGGCCTTCTTCGCGAGCGCTTGCGCCACCGCGCCGAGCTGCGCCGATTGGGCTTGGTCCTGCTGCTTCTTCGCGACCTCGTCCTCCTCGCGCTTCTTCACGAGCTGGAGGACGACCTGCTGCGTCGCCGGCGATCGTTTCGCTTTGGCCTCGGCGACGAGCTCTTGCGCCGCTTTCGGAAAGTTGTTCGCGACGCGCAGCAGCCACCGATGATCTTCGACCGGGATCGCCGGTGCTGCGCCGCCGCCGCCGGCCTTCGTCCACAGCTCGGCGATCTGCTGCTGGCGCTGCTCGTCGAGCTTCTTCGCGGACTCGGACACGACGGCTTCCACGCGCCGCACGCCCGCCGCGATCGCTTCCTCCTTCACGATGCGCAGCGCCTTGATGTCGCCGGTGTTGAACGAGTGCGTGCCGCCGCACAGCTCTTTGCTGTCCGCCATCGTCAGCACGCGCACCGAGTCGCCGTACTTCTCGCCGAACAACGCGACTGCGCCGGCCTTCTTGGCGTCCTCGAAGCCGAGCACCTCCGTGACGATCGGCGCCTTCTTCGCGATGCGCTCCTGCACGTGGCGCTCGATCGCGTCGAGCTGCTCGCCGGTCAGCGCTTCGAAGTGCGAAAAGTCGAAGCGCAAGCGCTCGGGCGTCACGAGCGAGCCCGCTTGCTTGACGTGGTCGCCGAGCACGTCGTGCAGCGCCTTGTGCAAGAGATGCGTCGCCGAGTGGTGTTGGCGCGTCTCGAAGCGATCGTGGGCGTCGTAGCGCGCGAGCACGGTGTCGCCCACGCGCACCGGCACCGTCGCGTCGATCTGGCTCACGTGAAAGCCTTCGACCGGCTTCAGCGTGTTCTTCACCTTCGCGAACGGCTTGCCGCCGGACATCGCCAGCTCGCCGCCGCGATCGCCCTGCTGGCCGCCGGACTCGCCGTAGAACGGCGTTGGATCGAGCACGATGTCGACGGGGCCGGTCGCGTGCTCGACGGGCTGGCCGTTTTGCACGAGCGCTTTGACGGTGCACTTGACGTAGCCAGCTTCGACGCCCGCGCCTTCGATGTGCCAGCCCTGCTCGGCCGATTCCTTCAGCTCGTAGCCGAGGAACTTCGTCGGCCCGAGCTTCAACGCGAGCGCCTTGTAGACGTCGGCGACACCTTTGTCTTCGTTCTTGAACGCACCTGCGCGCGCACGCTGGGCCTCCAACGCTTTGTCGAAGCCGGGCTGATCGACGGTGAAACCGCGCTCACGCAGGATCACCTCGGTGAGATCGAGCGGGAAGCCGTAGGTGTCGTAGAGCTCGAAAGCGTCGTCGCCGGGGAGCACTTGGGCCTGCAGCTTCTCGACGCGCTGGCTCAACAAACGCAGACCGGTCTTCAACGTGCGACGGAAGCCTTCTTCCTCGTTGCGCACCCACTTGCCGATCGCCGTGCGACTCTCGCGCAGCTCCGGATAGACGTCGCCCATCTGCTGGACGACGGCGTCGGTGATCTCGTGGAAGAACAAGTCGTCGAAGCCGAGCCGCTCGCCGTGGCGGATCGCGCGGCGCATGATGCGTCTGAGCACGTAGCCCCGGCCTTCGTTCGACGGAAAGACGCCGTCGGCGATCAGGAACGCCGAGGCGCGCGCGTGATCGGCGAGCACCCGCAGCGAGACATCGTCCGGGCTCTGCGACGATGTATAGTTTTTCTTACACATCGCCGCCGCCTTGTCGATCAGCGGGCGCAAGAGCGACGTCTCGTAGTTCGACTTCAGGCCGTTCGCCACCGCAGCGGCGCGCTCGAGGCCCATGCCGGTGTCGATCGACGGCTTCGGCAGCGATTCGAGGCGGCCATCGGCGAAGCGCTCGAACTGCATGAAGACGAGGTTCCAGATCTCGATCCACTGATCGTCGGCGGCGGGCGTGTCGAAGATCTTCAGCGCCGCTTCGGGCGAGAGATCGCCTTGGTAGAAGTGGATCTCGCTGCACGGGCCGCACGGGCCGGTGTCGCCCATCGCCCAAAAGTTGTCCTTGGCGCCGAGCCGGAAGATGCGCTCCTTCGGGATGCCGCAGTCGTCTTGCCAGAGCTTCGCTGCTTCTTCGTCGGCCGGGACGTTGTTCTCGCCCTTGAACACCGTGACGCAGAGGCGCGTCTTGTCGATGCCGAGCTCCTCCGTGACGAACTTCCACGCCAGCGTGATCGCGTCTTTCTTGAAGTAGTCGCCGAACGAGAAGTTGCCGAGCATTTCGAAGAAGGTGTGATGGCGCGCGGTGACGCCCACGTTCTCGAGGTCGTTGTGCTTGCCGCCGGCGCGAACGCACTTTTGGCTCGACGCGGCCCGCGAATAGTCGCGCTTCTCCTTGCCGGTGAACAGGTCCTTGAACTGCACCATGCCGGCGTTCGTGAACAGCAGCGTCGGATCGTTGTGCGGCACGAGGGCCGCGCTCTTGACCACCCGGTGCCCGTGCTTTTCGAAGTACGACAGGAACTTGGACCGAATCTCAGCCGCCGCAAAACGCATCCCGCCGTCGTAGCACGCAGGGGCGCCCACGAAAACGCCCCCGAAAACTTCCCCGGTCCCTTTTCGACGAATTCCTCCCCGGTCCCTTTTCGGGGGAAAAGGGACCGGGTCCCTTTTCGGGATCACTCGAGCGGGCCGATCAGTTCCTCGACGACGCGCCGGCAGACGTCCTCTTCGTAGCCTTGTCGCGCGAGCCACGCCGCAGCCTTCGTCGGCGCGGCGGCGAAGCGCTTCAGCTGCGGTCCGAGCGCGGCGCGCGCGCGCTCGGTTTCTGCTGCGCTGTCGACGTCGAGCGCAGGATCGAGCCCGCGCCGTTCGAGATCCGCCTGCACGCGCAAAGCACCCCGCTTGCGCGCGACGCCGCGGTTGATGGTCGACTCCTTGGCCCGCGCGTCGGAGAGCGCGGCTGCCTCGCGGCCCCAGCGCACGGCGTCCTCAATCTCGCTGGCGGAGAAGCCACGGCGCTCGAGCTGCGCGCGCACCTCGGCTTCGCTGTGATCGCCCTGCGCTTGCAGGCGAAGCACGATCGCGCGCGCGTCGGGCACGCACTAGAACCGGGTGATCTCGAACTCGGGCTTCGGCGCCTCTTCGGCCGGCGCGGTCGCGCCCGGCGCCACAGGGACCGACGCGCCCTCAGGCACCACGCGTTGCACGGTGGCGACGCTCGCGACCGCGGCGCGAGGAGCGTTCGCCGCTACCGGCACCTGCTTCGGCGCGGGCGCGGCAGCCGGCGGCGGTGTGATCTTGTGCGGTCCGGTCGTCGGCTTTTGCCAGTCCGCCGCTCCGCTGGCCGAATCCGAGGTACCGCTGATGCCCGACACGCGCAGCGCAAAGTCGTCGGGGTTCGTCGCTTGGCGCAGCGCCTCTTCGTAGGTGATCGCGCCCTGCTCCAAGAGCGCCATCAACGCTTGATCGAAGGTCTGCATGCCGTAGGTCACGCCGCCTTGGGCGATCGCGTCGTGCAATTCCTTCGTGCGATCCTTGTCCTCGATGAGCTCGCGGACGCGCGCCGTCGTGCGCAGAATCTCGAGCGCCGCCACGCGGCCTTTGCCGTCGGCGCGCGGCACCAAGCGCTGCGAGAGCACCGCCTTCAAGATCGACGCGAGCTGAATCCGCACTTGCTTCTGCTGATACGGCGGGAACACCGAGATGATGCGGTTGATCGCCTCGGTCGCGTCCAAGGTGTGCAAGGTCGACATCACCAAGTGGCCGGTCTCGGCGGCGGTCAGCGCGATCTCGATCGTCTCGAGGTCGCGCATTTCGCCGACGAGGATGACGTCTGGATCTTGGCGCAGCGCGCTCCGCAACGCCTGCGAGAACGACAGCGTGTCGACGCCGACCTCGCGCTGGTTCACGACCGACCGTTTGTCGCGGATCAAGAACTCGATCGGATCCTCGACGGTCATGATGTGCGTCGTCTCGGTCGAGTTGATGTGATCGATCATCGAGGCGAGCGTGGTCGACTTACCCGAGCCGGTCGTGCCGGTGACGAGCACGAGGCCGCGCTCTTCCAACGCGATCTGCTTGACCACCGGCGGCAACGACAACTCGTCGACGGTGCGCACCTTGAACGGAATCACACGAAAAACGCCGCCCATCGTGCCGCGCTGCATGAACACGTTGACGCGAAAGCGCCCGAGCCCCGGCACGCCGTATGCGAGGTCGAGCTCGTTCATGGTGCGGAACTTTTCCTTCTGCGCGTTGCTCATGATCGAGAAGCACATCCGCGCGATCTCTTCGGGCGGGAGGCGGGCGCCGTCTTTGAGCGGAACGAGCGAGCCGTCGACGCGAAACATCGGCGGCAGGCCGGCCTTCAAGTGAATGTCCGACGCGCCGCCCTTCAAGGCGATCGCGAGAATGTCGTTCAGCTCCATGCCCGAAAGTTAACACGCAGCTAGGTGCGAGGCCGTTATTTCCGCGTCATGTGGGATGATCAGCTCGCGAACTTCACACCGCGCAGGGCTCGCTCGCAGTCTTCGACGATGGGCTTCGAGTCGGGGAACGACGTACTTTTGGTGAGGTAGTGCTTTGCCTCCAGCAGCACCTTCGGGTCCTTGGTCATCCCGTAAAGCTCCATGAACGTTCGCCCAATGAAGTACGCGTGAAAGGCCTCGAGCTTCGCGCCGCGCCGCTCGAGCTCTCGGGCGTCTTTGACGATCGGCGCGAGCGACGCGGCGTGAAGAGCGCTTGGAAATCCGCGCGTTCGGAGCGCGCCTTGCCGTCCCACACGCACCAATCGAGCGCGTGCATCACTTCGTGCGTGATGTACGTGCGCAGCGATGGCGGATCATCAATGTTGCGCACCGTCACTTCGTGCAGCTGGTAGCGATAGGTGCCGGCGAGGCCGCTTCGCGAAGTGTGCTCTCGCGCCGTCAAGGCAGCTCGGCCTTCGCCGAAGGTGTCGCGCTCGCGGGGGCTCGGTGTTTGCTGCGCTGACGCAAACACGCGTAGCGAGAGCTCGGATCCTTTTAGCAAACGCATCGCGTCCGGTGGCAGCACTTGGCTCAGCACCGCGACGACTTCGCGCTTCAGCGCGATGGTTTCTGCATGCGACACCAGCCGCGTCGCGTCGATCTCCGCTTTGCCGCCAAACGCGAACTGACGTCCCGTGGCTCCTGCAGCAACGGCACCGTACGCGGCGTCCTTCACCACCGGCGGCAGCTTCCCGAGCGGCCGTGGGCTGACGCCATCCGCGTCGAGGATCGCGCAAAGATCGGTCGCCGCAATCCCGCTCGCGGCCGCCAGCGCGCGCAAGCCGGGATCGCCGCCGCTTTTGGCGACGCGGATCAAGAGATCGGCCACCTCGGGCTCGCGCGTGCGGAAGGCCGCAAGTTGGTCGGCGGGTCGGATCACCCGGGCGGTATCGGGCGGTCGATGGAAGGGGTTGTCAGGTTTCGCGTGCGGCGATCAGGCTTCCGCTTCGGGACGGCGCGGGCGCTTCTTCTCGTTCGCACCGGCGTCCGGCGCTACGGCCAACTGCGCCGGCTCCAAAGCGGTCGCACCGGCAGGCGAGGCTTTCGCCCCGAACACCGGCAGGTTGAAGTGCGTCCGCACCTTCGTCTCGATCGACTCGCAGAGCGGCTTGTTCGCCTTCAACGCGTCGCGCGCAGCGTCGCGGCCTTGGCCCAAGCGATCACCCTCGAACGCGTACCAAGAGCCCGATTTGTCGATGATGCCGAGGTCGGTCGCGAGATCGAGCAGGTCGCCCTCGCGGCTCACGCCCTCACCATAGAGAATGTCGAACTCGACCTCGCGGAAGGGCGGCGCCACCTTGTTCTTCACCACCTTCACGCGCGTGCGGTTGCCGACGACGGTCTCGCCGTTCTTGATCGCGCCGACGCGGCGGATGTCCAAGCGCACCGACGAGTAGAATTTTAGAGCGTTGCCGCCGGTCGTCGTCTCCGGGTTGCCGAACATGACGCCGATCTTCATGCGAATCTGGTTGATGAACACGACGATCGTCTTCGACTTGTTGATCGTCGCCGTCAGCTTGCGCAGGGCCTGGCTCATCAAGCGCGCCTGCAGGCCCATGTGCTGATCGCCCATCTCGCCTTCGATCTCGGCCTTCGGCACCAAGGCCGCGACGGAGTCGATGACGACGATGTCGACCGCGCCCGAGCGCACGAGCATGTCGCAGATTTCGAGCGCCTGCTCGCCCGTGTCCGGCTGCGAGATCAGCACTTCGTCGATCTTCACGCCGAGCTTCTTCGCGTACGACACGTCGAGCGCGTGCTCGGCGTCGACATAAGCCGCCACGCCGCCGCGCTTCTGCGCCTCGGCCACCGCGTGCAGCGCCATCGTCGTCTTACCGGACGACTCCGGCCCGTAGATCTCGATGATGCGCCCGCGCGGGTAGCCGCCGACGCCGAGCGCGATGTCGAGACCGATGGAGCCCGACGACAGGAGCTCCATTTCCTTCGGCTCTTCTTTCGAGCCGAGCTTCATGATCGCGCCTTTGCCGAACTGCTTTTCGATCGCCGAAATCGCGAGCTCGAGCGACTTTTCCTTCTCCGTCTGGGCCATGCGTCGTCTCCGTTCTTCAGGGGGTTGTGTATGGCACCCTACCTGAACGGATGCACAGGTCAAGGAAGACGCGAGTCGTTTTGACGCTTCGAGAGGCAGCCGCGCGGCTTCATCGTCGACAGCGGCCCCTTCAAGTCGTGCGCGACACGGGCGAATAACACTGACACTCGCCCTCAGCTGTTTCGGGTTTCGTCGTCATGCGGGTGCTGCTTACAATGGGCACCCCGCGCGCATTTTGCCACAGCTCAGTGATGCTGCCGCGCGTCACGAAAAAGTCGCGTCAAAAAAAGTCCTGCGGCGCGAATCTCCTTTGACTCAGGCCATTTCCTGACATACGGCCGGCGCCGAAAATAGGAGTAACCATGCCGAACAACGTCTTCGAGAGCCTCGCCCACAAGGACCACGAGCAAGTCGTCTTCTGCTACGACCAGACGACCAAGCTGAAGGCGATCATCGCCGTTCACAACACGACCCTCGGGCCTGCGCTCGGCGGCTGCCGGATGTGGACCTACGCGAACGAAGACGAAGCGCTGCTCGACGTCCTCCGCCTCTCGCGCGGCATGACCTACAAAGCCGCAGTCGCCGGCTTGAACCTCGGCGGCGGCAAGGCGGTCATCATCGGCGATCCGAAGAAGGACAAGAACGAAGCGCTGTTCCGTTCGTTCGGCCGCTACGTCGAAGGGCTCGCGGGCCGCTACATCACCGCCGAGGATGTGGGCACCAGCGTCAACAACATGGAGTGGGTGCGCATGGAGACGAACCATGTCACCGGTATCTCGCGAGCGCTCGGTGGCTCGGGCGATCCGTCGCCGGTGACAGCGTTCGGCGTGTTCCATGGCATCCGCGCGGCGGCGAAGCATTACCACGGCAAAGAATCTCTGAGCTCGCTGACCATCGCGATCCAAGGCGCGGGCCAAGTCGGCTACCACTTGGCGAAGCACTTGGTGCAAGCGGGCGCGAAGGTCGTCATCAGCGACATCGATCAAGAAGCGGTCAAGCGCGCGACGAACGAGCTGCGCTGCACGAGCGTGTCGCCCGACGAGATCTACGACGTCGAGTGCGACATCTTCGCGCCATGTGCTTTGGGCGCGATCATCAACCCGAAAACGCTGCCGCGCCTGCGCTGCAAGATCATCGCGGGCGCCGCGAACAATCAGCTGGAAGACGACAAGTCGGCGGCGGCGGTGCTGCAAGAGCGCGGGATTCTCTACGCGCCGGACTACGTCATCAACTCGGGCGGCTTGATCAACGTGGCGAACGAGCTCGAAGGTTACAACCGCGAGCGCGCGCTGCAGCAGGCCGAGAACATCTACACGATCCTGACCCGCGTGTTCGAGACCGCGAGCGCGCAGAAGATCCCAACCTTCCGCGCGGCGGACAACCTCGCGCTCGAGCGGATTCAGGCGATCAGCCACATCAAGCGGACGTTCACGGGGTATCCGGGTGGGCAGATTCGCGGCGTGTCGTGATTGTAGTCTAGGCGCACTGAGACGCGGCTCAGCGGATCAAGCGACGCTGACATCCACGCCGGCCGTGTGGCCTCACCCCGACTCCGCTCCGCTCTCTTCCGCTGGCAAAAGTTGCGCTACTCCGGTCGCTCCCCTACCCTCCATCCGCGTGCAAGACTTCGACGACCCGGCGTGGATGGCGCAGGAGCGATCGTGGTCCGAGCGCGCCAAGCGCGGCGATACACGCGCGTTCACGCAAATCTACCGAACGTTCGTGCGCCCGCTGTACTCCGCCGTCGCGCCGATCACTCGCAACCCCGCCGCAGCAGACGACGTGCTCGCCGACACCTTCCGCAGCGCGTTCGAGCAGATGCACACCTTCGACACGAACGGACGCAGCATCTACTTCTGGCTGCGCAAAATGGCGGTGAACAACGCGTTCATGCTGAGCCGCAAATACAAGAGCGGCGAAAAAGCGTTCGACGGCTTCGGCAAGCTCCTCGACGCGAGCGACGTTCCCGATCTCGATCGCATGATCGATTGGCCAAAGATGCAAGCACGCGTGAAGACCGTGCTCAGCCAGCTCAGCGAACGCCATCGTCGCGCGATCGAGCTGCGATTCTTCGAAGAGCTGTCGAGCCAAGTCGCCGGCGAAGCGCTCGGAATCAGCGCAGGCGCATTCGACGTCGCTCTGTCCCGCGCACTCGACGCCTTTGCCCAGATCTGGAACGGAGGCGATCGATGACCGACGAACCCGAGCCGACACCGGAGGAGATCGAAAAAGCCCGCCGGCTCGCCGAGTGGATCGACGGCGGCAAGGCTATGCCCGATGACACCGCTGTGCCTGCGCTCTTGCAGCACGTGAACAAGCCGCTGACGGAAGAGCGGATCGAAGCCATCGAAGCGCGCCTCCGGCTACGCCGCCGACCGCGCTGGCTCGCTCGAGCAGGCGCCGTGGCGGCTGTCGCTGCGGCGATCGTCCTCGTCTGGTTCGTGCGCGCGCCAACAGAAACGCTGCCGAAACCGACCGCCGCACTCGTCGGCGCGCAAGCCGCGGCGGCAAAGAGCGGACGCAGCGAAGGCGTGGACGCGGCGATGCAACCGTATCGACAGTCGCTGTTGCAAACGCCGAAGCTGCGCGCCGCGGAGCCGACGTACGCGCGCGTCGACGCGGCCTTGCGCAGCGGTGATCTCGGCGCGGCGAAGGCGGCGCTCAGCTCGTTCGCTGCGGCGCCTCCCTCGGAGATCGCCCCAGCCGATGCGCGCGTGCTCCAGCGCGACGCGTTCGCGCGGCTCTCTGCGATCGAGCTGCAAACCGGAGACGCGCAAGCGGCACTCGCCAGCGCGAATCGCGGGCTGGCGCTCGGCCGCGCGACCGACGTGTTCACCGTGAACCTCTTGCTCACGCGAGCGAATGCGCACAAAGCGCTCGGACACGACAAAGCCGAGGCGGACGACCTCTACGCTGCGCTCGTCCTTTGCGACGATCTACTGCAGGCGCTGCTCAAATGAGGCTCGCGATCTTGGCGCTGTTTCTCACCTCGTGTGGCGTGACCTTCGAGTCGCTCGAACAAGCCCTCGCGCGCGCGTTGCCGGCGACAGGTGGTGGCGACTGCGCGGACGCGGAGCGCTTGCGCGACACGATCTGCGACTTGGCGAAGGAGTACTGCGACCGTGCCGAACGTGCGCAGGACGACGCGACGGCGCAGGCGCGTTGCGTCGACAGCAAGGAACGCTGCGAGCGCGCGCGCGCCTTCGTCAGCGAACGCTGCGCGCGCGGCATGGTCGACGATCGGCGGTGATTGTCGTCGAGCCGAGCCTGAGTTAGCGTCACCGGATCATGGCGTCTTTTCCTGCCGCAGCCGTCGCCATCCCGGGCGCCTTGGAGCTTCTGCTGCGGCGGATGAACCCTTGGTGGGCTGGGCAGCCCATGCAGATCCTTCCTCCTCACCGTCGACATTTGGTCGCTCAGATCAAGCGGCGATTGGACAGTCGCGTCGCTCCCATCATCGTTGTTCGCGGCGCGCGCCAGATTGGCAAGACGACTTCCCAGATGCACGTGCTGTCCGATCTGCTCGCATCCGGCGTCGAGGGCAAGCGCGTGTTGCGCGTACAGTTCGACGATCTCGGTGCACTCGATGCGGTCGGCGTGGATCCGATAATTCGCATCGTCGATTGGTTCGAGCATGTCGTGCTCGGTGAAAGCCTGAATGAAGCGGCGGCGGCAGGTCGTCCGACATATCTTTTCCTCGACGAAGTGCAGAACCTGTCAGGGTGGGCACCACAACTCAAAGCGCTCGTCGACACATCCTCAACGCAAGTCGTCGTCACGGGAAGCTCGGCGCTACGCCTGGAGCTTGGACGCGACAGTCTCGCTGGACGCATCAACACGATCGAAGCAGGCGTCTTGTCGCTCACCGAAATAGCCGCTCTTCGCGACATTCCACTCGGCGCTCCCTCGCTCGCGGACAACGGGTTAGGCCCGCTAGCGCAAGTCGAGTTCTGGCAAGAGCTGCGACGGCGAGGTGTTCGAGAAGCGGCCGCGCGTGATTCTGTATTTGCATTCTTCTCTGAGCGGGGTGGCTATCCCATCGGCCATGCGCGGGCCGACGTGACGTGGCCGCAGATCGCGGATCAGCTGAACGAGACCGTCGTAAAGCGCGTGATTCAGCACGACCTTCGCCTCGGCGAGCGCGGCCGACGACGAGACGAAGCTTTGCTCCAAGAGGTCTTTCGCCTGGCGTGCCGCTACGCTGGGCAGGCTCCACCGATTCACACCCTTGCAGAAGACGCGCGCCAAGTTTTCGGTGCCAACCTCGGAGACAACCGCGTACGCCAGTACCTCCGATTCTTGTCCGAAGCGTTGCTCATCCGGGCGATAGAACCCCTAGAGATCCGCCTGAAGAAGAAGCGCGGAAGCCCCAAGCTTTGTCTCGTCGATCATGCCCTTCGCGCGAGCTGGCTGCAGGAGGTCGTGCCACTCGTGCCGGCCGAGTTGACACAACAGCCTGCGCTTTCGACGCTCGCGGGGCGAGTCGCCGAGAGCGTTGTCGGAGCCGTATTATCGACCATCGTAGGCCTGGATATCGCCCATGTGCCGGAGCGTGGCGGCGACGCGGAAATAGACTTCGTGATCACCGTCGGCACGCGACGGATCCCGATCGAGGTCAAATACCAAGCGACGCCGGACCCGGTGCGAGACGTCGCGGGGTTGCGTAGCTTTGTGCGAAGGACCGTGAACAACGCGCCGTTTGGCGTCGTCATTACTCAATCCGACACCGACATCGACTTTGGTCCCGACATCGTTGCACTTCCTCTGTCAAGCATGATGCTGCTCCGCTGACTCGGCCGAGGCAGACTGAGCGGCGGAAGACAATTTGACCATGACCACGATCGACCGGGAGCCACACGCCCGCTCCCGGTCGATCGCGTCACGCCTCGGACTACGCAGGCACCTTCACCGGCTCAGGGCTCGGCTTCGGCTCCGAGTCATCGTTGCTCGCCGGCTTCGCACGCTTCTGCACCGACAAGTATTCGACGATCGGCTTCACCTTGAGCGCGATCTGCGGATCGGTCTCCGCCAACTTCGTCAGCGTCGCGACGTACGCGTGATACGTCGTCCACGCCTTGCCACGCCGCGCGAGCAACGTGTCGTCGAGCGCGCGGAGCAACGGTTCGAACGCGTCGACGACTGCGTCGCGCACCGGATCGAGCTCTGCGATGAACTCCAAGTCATCGGCGAGCGCTTCGAGCGAGAGACCCGGCAGCTCGAGGCCGACTTCCTTCGCCAGCGCGATGAGGCGCGGCGCTTCGCTCGCGAAGTCCGTGCGCGCCCGCGGCTGACGCGCGCGATCTTCTTCGCTCAGGACGGCCACCTCCGGGAGCCGAACCTGTGCAGCGATGTGCACGGCTTTCATCAACAGGTTGTACTGCGGGAACGACATCATCTTCTTCTTCGCGGCCATGGGCCACTCCTTGTTTGTGACTCGGAACCATTCCGAGTCAGCAGACACATGCGCGAAGGAGGAAAACCTTACGTCGAAAAGTACGATTTCTCGAAATTGTAACGCCGGCGCGTCGTTGACCGTGGTCGGACGACGGAAAACTGTGGTCGCAGGACGGAGAACCGTGGCCGGACGACGGCGCGATGGTGGTGCGACCGCGGTCAACCGTAGTGCGACGGCCGTTCCCGAGAGATGTGAACAGATGTGGTGAGGGAAACCCTGCGCGGTCGGATCTGAATGTCAGCTAATTGTCCCTGCGCGGACGCGGCTTCGGCCACGAACGGTAGAGCTGGGCGACGGCGAAATCGAGCGGGGTTTGCAGCGGTAATTTCACACGAAACACCCGCAAATTCACGGCGCCCTGCCGGTCGCTTTCGGCGATCACCGCGGGGCGGAATGCAGGCGTTTTCGTGCTCGTCTCATCGAATTTCTCTGACATGGAAGTGAGCCTCCTCTCGCTACAACACACGAGAGGTGCAATTCGCATGCACGGCGAATGTGATGACGGACACGGAGGACAACGACCGGCGACGGCGACGTCAACGCAAGAACCAGACGGCGCCAGCAGCGATCGCCACCGTGGCGATACCGATCGCGATCACAGGAACGAGCCATGCGGGCCGAGCCGGCGCGAGCGTGCGTTGCGTGACAATCAGCGTTTTTCGCGGCGAGCGCTTGTCTTTCGCCGGCGCCGCCTCGCGCTCCGCTGCGCGCGCAGGCTTCTGCCCCGTGAGCACACCGCGGATCTCGGCCTTGAGATCGAAGACGCGCGCTTTTTCGAGCACGCCGCGCAACGCCCGCTGCACTTCCCGCGCATGCTGCGGCCGCGCCGCCGGATCGCTCTGCAAGAGGCGCATGATCAGCGCGTCGAAGGTCCCTGACACTTGCACGACGGACTTCAACGGCACCGCCGCGCCGCGCAACGCACGCAAGAGCTCACCGAGCGAGTCGGCGGGATAGGGAAACACGCCGCTCATCGCGTTGTAGAGCACGGCGCCGAGCGCGAAGAGATCCGAGCGTGGCCCGACCGCTTGCGGCTGCGTCAGCTGCTCGAGCGACGCAAACAACGGCGTGCCGACGAGCTTCGTGCCAGCGCCGACGAAGGTCTTGTCGGTCAAGTCGATGCCCTTGGCGATGCCGAAGTCGGTCAGCACGATGCGCCCGGACGGCTCGATGAAGATGTTCTCGGGCTTGATGTCGCGGTGGACGATGCCCTTGTCGTGCGCGTGTCCGAGCGCGTCGGCCATCTCATAGGCGATGGCCGCGGCTTGCGTCTCGTCGAGCGTTCGCTTTTCGACCAGCTTGTCGAGCGTCGTGCCTTGCAAGCGCTCCATCACCAAGAAGAGCTGCTCGGCGCCTTGGCCCGAGTAGTCGAGCAGCTCGACGATGTTCGGATGGTGCAGCATCGCGACCGCGCGCGCCTCTCGGTGAAAGCGCTGGCGAAGCTGCTCTTCGTCACCGCTGCCGGCGGCGATCACCTTGATCGCCACCTCGCGGCCGAGCTTGTCGTCGAAGCCGAGATAGACCGAGCCCATGGCGCCTTTGCCGAGCAAGCCGCGCACGGAGTAGCGATCGATCGTGGTCGGGGCGTCGTCGTCCACGCGCGAAGTTTACCGGGCGTTAGGGCTGGAGCCAACGTTCCGGGACGACGGCGCCAAACAGGTCGGCATCGGCGCCGAGCCCGCCGATGCTGAGCGGGCTGCCGCTGAGGCCGTAGAGCTCACGCAGCTCGGCGACGACGATGCGCGCGTGCAGCCGGCGATCGTCGGGGCTCGCCGTGAACTCGAGCTTGCACTCGACGTTTTCGAGCTCTGCGGTGAGGCGAATGGTGTCCGTCTCGTTGGCGCCGACCGCGGCGCTGATCGTGAGCCTCATGGTCGCGCTGGCCGTCGCCCGCGGGAAGTCGCCATCGACGAGCGGCACGAAGATCTCGTTCTCGCTGCGCACCCGCACGTCGGTCACGAAGTAGATGCGATCGCCGTTGGACGTCGGCACCGTCACCGGGCCGCCCTTCGCGTCGAGCTCGAGGCCCCAGAGGCGCACGCCGCCATCGACGAAGCGCGCGCGCAATTTTGCCTGATCGACGGCGTCCTTGAGGTCGCTGCCGGGCGCGCCCGAGACCGAGAACTTCAGGGTGAAGGCGCCATTCTTCGCGCTCGCGAACGGGCTTTGGCCGATGGCTTCGAGGAGCGCCGTGCTCGAACGTTCGCGCAGATCCGGCACCGCTTGCAGCGGCGAGAGCGGCGCCTGGCAATAGCCGTCCACGCAGAGGGCGCCGACCGCGCAAACATTGTCGTCCTCGCACGTCGGATTGCCGACGATGCTCCGGCGCAGCGAGCCTTGGCCGCCGCAGGCTGTCAGAAGCCCGAGAATCAGGCCGAAATGAACGAACATTCGCATATGTCTGCCCTTTGACGCGGCGCACCATAAACACCTCGTCCAGATGCGTCAAGCACTTTGTGGGGAAACAGGCGACAGCGCAACCTTCGCCTGAGCCTGGCCGATGATGTGGCATGGACTGCTTGCCGAGGATCGTCTCCCGGGTCGCGCCCTTCTGCGCGATTGTCCTCGCCGTCAGCGCTGCCGGCGCCGCGGACGCTTCGCAGCTGCGGCAGTGCCAACCACCGGCGGTCGACGTCAACAAGCTCTACGGGCGTAATCCCAGGGAAGTGCGGGCGATCTTGTCTCCGCTCCTCGGCCCGCCCGCCGCCGAAACGAACCAACTGCCGGACGGCGGCACCTTCGCGCGCTTGGACATCGCCGACCAGCAGGACGGCGTCAGCCAACGCTACTTTTGGGGCGGCACCGAAGGCTCGCTGGAGGTCGTCTATCAGCGCGGCCGAGCGCACTTGGCGTCGATTCGCCTCGAGGAGTTCGAGACGGTTGTCCGCTCGCGCACCGTGATGCCGTGTAAGCCATGGCCGCGCGACGCCCTCGCCCTTCGCGTGGGGCTGCGCCTGCCGAAGAAGGCGACGACGGCGCGCCAGAGCCGCGGCCAGACCTCGTATCGCTACGACCTGCATACGAGCGTGAAGCAGCAATCGAGCTGGGTCGTGCGCGTGCGCTGTGGGAGCAACGAAACGAAGTGCGTCGACATCGGCGTGTACTTTCCGCTGCACGTGCCACCGGGCGACGAGTCGCTCGCGTCCATGCAAATCACCGCGCAGCCAGCGATCGCCGCCCAGCCGGTCATCGTCCCCGAGCCTTCGCGCACCGACGCCCGCGCGTTCGACACGACGCCGGCGCCGGTGCCGGGCGAACGCCGTCCCCTGAAAACGAACTGAATCGCCTTGCCTGGACAGCGGCCGGCGCCCAGCTTAAGCGCCACAATATGGCAGCGAAAACTCTCGGCGAGCTCCTAGAAGACAAGGCACGGCGCGAACGCGTGGTCGACGACTGCGTGCAACTCATCGACGACGAAGTCGGGCGAAAGTCCGGCTTCTCGGGCCTGGCGATCAAAGGCGCCTACGGCGTCGTCAAAGCGATCAAGAAGGGCATCATCAAGGAGAGCGTGTCGACGCTCTTGAACGGCTTCATCTCGAAGCTCGAGCCCTACTACGTGCGCTACCTGCAAGAGGGCGGAGGCCAGCCGTTTTCAGCGCTGCTCAACAAAGAGCCGGCGAACGTGGCCGACGCCTTGCTTTCGTTCACCGACGAGAAGGCGCAGCGGGCGCAGAACCAAACGATGAAGAAGGCCTACGACAAGCTGCGGCCGTCGGCGAAGGACCATGTGCAAGCAGCGGTGCCCGGCCTCGGCAAAGTCATCGATCGACACCTGAATGAAGCGCAGTCCCACCAAGCGCAGGCCTGACCATGACCAAGATCTACACGAAGCGCGGCGACCAAGGTGAGACGGATCTCTTCGGCGCCGGCCGCGTCACCAAGGACGATCCGCGCGTCGTCGCCTACGGCACCGTCGACGAGTGCAACGCCACGCTCGGCATGGTGCGCAGCCAGCTCGCCGGCGAAGAGAAGCTCGCGCCGATCGACGCGATCCTCGCGCGCCTGCAGAACGAGCTGTTCATGGTTGGCAGCGAGCTCGCGGCGCCGGGCATGGTCGCGAAGATGCCGGTGATCAAGAAGGAGCAGATCACCGCGCTCGAGAACGAGATCGACGCCTTCACCGCCGAGCTCCCCGCGTTGAAGCACTTCATCCTCCCGGGGGGAACGGAAGCGGCCGCCGCGCTGCACTTCGCCCGCACGGTCGCACGCCGCGCCGAACGCTTCACCGTCTGCCTCGTCCGCGAGCTCGGCGCCCGCGGCGAAGTGCTCATCTACTTGAACCGCTTGAGCGATCACCTCTTCGTGCTGGCGCGCGCCGTCAACCATAAATCCGGCGTCACCGAAGTCGAGTGGATCCCGCGCTAGAGACCGAGTCGCCCTCACCGATGGCGCGCCACGCCGTTCTCCACTATAGTCGGCGCTTCATCCGAGGAGCTTTCCGCATGACTGTGCGCTTCGCCGCCTTGCCCCTGCTCGCCCTCTTCTTGCTCGCGTGCCCGGGCGGCGCCGGCGGTCCGAAGAAGAAGTACACCCAAGAGTGCGCGACCGACGACCAGTGCGAGTCGAACCGCTGCCTGCAAGGCAAAGACGACAAGCTCTACTGTACACGCACCTGCGCGCTCGATCTCGACTGCGCCAACGACGACGCGCTCTACTGCTGCGAACGCATCGGCGAAGACGCGTCCTACTGCACCAAGCCCGCGAGCGGCGCCTGCCGGCAAGCCGAGCTCGGCGCCGGCTGCCAAGGCGAAGGCGACCCGTTCTGCGCGCGCTCGCAGTTGTTCTGCGGCGACGCTGGCGGCCGCCAAGTCTGCACCCGCGAGTGCCTGAGCGCCGCCGATTGCGCCGACGTGCGCGGCTCGAAGTGCGACGTCATCGCCAACGGTGTCACGGCGTGCATCCCGCCCGACATCAACAACTTGCCGCGCCTCACCTCGAACTGCGCCGGCGATCGCGACTGCAACGCGGGCAACGACGAGCTTTGCCAGTTCATGCTCGACAACGCCGACGTCGACCCACGCACCTTCGTGACCGTGTGCTCGAGCAGCCAGAAGTACGGCCCGGGCGCCGCCTATTCGGCCTGCAACGCCGACATCAAGTGCGATCGCTTCTTCTGCTTGGACGACCTCTGCGCCGCCACCTGCGCCAACGATTCGCACTGCAAGCCGGGCTTCGTCTGCGAGCCGCGGCTGCTCCCCGTCCCGACGGTCGAAGGCAACGACAGCGGCAACCGCACCCTCGTCGGCTTCTGCGCGAAGCAACGCGGCTCGTACCGGCCGTGCGATTCGGCGGCGAGCAGCTGCCCGACCGACGAGAGCTGCCAGGTCGCTCGCCACTTCGACGGCGGCAGCATCGCGGTCTGCCGCGCCCTGCCAAAGGTCGTCTCGACCACGCCGCCCGTCGCCACGACCTACGCCAAGAGCGACGAAGTGTGCTCGTACCCGGTCGACGAAGACGGCGACTCGCGCACGCCAGCGACGTGGAAGAGCCTGGTCGGCGGCGAGATCAAGCTGTGCGAGTCCGGCATGTGCGAAGTGCCGGGCTACTGCAGCGCGCTCTGCAAGGCCGACACCGATTGCGTGGCCGGCCCGGGCGCACCGATGGCGCCGGCGAGCGATCTCGTCTGTGCCTATGAGCCGTTCCGCACCCACTGCGAGCGCGCCCTGACCGAAGGCAAAGCGATCGGCGCGGCGTGCTCCGCAGCGAGCGTGCGTGACGCCGACCTCTCGTGCGCGTCGACCTTCTGCGATCAGGGCGCGTGCGCGGCGCGTAAGGCCGACGGCGGGACTTGCGATCGCGCGGCGGCGTGCCGCTCGTTCGCGTGCATCGCCGGAAAATGCGGCAAGCCGTGCCGCGGCGACAGCGAGTGCACCGGCGGCGCCGTGGCGCGGGTGTGCGAGACGCTGCCGCAGACCTTCGACACCGCCGGCACGCCGACGGTCGACGTCGACGACGCGGTCGACCTGCCGTCTTTCTGCATGGACCTGCCGGGCTACGCCGGCGTCAGTTGCCCGGACAACCCGTGCCCGGGCGGCACCATCTGCCGGCCGATCGGCGCGGCGGACGGCAGCTACCGCGGCGTATGCGCGACGCCGAACGCAGGCGCCGCCGTCGGCGAGAGCTGCACGGCGAGCACCGGCTGTCAGACGAAGCTCTGCTTGTTCGACAACGACGGCAACGGCCGCTGCGCCGGGCCCTGCCTCGATAACAGCGACTGCAGCGGCGCCACGCAGTGCATTCCGATCACGACGACCGGCACCGCCGCGAGCCAGCTCTGTCTGGTGCCGACGGGCATGGTCGCCGCGGGCGCGGCGTGCACGACGGCCGGCCAGTGTCGCTCGAACCTGTGCGTGGACGGTGTTTGTGTGGACCCCTGTCCCCGCGCGGTCGCGCTCGGCGCCGACTGCGGCGACGGCAAGCTCTGCACGCGCGTAGAAGTGGGCCTGAGCCCGCGCCTCACCTACGACGACGCCTTCGACGACGCGCTCGACTACGTGAACGCGTGCGTCGCTGGCGCCACGCTGTTCGCGGGCGATCCGGCGGCCTGCGCGGCGCCGAAGCAGTTCGTGTTCCGGCCCACCGACGCCGGCGCGCTCGTCGGCGCCTGCCTGAAGCCGTTGATCGAGACGCGCGCCGAAGGCCAAGACTGCCAAGACGCGAGCGAGTGCCAGACCGGGCTTTGCGTCGATCACGTGTGTACGAAGGCGTGCGCAGCGGCACCGGCGGATTCGTGCGGCGCCGCGGCCTCACGATGCGACGTCGCGGCGCGGGCGCAGCTCGGTCAGAACCATGGGCTCACTGCGACCGTGGCAGCGTGCCGGAAGAAGTGCGGCGTCGCCGGCGATGCCGCGTGCGCGGCGAGCGACGTGTGCGAAGCCGATCCCGGCGGTGGCGCGCCGCGGTTTTGCCGGCAGAAGTGCGTGGCAGACAAGGACTGCGGCGGGGCGCAGACGTGTAACGGGACGCATTGTATTTAGCGCGTTGACGTTGACGTCGCCGTCGCCGTCGCCGTCGCCGAACAAACAGGGACATGCACACGAAGGATAGTTGGTTCGAGCACAGCGCTCGAACCGACTTCCTTGGCTTCGCGGGCTTCTTACTCGATCGGCCACGGCGACGGCGACGGCGACGTCAACGGCTACGTGACGCTACTCCGGGCTCTCGTAGTCGTGCACAATCTTCCGCACCTGCTCGGCATCCGCTGCACCCGGGGCGAGCTTCAAATAGATCTTGTAGTGCTCGACCGCGGCCTCGCCGTTCCCCGCTCGCGCGTGGGCGATCCCTAACCCACGGTGCGGCAACGCGTACTTCGGATCCGTGCGCGTCGCTTCCAAATACAGCTCGATGGCTTCCTTGTTCTTGTTCTGCAAGAGCGCCTTGTTCCCCTGATCGAAGAGCTTCTTCGCTTGCTCGCGCGGGTTCGCCGCGGCTTCGGTTGGCGGCGCCGTCGCCGGCGGCGGATCCTTCTCCTTCGGGGGCGGCGCGGCTTCTTCCTTCGGCTGCGCCTTGGCGACCTGCTTCTCGGTCTTCTCTTGCTTCTCGGGCTTCTCGGGCTTCTCCTGCGGCGGCGGACGATCTTTCTTCGCCATCGCGATCGCTGACCCGCGCAGCTTCGGATCGGAGAGCCGCTTCGTCGCGCGTGGATAATACATGCTCGACTCGGGCACTTGCTGCAGCGAATCCTTGGCGCCCGCGTAGTCGCCGCGCTGATACGCCGAGTTGCCGGCGTCGAACGCGCTCTTCGCCGAGCGCTCCTTCTCGGACTTGTCGAGCGCGGCCTTCAACGAGAGCTGACCCGGCTGCGCTTCGAGGCCGGCTTCCAAGATGCGTATCGCTTGCTCCCACTGCTCACTCGCCATCTCGGCGTTCGCCTTCTTCAAGATCGTCCCAACGTCGGGCGGCGCTTGCGTCGGCGGCGGCGTCTGCGGTGGCGCAGTCTCTTGCGGCGGCGGCGTCACGTCGTGCTTGACGACCTCGGCCTGCTTGGGCGGATCGTTGACCGCCACCGGCGCCGGTGGCTCCGACTGCAAGCCGACGATCAGCACGATGGCCACGATCGCCACGAGCGATCCGACGCCGATGGCGATGAACATGCCCTTGTTGCTCTTCGTCTGTTGCTGCTGCGCTTGCGTCACCAGCGGGTTCGGCGCCCGCCGCGTCGAGATCTCGGTCGACTCGTCGAAGGCGTCGTCGACCGGCTGATCGATCGGCGGCGCCGTCTCGCCCGGCCACATGAGGCGCAGGTGAATGTGCCCGAGCTCCATCACGTCGCCGCGCTTCAAGTCGACCTGCGCGTACTTCTCGCCGTTGACGAAGGTGCCGTTGCTGCTGCCGCAGTCGACGACGCGATAGACCTGGCCGTTCAAGACGATCTTCGCGTGCTGGCGCGAGAGCGAGCGGTGATCGACGACGATGTCGTTCTCTTGGCCGCGGCCGATCACGATCTCGGTCTTGTTCACCGGCCACTCGCGGCCGGCCATCGGGCCCTTGACGCAGACGAGCTTCGGGTGCGGCCCGGCGATGGTCTGCGCCGGCGCTTGGTTCTTCGGCGCGATGTCGGTCAGGCGAATGAGCGCGGTGCTCTCGTCGAAGTTGCCTTCGTTCCTCGCGCGCGTCGAAGACGCCGGCACCGGCGGCGGCGCTTGCACGGGCGGCTGCATTTGTTGCTGCGGCCCGGTGTTGACGAGCGGCGCGACCACCATCGGCTCGGTGTTCGTCACTTCTTCGTTCTCGCGCTTCGGGATCTGCGTCTTTTGCGTGATCTCTTCCGGCCGCGGGCGCAAGGCGTCGCCCGAGAGCTGCAGCTTGAAGTCGCCGAGCTGGATGTGATCGCCGAGGTAGAGCGTCGCCTTGCCGGTGACGCGGTCGCCGTTCACTTTGACGCCGTTGTAGGAGTCGAGATCTTCGATGATGACGGCGCCGTTGGCTGCGTTGATGCGGGCGTGCTTGCGCGAGACGTTCCGTTCGTTCAGGCGCAGCTGATTGTCTTTTGCGCGACCGATCGTCAGACCCGGTGGGCTGAAGGTGAGCTCCGTTTTGCGACCCTGGTCGTCCTCGACACTGAGCGTAAACATCGAGCTCCCGTTGCTGGCCTCTGCCGGTGGGCGGTCCAAAAGAAAAAGTACCCGCGCTCACTCGGCCTCACAAGAGATTTGCTGAGCGCATACCCTGGGCTACGGGCGTTGGCTGCCCGATTTTCGGCTCCGCCGCCAGACGAGGACGCCGCTGAAGATCGGGATGAACAAGACAGGCACGAGCCACGGCGGAAATGTACGCCACCAGGGCGGTGGATCGAGCGCGTTCAAGCGCTCCTCGGACGCCTCGACCAGGGGCGCCGGCAGGCCGTTCTGCCCGGCCATGTCCAAAAAACCGCGCGCGCTCTGATACTTGCCGCTGAGCGAAGCGGCGAGATGGGCATAGTAGAGCGCCTCGGCCGAATCGGCAAAGTCGACCGCGAGCTGCTGGCCGCACGGGATGAACCGCGCCTTGTCGTGCTGCGCGAAGGCGATTTCGCACTGCAGCACGCGGGCTTGCCGCCGCTCTTCGCCGGCTGCGAAGGCGCCGGCATCGAGCCCGGCCTCGACGAGCTTCTGCGCCTCGGCGAGCGCAGCGGGCTCTTTCGATTGAGTCAGCTCCGTTGCCCGACGAAGGACTTCCCCTCCGTCGGCAACGATGAGCGTTAGGACGATTGAGAACATGGTTTAGGAATGGTGAGACGGGTTCGTATGCGAGGCGCGACGAAGTGAGCAGCGCAGGCGTAGCGGGAGCCCTAGCGGCGACTGAGCGGGACGGCCGTCGAGCAGCGGAACGAGGAAGCAACGAAGCAGACGGGCCCGTATCGCCATTCCTAGCGGGCGTTGGCTTTGTCTTTGAACTCTTTCATCAGCTTTTCCTGTTCCTGCGACGGCACCGGCGCGTAGCGCGCGAACTCCATCGTGAACTCCGCCTTGCCCTGCGACGCCGAGCGCACGACCGTCGAGTAGCCGAACATTTCGTTCAGCGGCACTTCGGCGACGCAGGTGCAGAAGCCTTCGCGCGTCTCGGTGCTCAAGATGAGGCCGCGGCGCTGGTTCAAGCCACCGACGATGCCGCCTTGGAACTCTTCCGGCACTTGCACTTCCACCTTCATCACCGGCTCGAGCACGACCGGCTTGGCCTTCTCGTACGCCTCGCGGAAGCCCATGAGCGCCGCCGTCTTGAACGCGATTTCGGACGAGTCGACCGCGTGCGCGGCGCCGTCGTTGATGACCGCACGCACGCCGACCACCGGGAAGCCGATGAGCGAGCCGCGCTGAATCGCCTCTTTGAAGCCCTTGTCGCAGGCGCCGATGAACTCGCGCGGGATCGAGCCGCCAACGACGTCGTCGACGAACTCGTAGGTCTCGACCGCGTCGCTCGGCAGCGGCTCGATGTAGCCGCCGACCTTGGCGTACTGGCCGGAGCCGCCGGTCTGCTTCTTGTGCGTGTAGACGAACTCGGACTTGTGCTGGATCGTCTCGCGGTAGGCGACCTGCGGCTTACCGACGATGACTTCCACGCCGTACTCGCGCTTCATGCGCTCGACGTAGATCTCGAGGTGCAGCTCGCCCATGCCGGCGATGATCGTCTGCGCGCTCTCTTCGTCACGCGACACGCGGAAGGTCGGATCTTCCTTGGTGAAGCGGTTCAGCGCCTTGCTGAAGTTCGGCGAGTTCTTTTCCTTCGGCTCGACCGCGAGCTTGATGACGGCGGCCGGCACGAACATCGAGGTCATCGTGAACTTGACGTCGCCGTTCGTAAACGTATCGCCCGACGCGCACTCGACGCCGAAGAGCGCGACGATGTCGCCACCCGACGCTTCTTCGATGTCGTTCATCTCGTTCGAGTGCATGCGCACCAAGCGCGGGATCTTCACCTTCTTCTCTTGGTTCGAGATGTTGTAGATGAAGTCGCCCTTCCTCACGGTGCCTTGGTAGATGCGCATGTACGTCAACTGCCCATAGCGCCCGTCTTCGAGCTTGAACGCGAGGCCGACGAACGGCGCCTTCGGATCGCTCTTCAGGACGTGCTTCTCTTCGCCCTTCGCTTGATCGAGCGCGATGTTCTCGACCTCGTCCGGGTGCGGCAGATAGTAGGTGACGGCGTCGAGCAGGACTTGCACGCCCTTGTTCTTCAGCGCCGAGCCGCAGAGGATCGGCGTGACCTTCAAGGCGATCGTGGCGCGGCGGATGCCGGCGCGGAGCTGCTCCACCGTCGGATCCTGTTCGGAGAGGAACATCTCGCCGATTTGCTCGTCGTGATCGGCGAGCGTCGCGATCAAGTCGTGACGGCGCTTCTTCACTTCGTCGACATACTCCGGCGGGGCGTCGAACTCGATCACCTTCTCGCCGTCTTCGCCGTCGAACTTGTAGGCGCGGCCGTTGGTGACGTCGATCATGCCCTGGAACTTGTCCTCGGCGCCGAGCGGCACGTGCATCAGGAGCGGCGTGTGGCCGAGCTTGTCCTTCAGCATGTTGGCGACGCGCTCGTAGTTGCCGCCCGGGCGGTCCATCTTGTTGACGAACGCGAGCCGCGGAACCTTGTAGCGCTTCATCTGACGATCGACGGTGATCGACTGCGACTGCACGCCGGCGACCGAGTCGAGCACCAAGATGGCGCCGTCGAGCACGCGCAGCGCGCGTTCGACTTCGATGGTGAAGTCGACGTGGCCAGGGGTGTCGATCAAGTTGATGTTGTAGCCCTTCCACTCGCAGTAGGTCGCGGCGGATTGGATGGTGATGCCCTTCTCGCGCTCGAGATCCATCGAGTCCATCTTGGCGCCGACGCCGTCCTTGCCGCGGACCTCGTGGATGGCGTGGATCATGCCGGTGTAGAACAAAATACGCTCGGACAGCGTGGTCTTGCCCGAGTCGATGTGGGCGGAAATACCGATGTTACGAACCTTCTCGAGAATCATGGAGCACTCCTGGGAAGACCTAAAGGCGCGCGCCGGCTAGCATAAAGATTTACGGAAGCCTAGAGTCGCGACGCATGGATTCGTGGTCGCCAGCGTCCTGGCAAAAGAAGCCCGTTTCACAGCTGCCACCGTACCCCGACGACGCCGCGTTGCAGGCTGTCTTGGCCGAGCTCGGGCGCCTGCCGCCGCTCGTCACGGGATGGGAAGTCGAAGCCTTGAAGCGCCAGATCGCCGAGGCGCAAGACGGCAAGCGCTTCCTGCTGCAAGGCGGCGACTGCGCCGAGAGCTTCCAAGAGTGCCGCCCGGACGTCATCACGAACAAGCTGAAGATCCTGCTGCAGATGTCGCTCGTGCTCATCCACGCGACGAAGCGCCCCGTCGTGCGCGTCGGCCGCATCGCCGGCCAATACGCCAAGCCGCGGTCGAACGCCTCTGAGCAACGGGGCAACGCGTCCTTCCCGAGCTACTTCGGCGACATGTTCAACCGCCCTGAGTTCACGGCCTCGGCGCGGGCGTTGGATCCTACGCTCTTGCGCCGCGCCTACGATCACGCCGCCGTCACGTTGAACTACATCCGGGCGCTGACCGCGAGCGGCTTCGCTGACTTGCACCATCCGGAGTACTGGGATCTTTCGTTCTTCGAACGCGCCGACGTCTCGGACGCGCTGCGCGAGCAATACAAGAGGACGTCGCGCGACATCGGCGAGGCGCTGCGCTTCATGCAGGCGATCACCCAGGCGAAGATCGACGACCTCTCGCGCGTCGAGTTCTTCACCAGCCACGAGGGGCTGCACTTGCACTACGAGGCCGCGCAGACGCGACGCGCGCCGCCGAGCGACAAGACTTACTGCCTGAGCACGCACCTACCGTGGATCGGCGAGCGCACGCGCGCGCTCGACGGCGCTCACGTCGAGTACTTTCGCGGCATCAGTAATCCCATCGGCGTGAAGCTCTCGGCCAAGTCGAGCACGGACGACGTGCTCCGCCTGCTCGACGCGCTCGATCCTTCGAACGAGCCTGGACGCATGGTGCTCATCACGCGCTTCGGCGCCGACAAAGCGCGCGCAGGGCTGCCACCGTTGCTCGCGGCGGTGAAGAAGGCGGGCCGCCGCGTCTTGTGGGTGACCGATCCGATGCACGGCAACACGAAGTCCACGCCGAGCGGGCTGAAGACGCGCAGCTTCGACGACATCTCGAAGGAGATCGCCGATTCGTTCGCGGCGCATGCGGAAGCCGGGACGACCTTGGGTGGCGTCCACTTCGAGCTCACCGGCGAAGACGTCACCGAGTGCACCGGTGGCGGCTTGAGCGAAGCGGATCTCGATCGCAACTACGCGTCGCTCTGCGATCCGCGGCTGAACTACCGCCAAGCGCTCGAGATGGCGTTTCGCATCGCCGGGTCGATCGCGGATTAGAGTCTGACCGAGTAACCCGGACCGAGGAGGTGCATGTGATTGCGAAGCGATTTTTTGCGGCAAAACCGGAGGCATGGTGGTTCCATGTCGAGGATTTTGGCGCAAAAAAGCGCCCGCAAGCGCATGCAGATCCGACGGGAGCGGTTACTCGGTCAGACTCTATGGCAGCTCGCTAGGCGGCGGGTCAGCGTCGGCGTCGGCGCCGGTGAAGTCCTTCGTCGGCGGCGAGCCGACCGCTGCGTCGACGGCGGCGCTGGCGTCGAGGCTCGCGTCGCCGACGGAGAACGTCGCCTCGGCGCGAAGGTCGGCCGCGGCGCCGTCGACCGCTTGCGCCTTTCCGAAGCTCGGAACGTCGGGGAAGCACAGCGCCTTGAAGGTGGCGTAGCTCGCCTCATCGACGGGGTTGTTCGTCGTCACCGTCACGCCGTCGGCGCCGATGCTCGCCTTGCCCGCCGTCTTCAGCGTGCAGCTCGTCGCGGCGACGATTCCGTCCGTCGCGGTGCAGTCCCAAATGCGTCGGTAGACGACGTCGTCCACATTGTTCCAGCACTCGCGCACCAAGAACGCGTGGCCTGCGGGTATGTCGCCGCCGAAGGCGACGCCGCGCAAGTATCCGCCGAAGCCTGGGATGCCGGCGATGCCACCGATGCGGCGCAAGCGGACGTGGAAGCGCTCGACCTCGGCCGTGTTCGTGGTGCCTGCCGCGGCGACGAAGCCGGCAAGATCCGCGCTGCCGGCGCCGCGCAACTTTAGGATCGTCGGGGTGCCGCCGCGCAACGCTTCGAACGAGGCCGTCAACGCGCCGCGCGTCGCTTCGTTCGGTGTGAAGCCGTCGAGGCGATAGCGATGATGCGCGCCTTTGGGACCGTGCACGCCCGCGACGAAGAGGCGTCCGCGCGCGGCTGCCGCTGCCTGCGTGCCCTCGGCGACGGTGGCGAACGCATCGAAGTCGATGCCGAGCGTGACGCGACCGCGCGGGCCTTTGAGCTCGGGGTTCTTCAGCAGCGTGGCGCTCGCCACCTTCACGTAGGTCTTGTCCTGCGCGTTCGTCTTGCGGACCTCGGCCTTCCACGCGAACGCGAGCTCGCCGGTCTTCTCCAAGGTCATCCGCACGACGACGCCTTTTTGCGTGTCGATGACCCAGACGTGGCTCGACCCGGTCGTGCGCGAAGGATTCACGCCTTTGACCGCGCTCTGCACGAGCGAGACGACCTTCGCGATCGCTTCGTTGACGCCGTCGGCCTCGGTGCGCAGCTGCGCGGCGATGAACGAGCGATCGCCGGCATCGCGAGCGGCCTCATCGCGCGCCGGGGTCTCGTCGCGCGCAGGAGTATTTTCGTCACCGATGACGTACGCCGTCGACTCGGGGATCGCGTTGGCGAACTCGACTTCGGCCGCTTTCGTACCGGGACCGACGGGATCACCGCCGCGACCGCAAGCCGCGAGGACCAGGAGCAAGAGAGAGATTCGGTGCATGGGAGGCCTCCGTTCAGCCCAGGAGGTAGTCGCAAGCTCCCGGCGCTGCAAGGTTCGCGTAGACCTTGTGGGCGCCGCATGCGTGGAGCGCCTCGGCGGTGAAGCTGCCGGTCGTCACGCACACCGCCTCGGCGCCGTTCGCCAGCGCGGCTTCGACGTCCTTCGGCGTGTCGCCGATGATGACGACACGGCAGTCCTTGCGATCTTTGCCGAGCGCTGCGGCCCCACGCTCGATGCCCTTCTTGATGAGCTCGGCCCGATCCTCGTGATCGCTGCCGAAGCCGCCGAACGAGAACCATTCGTACGCGCCGAGCGGCTCGAGCTTCTTGCGCGCGCCCTCGACGATGTTGCCGGTGCCGAGCCCGACCGCGGCGTTCGCCCGTTGCCGCGATCGCGCGACCGCATCGTGCATGCCGTCGTGCAAGCGGTGCGGGCTCTTCGTCAGCTCGTCGGCGAGCGCTTCGACGTAGAGGTCCAAGAGATGACGCTGCTCGTTCGCGTCGTAAGGCCGGTTGAGCCGCTGCATGCCGGCGCGGATGATCGCCGGATCGGTCATGCCGCCGAAGGGAAAGCCGTCGAAGACGTTCGTGCTGCCGTAGCGGTGGTTGAAGGCGCGCTCCAACGCCCGCCGTCCGGCGCCGCCGGTCGTGATCAAAGTGCCATCGATGTCGAAGAGCAGGATGAGGGGCCTGGGACCGTTTTGCCGGGGACTGAGCTTGTTCATGGGCTGTTTGGGAGCCGAGCCTGCCCGAAGAAAGGAATTCTCGCAAAAGGGTCCCTGGCCCCGATTGCCATGGATCCGTCACGCGTCGAACACCGCTGTATACGCGCCATGAACGCAACGCGACCCAAGGGTCCTGTCGATACTTCTCCTAAGCACACTCTAGGGAGCGAGCGATGAGCCTGACAGGATTTGGCGGCGGCGGTTGGAACAGCGGATTTGGCGGCGGCAGAGCTGGCGTCAACAACGGTGGCGCGGGGCGCGCGAGCACGACGACGGACAACGAAGTCGACGACCTCTTCGACACGAAGCCAAAGCCGACGAAGCCGTCCGGCCCGCCGCCCGAGGCGAAGCTGAGCGCGTCGTTCAAGGACCAGCTGGTCGAGATCATTCAAGACGAAAAACAGAACGCCAACGGCTATTTGGCCCCCGTGCCTGGCACCCAAGCGAACAAGCTCGACGAGGCCCTGAAGGACGGCAAGATCGTCCTCGCGACGCTCAGCGGGAACGTGAAGGTCGCGTTCAAGGCGAGCAAGGATCCGGAACGAGACGCCGAGTCGTTCTACTACCGGACGACCGCAGGCTTCGCCGGCACCCAGTGGTTCGGGCCGTTCAAGATCTGAGCGTCTATGAGACGACGAACGCGAGCACGCTGTCGAGCGTGTAACGCACCGTCGCCAGCGCCTCTTCGATCGCCGCATAGCTCTCGGCTTGCTCCGCGAGCACCTGCTTCTTCACCGCCGCCTTGACGCCCTGATACTCCATGGCATGCGCAAGCGTCGCCGTTCTCGCGTCACGCTCGAGCGCGATCGCTTTGGCCGTCTCCTGCTTCAACGCCGCCAGCGCGCGCTCGCTCTGCAGCGTCGCCGCCTTCAATGCTTGCGGCGCGAGCTGCGCAAAGCCGCGGCGCAACCCGTGCACGTCGTCCTTGTTCGGTGGCGCGAGCTTTCCGCGATCGAGCGCCGGGCCCAAGCGCGGCTCCGCTGCAATATTCCCCTGCCGATCGACCGCGAGCGTCACCCGCAGCGTTTGCCGATCGAGAAAGCGCGCGAGCTGCCGCGACGGCACCCGGGCGCCAGGGTGCGTGTCGGCCGACTCCTTCGCCGAGAGCACGAACCACAGCGCGAAGCCGAGCTTGCAGTCGAGCTTCTGCGTGTCTTGCTTCTTCGCGTTGAGCACGCCGAGCGCGAGGCGCCCGAAGGGCCCGTCGCGCACCATGCCGAAGAGCGCTTCGACGATCGGATGCCCGGTGGCGAAGTAGTCGATCTCTTCTTGCTCGATCGCGGTCTCGCGCCAGAACGTGCCGAGCACGGTCTTCTCCTCTTGCAAGTTGAGGCCGGCGAGGGCGTCGACGTTCGTGGCGTAGCCAAAGTGGAACGCGGCTTGGAACGCGTCGACTTGCTCGTCGGTGTCGACGTTGATGCCCACCTTGCGCGCCAAGTGCACGACGGTGTCCTCGAGACGCTCTTCGAGATCGCGCGCGACGACCCAAAGCCCTTCCGCCAAGCGATCGCCGCCCTCCTCGGTCTCTTCCGGGTCGATGTCCAAGCGCTCTTCGGCACGCTCGAGCAACGCCTGCATCCGCGGCCGATCGAAGGAGCGCAGGTCGAGCAAAGGATCGTAGCCGCGCCGGGCCTGCTCGCGCGCGGCGGCGATGCGCTCCGAGAGCTCTCTGGCGTAGCGCGTGCGATCGGCCGGCGCGCGCAGCACGAGCTCGGCGATCTCACGCTCGATCTCCTCGAGCACGGCGTCCAAGCCGCCGACCGTCTCGCGAAACACGCCGACGGCGTCGCGCATCAACGCGAGCACTTCGGCGGCGAAGGTGCCCGGCACGTCGAAGACATGGATCGAGATCGGCTTCTTTTGCCCGATGCGATCCAAGCGGCCGATGCGCTGCTCGATGACGCCGGGGCTCCACGGCAAGTCGTAGTGCACGAGGTGATGCGCGAACTGAAAATTGCGCCCTTCGCCGCCGACCTCGGTGCAGAGCAGCACGCGCGGGCCTTCCGGATCGCGAAAGCGCGCCACCTGCCGATCGCGATCCACGAGCGAGAGATCGCCGTGATAGACGAGCGCCTCTTCGCCTTGGTCGCCGAGCCGCGCTTGCAGCATGTCGAGCGTCTCGCGCGCCTCGGTGAAGACCAAGATTTTCGCGTCGTCTTCGCGCTTCCAGATCGCCGCCAGCAGATCGACGAACGCCTTCGCTTTCTGAGCGATGCCGCTGTCGAGCTGCTTGACCAAGGTGGCGAGAGGCGCACCGCGTAGGCCACCCTTCGCGGCGTCGGCGAGCGCGGCTTGGTTCCCTTGCAGCTCCGCTTCGCTGAGCAACACGGGATGCACGTGCAGCACACGATCGGCGAAGCCGCCGACGACCGCGCGGCGATTGCGCACGAGCTGCTCGGACAGGCTATACGTCTCGGCCACGTAGTCGATGAGCGCGTCGCCGGAGAGATCCTGCAGCGCCGCGTCGTCGGCGAAGCGTTCTTTCAGCGTGGCCTCCGCGTCGCGATCGCCGCCGAGCATCTGGCGCACGATGCCGCCGAGCGACGCTTGCGTCTCCATCATCTTCTTCAGGCGCGCGTCGTCGGGCGCGGTGCGCTCATCGATGAGCGCGAGCAGCTTCTTGTACTCGCCCGGATCGACGTGCATCGGCGTGGCGGTGAGCAAGAGCAGGCCCCACGCGTTGGCGGCGAGGCCCTTCGCCGTGACGTACGCTTGCTCGCCCTTCAAGTGGTGCGCTTCGTCGATGATGACGAGGTCCCAGTAAGCCTCGGGATCGGCGACGGCGGCGCGGTGCTTCTCGTTGCGCTGCAGGAGCTCGAGGCTCGTGATCACATGATCGTTCGTGCGCCAGCCCTCGCCCTCTTCGTCGTTGCGCAGACGCTCCGAGTCCATGAGCACGAAGCGCTGGTTGAACTTCTGCTGCAGCTCGATCAGCCACTGCACGGAGAGGTGGCTCGGCACGACGATGAGCACGCGCTTGCACAGGCCGGCCTGGCGCAGCGCCGAGAAGATCATGCCGGCCTCGATGGTCTTTCCGAGGCCCACTTCGTCGGCGATGACGAAGCGCGGGCGCGGCGCGCTCAGCACCCGCTGCACGACGCCGATCTGGTGCGGCTGTACGCGGACGCGCGACGCCAACATCGCACCGAGCGCGTCGCAACGGCGCTCGTCGTCGAGCTTCAAGGTCTGCTCGCGGAGCGCGTAGTCCTTGGCGTCGCCGAAGCGGCCCTCGCCGAACATCGTGACGAGGTCGCCGCTCGGCAACGGCGCGCGGAGCATCGCCTCGCTGATCGTCTGCTCGGCCTTGCCAGCGCGGATCACGTACTGCCGGAGGCCTTCCTCGACGCCGGCTTCGCGGAGGATCTCGGCTTCGCCGCCTTTGACCAAGGTGACGCGAAGGCCGACGTCGAGCGCCACGGCCACGAGCGCCTTTTGCTTCGTCGACACGATCGCCGGCTCGTCACCGCGGCCCGGGAAGATCACCGCGGCGCGCGCCGCCTCTTCGTCGAAGGCGACCAGGTGGCCGACGCCCCAGTCGGGCTGCGGCAGGTAACGCACCTTCATGCCGGACACGAACATCGGCGCGCGTATGGCACTCGCTGGCACCGGCGTAAAGGATCGTGCTAGCCGAGCGGACCGTATGGCAAAGAAACGCAAGCCACCGAAGCGCACCGCCAAAGCGAAGCCGAGAAGGTCGACGAAGAAGGCACGCCGCCCCGCCGCCAAAGCGAAGGCGAAGCGCCGGTCGAAGCCGCTCGTCAAAGCACCGAAGGTGGCGAGCGCCCGGGGCAAAGGGCCGAAGAGCGCGAGCAAGAGCGCCAAGAACACGCGCGCGACGGCGAAGCACCCGGCGCGCGTGAAGTTCGTCAAGCGCGCGCGCGACACGGAACACGAGCTGCACGTCCAGTCGCTGATCGCCCGCGTCTATCGCAAGGCGGCCGAAGAGATGCGCGCGCTCGAAGAGCAGTCGGTGAATGCGAAGATCGACGTCATGCGCCAATCGGCCGACGAGATGACGGCGCTCGCGACGAAGTTCGAGAAGAAGCCGCCGTTCTGATTGCGCGACCGAGTCGCCACTCTGACAATCCGCTGCCGCTCTTGTCCTCGACACTGGCTCGCGCTTCGCGCTTGCTCGTGCCTGTTGTCAGCCCCCCGGCCCGCTCGCTGCGCTCGCTCCTGCCCCCGAAGGGGCCTGTAGGCGCTTCGCGCCATGAGACGCCCCCCTCACGCGACGGTGTCGCCGTTCTATTCCCTACGCGACCGCCACCGACTCCCGGAGCGATGCGAGCTCGCGTTCGACGTAGCTACGGATCTCTTTGAGCCGCTTCTCCGACTGCGCTTCGAAGCGGAGCACCAAGATCGGCTGCGTGTTCGACGCGCGGATCAAGCCCCAGCCGTCGTCGAAGAGGATGCGCACGCCGTCGACGTCGACCGTCTTGTGCTTCTTCCTAAAGTGCTCCTGCGCGCGCTTGACGAGGGCGAACTTCTCTTCCTCTTCGCAGTCGACCCGCAGCTCGGGCGTGGCGAAAGTCGTCGGCACGTCGGTGAACAGCTTCGACAGCGGCAGCTTCGTATTCGACAAGATCTCGAGCAAGCGACCGCCCGTGTAGAGCGCGTCGTCGAAGCCGTAGTATTTGTGCTTGAAGAAGATGTGGCCGCTCATCTCGCCCGCGAGCTCGGCCTTGGTCTCTTTCATCTTCGCCTTGATCAACGAGTGGCCGGCCTTCCACATGATCGCCTGGCCGCCGTGCTTCGTGATGTCGTCGTAGAGCGTCTGCGAGCACTTCACCTCGCCGACGATCGCGGCGCCCGGCCGGTCCTTCAAGACTTCGCGCGCGAGCAGGATCATCAAGCGATCGCCCCAAATGATCTGGCCCTTCTCGTCGACGACGCCGATGCGATCGCCGTCGCCGTCGAAGGCGATCCCGAGATCGGCCTTGTGCTTCTTCACCGCCTTTTGCAGGTCGATCATGTTCTCTTCGACCGTCGGATCCGGGTGGTGGTTCGGGAAGCGCGCGTCCATGTCGCAGTAGAGCTCGATGACCTCGCAGCCGAGGCGGCGATAGAGCTCGGGACCAAACGGGCCGGCGGTGCCGTTGCCGGCGTCGACGACGACCTTCAACTTTTTCGGTCCCAGGCGCAGGTTCTCGAGGTTCTCGAGCATATACGGCCGCACGGTGTCGACCGAGCACCACACGCCTTGGGCGTCGTCGTAGCGCTCTTGCTGGATCAACGTGGCGAGGTTTCGGATGTCGTCGCCGTGCATGGTGCCCTGGCCCATCGAGATCTTGAAGCCGTTGTACTCGGGTGGGTTGTGGCTGCCGGTGATCTGCACGCCGCCTTGGGTGTTGAAGTAGTGCATCGAATAGTACTGGAGCGGCGTCGGCACCACGCCGATGTCGAGCACGGTGATGCCGCTCGCGAGGTAGCCCGCCTTCAGGCCTTGGGCGAGCCAGGCACCGCTCGGGCGACAATCGCGGCCGACGGTGACGCTCGTCAGCTCTTTGCGCCGCATCAAGGTGCCGAGCGCGCGGCCCAAGTGGTAGGCGAGATCCTGCGTGAGATCTTTGTCGACGATGCCGCGGATGTCGTACTCGCGAAAGATGCTGGTGTTGACGCGCATGGGACGGAACCTCGGACGAAGGGTGTAAGCCTCAACGTGTCCACGAATGTGGACACCAACGCAACAGTTTGAGCCGACGCGCGAAGTACAATGTCGTTTCTCGCGAAGCGCGCCGGCTCAAAGCTTCTCGGGCGCGAGCTTTTCCAACGCCGCGACGACCTCACGCACACTCTGGCCTTGGCCCCGAGGCATGACGAGCAGCGCGTCCGGCGTGTCGACGACGATGAGATCCTCGACGCCGACGAGACAGACGCGTTTGCCGCGCGGGACCTTCACGATATTGCCGTGTGCTTCGATCGCCAAGAGGTCAGCGTCGGCGACGTTCTTTTGGCCGTCCTCGGTGAGCACCTCGGGCAGCGCGTCCCAGCCGCCGACGTCGGACCAGCCGCAGTCGAGCGCGACGACCTTCATGTCGGGCGCTTTTTCGGCGATCGCGTAGTCGATGGAGATCGAGGGCACTTTGTCGAACGCTTGGGCCAGTGATGCGGCGTCGCCCGGCTCGTACTGCGCGAGCGGCTCGGCGATCTCCTTGGCGAGGGAGCCGAACAAGCGCTGCATCTCGGCCGCGAGGAACACGAAGATGCCGCCGTTCCAGAAGTGCTTGCCGCTCGCCGCGTACTTCTCCGCGTCTTTCTGCGGCGGTTTTTCGATGAAGCGCGCGACGCGGTAGGCGCCTGGCCCCACCTCCTCGTTGCGCTCGATGTAGCCGAAGCCGGTCTCGGCGCGGTTCGGCGTGATGCCGAGCGTGACGACGCCGCCGCGCTTGGCCTCGGCGACCGCTTTTTCGAGCGCGGTCCGAAACGCCTGCTCGTCGCGGATGAAGTGATCGGCCGGCAGCACACAGACGACGGCCTCGGGATCCTTGTTGTGCACGTGCAGGTTCGCGAGCGCGATCGCCGGCGCGGTGTTCTTCGCCTTCGGTTCGACGAGCAGGTTCTCTTTCGGCAGCTGCGGCAGATCGCGCTCGACGAGCTTCGCATGCGCCGCGCCACAGACGACCCAGAGGTTCTGCTTCGGCACGAGCGCGCCGAGGCGATCGGACGTAGCGGTGATCAGCGACCGGTGAGGCTCGAAGCGCAGAAACTGCTTCGGCAGCGTGCGCCGGCTCTCGGGCCAAAAGCGCGTCCCCGAGCCGCCGGCGATGATGACAGCGTGCAACGACATAGACGCCGGGTCATGCCGCGGGCGCCCGGGGGGGGTCAAGGCGCACGAGGTCAAGGCACAGGGTTGCCTCACCGGAGATCGTATGGAACGGATGAAAAGGGACCGGGGACGTTTTCAGATTCGGGGAAGAGGTTGTCGGACATGAGCATCGTGCGGGAGCTGGCGGCGCGGACGTTGATCGTGGGGATCCCGGGGACGGGGGTCGACGCGCACGCGCGGCGGGTGGTCGAAGAGCTCTCTGTCGCCGGGGTGATCCTGTTCCGCCGGAACATCGCGTCGCCGGAGCAAACGCACGGGCTGATCGCGGCGCTTCGCGCGTTGCGCAGAGAGCCGCTGATCCTCGCCGTCGACCAAGAGGGCGGCCGCGTGCAACGGCTGCGCGCGCCGCTCACCGAGTTTCCGCCCATGCGCGCCGTCGGCGATGAAGGCAGCGTGCGCCTCGCCGAAGAGGTAGGCGCCCAGCTCGCCAAGGAAATGCTCGCCGTCGGCTTCGACCTCGACTTCGCGCCGGTCGTCGACGTCGATACCAATCCGAAGAATCCCGTGATCGGTGATCGCTCGTTCAGTCGCGACTCGGGCGTCTGCGGCAAGCTTGGCGTCGCGGTGATCACCGGCATGCAGCGCGGCGGCTTGTTCGCTTGCGCCAAGCACTTCCCGGGCCACGGCGACACCCTCGAAGATTCGCACAAGGCGCTGCCGAGCCTGCCGCACGATCTCGATCGCTTGCGGCGCATCGAGTGGCCACCGTTCACCGCGGCGGGGTTGGCCGGCGTCGCCAGCATCATGACCGCGCACGTCATGTTCCCGGCGATCGACCCCGAGTGGCCGGCGACGATGTCCGAGCCGTGCCTGCGCTTCTTGCGCGACGAGCTCGGCTTTGCCGGCGTCATCATCAGCGACGATCTCGAGATGAAGGCGATCGCCGATCGTTACGATCTCGGTGACGCCGCGGTGCGATCGATCGCCGCTGGCTGCGACTCGCTGCTCGTCTGTCACACGCTCGCGCGCATCGAAGCGTGCGTCGAAGCGATCGCCAAGGAAGCGGAGAAGAGCCCGGCGTTTGCGGCGCGTTTGCAGGAGGCCGTCACTCGCGTGGATGCGCTGCGGACGAAGCTCCCGGCGCATCCGCCGACGTACGCGCCACCGCCGCCGGCGTCGGGGAAGCTCGGCGAGTGGCTCGCGGCGCGCACACGACAAGCGAAGCTCGTCGACCCGACCGAAGGCGCTTCGACGTAGGAGCGCTCGGCACATAGGCGACTCGGTCGCCCGAGATGAAGTATGCCTGTCTCGTGTGCATGGCCGAGACGCATCGAGCGGCGTCCGTGCTCACGCTCGACAGCGACTTCAAACACTACCGCAGGCTCGATCGCACACGCATTCCGCTGCTGCGCTGAGCCACCTCCTCGAGCTGCGTTCAGGCGCCCTAAAACTTCAGCGCGTTTTCGCTCTTGGCGATGACGGTGGCCGCCACGAGATCGCCAGTCACGTTGATCACCGTCCGGCACATGTCCAAGAAGCGATCGACGCCGAGGATGATGCCGATGCCCTCCGGCGGGATGCCCACGCTCTGCAACACGAGCACGATCAACGGCAGCGATCCGCCGGGCACGCCTGCGGTGCCGACGCCGGCGAGGATCGCCATGACGACGACGCTCACCTGCTGCCCGAGCGTGAGATCGACGCCGAACACCTGCGCCAGGAAGAGCACCGTCACGCCTTCGAACAACGCCGTGCCGTTCTGGTTCGCGGTCGAGCCCACGGTCAAAACGAAGGTGCCGATCCGCGGCTGCACGCCGAGCTTCTCTTCGGACACGCGCAGCGACGTGGGCAAGGTCGCGTTCGACGACGCCGTCGAGAACGCCGTCAAGACGACTTCACGCACGCGCCGCCACCACTCGAGCGGAGGCACGCCGCCGAGCACTTTCAGCACGGCGAAGAACACCACGAACTGCTGGATCGCGAGGCCAAGGACCACGACGAGCACGTAGCTGCCGAGGCCGCCGGCCAACGCGAAGCCCGTGCGCGCGGTGACGCTGAAGAGCAAGGCGCCGACCGCGAAAGGCGCCAGGCTCATCGCCCAGTCGATGATGCGCATGCTCGCCTTCTGCACGCCGACGAGGACGTTGCGCAGCGCCTCGTTCTCTTCGTCGCGCACGCGCGAATACGCGACGGCGAAGAGCACGGCGAACACCATGAGCGCGAGCATCTCGCCCTGCAGCGCCTCGACCGCCGCTTGCAGCGGATTCTTCGGGATGAGATCGAGCAGCGACTCGATCATCGGCTTCGCGGCCTTCGCGTTCGCGATCGCCTTGTCCGATTGCTTCGCGAACCCCGCCATCAGCTTGTCGCGCGTCTGCGCGTCGATGCCGGCGCCGGGCTTCACGAGCTGCACGAGCGCGATGCCGATGATGACCGACGCCGCGCTGGCGAACAAAGAATAGACGAGCGCCTTGAAGCCCACGCGCCCGAGCTGCTTGACGTCGCCGATCTCGAGCACACCGAGCACGAGCGACGAGAAGACGAGCGGCACGACGACCATGAAGATCAAGCGCAGGAAGATCTGGCCGAGCGGGTACGCCACGTTCGCGATGAGCGCCTCGAGCCACGGCGCCTCGCCGAAGAGCGACTTCGCGATGAGCCCGAGCACCGCGCCGGCGAGGAGCCCGACGAGCATCTTCGTGTGGCGCTTCACGCGGAGCGCCCGCTCGCTACGCTCGCGCTTTTTGTGCCGAATGCCACAAAAAGTTCGGCGCTCTCATTTTGCGTTTGCGGCCGCTTCACGGCCGCGTCTCGGGCGTCACGCGCAAAGAAGTAAACAGCTCGTGCAGCGACTTCCAATCGCGGCCCCAGCGCTCGCGGATCTCGTCGGCCGGCGACGCCGCGATCGCCAACGCGCGCGCGACCGGCTCCAAGTAGCGCGCGTCTTCAGCGCCGAGCCCCGCGCGCGCGATCCGCAGCGTCTCCTTCGCCATGTCGAGCAGTGTTCCCTTCGCCGCTTGACCGAAGAGCCCGTGCTTCGCCGCCTTCATGGGCAAGCGCGAAAAGTCGCCGTCCGGCTTCATCTTCTTCAGGATCTCCGCGCGGGCCTTCGGCGCGTGCAAGAGCCCCTTGACCATCGCCGCCAGCGCCAGCGCGTGCGTCGGGCTGCCGGTGTCCGCCATCCGCAGCTCGATCCCTTGCGGTACGAAGCGCACCGCCGGCCACAGGGTCGACAGGTGCCCCGCCCAATCTTCGACGCCGATGTAGAGCTTGCCGGTGGTCAGGCAATCTTTGAAGGTCAGATCGCCGACGTCGATGGCGCGCCCTTCGCGATCGATGCCGAGCACCGGCACTTGCAGCGCCCACGCGATGTAGCGGTCGTACGAAAAATCGCGATCGAACGCCTGCGTGAAGAACGCCGTCCGCGCGCGATCGACGTCCATCCAAGTGAGGATGCGCTGCGACTGCACGTCGAGCAAGCGGCCGCGATCCATCGGGCTGTTGGCGAAGATCGCCTGCAGCACCGGCGTCACGGCGATCGCGGTGCGGAACTTCTCGATGGCGTCCTTCTCCGAGTGCACCGACACACGTACGGCGCAGCCCGCCGTCGACGTCATCATGTGCAGCCCGCGCGCCCCGCTCGTCTTGAACCTGCGCGTCATCACCGGGTAGCGCTGCTTCGAGACGATTTGGATCGAGGTCGGATCGCGGTCCGGGTGGTAGGCGATGCCGGAGAAGCCGAGGCCGAGCGGCTGCGCGGCCGGCACCAGCGCGGCGATGTAGTCACCCACCTGCGCGCGCAGATCGTCGAGCGACTCGCCGCCATCGAGCTCGACATCGATCTGCGAGCCGGCGCCGTAACGCAGGCGGCCGAGCGGCGTGTCGACCCCGGTCAAGATGTGGTTCGCGAGGATGGGCGACACGTTGTACTTCGCTGCCAGCGCGAGGATCAGCGGCTTCACGCCGCGATCGTAGTAGACGGTGCCGCCGTCGAGCAGGCGATAAGGCATCAGCTCGTAGTCGAGGCCGATGCGCCGCTCTTTCGTGTGGGCAGCGTCGAACACCGATCGCAGCTGCGCATGCGTGAGCTGGCTCGACTCACCGAGATCGAACGCGGCGCTCATCCGGCGTACGCCTCGCGCAGGATGCGTTCGATGTCCGCCTGCTGGGCGCGCACCGAACGATAGAGGTTGAATTGTCCCTCGGCGCGCACCCGATTGTGCGTGCTCCTGTCGGCAAACTTCGCCGCGTTCCAGCCGAAGTAGCTCTCGCGCAACGCGTCGGCACAGAAGCGCGCCGACAGCTCGAGCGCGATCAACGCGGTGCCGTGCGCGAGCGACTCGGCTTCTTCATGGGTCACGAAGCGCCGCGCCGCGTTCATGTAGCCGTTCGCCGCGGCGCGAAAGAGCCCGAGGTCGAAGCGCGTCTCGGTCGCATCTTCGCCGATCGGATTGCACCACGAGCGCCACGCGTCACCGAGCTCGTGCATCAGCGGCATGTACGCGAGCGTGTCGAGATCGATGAGGCAGACGGCGCGGCTCGTGCGCTCGTCGAAGAGCACGTTCGAGATCTTGAGATCGCCGTGCACCAGGCGCTTCTTCTCGGGCACCTTCGCCTTCCACTGCCGCCACGCGAGCAGGATCTCCGCCGCGAGGCGCTGCACGGGCTCGAAGTGGCGGTGCGCTCGGTGCTCCGAGATCGCTTCTTCGAGCGTGGCCATGTGCTTCTGCGTGTCGTGTACGTTCAAGCGGCTGAACTTGAAGGTGTGCTCGAGATCGCTCACCGCGAGATGGAAGCGTCCAACCAGGGCGCCGGCCTCGCTCGCCATCGCGGCGTCTTGCACGCGCGACACGGTCCTCGTGCCGGCGACGAAGGTGAGGACGCGCCAACACGTGCCGTCGACGTCGGCACAGAGGGCGCCGTCCAGCGTGCGCACGAGCCGCGTCGTCGGCACCCCCTTCTCTGCGAGGTGTGTGGTGATCGCCTCGATGTCGTCGTTCACTTCCGGGCGAAAGATCTTGTTCAGCGACTGCAAGACGAAGCGCCCCCGCGGCACGTCGACCTGATACGTGGCGTTCAAGAGGCCGCCGCTCATCACGCTGAGCTTCGGCGCTTGCATGTCCGGGTACGCTGCGAGCGCCCGCAGCGCAGAGGCTTCGACATCGGTCATCGCCGCACGCGGCTAGCACGGGTGCAAGGAGCGTGGCGAGCAGGGAGCGAAGGCCAACATCGAAACGTGGATCGCCTGCGCAAAGTGACCCGGCTTTGACGGGCTCCGTATGGAGCGCTAGAACCCTCCCTCCTTATGATCATCCTGCTCAAGGCCGACGTCGATCCCGAGAGCTCAGCCATCAACCAGCTCGTCACCGAGGCGGCGAAGTATCCCGGCGTGCGCGCTGAGAAGCTCGTCATCCAAGGCGCCACGCGGCGCCTCGTCGAGGTGCACCTCATCGGGCCGACGTCCACGGTGCCGATGGAAGCGTTCGCCGGCCACGCCGTCGTCGAGCGCGTCGTGCGCGTCAGCGAGCGCTATCGCACCATCGGCCGCCATAAGGGCCAAGCGCCGTCCTTCGCCTTCGAGCATAACGGCATCGCGTTCTCGCAAGACAGCTTTCACATCTTCGCCGGCCTGTGCGCCGTCGACTCGAAGGAGTCCGTCGAAGAGACGATGCGGGCGCTGCGCGACGTGGGCATCACGACCACGCGCATGGGCGCCTACAAGCCGCGCACGAGCCCCTACGACTTTCAGGGCCACGGCGCCTCGTGCCTGCCCTACGTCTTCGAGCTCGCCGGCAAGTACGGCATCAAAGTGATCTCGATGGAAGTGATGCACGAAGCGCACATTCAGCAAGTGAAGACGGCGCTCGCGCAGGCCGGCCAGCCGACGACGGTGATGCTGCAAGTCGGCACCCGCAACGCGCAGAACTTCGAGCTCCTGAAGGCGATCGGCGCCGAGCGCATGCCCGTCCTCTACAAGCGCGGCATGGGCATCACGCTCGAGGAGTCGTTGAACGCGTGCGAGTACATCGCGAGCTGCGGCAACCGCGACATCGTCTTCTGCCTGCGCGGGATGAAGACGAGCTTCAGCGAGCCGCACCGTAACTTCGTCGACTTCGCGCACGTGCCGGTGGTGAAGCGGCAGACGCGCCTGCCAGTGTGCGTCGATCCCTCGCACTCGGTCGGTCGCCGCGATCACACCGTCGACGGCTTGCAGGACATCCATCACGTGACGGCGCAAGGTGTCATCGCGGGCGCCAACATGGTGCTCGTCGACGTGCACCCGTATCCGGAGAAGGCGCTCTGCGACGGACCGCAAGCTCTGCCGCTCCAGGACCTCGAGCACTTCGTCGCCGACGTCGAGATCGTGCGCCGCGCGTACAAGGAGCGCATCGGCCTTGCCCAAGCCCACGCCAAGGCGGCTTCGTAGTGAACTGGACGGTGCACTGATGCTCGAGCGCTTCGCGCGCCGGGTCGCCGCGCTCTCGGTCGAGCGGCCACTACGCACGATCGCGATCTTCGCCGTCGTGTTCGCGATCGGACTTTTCGGCGCGTCGCGGCTCGGCATGCGCCTCAACTACATGGAGCTCTTGCCGGACGACGACGAGGCCGTCATCGATCTGCGCTGGGTGATGAAGAAGGCCGGCAGCGAAGGCTACCTCGTCACCAGCATCTCGGGCGGCACGCGCGACGATCGTTTGAAGCTCGCCGAGGCGTGGACCGAGCGGCAGTCGGCGATGAAAGAGTTTCACTACGCCGAGTACCGCTACGACGTCGCGTTCTTCAGGAAGCACGCCGCGTCGCTCATCCCACTCGACACCTTGAAGGTGCTCGAGAAGGAGCTCGACGATCGCATCAAGGCCGAGGTCGGCGACAAGCTCGACCTCGGGCTCGACGAAGACGACGAGAAGCCGAAGGCAAAGCCGGCGAGCCTGCCCGACAAGGACCGCGACGAGCTCGAGACCTCGATCAAGAAGTTCGAAGAGGAGCTGCCGCGCGAATACATCGAGGACGAGCCGGCGACGACGGTGTTCACGCTGGCGAAGCCGCAGACCGCGTCGGGCGACATCACGAACATCACGAAGACGCTCGACATGCTCACCGTCGAAGCGGAGAAGCTGAAGGCGAGCGACCCGCGTTACAAAGGCCTGACCATCGCGTTCGGCGGGCCGATGGTGTTTCAGAAGTCCTTCGACGACGGCATTCGCGGCGATCTCGGGCGCATCTCGATCGTCGCGTTGATGCTCGCGACCTTCTTCTTGCTCATCGCCACGCGGCGGCCCCTCGCGTCCTTGGCGATCCTCTTACCGATCACGATCGCCATCGCCGTCACGCTCGCGTTCACGTGCTTGGCGATCGGCCACCTGACCATCATCAGCGGCTCGCTCGTCGCCGTGCTGCTCGGCCTCGGCGTCGAGTTCGGGATCCACTTGGTCTTACGCACGTCGGAGGCGCGCGCGAGCATGCCGCTGAAAGACGCGCTGCTGCTCGCCGTGCCGGAGACGATGGAAGGCGCGTTCTCGGGCGCCATCACCAACGGCGCCGCGTTCTTCGTGCTGATCTTCTGCCAGTTCAGCGCGTTTCGCGAGTTCGGCGTCATCGCCGCGGTCGGCGTCCTGCTCTCGTGGCTCTTCACCTACGCGCTCCTGCCGGCGATCTTGTTGGCGATCGAGCGCGTGCTCCCTGGCTGGGCGCTGCGGCCAGCGAGCGTCAGCGACAAACCAATCGTCATTCCGCGCGGCCTCGCATGGGCCATCGTCACGATCTTTCCGCTCGTCAGCCTCTATGGCGCCTGGAGCATCAAGGACGTGCGCGTCGAGCGATCGTTCATGGCGCTGCACGGCGATCGCCACCCGGACATCGTCGGTGAGCGTGCGGCCAACGCGATGCGCACGACGCTGACGCCGGTCGTCGCGTGGGTGCCGTCGATCGAGGACGCAAAGAAGCTCGACGCCGCCGTCGAAGAAGTGAGGAAGAACGACAAGCACCCGAAGGGCCCGAGCATCTCTGGCAGCGTCTCGCTCGGGCGCATCACGCATGACGACTGGCCCGAGCGCGAGAAGGTGCTCGCGCACATCCGCCAACTGTTGAAGCGCGTGCCGGAAGACACGCGAGAGAAGCTGAAGAATCGCGTCAAAGAGCTCGAAGATGCGCTCGATGCGCCGCGCGTGACCGCCAAAGACGTGCCCGTCGCGTTCACGCGCAAGCTGAAAGCGCTCGACGGCGACGGCACCTTCGTCCTGCTCGGCCACTCGCGAAGCGTGCACGACGCCGACGAGCTCGACGCCTTCGTCGCCCGCGTCGAAGAAGCGGTGGCGCTGGCGCGGAGCCGCGGCGTCAGCGTTCGCGCGATGAGCGAGAACCGCGTCGCCGTGCGCATCTTCCGCCAGGTGTTCAACGACGCGCCGTTCATCGCGTGGGCGGCGTCGTTGATCGCGCTGCTCACCTTGTTCGGCCTGCTGCGCAGCGTGCGCGAGACCTTGGTCGTCTTCACGCCGATCGCGCTCGGCATGCTGGCGATGGTCGCGGGCATGAAGCTCTACGGCGTCAAGCTCAACTTCATCAACATGTCGGTCATCCCGAGCATCTTCACCGTCGCGATCGACAACACCGTGCACCTCTATCATCGCTATCGCGAGGAAGGGCAGCGCATGATGCCGCTGATCCTCCGGCACACGGGCGCCGCCGTCTTGATCGCCACGTGCGTGAACGCGTCAGGCTATGGGCCGACGCTGCTCTGTCACTTCTACGCGTTGAAGAGCCTCGGCATCATCGCGAGCTTCGGCATGCTCGGCATGTTGCTCTCGACGGTCGTGTGGTTTCCGATGCTGCTCATCCTGATGCCGGAGCGACCCGCGCACAAGGCGAAATGATCGCCGCGCTCATGGTGCTCGCGCTCGGTGCGGAACCTGCGTCCGAGCCTGCGTCGTTCGCAGCATCGTTGCCGGCATCCGCGCCGGCGTCAGAGCCAGCCTCGGCGCCCGCGTCGCATGCGTCGTTCGAGACCATCGTGACGGGCACGCGCCAACGCCGCGCGACGCAGCAGAAGCACTTCGCCAAAGAGCAAGTCGCGCACGTCCCCGGGGGCTTCGGCGATCCGATCCGCCAGATGCAGACCATGCCCGGCGTCGCGATCTTGCCACTGCTGAACGGCCAGTTGATCGTCCGCGGCACGCGCAGCGGCGACACCGCGTTCTTCATCGACGGCATGCCGGTGCCGTACGTGTTTCACTTCGGCTCGGGCTTCGGGCCGTCCGTGTTCCCGAGCCTGCTCATCGAGGACATCACCTTCACGCCGTCGCTGCCGAGCCCGCGCTACGGAGGGATGCTCGGCGGCACCGTCGAGCTGAAGACGCGCGATCGCTTCGAGCAGTGGGTGCACGGCACCGTCGCCGTCGACCTGCTCGCGGCGCAGGCACACCTCTACGTCGCGCCAACGCCCTACTTCGCCTTCGAAGGCAGCGTGCGCCGAAGCTACATCGAAGGCATCGCCGCGATCGTCACGCCGATCATCCCAGATCGCATCCCGGCCGTGATCCCCTACTTCACCGACTACCAGGCGCACGTCGCCTTGCGCAGCGAACGCGCGGGGCACTTCGACCTTTGGTTCTATGGGTCGGACGACGGCTTCTCGCTGGTCGGCGGCAACGCCTTCGCCGATCAGGTGCGCCAGCTCGAGTCGTTCTTGCAGAAGACCTCGTTCAACGCGTGGAAGCCGCGCTGGCGCCTGCGCATCAACGATCACCTGGAGCACGAGACCACCGTGCTCTTGAACTACGTGCTCGCTCCGCAAGGCCTCTCGCCAAACATCCAGTGGCAGCTCGGCATCCGCGACGAGCTGACGATCCGCTTCAGCCAGCGCTCGTTGTTGCGCGTGGGCATCGACACGCTCTCCACCTGGCAGACGCCGTCGGGCCCGCAGCTCATCCAGCCGGCGCCGGAAGGCTACGAAGCGCACCGGCTCTCGCTCTACGGCGACGCCGACCTTAGCTTCGGCCGCGTCGACCTCAAAGGCGGCGCGCGCCTCACGCTCTGGCAGCTCGGCTTTCGCTTGCTGACGCCTCCCGGGTTCGGCTCGCTCGCCGTGGTCGAGGAGCCGGCGCCGGTCTTCCTGCAGGCGCTCGAGCCGCGCGCGACGATCGGGGTCAAGGTGCACGAGCAGGTGCGGCTCTCGCTCGGCAGCGGTCTCTACCAAGCGCCGCTGCCTTTCTCGGCGTGGGTGCCGGTGATTGGGCCGAGCATCCGTTTGCAACGGGTGGACCCTCGCAACCTCCGGATCAACTCGTTCACGCTCTCCTACGATCGCACGCAACTCACGACGATGGAGCAGAACTGGCAGTCGGTCGCGAGCGTGCAATGGCAAGCGCTGCCGTGGCTCAGCGTTGAGGTGAACGGCTTCTTCAACTGGATGCGCCACGTCACCATCAGCCGCATCTTCGGCACGCCCTCGCCGAGCGAGCTGCGCGATCGCCTGGAGCGACGCGGCTACGGCGCCGAGCTCTTCGTTCGCGCCCAAAGCATCCATGGCTTCTCGGGCTGGATCAGCTACACCCTCTCGCACACCGAAGACGTTCAAGACGGACGTGCGGTGCCGAGCGACTACTCGCAGACCCACGTCATCGGCCTCTCGCTCGCCTACGCGCTGCCTTACGACATCAACATCGGCCTGCGCTTTCGCCTCGGCTCCGGCTGGCCGGTGACGCCGATCATCGCGTCGCGCTTCGATCTGACGACCGATCAATACTACGGAGAGATCGGCCCGCGAAACAGCGGGCGCACTCCCGTGGTGCACCAGCTCGACCTGCGCTTCGACAAGATGTTTCGCTTCAAGAAGTGGTCGCTGTCGCTCTACCTGGAAGTGCTCAACGTGTACGCGCAGAAGAACCCGGAGTACGATTACATCCCGTGGGACTTCTCGGGCACCCGCTACATCTCGGTCATCCCCATCCTGCCGATGTTCGGCCTCTCGGCGGAATTCTAATGTTACGGTTGTCGCTCGTATTGCTCACCGCCTGCGAGCTGTCGCCGCTGAACGTCGAGACCGGCACGCTCGAGAAGCTCCGCATCGTGCAGGTATCCTCTTCGCAAGACTTCACCGAGATCGAGCTGCACGTCGTCGACAAGGCGAAGAACCCGCGCGACGTCAAGGTGCGCATCGGGGTGTGCGTCGACAACGAGTGCCCCGTCACGCGGCCGATCAAAGAAGTGCAGATCGAAGAAGGCACCGCGACGCGCCTGGGCGACTGCTGGTGGTCGTATCGCTTTTCCGCGGCGCCCTTCTTCGCTGCCGAAGAGGTCCCGCCGGCGCGCCTCCAGGCTGTGCAGCAGCCGCGCGCGTATATTTACGCCGAAGCCGACGACGGCGTGCAATCGGATCGCACGTTCGTGAGCCTGCACGAGCTCTTCACCGAGCGCGCGCCGTTCACTATCGGCATCACCGATGAGAACGGCGCGCCGGTCGAGGCGTTGGCGCCGAAAGGTCGCTACGTCGTCATGCGCGATCCGCCTGGCGCGACCCGCTGGTACGTCTCTGCGAACGCGCTCGTCACGGAGCGAAAGGCGCCGCGCACGACCATCGAGCTCGTGCGCGCAGTGAAGGGCGAGCGCGTCTATGTCTTCGCCGTGGGCAACGGCGGCGTCGGCGCGTTCTCGGCGGCCGCGTTCGACGTGCGCTAGAACAGGCCGGGGACGATCCTTCGCGGCACTTGCGCGACGTACTCGTCCCAGATCGGCCCGTACTTCTCCTTGCAGCGCGCGTCGTCGGCGATCTGCCGCGGCACGAGCAGAACGATGTAATAAAGTGGATACATCCACGGCCACAGGCTCGCCGGATAGCCGAGCGCCAGCGCGAGCGCCGACGCCATCAGGATCTCGCCCAAGTAGTTCACGTGACGCGAGAGGCCCCAGAAGCCGCTCGCCAGCACACGACCACCGATCGCGCGCTGCTCGAAGGGGCCGAAGCGCTTGCGATCGGGCGCGGTCTTGAACGCGTACTTCTGCAGGTTGGCGCCGCGGGCAAAGGTCCAGCCGAGGAAAAAGAGCGCTGCGTAGAGCACGAGCAACGGCAGCGGCGTCTCTGGGCTCGGCTGCTCCGCCGCGAACCACAGGCCGACGCAGTAGAAGAACGGATAGAAGACGAGGCAGCCCCAGCCGAGCTTGAAGCCCACGCGCTCGGCGACGAAGTCGTAGGTGTAGAGATGCACGCGCTCGAAGAAGAGGTACTCGACGAGGAAGAAGGTGAAGAGCGCCGTGTAGAGAAAGACGCCGGGCGAAGGCGCGTCGTGTGTGAGCACGTGGTGCGCTGCGAACGAGACGAGGTTCAGCTCGAGCATCACGGCGCCGATGAGGTACAGAAACATCTTCGCGTCGATGCGGCCGCGTTGCGGGTTCTCGAGGCGGCCGAGGTAGAGGTCCTTGAACAGACCTCTGCCCGTGGGCATCTGCCGCAGCACGATCGCGAGCGTGAAGACGACGCCGATGACGAACGCCGTCGCCAAGGTCTCGTAGCGGTGCACGTAGAAAAAATTCCACGAAACGATCTCGGCGTGCGCGAGCGCGGCGAAGGCTCCCACGCTCAGGACGAAGACGGCGAGGCCGTTCAAGTGGTAACGCAGCGGACGGCCGCTCTGGTCTTTGACGTAGCCCTCGACCCAGCGGCCGGGCACGACGAGATAGAGCGCGAAGACGGCTGCGTAGGTGGCGAGCAATGCGGCGGCGCCGGTCACGCGATCGTTGTTCGTCAATGAAGGAGGCGAGGTCAAGGCATGAGCGAGTGGGCGGTCGTTGCGGGAGCTTCTGAGGGCATCGGCGCGGCGTTCGCGTGGGAGCTGGCGCGGCGCGGGCATTCACTGGTGCTCATCGCGCGGCGGAGCGAGCCGCTGCAGGCGCTGGCCGATGCGCTGAGTGCGAAGCATCCCGAGCGCACCTTCGAGACGCTCGCGCTCGACCTCGGCGATCCCCGGTTGGAAGAGAGATTGCGAGCGCTCGCCGCCCGCGACGTGGGCGTCGTCGTCTACAACGCGGCGCTGTCGGTCGCGGCGCCGTTTCTGTCGGCGCCGATCGCGGATCACCAGCGCGTCCTCGACGTCAACGCGAAGGGGCCGATGATCTTCGCGCACGTCTTCGGTGAAGCGATGGCGAAGCGCGGGCGCGGCGCGATCGTCTTGATGTCGTCGCTGACGGCGTTTTGGGGCTCGCCGTGGGTGGCCAGCTACGGCGCGACGAAGGCCTTCAATCTGTCGCTCGGCGAAGCGTTGGCCGCTGAGCTCGGGCCGCGCGGCGTCAACGTCCTCGTGTGCTGCGCCGGCGCCACGAGCACGCCGGGGTTCATCGCCATCACCCGCGGCACGAAGGCGCCGAAGGCGATGACGCCGGACGCGGTCGCCGTCGAGACGATGCGCGCGGTGGATCGACGGCGGCGCGGCGCGTTCGTGCCGGGCGCGTTCAATCGCTTCGCGCAGTGGCTGCTGACGCGCGTGTTTCCGCGGCGGCTCGCGGTCGCGACGATGGCGAGCGAGACGAAGAAGCTGCTACGCCCCTAGGACACCTATGTATGCGAGGTTGCGGTAGAGCCCGGCGTAGTCGAGCCCGTAGCCAACGACGAACTCATTCGGGATCGTGAAGCCCTTGTACGCGATGTCGATCTTCGTCTTCGCGTTGTCGGGCTTCTCGAGCAGCGCGCAGATCTTCACGCTCGACGGGCTGCGCGTCTTCAGGAACTCGAGCAGGTACTGCATCGTCAGGCCGGTATCGATGATGTCCTCGACGATGAGCACGTGCTTGTGATCGATCGGCTTCGACAAGTCGTTCGTGATCTTGACGACGCCGCTCGTCGACGTCTCGTCGCCGTACGAAGACAGGCCGAGGAAGTCGACCTGCAGCGGCAAGTCGATCGCGCGCACGAGGTCGGCCATGAAGATGAACGAGCCCTTCAGGATGCCGACGACGACGAGGTCTTTGCCTTTGTAGTCGCGGGTGATCTCGGCGCCGAGCACCTTGATGCGCTCGTCGAGCTTCTCTTTGCTGAAGAGGACCTTCGCTTGCTTGTACTCGATCTTCTTTTCCAAGATCACACCCACGAATTATTGAGGAGCTCGCCGAGGCCACCGAGCCCCGGCACGATGTACTGCTTCTCGTTGAGGCCCGTCTCGCCTTTGGTCCCGAGCGGCCTCTTCAGCACGTCATCCGGTGAGAGCCCACGATCCAGGCGCACGGCGTAGACGATGACGTCCGGATGGTGCTTCGCCATGTGCGCGACGTACTCGGGCGTGACGATCAAGTTCATCGCCACGAACTTCTTCGCCGGACCGGGGACGTCCTTCTTGTAAATATCGATCGTCGACGCGAGGCTGCCGCCCGTCGCGCCCATCGGATCCGGGATCAGCACCATCGCGTCTTTGACCGCGCCGCCGATCTTGCTGCCGGCGTAGTGCGTGCCAACGACCTGGCCGTGATCGTTCGTCTTCCGGTTGATGTAGACGTGGTCCTGCCGCACGCGCTCGGGGTTCAAGAGCTCGCCGAGGAACTCGAAGCACACCTGCGCGGAGAGCGTGCCGGCGCGCGCGACGTCGACGACCACCGTCTCGACCTCGCGATCGACGAGCTGCCCGACGAACACCGCCTTGTCCGTGAACTGCGTCATGCGCGTGGGCACTTCGGTGATGACGCGCGGAAACTCGGCGGCGACGACGTAGCGAATGAGGCCCGAGTAAATGTCGCGCACCAGGCGATTGCAGCGGGCGACGCTCGTCGTTTGTCGCGACAGCTCCGCGAGCTCGCTCAAGAGCACCACGTCGGCGAGCAAGTGGAAGTTCTTGCCGTACGGATGCGCGAGCTCCGGGATCGAATAGTGCAGGTCGTTGTAGATCGTCTCGGGCACGGGTCAGCCTTGGTGTTTGTCGGGCTCGGTCGCGGCCTTCGGCTTGACCGGCATCGGCCGCGGCAAGAAGTCGATCTGCGGATTGCCGTTCGGCTCGTGGCAGCGGCGGCAGCGCGCTTCGTAGGATTCAGACGCGCCGACGACGACGCGGCCTTCCTCCGCCGTCAGCCGCTGCGTCCTGTTCGCGGGCGCGCCGCAGTGCACGCACACGGCGTTCAGCTTCGTGATGCTCTCGGCGACGGCGAGCAGCGCCGGCATCGGCTCGAAGGGCTCGCCGCGATAATCCTGATCGAGGCCGGCGACGATGACGCGCGCGCCGCGGTCGGCGAGCATCTGGCACACGCGCACCAGGCCCTCGCCCAAGAACTGCGCTTCGTCGATGCCGACGACCTGCGTCTTTGGGTGCAGCTTGCTCAAGATGTCTTCGGCGCGGTGGACGAGCTCGCTCTGCAAGCGATTGTCCGAGTGCGAGACGATCTCTTTTTCGGCGTAGCGATCGTCGCGCGCCGACTTGAAGATCTGCACGCGCTGGCGGCCGATGGCGGCGAGCTTCAGGCGGCGGATGAGCTCCTCGGTCTTCCCCGAGAACATCGAGCCGCACACCACTTCGATCCAGCCAGAATTCGGACGCTGCGCCCAGCCGAAGGTCATCGCTGCTCCTGTGTGAGTCAAAAGGGGAAGACGCGCGTCCTTAGCGATTCCGATCGCCCGCGTCAAAGGGATCACGACGGCGGCACGAGGCGGTGGTAGCGGCCGGCGCGCCAATCGTCGAGCCAGCAGGCGAACGAGCGCGCGAAGACCGAGCCGTCGATGCCGCCGGCGATCGAAGTGTACGCAGCGTCTTCGCCGAGATCGGTGATGAAGCGGTACGCCGGGCCGGTGGTGGCGACGCCTTTGCCGTGCGGCACGTTGTTGCCTTGGCGCACGGTGGCGAGCGAGCCCGGCAGGTGAAACGGCCCGCGCGACGCGCCGGGCACGCCGCCGAGCACCATGTGCGGCATCGTCATCGTGTGGGCTTCGCCCCAAGGTGCGATCGGCGCCCGCACGTCGAGCTCGCGCAGAAACGCCGCGTGCGTCTCGCCGTCGAAGCCCCGCGCGAGCAAGGCGTCGATGCCGCGGCACCACCAGACCGAGATCTCTGTGCGCTCGAGGGCCGCCAGCCACCACGCGCCGCCGAGCTTCGGCGCCAGCGCGCGCACGGCGGCGCGATAGGCCCGATCGAAGGCGGTCGCGCCTCGGCTCGCTTCAGTGTAAATATTATCCCACGTATGAATTTCATTACGCAGATTGCCGTCGGGCAGCGCCGCGACGAGCGCGTCACGCAAGCGTACGGCCTGGAGCGAGCGCAGATCGAGCTGCAACGCCTGCATCGACGCGAGATCATGATCGCGGCGCCCGCGCAGCACTTCCTTGATCCGATCGAGGCGGTAGCTCGGCTGGGCAAGCGTCGAGAGCACGCCGCCGTCGACGCCGAGGCGCGCTTCGTTCGCGGTCGCGATGATACCGTCGTCGTCGGCCGAGCGCGGCAGATCTTCGCCGGCGTAGGGCTCGACGAGCGCGCCAGGGGCGAGCGGCACGAGCACGCCGTCACCTCGCCCCTTCGGGATCTGCCCGAGCTGCCGGTAGCGCACCGCCCCGGCGCGATCAGCGAGAACGAAGTGCAAGCTCAGGGTCAGCGCGCGATCGAGGATGCACACCGCTTCATCCGCCGACCGCGCGAGGGGAAGGCGCATGTACGCCTGTAGGCACGCTGCAGGATCCTTGCGCCCCCACCAGCGCGTCGCGATCGCGTGCGGTCGCGGTCCCCGCTCGAGCGTGCCGCTCGGGGTGTCGAAGAACGCGAAGCGCTCGGCCTTTTGCCACCGGCGCTTCACCTCGACTTCGCGCGGCGCGCCGGCGGGGTCGTCCTCAATCGTCAGATCGACGTTGTCGGCGACGCCGAAGGTGCCGCTCCACGCCACGTTCCGATTGCGGCCGACCGCGATGCCCGGCAGCCCCGGGATCGTCGCGCCGAGCCAATAATCGTCGCCCACGCGTAGCGCCGCCTCGAAGAAGAGCGCCGGCAGCTGGTTCACCTGCAGGTGCGGATCGCCGCAGAGCATCGCGCGACCGTTCGCCGTGCGTGCGCCGGTGAGCGCCCACGCGTTGCTGCCGCCCGCGATCGCGTGCGCCCCAAGGTCGAGCCCAAAGCCCACGCCGCGCACGCGCTCGCGATCGAAGCCGTCTAGGTGCGGCGCGAACATCGTCGTGAGCACCGCCGGATCGGCGCCGGCCTCGCACGCGTCGAGGATCGCGCGCTCCATCCGCTCTTGGCCCTCGGCGAGCCCAAGGTACGCGCTGAGCATGAGCGCTGAGATCAACGTCGCCGGCGAATGCTCCGGAACGCGCGCGAACAAGAGGCGCATGTGTGCAGGGATCTCGTGGCGAAAGCCCGTCAGGTACGCGGCGACGAAGGCGCGCGTGTCGGCGTCGAGCAGCGCTTCTTCGCGCCGTCCGATCGCGGGCAGATCCAAGCGATGGACCAGCGTGTCTATGGCCACGAGATCCGGGCGCGGCATGACGAGCTCGCTCAGCCGTCCTTGCGCCGCGGCCACGAGCAAGAGCGCCTGCATCGGCCGGTGCTTGCCGTGGAGGGCACCGAGCCCCTCGTACGCTTCGAGCACGTTCGCCGCGATCACCCCGGGCGTTCCGTCCTTCGCGTAGACGATCTTCACGGCAGCACGAGCTCAGCGGTGAGAAAGCCCGTGCGCGGGATCGCCATCTCGAGCGAGGCGCGCGTCGTCCCCTGCCCTTGGCGCTCGGCGATCTCGCTGCCCACGTCGTAGACGTTCGAGATCAGCGCTTCCAGGCGCAAGCCGCGGCCGTGCCCGAGCGGGATCGTGTAGCCCACCTTCACGTCGATATCGACGTGGGCGTCCTCGCGCGGCCCTTCGAGCTTGTAGAGCGAGCCCTTCGGCGACTCGTAGACCTGCGAGAGCTGGCCGTCTTTGACCCGCTGCGAGTAGAACGCGAAGGGCTTTCCGTCTTTGTAGCGCACCGACGCGAACGCCCAGAGCGTGTCGACGATGCGGACGCCGAACGCGGCCTTCAGAAAATACGCGCGATCGTTCTCCATGTTGCCGACCCGGTGCAGGCGCGCGTTCGGGTTCGCCGTGCTCGGATCGACGACGGCGATGTCGTTGCTGAACGGGCCGTTCCCGAACGCCGTCGTGCCGAGCGAGAACATCGTGGCGAAGCCGACCGAGACCAAGTAGCGCTTCGGATCCTGCGCGACGATCTGCGCTTGGCCGCCGACGAAGAACGGCCGCTCGCCGAAGGGAAAATTGTCGAGCGTGTAGCGCTTCTCGCCCGGCGTGAGAAAATAGCGATCGTCGTCGCGCTCGACCGGAGTCTCGGAGGCGAAGCGTGTCCAGTAAGTGTCGTCGAAGGTCTTGCCGATCGCTTGCACGCTCACGCGCAGCGGCGGCAGGAGCTGTGACTCGAAGCCGAACGCGAGCGAGTGCACCTTTGCCATGATGAGGCCCTGCGAGACGCTCGTCGCCGCGCCGCCCGTCGTGTCGATGAGCGTGTCGCCGGCGAAGACCGCGCCGTCTTCGTAGCCCGGCGTCAGCGCGAGCGCGACGTTCGCCGAGAGCGGAACAGGCGATCGCGAGAGCGACACGAAGGGCATCAGGTACTTCCACGCGGTGAGCGACGCCTGCGCCTTGATGCCGATATCGGCGAGCGCCACCGTGTTCGCGAGCCGCGCGTTGCCGGCGTGCGTGGCGAGCCCGTAGAACGCGTACGCCAGCCGCACCGGACCGAGCTGGCGATCGTCACGCAAGCCGGCGCTCACGTGCCCGTGCAGGATCAACGTCGGGCTGCTGCGAAAGTCGATGCGCCCGATCGGCTGGCCTTCGAAGAGTTGATCGTTCGTCCACGCACGCACGCTCGGCGCGAAGCCGATGATGCGCTCGTTCACCGCGGCGAAGACGCGCGAGAAGCCGATCGATCGATCGAAGCGCAGGTCGACGTTGACGCCGATGCGATCGCCGCGCGGGTAGTACGGCGCGAGGCCTTGGCCGTCGAGATCGAAGCGCTCGCGCGGGGTGGTGAGGCCGGCGGCGTTGCTGTGCTCGTACTTGAGGGTGATGCCGGCGCGAAAATCTTTGAGCACCGCGCCGACGCTCAGCGCTGCGCTCTGCACGGCCGGGCTCTCGTCTCTGCTCCACCACTGCTCGGCGAAGAGGTGCTTGCGCTCACGGTACTCGGCGGCGACGAACACGTGCCACGGTTGTGAATCATAGGATCGCGACGGCGGCTCGTAGCGCACGGCGAACGAAGCGATCGCGAACGGCTCGGCGAAGGTGCCGGCCGGGCCGCTCGTGTCGAAGGCATTGAAGCGGCGCGTGCCGAGATCGATCTGCGCGCCGTAGCGAAGCGCGCCCTTCGCACCGAGATCTTCCGTGCGTGCAAACGAGAGCGACCAGTTGTCGTGGAAGTGGCGGCGGGTGAGCGCCGGCAGCGGCATGCGTTGCAGCGCGTGCAGGCCGGAGAGCGTGTCCATCAGATAGATCGCGCCAGGCGCGAGACCGCCGAGCGTGGGCGTCGTGTAGAGGCCGCCGACCTCGGTGCCACTTTGCGCGTGCGGCGACTGCAGCTCGAGCGCGACGCCGCCCATGTCGGCCCCGGCGTTCTCGCTGAAGCGCACGGCCGCGCTGTCGAGCAGCCGAAAAGGCACGCGCAACGCCTGGGCGCCAGCATGTAAAGGATCTGATACATCGATGCCGGCGAGCGTATGCCGCGACCACAGGTACGAATCGCCGAGCACGCTGACGCGCAAGGGATCGACCTTCGAGAAGCCGCCGCTCTCGATGTTGCTCATGACGACCGGCGTGCCGCCCATCTCGAGCAGGTTCTCCACGCTCCAGGCGCTCGGCGTTTGTTGCAGCTGCGTCTGCCAACGGAAGTCGCGCAAGACGACCGGCGAATACTCGAGCTCGGGGGCGGCGATGAGGAGCAGCAGCGCGAGCACGGCGCGACTCCTAACCCCAGGCTATACTGCGGGCAATGGGTGAGCAGGACGCCGCAGCCGCCGCGCTTTCGACCAGCCACGTCGGCCGCGTGCTCGGCAACTATCGGCTCGTGCAAGTGCTCGGCGAAGGCGGCATGGGCACCGTCTATCTCGCCGAGCACGCGAAGCTCGGCCGCCGCGTGGCGGTGAAGCTCTTGAAGCCCGAGCACGCGCAGAACCCGCCGGCCGTGCGCCGCTTCTTCGACGAGGCGCGCGTCGTCAATCAGATCAACCACGAGCACATCGTCGAGGTGATCGACTTCGTCGAGGCCGCCGAAGAGAAGTACATCGTGATGGAGCTCTTGCAGGGCCAGACGCTGCGCGAAGCGATGGAGCAAGGTCCCGTGCCGCTCGCCCGCGTGCTCGACGTGGCCGAGCAGATCGCGCTCGGGCTCGCCGCGGTGCATGACGCGAAGGTCGTTCACCGCGACTTGAAGCCCGACAACGTCTTTCTCACCGAGCGCGGCGGGCGCCGAGACTTCGTGAAGCTGCTCGACTTCGGCGTCGCCAAGCTCTCCGGTGACAGCGGTGAAGCGATGTCGGTGAACCGCACGGCCGCCGGCGCGCTGCTCGGCACGCCGGAGTACATGGCGCCGGAGCAGCTCGCGGGAAAAGCGGTCGACACGCGCGCCGACATTTACGCGTTCGGGATCATCTTGTTCGAGCTCGTCACCGGCAAGAAGCCCTTCGTCGCGGAGAGCTTCGGCGAGATCGTGATCAAGCACCTGACCGTGCCGCCGCCGGATCCCGCGGCGCTGGCGAAGGATCTGCCGCCGGACTTGGCGGCGTTGATCCTGCAGTGCCTCGACAAGGATCCGGCGCGGCGGCCGGCGAACATGCGCTGGGTGCAATCGCGGGTCGCGGTGTTGCGCGGTGGGAAGGCGATCGAGGGCGCTCCGCTGGCGGCGCCTGCGAAGAAACGCGCGTGGCTGCCGTTGGCGCTAGGCGCGTCCGCGTGTGCAGCGATCGCGGTCGCATACATTTTCTGGCCGCGGGCCGCCCCGGCGCCGGTCGTGGCCCAGGATCCGCCCGTGGTCGCCGCGCCCGCGCCAGTCGTGGCCGCGCCGGCGTCGGTGCCCATCGTCGCACCTGAACCTACGCCGGAGCCCGCACCGGTCGCCGCCGCTGCAGATAAAAATGTCGAAAAAGGCGCTGCGAAGGGCAAAAAGAAGGGCAGCAAGAAGAAGCGGCGCATCGACAAGGGTGGTCTCATGGATCCCTACGCCGAGTGACGCGCCCGGAGGCAGCGGTGATTCGGTTCCTCGTCCTTTTGATCGCGCTCCCGACCGTGGCGAACGCCGCCGCGAAGCCGGTGAAGAAAGGCGCGAAGAAGGTCGAAGCGAAAGCGCGCGAGGCCGAGGACCCGGCCATCGCCGAAGCGCGTGCGATCTACAAGCGCGGCGAGACGGCGTTCAAGCTCGGTCGCTTCGATGAAGCGCTGGCCGAGTTCTCGGCGGCGTACGAGAAGAAGCCGGCGCCGGCGGTGCTCTTCAACATCGCGCAGTGTCACTTCTATCTGAAGCACTACGAGCGCGCGGTGTTCTTCTACGAAGGGTACCTCCGCGACAACACGAACACGGCGCAGGCGACCGTCGCGCGCGAGCGGCTCAGCGAAGCGAAGGCGTCGTTGGCCGAGCAGCAGAAGATCGAAGCCGAGCAGAAGCGCGCCGAGGAGAAGCGGATCGCCGATGCGCAAGCAGCGTCGATGGCGGCGATGCGCCAGATCGCCAGCGCGCCGGCGTTTGCGGACGATCGTGCGCCGGTCATTGTAGAGAGCGCGCCGCCCAAGCCCGGCGTGCATACGAAGTGGTGGTTCTGGACGATCATCGGCGGCGTGGTGCTCGCCGGCGCGGCAGCAGGCGTCGCGGTCGGCATCGTGATGACGCCGGCGCCGCAAGTCTCTCACACGGGAACGCTGGGGAACGCGTCATGGTGAGGTGGGCGCTTGCCCTCGCGCTGCTCTTCGTGGCGTGCAAGAAGCCCGTTACGCGCAGCGACGAGACCGGCATCGCGCTGACGATGCACTTCGACGCCGAGGCGGGAATCGAACAGCTGCGCATCGAGGGCGCGCTCTCCGACGGCAGCCCAGTCGGCGATGTGCTGCTCTTGCCGCGCAGCGTGGGCGGAGCGTTGGCCGATCCGCAGACGCTCGCGATCCTGCTGCAGGAAGATCGCGTCGGGCAGATCATTCACGTGCGCGTCGACGGTGTCGCAGGCGGTGCCGTGGTCGCGAGCGGCACTGCCAGCGTCGAAGTCGTGCGGCGAGCGATGAGCGCGTTGGACGTGACCCTCGGCGCCGCGGCGATCTGCGGCGACGGCGTCGTCATCTCGGCGCTCGAGGAGTGCGACGACGGCGCGCTGGTTCCGGGCGATGGCTGCGACGCTTCATGCGAGATCGAGGACGGCGCGGTGTGCTTGCTGACCACGCCCTCGAAGTGCAGCGTGCGCTGCGGCGACGGCGTGCGCGCGGGAAGCGAAGCGTGCGACGACGGCGGCGTAGTGCCGGGTGACGGCTGCGACGGCGCGTGTGCGATCGAGACAGGGTTCTTCTGCAGCAACGCCGTCACGTCGGTGTGCGCGCGCTATTGCGGCAACGGCGTCGTCGACATGGGACAAGGCGAGAGCTGCGATGACGGCGATCGCGACAGCGGCGATGGCTGCAGCAACACGTGCGCCACCGAGAGTGGCTACACGTGCCCCGGTACGCCGTCGGCGTGCACGCTGCTCTGCGGGAATATGATCGTCGATATCGGGAACAACGAAGAGTGCGACGACGGCGATCGCGATCCGAGCGATGGCTGCGACGCAGATTGTCAGGTCGAGGTGGCGTGGGAGTGTCCCATAGAGAATCCTTCGGTGTGCAATCGAATTTGCGGAAACGGCACCATCAACGCGAACACTGGAGAGGTCTGCGATGGCTCGCTACTTCCGCCCGGGACCACCTGTTGGTCGGCTGGGTACCTGGACGGAACGTTAGGATGCAACGCCGCCTGCGACGGGCTGGTGACAGCCGGTTGCGGCACGAAAATCGACAACGCGACAATTCTTGGCGTCGCGATCGGCCAAGCCATCGCGCACGACAACGCCGCAAACGGCAACAAGCCGGAGGTTATCGGGTTGCACCCAGGTCCTTACAATCTTGGTTCTGGACCGTTCGACATCGACGAGTGCCCCGGCACGTGTGGAGCGAACCCCGACGGCGTTCACCTTCGACCGGTGAGTGGCGTCGTCACGATTCAATCTTCGGGTGCTGGTTTCGTCTTATCGAGTCCAAAGAATGTGATCGAAGGCCTGCGTTTTGAAACCACGGGAACGGCAGTGCGAATCACCTCGAGCGAAGCGGCGTTCAACTCGCTAGTGAACAACGAGTTCTTCGTGCCGATCGGTGGCGCAGCGAGAAGCATCGTGGTGAGTGACAGCGGTGCATCGTTCAGCCTGATCGTTCAGAACTGGTTTCGAAATTTGTCGGCAACGAACATGACCACGGGAATCCTCGCTGACGGCAACTCCAACCAAATTCTTCTGAACGTCGTCTATGGCCGCTACGACTATGCGATCGACATCAAGAACAGCACCGGCAGCCTCGGAGCGGTTCGCATCGATCACAACAGTGTCTACCTACCCTCGGGATCCACAGCAATCCGGGCCGCAACCTCGTTCGACCTATGTTTTCGCGGCAATCTGATAGCCGGTGGGGCTGCGACCGTCGGATACGAGCTCGCGCCGAGTGCGACGTTCGGTGATTCGAATACCTGTATCGGAACATCATCGACGGCGAACGTCGTAACGACCGCATTCACGTGCTCCAACACGTCTGGAAATCCGTGCTTCTCCACGAGCTGCGCTCCGAATTCGGGGCCGGAACAGCTGTGCGCTGCGATCGTCCCGGTCGCTGGCTACTTGCCGAATCAGGAGACCCAGTGTCTTCACTCGCCTGAAGCTTCAAACCTGGTCGATGCCGGCCCCAACCTCGCCTACGACTATAACGGAACGATCGGCCCTACTGGTTCGAGTGGGCCAACGAGCTTCACCGGGGCGCCCCCGATCGGCGCGCGCGAGTCGCCGTCGGCCGTGACCTACGGCGGAACCTTCGTGTCCTGTCCTTGAACAGTGGCCAACTCACGACACCCGGGACGCGCTGAAGAAAAGCTGAGCTCTGTCATCGACCTCGTCCTCACCGCGCGCGCATGCTATAGTGAATTTCACTATGCCTCCGAGACAGCCGCGACAGCAGGAAGATCCCGTCAGCATCGTCCTCTCGCCCGCGCTCCGTCGGCGGGTCAGCACGGAAGCGAGCCGCCGAGGCCTCAAGCTGTCACCGACCATCCGCGTCCTGATCGGCGAGCGCCTCAAGGACATCGACGACTTCGAAGGGATGACGCGCGCGGAGCGATGGCAACGCGAGCAAGTGTGGAGTACGTGGGAGCGGATCCAGGAGCACGGGTTCGAAGAAGCCAGCGACGCCGAGCTCGAAAAAGCGCTGAACGCGCTTCCGAAAGCCCGCACACGACGTCGTAAGCGCTGATGCGCACGCGTCTGCACCGCGCCTTCGTCATCGACGTCAAACGGCAAGTGCTCTGGCTGCATGCGAACGCCCGAAGGGACGTTCTCGACGGGCTGAGGCGGGACATCGCCGACGCAAGGCACCTGCTCGCCGCGACGCCGCTCGTCGGTCGGATCGAAATGCACGCGGGCGACGGCACGATTCGAAAGCTTCTGCTCCGTCGATTGCCGTTCGTCCTGTGGTACCGCGTCGGTCGTGACGAAGTGTGGCTCTTGCGCTTGTTTCACTTCCGCCAACATCGCGCGTGAGCTCAACGCTTGAAGGCAAAGATCTTGAGCGGCTCGGCCTTCCCTTTGACACTCACCGGCGCCAGCGCTTCGCCCACGAACGCGCCGCCGAGCTTCGCCACCGTCGCCTCGCTCGCGATGACCTGCCCCGCCTTCGCCACGCTGCACAGTCGCGCCCCAGTGTTCACCATATCGCCGATCGCGGTGTACTGCATCGCCTTGCGCGACCCGATCGTCCCGCACAGCGCGACGCCCGAGTGAATCCCGATCCCGATGTCGATCGGGAACTTCCCCGCCGCCACCCGCGCGGCGTTGAAGGTGCCGAGCGCGGCGATCATGTCGAGCCCACACGCCACCGCGCGGGCCGGAGCGTCGGGCATCGGCAGCGGCGCACCAAAGAGCGCCATCAGCTCGTCGCCCACGTATTTGTCCAAAGTCCCGCCATGGCGAAACAGCACATCGACCATGAGCTCGAAGTAGTCGTTCAGAAGCTCGACGATCAGCGCCGGATCCGAGTGCTTCTCTGACAACGCCGTGAACCCGCGGATGTCGCTGAACAGCACGGTGATCTCGCGCAGCTCACCGCCGTGGCCGAGCTGATACTTGCCGCCGCCGAGCACCTCTTCGATGACGCCGGGCGACAAGAAGCGCTGCAAGTACAGCCGCGCCTTCGACTCGTCTTGCAGCTTGCCGCGCAATTTCGCGGTTTTTAGAAACAGCGCCGCCTGCCCCGCGATCGACGAGAAGATCTCGAGGTCGTACTCGTGAAACACGTGCGTCGCCATCAAGGAGTCCATGTGCATCACGCCGAGCAGCTCGCCGGCGTGCAGCATCGGCACCGTCATCGCCGATCGCACGCCGCCGGCGACCACGCTCTGCGCCTGGCCGTAGCGGACGTCGCTCGGCGCATCGACCAGGATCACGCCGGTCTTGTTCTTCACCACGTCGCCGAGCAGCGTCTTCGACAGCGTGACGGGCCGATCCGCTGCCGTCCCCGCGCGCAGCCGCGTCAGCTTCGGCACGAGCTCCGACTTCTCGGCGTCCCACAAGAGCACCGTCACGCGATCGGCGGCCAAGAGCGCAAACGCGCTGACCACGATCCCATCGAGCACCGCGTCGACGTCATCCGCCGCCGCGATCGCGCGCGTCACTTCGTACGCCGCGCGCAAGCGATCGTATTGCCGCCGCAGCTGCGCCTCGTCGCCCACGCGATCGCCTGGGAGAAACGCCGCCTCGACCACCGGCGCCGTGTGCTGCAGCGCGTGCGCGGCGGTCTCGGTCGAGATCGTCACCGCGCTCTGGCCGAAGCGCTTGAACGGCAGCTCGAAGCACAGCCGCGACGCGCCGGCGATGATGATGTCGCCGTCGACGAGCACGTGCTCTTTGATCTTCGCGCCGCCGACGAAAGTGCCGTGCGTGCTGCCGAGGTCGACGAGCAGGTAGCGATCGCCCTCGGCCCGGCGAATCTCGCAGTGCGTGCGCGAAACGAGGTTGTCGCGCAGTTGGATCGTGCAGCTGGGATCACGCCCGATTACCGTCGACGCTTGCAGCTCGAAGTGCCTCGGCGGCTCGGTCCCGATCTCGCGCAGTCGCGCCACCCGCGGAGTGTAGTCTCAGCAAGCGCGCCCGCACGTTTCATCGCACGGATCAGTAACGGAACGCGTTCACCGACGCGCTGAGGAAGAAGCCGTGCATGTGCGTCGGCCGCGTTTTGTAGTCCGTCATGAGGTTGTGCTCGTAACCGGCGTGGAGGGAGACAAAGACGTTGTTGCTCGTCAGCGCCTCGATGGGAAGCGGCACGTTAATCTGCGCGAGCAGCCGGACGCCGACGTTCAGGACTTCAGCGCCGACGGTCACGCCGCCCGCCTCGGGCAGCGTCAGCACTCCGATCGACGCTTTGACGCCTCCGCCATAGAGCTCCTTCCAGCCGCTCGGTAGGTGTGCCGCGCCAGCCGTGCCGCTGACACCGACCTGCGCGCGGAAGATCCACGAGAATGCGAACACTCCGCTCGAGAGGCCAGCGGTCGCTGCCATCGTTTGTCCGAAGCTGCCGTCGTTGCCCCAAAGCAAGCCGGCACGCGTGCCGCCGCTCAAAGTCACACCCTTGATGTACTCCGCCATGGTCTTCATCCTCCGCATGCGTTCTCGGAGGAGCCGCACGAAGAAGGACGCCAATGGCCTGCAGAAGGGCGCCTATTCGAGGAGGATCTTCAGTTGGTCGTCGACCGACTTGACGCCGGCGATGGTCTTCGCCGCGGCCACGATGCGATCGCGCTCGGTCTTGCGAATCACCTGTCCGCGCAGCTTGACGACGCCGCCGGTCGTATACAGCTTGATCGACTTGGCCGTGATCGACAGCGACTCGTCGGCGTTCAAGCGATCCCGGAGCTTGGTCGAGATGTGGACATCGTCGTAGTTCGACGGCAGGTGAAGCGCCGGGCGTTCTGGCGCAGCGCGCTCGACGTCGAACGCGAACATCCCGGCAAAGAGCGCCAGCACCGAAGAGATCAGCGTGACGGTCGGCGTCCGGGTGATCTGCAGGCTCAGTGGGGGCTCGAGTGTCACGCCATCAGTATCGACCGGGAAAATCCGACCGTTGCGATTAGCGCGCGCTTACCGGCCGGCGGCCAAACGCGGCGCGCTCACCGTCAAGCAAGGGCGACAATCCGGCCTCAGGCCACGATTTTGAGCGAAGTTTGACGCGCTGCGAGAACGCTCAGTCGGTCTGCGACGCGGCCGGCCAAGCTCAAGAACGCCTTCCCGCCGGGCGACTCGGGCGCCCGCTCGACGATGGGAATGCCCGCGTCACCCGCCTCGCGCACATCGGTGACCAACGGCAGCTCGCCGAGGAAGGGCACGTTCATGCCGGCCGCCGCCCGCTCGCCGCCGCCGCGATCGAAGATGTAGTGGCGCGTGTCGCACTTGCCGCAAACGAAGCTCGACATGTTCTCGACGAGGCCGATGACGGGGATGTTCACTTTATCGAACATCGCCTTGGCCCGCACCACGTCCGCCAACGCGACGGTCTGCGGCGTGGTCACCACCAACGCGCCGCTCACTTTCAGGGTCTGGCTGAGCGTGAGCTGCACGTCGCCGGTGCCTGGCGGCAAGTCGACGATCAAGTAGTCGAGCGCGCTCCACGCGACGTCCTTCATGAACTGCTGCACCGCGCTCGCGAGCATCGGCCCGCGCCAGACGATCGCTTCGTTCGGATCGACGAGGAAGCCGATCGACATGAGCTCGAGGCCGAACGCCTTCACCGGCTCGAGCTGCTTGCCGTTCTCCGCCATCTTCGGCTTCTCGTGCGTGCCGAACATCGTCGGCACGCTCGGCCCGTAGATGTCGGCGTCGAGCAGGCCGGTCTTGGCGCCGAGCCGCTGCAGCGCGCACGCGAGGTTCGCCGCCACCGTGCTCTTGCCGACGCCGCCCTTGCCGGAGCCGACGAGTAAGACGTTCTTCACTTGCGGCAAGAAATCGCCGGCGTTCAGCGCGGCGCGACCGGAGCGCACTTGCGCGCCCCACGTGATGTCCACCCTGTCGACGCCGATCGCCTTCAACGCCGCCTCGACGTCTCCGCGGATCTTGTCTTTCAACGGGCACGCCGGCGTCGTCAGCTCGATGCCGAGGCGTACGCTCGCGCCGTCTGCGTGCACATCCTTCACCATGCCGAGCGTGACGAGATCCTTGTGCAGCTCGGGATCGTTCACCTTGCTCAACGCGGAGACGACTTGTTCTTTGGTGGCCATGACTCCCTCTCTGAGATGTGCCGAGGACCGGACTCGAACCGGCACGACGCTTACGCGTCAGCAGATTTTAAGTCTGCTGTGTCTACCTGTTCCACCACCCCGGCGACGGCGGTGCTTCTATCACATTTCCGCGGCCGACACGCGCCGCAAGACGCGCTGCACGTAGCGTTGCCTGGCGATCGCCGCGAAGACGTCAATCAACCCAGGCACGACTGCCAGCCAGCGCCTGAGCGTGAGCGGTGCCACCATGGGCGCCACGTTCACCACGCACGGAGCGGCGATCAGCTTCGCGCCGCTCAAGCGGTGCCGATAGTGCTTGTCGATGAGTCGGGCGAGCGCCGGTTCAACGGCACTGTCGTCTGCGCCGGCCTCGCACACGCCGATGCACGCCGTCGTGCGACCGATCGGCAGAAGAAACCCGAAGCCCGGAAGCAGCGCGCGATCGAAGATGATCTCCGCGTGGCGCGCTTTGAACGGCACCGCGTCCCACGTCCCGGCGAACGCCTCGGCCTCGCGCGGCGCCACGCTCCACGGCACGTAGATCTCGCGATCGCTCGGCGTGACGATGCGGAGGCCTTCGATGCGGACGGGGGCGGGGTCTGACACGGCGCGGCCCGTGCCATTGGCGAAAGGCGCTGTCAATCATCGGGCCGGCGCGGCGGAAATCCATTTGCCCGACTGGTCCAGCGCTGCTACACCCCTTGGCGATGTCCACCATCGGCGGAGGCAGGCGCGTGGGCGGTCCGCAAGGGCCGATCGTGCCGACGAATGCCCCGGACGTCCAAAAGAAGGACGGCGTCGAGAGCGGCACCAAGCAAGGCCAGCAGACCGCGACGAACGACGGCTTCGAGCGCGGCGCCAACGCGGCGGCGAAGAAGGCGCCTGATCTCGCCGCGCCGACCGGCCCGCAGATGCAGCTGAAGGTCGAGAGCGAGCAGAAGTTCAACGACATGTTGCGGCAGACGCGCAACGACCCGAAGGCGCTGACCTCGCTCGCCAACACCCTGAACCTCGCCCACGGCCGCTTCGCCGCAGACTTCACGGCCGACAAAGCGAAGGTCGCGTCGCTGCTCGACCAATTGTCGGGCTCGAAGTTCTCTGGCGCCGCCGTCGAGCAAACGCGCGCGGAGATCGCGTCGCTGCGCGAGCGCATGTCGTTCACCAAGCACCGGATGGCGATCCAAAAGCGCCGCCTGCGTGCGTTGAAGCAGCTCGCCGGGCGCGTGAGTGAGTCGCGCCTGGCCGAAGAGATCGCGAGCATCGAAGCGCGCATGGAGCTGCTCGACACCGGCTGGGCAGAGTCCTTCGTCGGTCTCGGGCTCGGCAAGGTGATCTACTCACCGGACAGCGAAGAGACGCCGGAGCACTTGAAGAAAGTCGTGAAGGCGAACGTCGGCAACACGAAGAAGAACCAAGACGCCGGCGAGCTCGGTGAGCTGCTCTCGGATATGCACCCGTCGCGCGTCGTCACCAAGGTCGCCGCGCGCGAGATCGATCAAGACGCACCAAAGAAAAAGCTGTCCGACGAAGTGATGCAAAAGGTGCGCAAAGAAAAACGCGGCGGCCATGGGCGCACCGTGCAAGCGTTCGCCGCGCTCTACGAGCTCTTTGAAAGCGATCCGGAAGAGCCGAAGTGAACGCCCGCACCATGACATCGGAAGGCAGCAAGGCGGACAAGGCGCCGACGGGCCCCCGCGAGCTGCGCCTGAGCGACGACGAGGTCGCGTTCCTTCGTTACACCTGCAACATGTTCTTCCTGCCGGAATCGCCGCTCTACGTGTTCGAGGCCGAGAAGCGCGAGCCGAAGCTCTTCGGCGCGGCGCACGACTCGTTGTGCAAGAAGGGCCTCGTCGATCCCGACACCTGGCGCGGCAAAGACGAAGCGCTGCAGCCGGTGGTGACGGTCGCCGAGTGCGACGCGCGGGTCTTGTGGCAGCGTTACGAGCGCGACCAGAAGAAGACGCGCGACTTCTACGTGGCGGGCGGCATGGCGGTCGAGTTCAAGATCGATGGCGGCCACTACGTCTTCAGCCCGGCGATGAAGGAGCGCGAGATGGTGCACGCCGCCGTCGCGCAGTTCAAGCCGTCAACGAAGACCGTGGGCCTCGTCGACGTCGTGTTCTCCCCGGGCGAGTACCTGGTGTTCGCCGTGTTCGCGCGCGACGTGCGGGCCACGGCCGAAGACAGCGTCGTCGAAGATCACATGAGCATCGAAGAGGTGCTCGCGTGCTTCGAAGACGAGGCCGAGATCCCCACGATCCCGCGCGACTCGGACTTTCGCCGTCACGCCGAGAGCTTGCAAGAGCGCGCGCTGCTCGAGAAAGACAAGCACGGCAATCATCGCTTGGTGAAGAGCCTGCACGCGTTCGCGCGTGGCTTGTCGAGCGAGAGCTACGACGCCCTCACGCGTTACGACTTCATCGACGAAGAGTGGTTGATCCGCGAGACGACGATCTACCCGTGCGAAGGCGCGATCTATCTCTTGTCCTCGCTCGCCGACGGCAGCGTGAGCGTGCAGGAGCTCGACGGCGAGAAGCTGCACGAAGTGCTCGCGCAGGCGATCGCGACCTTGCCGGACATCAGCGACAACCCGGCGAAGCCGCGCTTTGCGAAGGATTTCTTTCTGCGCGCGTAGGGCACGTCGGGCCGGAAGGCCGAGTGTTCAGCCGAACGCCTTCAGCAGCTCGTCGAGCACCTTCTGCTCTTCCTTCGACACTTTGTTGCCCATGCCCATGAAGCCGCCCGACGCTTCGGCGATGACGCGCGCTTTGTCGACGATGCCTGCCGCGAGCGACTCGCGATCGCCGCCGTGTAAGCGATTCGCCAAGGTCTTCGCGAACGCGGCCCACGCCGTGACGAGCGCTGGCTCGAGGCCGCGCTTCAGCCACTTCTCGAGCATCGCGTAACCCGGGCTGTCTGCGCTGATGCCGCTCTCCTTCGCGGCGCGCAAGACCGCCGCGCGCTCTTTATCGTCGAGCGTTCCATCGGCCCAGGCGACGCGCAGCATCGGCACCAGCGACAGCGCAGCCAACGCCTGCGTCTCAGCGCCGGACTCGACGAGCGCGTCGAGCAGCGCGTCGTCGTCGATGCCGGTCGACGCGCGCAATTCTTTGATCTTCTCGGCCTTGGCCTTCTTCGCCCGCATTTGATCGAGCAGGCGCTTGTCCTCTTGCATGAAGAAGGCGTCTTCCAGCTTACGCGTTTCCTTGTCGTCCATGGCCTCCTTCTTGGATCGAAACGGCACATTGGACAAGCGGCGGGGGCGAACGCTACCATCATGGGATGCCCAAACGCGTCCTGTTCGGGGTGGCCGTCGCCACTGCCACCCTCGTCATCGGCGCGGGAAGCGCGGGCGCCGAGAGCACGCTCGCCGTGCTCCCGCTGCAAACGAAAGGCGCGGTCGACAGCGCCGTCGTGCAAAAGCTGGCACACGCGCTCGACGAGGCGCTCGCGACGCAGACCGAGCTCAAGGTGTTCTCCGGTAAAGCGCTGCACAAGAAGATCGGCGACCCGAGCTGCGGCACCGACGCGGCGTGCCTCGGGGCGCTCGGCAGAAAGGCGCAGACCGCGCAAGTCTTGCTCGGGATCATCGGCGCCGGCGGCAAGAAGATCGACTTTCACCTCGTGGCGAGCACCGAAGGCACGCTCGTGCAACGCACGGAGGTCGCGCTCGACGGCGACGATCCGAAGCAGCAGTTGAAGGACGCGATCGGCAGAGTGCTCGCCACTGACGCCGCCGAGATGCCCGCGCTGCAAGCGGTGATGCCGACGAAGAAGAAGAGCGCCGAGAGCGCCGAGCCTGCGCTCGAGCCCGTCGCGGTTGGTCCAGCCAAACGGTCGCGCGCGCTGTTGATCGTCGGCATCGCGCTCGCGGCGGTGGGGGCGGGCGGAATGGCCACCGGTGCGTACTTCGGCGTGCGCCACGATCAACTCGGCGCCTCGGTGAGCGACACGACGACGCAGACCGCCATGGCGCGGATCGAGCGCGACGCGAACCAAGCCGGGCTCATCGCCAACTTGGGCATGGGCATCGGCGGCGGCTTCGTCGTGGCCGGGGTCGCGCTGATCGTGCTCGACGTGGTGTTCGACATGCGCGCGAAGGCGACGCTCAACGTGAGCAGCAACGGGGCCAGCGCCGGAGTGGTGCTGCCATGGTGAGAGCGCTCGTTGTCTCCTTGGTCTTTGTCGGCGGCTGCAAGACCTTCGCGTTCTCACGCGAAAACCGTCCTTGCGACGAGAGCGGCGGTTGTCTTGCCGGCTTCGTTTGCAGCCAGGTGTCGCACCGCTGCGTGGCGGAAGGATCGGCACAAGCGTGCTCGGTGCGCGATGAAGTCGCGTGCAACGGCATCGATGAAGACTGTAACGGCATCGACCTCGTGGAGACCGGCACGCTCGACAACTGCGCCGGCTGCAACGACTCCTGCCGCACCGCCTTCGTGTCGGAGCCGACGTGCGCCGCGATGCAATGCGCGATCGCGCGCTGCGAACCAGGCCACGTGAACGACGACGGCGACGTGACGAACGGCTGCGAAAAAGAGTGCCCGAACGTCGACGGCGACAACGTGTGCGACGACGCCGACACTTGCATCGACGTCGACGGCGATGGGCTCGGCAATGGCACGGCCGGCAACGCGAGCTGCGTCAACACGACGACCGACAGCAACGACGGAAACGATCACCTCTGCGCCGACCTCGACAACGACGGCTGCAACGACTGTTCGAGCGGCGACTTCGCGCCGGCGAACGACGGCGTCGACTTGAACGGCGACGGCAAGTGCAACGTCACCGACACCGACGAGGATCACGACGGCGCGCCGCACACGAGCGACTCGAACGACAACGATCCGGCGCGCTGCCGCGACATGGACATGGACGGCTGTGACGACTGCACGAGCGCGGTGTCGCGCACCCCGGCGTCGCCGAGCACCGCGATGGACGGGGCCGACTTCGACGCGGATGGTCTGTGCGACGTGGGAGATCTCGACGACGACAACGACACGGTGAACGATCGGACGCCCGGCGGGCAGCCGTTGGACGTGGCGCCGTTGGATAGGCACGCGTGCGTCGACGCGGATCAAGACGGCTGCGATGATTGCGTGAACTTCGACACCTACAACGGGCCGAACATGTTCGACGACGGTGACGACGTCGACAAGGACGGCCTCTGCGTGAACGGCACCGGCGGGAAGGCCGACTGCGACGACGGCATTCCCACGTGCTTCCACGACTGCAGCGACAGCGCGCCTGGGACCGGCGACGCTGACACGATCCCGGATTGCAAAGAGGTCTTTTGCACGTCGACTTTTGCGACGCCCGGTGACGCCACGAAGGTTTGTTTTGTGGTCACCGACGGCCCGAGCTGGGCAGCGGCAGACAGCGCGCTCAACGCCACCTCCGACCCGATCTACATTCTGATCGACGCGGACATGGCGGTCACGTCAACCATCGACTTGGCGAGCAATACGGTAGACGCGCTGAATCCGACGAAGTACGTGCGGCACGGCATCTTTCACCAGCGCGCGGGAACGTCTTTGGTCGTCAACTTTTCGGGCAACGACGTCGTCTTCCATACGGGCGCGAACAACCCAGGCAACGAGTTTCATAATCTCACGATCATTCCGCGCGATATCGCGACGATGAACACCTATCGGGACCGCATGGACACGGTCTTTCACATCCAGAGCAACAACAACGTCGTCGCCGGATGTACCATCGTCGGCTACGACCAGCGCGGCATCTTCATCGAAGGCGTGAACGCGACGACGCAGCGCAGCGGCAACGTCATCGCCAACAACATCATCATGGGCGGCGGCGCCGATCAGAACGGCGAGGATGGCACAGGCAACATCATCGTCCACTACGCAGCGAACACGAGGGTCATCGGTAACGTCATCAAAGGTTCGCGCCAGAACGCGATCGCACTCGGCGGCAGCGCAGACACGTTCATCGATCACAACCTGTTCTACATGCGCGACTACGCGACCGACGAAGGCGCGGCGTTACGCGCCTACACGCCGGGCAGCACCAGCGACACTTCGACGAACACGTGCATGAGGAACAACATCATGACGCGTGACTCCTCGACCGAGCAACTGCTGATCGCCGAAGCGGTTGACTCTACCGCGTGGACGGGGTCGTGCAGCCGTGACAACGTCGTGCAAGCACCCTCGAACCCAGCAGACGTTTGCGACCTTGACCTCGACGCCGGTGGCACGTGCGCTGCGCTTCCGAATGGCTTTTTCTCGAGCAAATCGTTCGACGCCGCGGTCGATCTCGGCCAGACGACGACCTCGGCGGACATCGGCTTCATGTGCTTGCAGAAGAGCAGCACGAACGCGAACATGAACCTCATCGACTCAGGCAGCTTCACGCCGATCAACAGCCTCGATCGCAACGGCCGCTTCTCGGCGGGTTACGCGAACAGCTCGTATATCGGCAACAACTTCAACGGCCCTTCGCCCGAGCCTGGCGCGCGCGAGCACTTCACGCCGTGGTGCCCCTAGAACACGCCGCCCTGCCACAGCTCGGAGACGAACGCGGCCGCCGGCAGGATGTCGATTCCATCTTCTGTCCGCCGTCGCTTCGCCTCCAGTGAGACGACGACGCGCCGTCCGATCTTCGGCTGATCGACTGCGAGCTCGCGCAGACCGCGGAGATGATCGGCGCTGATCTTCGCGCTCGCTTTGGCCTCGACTGCAACGCGCATCTTGTCGACGATGAAGTCCACCTCGAGGCCGCTCGCAAGGCGCCAGTGCGACAGCTCGGCGTAGCGCTCGGCGTAGGCGTTGTAGGCGCAGAGCTCGTGAAAGACCCAGTTCTCGAACGCCTTTCCGTAGAGCTCCGCGCCCGGCGCCAGCTCGCCGCGCTTGGCCAAGAAGTTCACGACACCGACGTCTGAGAAGTACCACTTCGGCGCGCCGATCACGCGGCGCTTGGGGCGTGTGCGATACGCCGGCAACCAACGGCCGAGGAGGGTGTCTTCGAGGATCTCGAAGTACGCCTTGATCGTGGGCCCGGAGACGCCGCAGTCACGCGCGATCGTCGAGAAGTTCACGAGCTCCGCGTCGGACAGCGCCGCCATCGGCAAGAACGACGAGAACACCGGCAGGTTGCGCACGAGCCCTTCGGCGGCAACTTCTTCCTTCAAGTAGTCGGCGACGTAGGCGCTCAACAGCGGAACCGGCCGCGCCGCCGTCACGATCGCCGGCAGGTACCCGACGTTGATCATGCGATCGAGCGGCACCTCGTCGCCGACTTCCTTCTTCGTCAGCCCGAAAAGCTCGTAGCGAACGGCGCGGCCGCCTAGGAGATTGGCGTGCCCGCGCCGGACTTTTCGCGCGCTCGAGCCGCACATGCCGAAGCGCACGCTGCGGTTCTCGTGCAGCCAATGCACTTCATCGAGCAGCGCCGGCACCTTCTGCACCTCGTCGATGATGACGAAGCGAGCGTTCGCGATCTCTTCGCGGAGCAGCTCTGGACGCTCGGTGTAGCGGCGGAACTCCTCGGCCTTCAGCAGGTCGATCCACGGCGCGCTCGGATAACGGCGCCGCAGCAAGGTGCTCTTGCCGGTTTGGCGCGGACCCCACAGGAAGAAGGTTTCCGCGTCCGGCAGGGTCAGGGATCGATCAAACATCTACTTTATATTATCATGATAATCTAAAGTAGTCATTTAGAATTCTACATCGTCAAGTACCGCAGCGCCTTGTCGGTCTCTTCCAGCATCATCTGCACGGTCCATTCGAGCTTGGCGACGACCATGGTCATCGAGATGAGCAGGAGGATCAGCGCGCCCATCGCTTTGACCGGCATCGCCATGAAGTACGCGTTCAGCTGGGGCGCGACGCGATTCAACAGCCCGAACACGACGTCGACGATGAACACCGCGGCCTGCGCCGGCAGCGAGATGCCGATCGCGAGCAATAGGATGTCGCCGCCCATGCGCATCACCGAGTCGAAGTAGACGAAGACGCTCGGGTTCTCCCAGGCGATCTCGCTGGTCAGCGGAAAGAGCTCGAACGACATCGCGATCGTCTGGATGTAGACGCGGTGGCCGCCGAGGGCGAACACCAGGCAGATCGAGAATTGGTACAGGAGGTCGCCGAGCGGCGTCGCGCGGCCTTCCATCTGCGGCACCATGACCTCGGCCATGTTCGAGCCGCGCGCCGTGTCGATCATGCGGCCGACCATTTCGATCGCGTAGAACACGTGGTTCGTGACGAGGCCCATGGTGAGGCCGATGAAGATCTCGCGCAGAAGCACGACCATGTACGGGATCGGCTCGCGCGGCACGGCCTCGGGCGGCAGCATGCGGTAGACGAAGGGATAGACGACGAGCGTGAGCATGACGATCAACGCCATCTTCACTTCGTTCGGCGTCGACTTGCCGCCGAGGAACGGCGCGAGGATCACGCACGGCACCAGGCGCCCCATGACGAGCGCGACGGCGAGCACATGGTTCGAGTACGTGAACTCGAGCCCGATGCGCTTGATCATCTCCATCCAAGAAGGAGCGTCCATCGTCTCTCTCGGCCACGGCCACGGCCACGTTCACGGCCACGTTGGGATCAATAAAAATACTGCGGGAATTGCCCGAAACACATCTGCGCGAACTTCAGGATCGTCGTACCGAACCAAGGCCCCAGCGCGGCGAGCACACCGAAGATGATCAGCATCTTCGGCACGAAGGTGAGCGTCTGCTCTTGGATCTGCGTCACGGCCTGGAAGAGCGAGATCATGATGCCGACGATCATCGAGATGACGATCGGCGGGCCGCTGATCAGGATCACCAGCATGAGCCCCTGGTTCATCACCTGCTGAATGAACTGTTGCCCAGTGCCCATACGTTCCCTCTATTGGTAGCCGACGACGAGACCCTTGGTGAGCAAGTACCAGCCGTCGACCATGACGAAGAGCAAGAGCTTGAACGGCAGCGAGATCGTGGTCGGCGAGAGCATCTGCATGCCGAGCGCCATCAGGATGTTCGACACGACGATGTCGACGACCAAGAAGGGCACGAAGAGCACGAAGCCGATCTGGAACGCCTCGGACAGCTCGCTGACGACGAACGACGGGATCAAGACGAGCCAGTCCTTGTCGCTCAAGTTGTCGCGATCGACCGGCTTTCGCATGCGCCACGCGAGCTTGTAGAACATGTCGCGGTCTTTGAGGTGGCTGTGCTTGATGAGGAAGTTGCGCATCGGCTCTTGGCCGCGCTCGACCGCCTTGATCAACAAGTCCGCCGTCGCGCCCGACACCACGCCCTGGTTCGACTCGCGCTTCACGAGGTCTTCGTTCACCCGGTAAACTTCGATGCCGACCGGCGCCATGATGTACACCGTGAGCACGACGGCGAGGCCCGTGATCACTTGCGTCGGCGGGATCTGCTGCGTGCCGATGGCGCTGCGCACGATCGACAAGACGACCGAGATCTTCACGAAGCTAGTCATCAGCATGAGCGCGAACGGGATCAGCGTGAGCGCCCCCATCGCCACCATCAAGACGAGCGGCTTGTTGCCGAAGGTGTCTTTGCCGAGCACGTCCTTGATGTTCGTGCTGCGCTCGGCGCCGAGCGCGTCCCACGGCAGCACCATGAGCACCAGGCAAAACGCGCAGACGAAGAGCGCACGCAAGGCACGGGCACCCTCGTGCGAGCGGAGATAACGGTCGATGACCGTCGCGCGCAGCGTCGCCGCCTTCACCAGTGCCGAGAGGCCGTGCATCAGGTTTTTCCCTTGTCTCCGAAGGTCGCGCTCTCGGTCATAGCAGAGGCAACGGAGATCTCACGTATTTGGCTCGCCGCCTCGCGATCGACGCCGCGATCCATGCCGCGATTCACGCCGAGATCGCAGACCAGCGAGGTCTGATGCTCGCTGGTGCCGACGACGAGGCGGCGGCCATCGATCTCGATGATGAAGAGGCTGTGCTTCTGGTCGAGCGCGAGGCGTTCGATCAGCGTGAGGTTCTTGCCTTGCTTGACGCCCGTCAGCTTCATCAGGCGCGAGAGGCCTTTGTTCAAGATCAGGTACGCGAGCAGGACGACGACGCCGAGCACGATCATCGTGCGCAGCAGCATCATCAGCCAGAAGCCGGTGGTCGTCTCCTTCGGCTGCGCTTCAGCCGGCTGCGACGCCGAGCCTGGACGCGGCGGCGGCTCGTCTTGGAAGAGCTCCGGCCGCGTCTCCTTGGTGATCGCGGTCGGCGGCGGAGCGACAGGCGCGGGCGCTGCGCCCGCAACGAGCGGCGCTGAGAGCAGGAAGGCGAACCAGAGAACGCGCGTCATTTCGCGAGCTGGACCAAGCGCACGCCGAGCTCGCCGTCGATCTCGATGAGCTCGCCACGGGCGAAGATGCGGTTGTTCACCACGAGGTCCACCGGATCGCTCGGGCTGCGGCCGAGGCGCAGGATCTGCCCGGCTTTCAACCGGATCACCTGCGAGGTGCTCATCTTCAAGCGGCCGAGCTCGACGACGACCGGAGCTGGCACGTCGCGCAAGAGCCCTTCGGCCTCCTGCATGTTGTCGGCGGGCGCCGCCGGAGCTTCGCCGCCCTCTTCGACCTCGACGGGCTCGGCTGGGATGTCTTGTTCGTCGGACATGTTTTGCGGCTCCTGTTGCAAGGCGAGCTCGGAGATCTGCAGATCGCACCGACCATTACGCCAAAGTAGCTGTGTGCGCACCACGCCATTTTTCGCGCGCCCGAGCAGCACGTCGGCTTGACCGCTCAGCGCCTCGCCGGTGCCCTGCAGCTGATGGTTCTCGATGAGCACGATGTCGCCCTTGTCGAGCGCGGCGATGTCTTCGTGCGCGAGATCGATCGTCGCCACCTTCACGCGGCCGACGAGCCACTGCTCGCCGACGCGGGAGAGGTTCTTACGCAAGAGCTGCCAGTGGCCTTCGCTGCCGTCGGGCTCGTCCGGGATCGAGAACGCCCCGGCGGTCAGCGTGTGTGGCACGAAGACGCGCGAGAACGCCGCGACGCCGCCGAAGCTCGCCTTGATGCTCAGCGTGTGAAACGCGAGGTCGTCTTGATAGAGCGTGCGATAGGGATCGATCGACTGCTCGATCGCCTCGACGCGCACCGCGAGCTCGCTGCCTTGCGCGAGGTTCGCTTGGAATGCGCTCGCGATCTTCAGAATCCCGTAGGTCAGCACACCGCGCTCGATGTCGGTGAACGGCCGGCTCATGCCGATGTCTTCGCCCTTGCCGCCGAGCAGCCGCTCGACGAGCGCGGCCGCGAGCACCGGATCGAGCTCCCAGACCACCTTCTCTTCCTTCGGCTGCAACCCGACGCGCACGAGGCACGCGTACTCCGGCACGCTCATGGCGATCTCTTCGAAGCTCATCGCGCGCAGGTGATCGAACTCGAGTGTCACCTCTTCGCGGAACACGTCGGTCGCCACCTTGGCCACTTCGCTGAGCAGGCGCGCACCATAGCTCGACACGCCGAGGTAGCGGGAGAAGCTCGCGAGGAGCGCCGCTGATTCGCGCGTGTACTTCGGCAAGCCCTTGAAGCGGTAAGGGCGCCATTGTGGCTGAGCCATCAAGAGTGGTGCATAGCCCCCGAGGGATGACCGATCAAGTTTGAGCCCGGCCGGCGCGCCACGTCTCCCACGCCGCGATCGACGCCTGCAATCGGGGTCGTCACGGACTTCATCACGGAACCAGCATCATCACCGGACCAGGGACCATTTCGTTTCCGTGGTGTGCGTCGCTTGGTTGCGGTGCGTTTGAAATGGTCCCAGGTCCCTTATTGAGGGATCTTGATCGACTGCCCCGCCTGCAAGCCGCGGTGGTTGCTGATGCCGTTCAACTGCTTCAAGTCGGCGACGGTGCAGCCGTACGCTTGCGAGATCGACCACAATGAGTCACCCGACTGCACCACGTACACGCCGCCCTTCGCGACGACGGGCGTCCCTGCCGGCTTTGGCGTCGCCACGCGCACCGGCTCCGGCGGCCGCGGCTGTGGCTTCATCCCCGGCACGAGCGGCACCAAGAGATCGATCCCGCGCGGCAAGCGGTTGTCGGCGCCGAGCCGGTTCTGCTCGCGGATGAGCTCCGGCAACGAGCCGTAGATCGCCGCGATGCCCGCGAGCGTCTCGCCGCGCCGCGCTTGGTGAATGCGGTACTGCGGCTTCGTCTTCGGCACGAGCGCGGCGAGCTTCTCGACGAACCCGGGCTTCGTCCCCTTCGGAATACGCAGGTCCCACTTGCGATCCGGCGGCGTGATCCCGAACTTCAACGACGGGTTCATCTCGAGCATCGTCTCGTGATCGACGCCGCACGCTTTGGCCGCGTAGCGCAGATCGATCCCGCCCTCGACGGAGACGATCTCGAAGTCGAAGGGCTGCAGCCACTCGACGTCGGTGAAGCCGAAGCGGCGCGGGCTCTTGGCGACGATCGCGGCAGCGATGAGCTTCGGCACGTAGTTCTTCGTCTCGGGGTGCAGGCCGCGGCCCTTGATCATCTCGAAGAAGTCGCGCGTGTCGAACTTGTTGATCGCGCGGCTGATGCGCCCGCCGCCCGCGTTGTAGCCCGCCCACGCCAAGAACCAGTGGCCGAGCTGGCCGTGCAGCTCACGGAGGTACTTCGCGGCGGCGTGCGTCGCTTTGATCCAGTCGCGGCGATCGTCGACCCAGTTGTCCACCTTCAAGCCGAAGCGCACCCCGGTGCCCTTCATGAACTGCCACGGCCCAGCGGCCTTCGCGCGCGAGAACGCCCGCACGTTGAAGCCGCTCTCGATCATCGAGAGGTAGACCGTGTCCTGCGGCATGTTGTGCTCTTTTAGGATGTCGCGAAAGATCGGGATGTAGCGCGTCGAGCGCGCGAGCCAGCGGTTGAAGTACTCACGGCCGCGGCCGGTGAAGAACGCGATCCACTGCTCGACCAAGGGGTGCATCTGCAGCGGGATGTCGTAGCTCTTCGGGTCGTACAGGCCGCTCTTGCCATCGTACTCGACGAACATCGGCCACAGCGTCTCCGCCGCGGGCAACGCCAAGCGCCGGCCGAGCAGCGCCGCCGGGTCGCTCTCGAGCAGGGCCGCGACTTCTTCCGGATGTGTGCGGCGCAGGCGCAAAGTCTGTCGCCGCGCTGCGTCGATGTCGTCGATGGGCAGCCAGTCGTCCTCGTCGATGACCACGGCGTTCTGGGCGTCGAGCTCCTGCAGCTTCCACAGCTCGGCGGCCTCGTCGTCGACCGCGTCGCCGTCGTCCTCGGCGTCCGTGTCGTCGTCATCGGCCGGCTGACTCGCGGCCGCCGGAGCCACGGGTTGCGAGGCCGGCGCCGGAGCCGTGATGAGCATCATGAGCTGCAGGAAAAGCATAATGACCGTTCGAGTTTAGACAAACCTCGGGGCGCCGCAAAAGAAAGAGCGGGCGTCGCCAAAGAAAGAGCGATCGCACGCAACTCGCCTCCGGCCGGGTCCGAAAACGAGACCATGCGGCACGTGGTGGTGGGCGTCCTCTTGGTGGGTGTGTTTTCTGGCTTCACGGATTGCGACGCGTGCGATCCGAACAAACCCGGCGCGAGCTGCTCGCAGTCCGAGCCGTGCACCAGCGGCCTCTACTGCGGCGCCGACGGCACCTGCAAAGCGCAAACGCCGCCCTACCTCTACGCCACTGACAAGATCGCCAAGCGCCTCTCGTTCGAGATCGACTACGTGCAGGGCCAGCTCCCGAACCAAGCTTCGATCGACGCCATGCTGCAACGCCTGCGCGAGATGCACGGCAGCGGCCACGTGAAGAAGCCCGAAGGCGTCGAGTACCTCGTCGACGACACCGTGCCGGCGCACGCCGATCCGAACCACGCCTACACCTTCGAAGAGCTGCAAAACATGGTGAACGGCAACAAGAACACGCGCAGCAACGGCCGCTACGCGAGCGCCTACGTCCTCTATGTCGACGGTCACTCGGCCGACGACAACGGCGCGAGCAAGGTGCTCGGCTTCGCCTACGACAGCGACAAGATCGTCATCTTCAAGAAGACGATCACCGAGGTCTGCGAGAACAACGGCGGCCTGTTCGCGGCCGACATCTGCCGGCTCACCGAAGCGTCGGTGCTGATGCATGAGTTCGGGCACCTCTTGGGCCTCGTCAACAACGGCATGTCGATGCACGCGGCGCATCAGGACGCCGCGCACGCTGGCCACGACGTGAACGATCAGTGCTTGATGTACTGGGCGATCGAGACCGACAGCGGCGTCAGCATGCTCTTGAACCGCTTGCTCGGCGGCAACAGCAGCATTCCGAGCTTCGACGCCGCGTGCTTGCAGGATCTCGCCGACGCGCAGACCGTGCAGTAGTCACTTCAAAGGGTCGACGTCGTAGATCAAAGACAGCCCGATGATGCCGACCGACGAGCTCGTCACCGGCTCTTGGTGCGCCGCCACGACGCAGATCGTTTCGCTGTCTAACGCTGGCGCGGTGAACAGCGCTGACTGAGTGCTGCGATACGTATCCGCGACCAAAGCCGCAGGGGTGCCGAGCGGCACCGCGGTGAACGCCGACGCGCCGTTGAGCTCGGCGTTGATGCTCGCGGTCGACTGCGGGGTGACGAGGCAGCGCAGGCGCAAGACGAGCGTGGTCACCGTGGCCGAGCCCGGCGGGAATTCGTAGAGCGTCGCCTTGAACTGCCACTTGCCGCCGCTGGCGCCGAGCTTGTAGGTCGTCGGTAGGGTGAAGATGAATTGGCCGAAGTGCCCGCCCGCCGCTGCGTTGGCGTATTGCTGCATGATCGTCGTGTTCGGCTGAAGGTTGGCGACGCCGAGCAGCCCGTCGGCCAAGTTCGTGTCGCCGGCGAACGCGAAGGGCGAAGCCCAAGTCGAGAAGGGCGGGATCACCATTTCGGCCCGGCGCGGCCCGGCGTTCGGCCCGGTCGGACCCGTGGGCCCCGGACCGCCGTTGCCGCCGTTCGTCCCATTCGCGCCCGTCGGTCCGGTATTTCCGGTGGGTCCCGCAGCGCCCGGGTCGCCCTTGATGATCGTCACGTCGCGCGTCGCGCTGCGCACCGGCGAGCTCACGGTCAGCGTGTACGTCGTGCCAACGCTCGTCGCGGTGATGCCCGCAGGCAACGGGATCACGAGCTTGCCGTCAGGCGTCAGCTTCAGCGGCACCACCAAGTTGTAGCTCTGGCCGGCGCCGATGAGCGTCGCCTTCGTGACTTGCTCGAGCCCGGCGCCTTCGATCACCAAGTTCGCGAGCGTCGAGGTAGAGTCCGGCGCCACGCTGCCGATCGCCATGTCGCCGTCGACGGCCGAGCACCGCCCGCTCGCGCAGATCGCATTGATCGGGCATTCGCGGTTTTCGCTGCACTGCGCGCCGAGTGTTGCGGTGCGCTGCTGGCAAGCCAAGAGCGCCAACGAGAGAACGAAGAATGTGCGCATGTGGGCACCCCTCACTCAGAGGGATACCCGAGACGCTACTGGATTTCGAGGCGGTAAACGCGGAAACGGTTCATGTCGACGAGGTACATCTTGCCGTCTGGGCCTTGCTTCAAGCCCGAGAGCGAGCCGGCCGAGAGCTTCGTCTTGTAGGTCTTCAGCTCTTTGCCCTGCTTGTTGAAGACGTAGATCACGCTCGTCGCGTTGTCGGTCACCCACAGCTCGCTGCCTTTGATCTCGATGCCGGACGGGCGCGTGAGCTTGCCGGGCGCGACGATCTCGGTGAGCGTGCCGCCGTTCATCTTGCGGTACTCGACGACGGGCTCCATGCCGATCGTCTGCGCGAGGTTCGTGCTCTTCGACGCGCCAGAAGGATCGAAGCGAACGATGCGGCCGTTGCCAGTGTCGGCGACATAGAGCACCTTCGCCGACGGATCCCACGCGACGTGGCTCGGCACGCCCTTGACGCGCTTCACGAGGCCTTCGGCGTAGCGATACATCGAGCCGTCCGAGTGATCGTCGTTGCCCGGGCCGTGATCCTTGGCGAAGTCGTAGAGGTCGAGCGAGCTGTAGTAGCCGTTGAACACCCAGTACTTGTTGGCGCTCACGTGATCGATGCCCATACAGTTCGGCGTGGCGTGCAGCATATCCAAGTGCGAGCCAAGCTCGGTGAACTCGTAGCCGAAGATGTCCGGGTCGCCAGAGTACAAGGTCGGCCCCATGAACAGGTTGCCGCCGTTCGTGTTGTCGCCGCACGTCGCCCAGGTGTCGTTCGGGCCCATCGAGAGGCCGGTCGGGAAGTGCATGAAGTGCATGTGTGCCGGATCGACGCGCACCGACGCCGTCTGGTTCGCCTTCCCCGGGTGCTCGACGGTAATGACCGCGTCCTTGTCGTACGAGATGACCCACAGCTCGTCGCGCGTCGGATGGAAGTCGAGATCGGCGGCGCCGCCGAGACCGCTCGATTGCACGATGGTCTTCAGGCTGAACTTCTGCACGTCGTCGATCGGGATGATCTCATCCGACGCTTCCGGCGGGGTGTACTCTTCCGGCATGTCTTCGGCCGACGGTTCGCAGGGCGTCGTCAAGCCGGGGCGCTCGTTCAAGTCCGGCATGTTGCCCGGATCGTGCAGGTCGTGGTGCGCGGTCGGCGCCGAGCCGCGGCCGGACGCCTGCGGGGTGCCCGTGGTCGGACCCTCGAGCGGCGCAGCTTGGCAGGCGACGCACAAAGCGGATGCAAGGAAGAGAGAGCGTTTCAAAGCGAGCCTCCGTCAGAAAAGCGTCGCGCGCTTAGCGAAAGCATAGTCATCGGTAAAGAGAATTCGACGGACCAGTCACGCTTTACTCCCGGTCCGAGGGGTGCTGGGTAATACTTCACAAGGGAGGCGGACGATGGGCGACACGCGCTTAGAGACGAACATCAACGGAAGCATTCACAACATGGGGGCGGCGCTCACCCAGTTCGATTCGAGCTCCACGAACACGGGCGGCCTCGTCGACATCACGGCGTCGCTGCCCGGCGTGTCGTTCCACGACGCCGCCGGGAACGCGGTGAGCCCGGTGTTCGTCGATCCGAAGACGGTCACGGACGTGCAAGCGCTCATCGCGAGCTCGGGCGGCGGCGTCTCCGGCTTCACCGTCACGACAGACCCGGGCGGCTTCATGGGATGGCTCGCGTCGTGGGCGAAACCACCGCAACAGAACCCCGTGCCATGATCTTACAAAAAGCGAAAAAGGGCGCCCTCCTGAGCGCCAAGTTCTCGCGCAAGAGTCCTTCCCTCGACACCGAGATCGAGACCTTCGACGTCGAGCTGAGGAAGCTGAAGGGCAAGCACTCGCGCTTCCTCATCGCGCGCAACGAAAAAGGCGACGAGCTCAGCGTGGACGTCTTCCCGCTTCCGCGCGATCCGAAAGAGCAAGACAACATCGCCACCAAGAAGATGAAGACGATGAGCCCGGAAGAGGCGGCGAAGATGATCAAGGACAGCGCGCCGCCGAAAGAGAAGAAGAAGGCCTCGCCGCTTTCCACGAGCACATCGTCCGGGGTCGGCTTCAAGAAGAAACGCTGATCGCGCCTCCGCGCGGCGGCGCTCCGTTCATCGCTGAAAATCGTAGACGCTGCCGAGCGCGAGGATCTGCGTCAGCACATCGAGCGCGCGCATCGACTCTTCGGCGAGCTTGGGATCGCGCAGATCATCGGCTGAGACGCGATCGCGATAGTGCTGCTCGATCCACGCGTCGAGCGCTTGATCGAGCGCTGGGTCGAAGAACACCTTCGCTTTGACGGCCTGTCGCTCTTGGTCGCTGAGCACGACGCGCTGCCTGAGGCACGCCGGGCCGCCGCCGTTGTGCATCGACTGGCGCACGTCCAAGTAGTGGACGGCCTTCACCGGCGTCTTGCCGACGAGCCCTTCCAGGAAGGCGTGCGCCTCTGGAGCTTCCTTGCTGTCCTCGGGCGCGACGATCGCCATGGCGCCGTCGGGCAACGTGACGAGCTGCGAGTTGAACGGGTACGCCTTCACCGCGACGCCCGCAGGCAGATCCTTCTCGCTCGCGACGACGTACTGGAAGGCGTCGCCGAGCAAGCGCTGCAGCTCGCCGATCAGGGACTTTTGTGCCGAGAACGCGAGCTCGTGGATCAAGAGCAGCGCGCCGTTGCCGACCGCAAGGACGTCGGTGTGAAACGCGCCGGCGTCGATCCCGTTCGGATGCTGGCGCGCGAAGAGCACTTGTTCGCGCGGCAGCCGATGCAAGCGCGCGATCGCTTGGCTGGCTTCGAGGGTTTGCCGCGCCGGAAACTTCTTCGGCGACTCGCCGGGCGCCGGCAGGTAGCTCGTGCGGCCGAAGCCGAAGACGTGCACGGCCGCGCGCCCCGGCACGAAGAGCCGCGTGTGATTCGCCGCGCCTTCGTCGGCGAAGTGCTCACCGCCCGGCAAGGGATCGTGCACGGCGAAGCGCGCTTCGTCCTTGAAGATCGCCTTCAGCACGCGCGCCGTCGTGTCGGCTTCGAGCGCGCGGTGAAACATCGAGCTCAGGTTCGCCGGGGTCAGGTGCAAGCGCTGATCGGCCGTGTCGCTCGACGGCGCCACCGTGGCGGCGTTCGCGGTCCACATGCTCGACGCGCTGGAGCACAGGCGCAGGAGCTGCTCGTGCTCTTTGGCCGCCTGCGCGAGCACCTCGGCGTCGCTGCCGTGAAAGCCGAGCTGCCGCAAGGTGCGCAGCGACGGCCGCGGCTGCGGCGGCAAGACCGCTTGCGCCACCCCGAGGCCGTGCACGAAGCGCATCTTGGCGAGGCCCTGCTTCGCCGCGCCCTTCGGGTTCGACGCTTGCCCACCGTGCGAAGTGCTCGCGACGTTGCCGAAGCTGAGGCCACCGTAGTTATGGGTCGGCCCAACGAGTCCGTCAAAGTTGTATTCGCGTGCGTTCATCACATAGGTTCCACGGCGCATGCGTTTGACCATGTTCGTCGTCGTGCTGACAAGCGCCGCCCTCGCTGGCGCCGGCTACTATCTCGGTTCGCATCCGGAGCTGCTCGGCGCGCACACAGGCGCCGCGGCGCTCGACGCCACGAACGCGATCGCTGCGCGCTTCGGGCAAACGCGCGCTGTCATGCTCGTGGCCCGCGCGCGCGAAGGGACGATCGTCGACGCGCCGCCGCTCAAAGAGCTCGACGCGCTGAACAACGCGCTCAGCCGATCGGGCGCGTGCAAGAACGTGCTCTCGTTCTTCGCGCTGCCGCAGATGGTCGTCGGCGAAGAAGAGACCGAGATTCGCAACATGGTCGAGAAGCTGCCGGCGAACGAAACGGAGCGCGAGGACCTGCGGCGCCGCATCACGGGCCACGAGAACGCCATCGGTGAGCTGGTCTCCCCCGACTTGAAGCGCGCGCTCTTCGTCTGCCAGCCGCTCGACGCGCCGGCGCCGCTCGACACCGCCCTCGCCGCCGATCGTTACCCGCACCTGCAGCTCACGCGCGTGGGCCCGAGCGGGCTCGCCACCTCGCTCGCGAACGACCTCGTCGACTCGGCGCTCTTCTTCGTGGTGCTGGCGCTGGTCATCTCGATCACCGGGCGGCCGCTCGCGCGCATGCGCCCGGTGCTGCTCGCCGAGATCGTGCTCTTTCAAGCCGCGCTCGTGTACTTGGCGCATCCGATCATTTGGCCGATCGGCGACGGCGCGCTCTCCCGCATGCTCGGCCCCTCCTTCGACCGCACGCAGCGCGAGCTCGACGAGGTGACCGCCGTCTCCCGCCTCGTGCTCGTGTCGGTGACGGCGGATCTACAGAAGGCGAGCGCCGCCGAGGCTGTGGCGAAGGGATGCATCACGCTGCGCGAGGATCCCGCGCTTCGCGGCGGCAAGATCTCGTGCCCCACCGACGTGCTCGTCACGATGGCCGGTGCGCTCACGGGCGAGAAGAAGCTGCCGGCGAACGACGATCAGCTGAAGGCGCTGTGGTTCTTCGCGGGCGATCGACCGGAGCTGTCTTTGATCTTCACGCCCGATCGCAGCGCCACGCTCGTCCGTTTGTCGCTCGCCGAGGGCGCCGACGCCAGCGGGCTCGACGCGCGCATCGCCGCGGCGTTCAGCGGCGGCGCCGTCGCGGTTGGCAGCATCGAGGTCGGCAGCATCGAGGTCGGCGGCATGCCGATGGTCGACGCGTTCTTTTCGCGCGCGCGGGCGTGGGTCTTCGCGATCGTGACGCTCCTGCTCGCTGGCGCGTTCTTCATCGGCCGGGCGCTCAGGTGGGCGAACGTCAGCCTGGGCGAAGCCTGGTTGGCGCCGGCCCTGCTCGTGAAGATCGGCGTCGTCTCGCGCGTGCTCTTAGTCCTCGGCCTGCTCGTCCTGTTTGCAAGCGTCGGCGGCCTTGCTAAACGCGCTGCCACGAAGGAGCCCTCATGAACCGCGCATTCTTCCTCTGTATCATTTTCTTTACATCGGCTGCGTTCGCCGAGACCGGCGACGAGCTATTGAAGCGCGCCGATGCCGCCGCCAACAACTGCAAAGATCAGCGCTTCTTGATCACCATGACGATCGAAGGCAGCGGCGCCACCAAGGTCGCCAAGCTCGAAACGCTCGAAAAAGGCGGCGAAAAGCGGCTGATCCGCTTCCTGGCGCCGGGCGACGTCAAAGGCACCACGATCTTGATGGATGGCCAAGCGATGTACGTCTACATGCCGCAGTTCCAAAAAGTCCGCCGCGTGGCCAGCCATGCGAAGCAGCAGGGCTTCATGGACTCGGACTTCACGAACGACGACATGGGCTCGATCACTTGGTCGAGCGCCTTCACCGCCGAGACGCTCCCGGAAACCGACAAGGCATACAAGCTGAAGCTCACGCCGAAGCCGGGCGCCGACGTCGGCATCGAAGCCGCCGAGCTGACGATCGACAAGCAGAGCCTCATCGTGCTGCAGATCGACTACCTGGCGGGCGGCAAGGCGATCCGCCGGCAGACGCGCGCGAACATCAAGACCTTCGGCCAGTTCGTGCGGCCGACGGTGATCACGATGGAGAACCTGACGAAGGCGCACAAGACGACGATGACGCTCGACGAGGTCAAGATCAACACGGGCATCCCGGACAATCTGTTCACCAAGCAGCAGCTGGAGCGCGCTCAGTAGACGCGCATGCCCGACGCGCACGACAAGCAGCTCACCGAGACGATCGCGCGCCACTTCGCGCAGGCGAGCGTCGTCGGCACCGACGTCGACCTCGGCGTCGCCGGCGTGCACATCCGCTGCCGCGTGAACGGCGTGCAGGCCGCGGGTGGCCAGCAGACGAGCGCGAGCCTCTTCTTCGAGCTCTACGGCGGCGAGCTCGGACCGGATCCGATCTTCGCGTCCGTGAACGGCTACGGCAGCAGCGCCGAAGAGGCGATCACCAGCGGCGGCTGCAACTGGGCGTGCAGCTTCGGCCCCGTGCTGCGCGCGAGCCTCGGCGGCGAGCCGGAGAAAGACGTTCCCACCGTCGACGAAGAGATCCACGGCCAAGCGTTTCGCATCTTCATCGACGGGCTCGACCGCGCGGTGCTCACCGAGGCGGATCCCGAGCGCGAACAGCCAGGCATCCGCACCGCCGCCGCACGCGCACGCTTCGGCGCGAGGCCGTGGCTGATCTCGCGCCTCATCGCGTCCGGCCGCTTGCCGCTGATTCCGGCAAAGGGGGCGAGCGTCATCGGCGTCTTCATCTTCGATGCGCCGCGCCGCCGCGTCGTCGAGATCAAGGTGAACGGGAGGAATTGGCCCGGCGCCGACGAGATCTTCGCCGACGTGTCGGACGACGAGCACGGCGGCGTCACGCTCTTGCGCGAGCTCGCGGTGTTGATCCCGATGAGCGAAGCGCCGCCGCTCACGCGGGGAGCGATCGAAGGCACGGTGCGCGGCCTCGACCTCATGACCGAAGGGCACAGCCGGCGCGCGATCGCGTGGCGCGGCTTTCGAGCGCACGGCGGGCGTCTCTTGCCGCCGCTCGGCGAGGCGGAGATCGCGGCGCTCGAAGCGCAGATCGGCGCGCCGCTGCCGAGCGACTATCGCGCGTACTTGCGCGACGTGAGCGGCGGTGGCGCTGGGCCAGGCTACGGTCTCTTGTCGCCGCTCGGAGCTCCGCAGCGCGCGCTCGCAGCGGGAGAGCTCGCGTGGGCCGAAGGCGGATCGTCTGCGGTCCCACCGCGCGGCGCGCTCGCGCTGGCGCACGCCGGCTGCGGCAACATGTGGCTGCTCGGCATCCGCGGCGCACGCGCCGGCGAAGTATGGATCGACGGCGCCGGATCGGATCTGAAGACGCGCCGCGCGTTTGCTTCGTTCGACGCGTGGTACCGCGGGTGGCTCGACGCCGCCGTCCGCGACGTCGCCGACTTTTGCCAGTGGGACGCCCGGTGCTGCGCGCCGCCCGGCTTGTTCTCGCAGCTCTTGGCTTCGCTCGACAGTCTGCCGAACGACGCGCCGCCGTCGCTCGCCGGCCACTTGGGCGAAGCGTCGGTGCGCGTCGCGAGCAGCGACACCGCCTACTTTCCGCCGGGGACGATCGTCGATCCCTGTCAGGCGTGCGTCTCGCTCGCGCATCGGCTCGGGGTGAGCGACGCCGTATTTGGTGCGGGTGCGCCGCCGGACCAAGCGCACGCCGAGCTCCCGCCGCCGCGGCCGAGGGCGCCCGCGCCCGTGCCTGAAGAGGACGCTGAGCCCAATCCGCCGGAGAAGCGCGGCCTGCTCTCGCGGCTCTTCGGCGGCAAGTGACCTTCAACGCGCTGGCGTGAGACGCTCACCGTCGAAGCGAAAGGGCGCGCTCGTGTCATCGCACGGCCGCGGCTTGGCGCCCCAGTGAAAGGCGAACAGGTGAATCGCGCGCCACTCGCCGAGCGCAGCGCAGTCGGCGACGATGCGCGGCGCGGCGGCCTCGGGCCACGCGATGCGGGCGAGCGCCGCCGTGTGCCCGCGCGTGGGTGACGACGGCGCGTCGATCCACGGCGTGACGGCGAGCCAGAGCGCGCCGACGATCGCGAGCACAGCAGGAACGCGAGCGCGCAGCCGCTCGGGCAGACGATCGAAGAATGCGTCGGCGGCGAGCGCGCAAACCCACGCGGCGCCGAACATCGCGGGGTGCACGTACCAACCGTACTTCTGCTTCGCCAGCGAGAACCCGCAGACAATCGCGAGCACCCACAGCGCGCCGAGCTCGAAGAGGCGATGCCGGCGCATTTTCCAGATCGCGAACGGCAGCGCGACGACGAAGGGTCCGTACGACGTCGCGAGGACGCCGAGGTAGAAGAGCGGGTTGCTGTCTGGATTGTGACGGCCCGCGGTGAACGACGCGAGGACCTGCCGCTCGAGATAGGTGGCGAAGTAAGGATCGAGCCCGCGGACGGCGCGCGCGTGCTCGAAGCCGTAGACGGCGATCGCCACCGTGGTCAGAGCGAGCCCCGCCGCGGCGAAGACGGATCGCCACTGCTTCTCGCGCACGCCTACGTGCCACACGAGCGGCGCGAAGACTGCCAGCGCTGGCGGGCCCTTGATGAAGAACGCCGCGACGAAGCCGAGCGCGAACAACGGCGCGCGGCCGCGGCGTTGCGTGACGGCGACGAAGCACAACGCCATGCACGCCGTGAGCGCGATCTCGAACATCGGGTTCTGCGACTCGTTCAAGAAGCCGCCGAAGGTGACGAGCGCGATGAGCGAGAGCCCGGCCACGCGATCGCCCGCGAGCCTGAAGGCGACGAGCGCCGTCAGCAGCGCCGCGAGCGTGGCCCACATTCGGGCGAGCGTCACCGCCGTGCGCGCGCTCGGGCCGGCCACGCGAAACGCGACGCTCTCGATCCACAGCGCGAGCGGAGGATGCTCGTAGTAGCGCTCACCGCCCCAGGTGATGTTCGGCCAGTCGCTGAGCGGTCGCTCCGCGATCTCCTTGGCGATGCGCGCGTAGCAGCCGGCGTCGACGCCCCACAGGCCCACGGGCTCGGGCCGCGCCCAGATCGTGGCGAAGACGAGGACGCCGGCGGCGAGGGTCCAGCGGTGAGGTGTGGTCACTCGCGTTCGAGGTAGGTGTAGCCCGAGAGGCCCTGCTCGTAGAGGCGCAAAAAGTCGCGCGACTCTTCGAAGGTGAGCTTCTTCGTGCGCAGCGCTTGCTCGACGGCCTGGCGCGCGCGCGCGATGAGGCCGTCGCGCGTGTAGCTCACGTACTGCAAGACGTCGGTCACGGTGTCGCCGGCGACCACGTGATCGATGTGGTAGGTCGAGTCCGGCCCGAGCGACACGTGCACGGTGTTCGTGTCGCCGAAGAGGTTGTGCAGGTCGCCCAAGATCTCTTGGTAGGCGCCGACGAGGAAGATGCCGAGCAAGTAGTCCGCGCTCTTGAACGGATGCAGCTCGAGCACGGCCTTCACGTCGCGCTTGTCGATGAACTGATCGATCTTGCCGTCACTGTCGCAGGTGATGTCGGCGAGCACCGCGCGGCGCGTGGGCTCTTCGTTCAAGCGGTGGATCGGCACGATCGGAAAGAGCTGATCGACGGCCCAGCTGTCCGGCAGCGATTGGAACATCGAGAAGTTCACGAAGTAGGTGTCGGACAGCGTGCGCTCGAGGCTCTCGAGCTCTTCCGGCACTTCGTCCATCTCGCGCACGAAGCGCAGGATCTTCATGCACGTGGCCCAGAACAGGTTCTCCGTCAGCACGCGATCCTGCAGCGAGAGGTGGCCGAGCGTGAACAGGTTGACGCACTCGTCCTTGTACTCGAGCGCGTCGTGGTAGCTTTCGAGCAAGTTCTTTCGCGTCGTGTCGCGGAAGGTGGCGAACATCTTCACGATGACGAGCGCGTTGTCTTCCTTCGACATGTGATCGGGCAGCTTGCCGACGTCGTCGAACTCGCTGACGCCGAGCACGTCGAGGACGAGCATCGACGAGTGCGCGACCACGGCGCGACCGGACTCGCTGACCAGGATCGGGTGCGGCACCTGCGCTTGATCGCAGACGTCCATGACGCCGTAGACGATGTCGTTGGCGTACTCCTGCATCGTGTAGTTGATCGACGAGCTGAAGTTCGTCTGCGAGCCGTCGTAGTCGATGCCGAGGCCGCCGCCGACGTCCAAGTATTTCAAGTTCGCGCCCTGGCGGAAGAGCTCGACGTAGAAGCGCACGGCTTCTCTGAGCGCGGTCTTCACGCTTTTGATCGCGGAGATCTGCGAGCCCAAGTGGAAGTGCATGAGCTCCAAGCAATCGAGCATGTTGTTCTCGCGCAGGAACTTCAGCATCTCCATCATCTCGTGCGACGACAGGCCGAACTTGCTGCGATCGCCGCCCGAAGCTTCCCACTTGCCCGAGCCGCGCGCCGAGAGCTTCGCGCGCACGCCGATGCGCGGCTTCACGCCGACGCGCTTGGCGACCTGCGCGATCAACGCGAGCTCGCTCGGCTTCTCGACGACGAGGATCACCGTGCGGCCGAGCTTGCTGCCGATGAGCGCGGTCTCGACGTACTCTTCGTCCTTGTAGCCGTTGCAGACGATGAGCGCTTCCTCGTCGGTGAGCATGGCGAGGACGGCGAGCAACTCGGGCTTGCTGCCGGCCTCGAGCCCGTAGTTGTACGGCCGGCCGAACTGCACGATCTCTTCGACGACGTAGCGATCTTGGTTGACCTTGATCGGATAGACGCCCTTGTACGCGTTCTTGTAGCCGTACTCTTGGATGGCGTTGCGGAACGCTTCGTTGAGCTCGGTGATGCGTACGCGCAGAATGTCGGAGAAACGAATGAGCAGCGGGAGCGCGATGCCGCGGCGGCGCACTTCGTCGACGAGCTCCGGCAGGTTGACCTTGTCGTTTTCGTTCTTGCTCGGCGTGACGATGAGCTCGCCTTTGTCATTCGCCGAAAAATAGCCGCGACCCCAATTCTTGACGCCGTACGTCTCGAGAGAATCCGCCACGGTCCAGGTGCGTGGCATCGCATGCACTTTGCTCAATTCATTTGCCTCCGATGAAAATCGCGGACGGCATATGTGTTAGCGCGCGGGTTTTGTCTAGAACGTTTCTCAGAGAAGACGGCGCAGATCGCGTCACCAGATCGGCACGCACCAAACGGTGTCGGCGAGGTAGCGGCCGCTCTTTTCGTGAAAGCCGGTCATGCCTTTGCCGAAGATGCTGACGCGCACGACCTTGTGGCCGTCTTCGATCGTCGTCTCGGCCATCTCCCAGTCGGGGTCGAGGTGCGCGTTCTTCATTCGCTTCTTGCACGCGGCGAATTGCTCGTCGCTCACCGGCACCGTGAACGACGCGCGAAACGCCGCGACGTCGTCCCGCGCGAGCATCGCGATCTGCGCCGCCATCGTGTCCTGCGGGCTCACCATCGAAAGCGCCCCCGGTCCCTTTTCGGCGAATTCTTCCCCGGTCCCTTTTCGCGCGACGCTCCCCGGGACGCTCCCCGGTCCCTTTTCGGCGAATTCCTCCCCGGTCCCTTTTCGCGCGGCGCTCCCCGGTCCCTTTTCGGTGGGTGGGGCGGAGAAGACGGCCCAGAGGAGCCAGAAGAGGACGGCGCACGCGGCGAGCAGGAGGAGGCGGCGCAGGATCAATTGGGCCACGCGAGATCGTAGAGCTGGGTGACCTTCTCCGGCCACTGTTTCTGCGGGAAGACCCAGAGCGACGAGCGCGGCCCGGAGATGCCGAAGAACGCGTTCAGGTCAGCGGTCGAAGGGCCGTCGGTCGTATTATAGATGTCGTCGTTCGACTGCACGATCCACAGCGGCGCCTTCAGCCCGAGCGCCGTGATCGCGGCGACCGCGTCGTCGTACCCCTTCTTCCAGCCGATGCCGCGGTCGCTCCAGTACACCTGCGGAAAGTGCCCGTCGCCGCAGTGGCCGTCGAACTCCTTCCATGGAAAGCCCGGGTGGTAGTTCACCCAACCGAAGGACGTGAAGCCGAGCCACACGCCAGGCTTCTTCGCGCGGATGCCGTCACACAACTGAATCGCCGCCGCCTTGTGATCGCCGTTCTGTTCCCACTCGACCTCGACGTCGAGCACGACGCCGTCGGTGCCGGGCACGTTCGCCGCCGCCACCGCAGCGTCGATCGACCCCGCAATGTTGTTGGGCGTGATGTAGGGCCACGCGAAGACGCGCATGCCCTGATCAGTGAACGCTTTGACCGCGTCGGCGGTGTAGCGCGTGCTCCAGTAGCTCGCGTCTTGGCCGCTCTTGATGAGCACCCACGCCACGCCGGCATCGCGCGCGATCGCCGCCACTTCCTGCGCCGTCTTGCCGATGTAGTCGAAGCGCCAGATCCACAAGCCCTTCGCCGGCGGGTCCCACGTGCTCGGGTTGAACGGCCCCGTCGGCCCGGTGGGCCCCGTGGGTGACGTTGGCCCTGTCGGACCGGTGGGCGACGTGGGTCCGGTCGGGCCCGTGGGCGACGTCGGCGCGGTCGGACCCGTGGGCCCGGTCGGCGAAGTTGGCGCCGTCGGTCCCGTCGCCCCCGTCGCGGCCGGGGGTGTCCCGGTCGGGATGAAGCTCGTCGGTTGCGGGCGTGGCACTTCGCACCCAAGGACGAGCATGGGCGCGATCACGGCGAGGGTTCGCCCGATGGAGGGAAGCAGCGGCACTGTGTGCGTTATCGCGACAAAAGCCGGGGCGAGTTGCGAATAAAGCTCGCGATTCAGGGGGCGACGTAGAAGCGCCCATGCGTGGACAGATCCGAGGCATGCCAAGCGACCACGAAGCTCGTGCCGGCGCGGGCGATGACGGCGTTGGCGGGCCCGTTCGCGGTGCTCGTGACGACCGTGGAGCCACCGTTCGGCGTACAGGCGGCGTCGAAGTGGCGCACGTTCACGCTCGTCGCCGGGCTCAACATGTAGGTGGCCGTGAATGCTCCCGTCGCCGGATCCTTGGCGAGCCGCGTGGGCGACCCGGCATAACCGCCCGTCAGCGGGGCCGGCGCCGGCGTCACACTGCCGGCGGTGAAGCATGCGACGCTCAGCTGGTCGGAGACGAACGGCGACGAGTTATCCACCAAGGACCAGGCGATGACGTAGTTGCCGGCGTCGTCCATCGCCACGTCGTGAAACTGGTTGCTGTCCATGGGGGTGGGCCCCAAGTCGCCATTCGCACCCAAAGTGGCGCCCGCGGCGGTGTATTGCTGAAAGTACACGTGTCCGAAGTCGCCGTACGCCACCACATAGCCGCCGTCAGCACGCGCAGCGATACGGGCGCCAGAGCCGCTCCCCGCTAGCGGGCTACCCACCGTGACGCCGTCGAGATCCAAGCGAATCACGCTGTCGCTGCCGAGGTACAAGTAGCCGCTCGGGAAGACCGCCAGATCCGGCCCAGTGCAACTGCCCGCGAAGGGCAACGTCAGGATCGGCGTGCGCGCTGCGCCGAGCGCGTCGTACAGCCGGACCTTGTGTTGCTGCCCGCTCGCGGCGGCCTTGTCGCAGTACGCGACGGCGAAGCGACCGAGCGCGTCGATGGCGACCGCGGGCGCCGATTGATCGCCGCTCGTCGCGCCGGAGTTGACCAAGAACGGCGAGCCTGGCGCGGAACCGTCGCCGGCAAGAAGCTGGCATGACACGCCGTTGCTGCTCGCGTCTGCAGCGGTCCAGCACGTGACGAAGTTTCCGTTGGCCGAGAGCGCCACGTCGCGCTCGTTCTGCTGGCCAGTCGGACCGAGGGGGAGCTCTTGATAGGCATAGGAGCGCGCGAGGGCGGCGCTGATGTTGCCGGCTTGATCCATCGCCCACACATAGACGGTGTGCAGCCCCGCGCTGAACGTCACCGACGTCGGCCGCGCGACCAGGTTCATTTGTGCGGCCGTCGGCGGCGCGGCGTTGTCGGTCGTCATGCGCCAGCGGTACACCGTGCTCGACGGCGCCAGGTCGCTGTCGGTGAGAACAAGGCTATTTGCCGGCGAAGTCTGCGGCCGCACCGGCACGTTGAACGCCGTGACGGCCGGCGCGACGTTGTCGAAGAACACGCCGAGGGTGCTCGCAGCCTGCGCATAGTTGCCGGCGAAGTCGCGCGCCCAGAGCCGCAACGTGTGCAAGCCTTGGCTCGGTCCGCCGAAGAGCGTGTGCATCGTTGGGGGCACCGCCTGATAGTCCATGAGCGCGGGTGTCAGCGCGTCTTCACGGATGACGAAACGCTCCATCGCGTTCGTGTCGACGGCCGACGCCGTGACCGGCACGCTGGCGATGTTCGTATACAGAGGCGGCGACGGGACCACTTGGCCGTAGTCGAAAGCGATGCTGCCCGGCGGCGTCTGATCGATGATCACCTTCGCTTCTGGCCGCGCACCGCTGCGAACATCGGAGGGGTCCTTCGCCCACGCCCAGAGTGAGCGCTCCCCTTCACCCGGCGTGAACGTGAAGCTCGTCGGCACCGGCATGACGTTCACTTCGCTCGGGGTCGGCGCCACGCTGCTCTCCCGTACGAGGTAGCCAGCGATGACGTTGCGGTTGTCGCTCGCGACGATGTTCAGATCGACCGTGAGGCTCTGTGTCGGGCTCGGCGTGGTGATCGCGAAGGTGTCGACGGAGGGCGGGATTGTGTCCGGCGCGAGCGTGATGTCGACCGGAAACACGGCGCTGACGTTGAACGCGGCGTCGCGCGCGAGCACGGTGATGTGCTTGTCGCCGGCCAAAGGGCTCAAGAAGAGCGGCAGCTCGGCGACGTTGGAGAAGGGAAGCCACACGCGCACGCTCGGGCTGTTCGCCAGATCACCATCGACGAAGATGGCGGTCGCGCCGGTGGCGGCGATGTGCGCGATGACCAAGAAGCTCGTCGTCGTCACCGCGCCGTTGTCGAGCAGCACTGCATCGATCGCCGGCGGATCGCCGTCGACCGGGAGGCTCGGCCCGCGGTGTGGCGGGTTCGTCGCGTTGCCTACGGCGTCGACGGCGACGAGCTCAATCGCGATCGATTGCGCGCCGGCGAGCGCGGCCGGATCAAGCGTCACGGGCGCTTCGAACGCGTCATGGGTCGGGTGCGGCACGCGGATCGCGGCGGCGCTCACGTCGGCGAGCACCGTCTGCGCCGGCAGCGCGATGACGTGCAGAGAAACCAGGTCCGCGCCGCTCTCGATCTGCGCGGTCAGCGCGAGGGGCTGCGTGCCGTTGACGGCCGAAAGGCCCGCCGGCAATACCCACGCGACGTCGTAGATGCGCGGCGCGCCGAAGTCGAAGCGGATGGCGCCGAGCGACAGCTGTGCGACGTTGCCGTTTTGGTCGGTCGCGATCGCGACGACCTCGAGCTCGCGGGCTTCGGGCAGCGGAGGCGCGGCGATCAAGCGAAACGCGTACTCCGGGTCGCCTTCTGCGACGAGCTCGAACGCGGCGCCGCCGTCGGCCAGGCGTACGTCCGGCGCAAAGAGCAGCGGCTCGCTCACCGTGAAGGTGACGACGAAGTCATCGCCTTGACGGCCGACGGTGCGGCTCCACTTGGCGCCGGCGAGCTCCGGCGGCCGATCGTTCGGATCGTTCGCCACGACGCAAAAGCCGATCGTCGTCCGGCAAGTGAACTTCGAGGGACAGTCGCCCTCATCCCTGCAAGTGATTCGCGCCTGCGTATCCACGGCGAGGTTCACCCGACAGGCGCTCGCGCCAGCGACGAGAGCACCGAGCAGCACCACCCTCACCGCGAGCCACATCGAAAAAGGGTAACACATCGCCTTACGATCGCTGCTCGATGACCGCTTCGAGCAGCTTCGAGACCTCGGCGTTCTTGCGCGCGATCTTCCACAAGGTGCCGCCGTTCAACACGACGCACTCGACGCCGCCGGGGCCGGCCTTGATCGTGTGCGGCCGGGGCACCCGCTGCAGCGCCGAGATCTCGCCGAAGAAGTCGTTCACGGTGAGCTTGCCCTCGAAGAGGCCGTCCTTGAATGAGTGCACCTCGCCGGACTTGACGATGTAGAACTCGTCCGAGGTGTCGCCCTCTTGGTAGATGCGGCCGCTCTGGTTGAACTTCTTGATGTCTGCGTCCTCGACCAAGCGGCGGCGCTCCTTCGCGCTCAACACGCCGAAGATCTCGGACTCCCAGAGCAGCGCATCGACGACGCGCGTCTTGTACAATTGCTCGAGCTGCTTCTGCAGGTTCGGCAGCTCCTGCGCGAGCGCGTCGAGGTCTGTTTTTTTGATCTCGAAGAATGCGACGTCGTCGAACGCGAAGACGTTCGTCTTCGACACGCCGCCAAAGTACGTGGCTTCGCCGAAGACGTCGCCGTGGGTGAGCGACTCGATGGTGACGCTCTCGTTCTTCTTGTTCTTCGCCGTCAGCAGAATGCGCCCGCGCGAGATGAGGCAGATGCTCTTGCCCTTCTCGCCGTTGCGCAGGAGCACGGTGCCCGCCGCCACGTGCTTCGGCCGAATGATCCGCACGAGCGCGGCGAGCTCGCGATCCGACAGCCCGGCGAGCAGCGGCGGCTCCGGCATCGCTTGAATCGGCGTGCGATCTTCCGGATCGAAGAAGATCTTCTCGAGCACCGGATCGATCAACGAATCGCCGATGCTCGCGTACTTCGCCAGCGCTTCGTTGGGCTTCTCGCGCAGGCCGCGCAGCGAGATGATCTCGCGCTCCATGCCCGGCCCAAGCGTCTGCCCTTCGATCAAGTTGTGGTACGTGGTCAGCGCCTGCAGCATGAGCCCCTGCTGCGCGAACTTCGCCGCGCTCGCGCGGAACAAGCCCTTCGCCACGTCGTCCAACCCGCGGCCGCGCGCTTTCTCCGCGAGCTCGATGAGCTTCCACACGTTCGGCTCGTCGATGACGGCGCGAAGATAGTGCGCGGCCTGCCGCTCCCACGCGGTCTGTACGCTGCTCTTCTGCAGGCTCTCGCTCGCGGCGCGCTTCGCTTCGTTCCGCTGCTCTTCGAGGATCTTCGTCTCTTTGCGCGCCGCCATCGCCCCGGCGTCGCCTGCTTGATCCTTCTTCGTCGTGCCGCTCGGGAAGATCTGCTTCAGGTAGCGCGCCACCGTGGCTGCGCTCTCCAACGCCGTCACCCGGACGCGAAACCGCTGCAGCGCCTCGGCCACTTCGTTGCACGACTGAAAGCGCTGCTTGCGATCGACCGCCAGCGCCTGCGTCACGATCGCGCTCAGCTCGAGATCGAGATCTTCCCTGTGCGTCTCGGGCGGATTCAGCTTCGGCTGCTGCGCGGTGCGCAAGAGGTCGCGCGTGTTGGACGCCTGCAGCGCGCGCACGCCGGTGATGAGCTCGTAGAGCATGAGGCCCACCGAATAAACGTCGGTGCGCCGGTCCAAAGGCTCGCCCCGCGCTTGCTCAGGCGACATGTACGCGACCTTGCCGTGAATCGTGCCAGGCTGCGTCTCGCTCAGCCGTTGCTCGGCGATGGCGATGCCGAAGTCCGCCACCTTCACTTGACCGGCCCACGTGACGAGCACGTTGCCCGGGCTCACGTCGCGATGCACGATGCGCATGGGCGTGCCGTCGTTGTCCTTGAAGTCGTGCGCGTAATCGAGGCCGGCGCACACTTGCTCGATGACGTAGGCGGCGAGCGTGTCCGGGACGTGCGCCTTCTTCGGCCGCAGCTCGCGGATGAGCTCGGAGAGATCGAGCCCGGGCACGTACTCGGCGGCGATATAATAGTGATCGCCTTGGCGCCCGAAGTCGAAGACCTGCACGATGTTCGAGTGGTGCAGCTTCGATGACAGCTTCGCCTCGTCGATGAACTTGGCGATGAAGCCCTTCTCCTTCGACCACTTCGGCAACATGCGCTTGATGATCAGCTGCTTCTTGAAGCCTTCGATCGACACCGTCGACGACAAAAAGATCTCGGCCATGCCGCCCGCGGCGATGCGACGATCGAGCTGATAGCGGCCGAAGGTTTCCATGGAGCGGTCGGTTTTTACCGCGGCATCGGCGCGACGACAATCTTACCGATGCCGAGCGGCCCGACCTGCTTGCTGACCACCTGCTTGTCGCCGACGACCGCGATGTGCAGGCGATCGCTGCGCAGATACTGCTTCGCCACGCGCTGCAGATCCTTCGCCGTCACGCGCTCGATACGGCGCTCGGCCTCGTTCATCCAATCGAGCGGCAAGTCGGCGACGTAGAGCTGCTCGCCGAGCGCGGCCACGTTCGACGCGTGCTCGAAGAGGCCCGGGAGCGCCTTGACGATCGCGTTCTTCGCCGCTTGCAGCTCGGCGTCCGTGACCGGCTTCGTGCGCAAGCCGTCGAGCAACGCGAGCGTCTCCTTCACCGCCTGGCCCGTGGCGTCGGCGCGCACTTGCGTCCCGACGAACACGGCGCCGGACGATCGCATGCGCTGGGCCTCGGCGTAGGCGCCGTAGGTGATGCCGAGCTCTTCGCGCAGGCGCATGTTCAGCCGCGAGTGAAAGAGGCCACCGAAGATGTCGCTCAAGAGACGGAGCGCCGCCGCGTCCGCATGCGCGAAGGGCACGGCCAACGCTCCGAGCGCCAGCGTGGTCTGGCCGATGTTCGGTTTTTCGTACATGAGGACGCCCGCGCGCTTCTGATCGCTCGTGGTGAACGGCGCCGGCTTCGCGCTCGCGCCCTTCCACTCGCCGAACGACGCCTTCGCGATCGCCGTCGCCTCGGCGAGCGTGAGGTCGCCGCTGAAGACGAGCGCGCTCGCCTTTGGGCCGAAGCGCTCTTTGTAGAAGCGGCGGAGGGCCTCCGGCTTCATCGCTTGCAGTGCTTTGGCCGTGCCTTGCGGCGAGTGCCCATAAGGATGCGCGGCGCCGAAGAGCCGCTCGCGCAGACGGTCGAAGGCGAGCGAAAAGGGCTGCGCGTCAGCGTCGAGCACCGCCGCCACGTGCCGCTCGATGACGCCTTCGAGCTCGGCGTCTTTGAGCGCCGGCCGCAGGAGCACGTCGGCCACGAGCGCGGTCGCCTTCGCCGCGTGTTCTTTCAAGACGATCGTCCTGAGCGCGCTGCCGTCCTCGGAGGTGCTCTCGCTGAGCTCCGTGCCGAGGGTCGCGAACGCTTCGTCGAGCGCCTTCGCGTCGCGATCGCCAGCGCCTTCATCGAGCCAATCGACGAGCGCGGCGACGACGCCCGGCGCGTTCTTGGGATCGGCCGCGGCGCCGACCGCGGTCACCGCGTGGATCGCGACCAGCGGCACCGCGTGCGATTCGTGCACGAGCACGGTGAGGCCGTTGTCCAGCGTGGCGGTCTCGATCTTGCCGAGCGCGAGCGCCTTCGCCTCGCTCTTCTGCGGCCGCTCCCAGCGAAACGCTTCCGGATCGTTTGGATCGCGCTGCGCCTTCGTCTTCTGCGCGACCGGCGAGCTCTTGGGCGGCTCTTTCGCTTCGGCGCTCGGCTTCGGGATCGACACGACGGTCACGCGGCGGTCTCTGCCGAGCCAGCGCTGCGCCGCCTTCGTCATCGCGTCCGGCGTGATCGCCAGGTGACGCTCGATGTCTTTGCTGAACGCTCCCGGATCGCCCGCGTAGTGGTTGTAGAACTGGAGCGCATTCGCCTTTCCATGCTCGCCGCCCACCGCTTCGAGCTCTACGAGCGTGCCGGTCTGCCACTTCGCGGCGATGCGCTGCAGCTCGTCCTGGCGCACCGGATCTTTCAGCGCCGCGGTGAGCGCCTCGTCGACCGCGGCTTCGAAGCCTGCGGCATCCTTGGCGTCGAGCGCGACGGCGGTGATCTGAAAGAGCGAGCCGCCCTGGAGGTTCTGCACCTCGGCCGACACGCTCTCGGCGACGCCGGCTTCGATGACGAGCGCTTGGTGCAAGCGGCTCGCTTTGCCGCCGGCGAGCACTTGGGCCCACACGTCCATCTCGGCGTCGCCTGGCTCGAGCGCGGCCGGAGTCACGAACGCGACGGCGATTTGCGGCAGCACGCCGAGCGCTTCGTCGAGCACCACCCGTGGCGTGACGGGCTTCTCCGGCATCGCGGGCTTCGTGCGCTTCGGCTTCTCGCGCTTCGGCAGCGTGCCGAAGTAGCGTGCGATGTGCTGCTTCGTCTTCGCCACGTCGAGGTCGCCGGCGATCGTCAGCGTGGCGTTCGCCGGCGCGTAGTGGCGCGAGAAGAACTGCTTGGCGTCAGTGACGGTGGCGCTGTCCAAGTGCGCCATCGAGCCGATGACGCCGTCCGCATAGGGGTGGGTCTTTGGGTATGCGGCCTTGAGCACCGCTTCTTCCACGTTGCCGTAGGGCGCGTCGTCGAAGCTCTGGCGGCGCTCGTTCTTCACGACCTCGCGCTGGTTGTCGAACTTCGCTTGGTCGAGCGCGTCGAGCAGAAAGCCCATGCGATCGGACTCGAGCCAGAGCCCGAGCTCGAGCTCCGAGGCCGGCAAGGTCTCGATGTACTCCGTGTAGTCGAAGTCGGTGAAGCCATTGAACGTGAGCGCGCCGGCGTCCTCGACGATCGCGATGTGCTCGTCCACGTGCTTGCTGCCCTGGAACATCAGGTGCTCGAAGAGGTGCGCGAAGCCGGTCCTGTCGCGCGGCTCGTCGACGGCGCCCACATGGTAGACGACGTTCACCGCGACGATCGGCAAGCGGTGGTCTTCGTGGAGGATGACCTCGAGGCCGTTGTCGAGGGTGTACTTTTCGAAGGGGATGGTGGGGATTGAAACGGCGGCGGTAAGCGTTGCAAGCAGCGCGACGAGCATGGCGTTTCTTCGGCGACGGCGACGGCGACGTCAACGTCTACGGCAACGTTGATCGCGGGTGAGTGCCGCTATATGCACGGCGCACAGCAAGGAGACTTCTCTACGATGCGAAAACAAGTCCTCTCTCTCTTTGGAATCGCCGCGCTCGCGACGGCCTGCCCGGGCGGCCCCGGCAGCCCGCCGGCCGACCAGGTGGCCAAGGTCAACTCGACCGTCATCACCAAGGCGGACTTCGACGCCGAGGTCGACCGCACCTTGAGCCGCTTCAAGGGCCCGACCGGCCAAGTGCCGCCGCAGTTGGAATCGCGCATCAAGGACTCGACCTTGAAGCGCATGATCGACGACGCCGTCATCCGCGACAAAGCGAAGTCGCTCGGCGTGGCGCTGACGCCGCAAGAGATGGAAGCGAAGTTCACCGAGCACAAGTCGCGCTTCGGCTCGGACCAGGAGTTTCGCGACTTCCTCACGCGCTCGAAGAGCACCGAAGAGCAGGTGAAGGCCTCGCTCGAGATGCAGATGCTGCGCGAGCGCGTGCTCGAGAAGATGGCGGCGGCCCCGGCCGTCACCGACGAAGAGGTCACGACCTACTTCAACGAGCACAAGGACAACTTCAAAGAGCAAGAGCAGGTGAAGGCGCGGCACATCCTGGCCCGCGTCGAAGTGCCGCCGCCGACGGCCGGCACGCCGAACGCCGATCAGAACAAGAAGGCGCTCGACGAGGCAAAGAAGAAGGCCAAGAAGAAGATCGAAGACGCGCAGAAGAAGCTGAAGGGCGGCGCGAAGTTCGAGGACGTGGCCAAGGAGATGTCGGACGACGTCACCAAGAACAACGGCGGCGACCTCGGGCTGTTCTCGAAGGGCCGCATGGTGCCGCCGTTCGAAGAGGCGGCGTTCAAGATGAAGCCGGGCGAGACGAGCGGCATCGTCGAGACGAGCTTCGGCTACCACATCATCAAGGTGGAAGAGCACAAGGCGGCGCGCGAGCGGCCGTTGGAGGAGGTCAAAGAGTCGATCCGCGCCTCGTTGTTGGCGAGGAAGCGCAGCGATCTTCGCCGCGACGTGCTGAAGAAGATCAAGGACGAGGCGAAGGTCGAAGAGTTCGTCAAGTTCGAAGTGCCGCCGCCGCCGGCGAAGATGCCGGGCCAACCGGGCGCGCCGCCGGTTCCGATTCAGGTTCCGCCGGGTGGTTCCGGCGCGAAGATCGTCATGCCGCCGCCCGGTGGCGCTCCGACGCCGACGCCGACGCCCGCGGCCCCGGCTCCCGCTCCGACCGCAGCGCCCGCTCCGGCCCCTGCCCCGGCCCAGCCGAAGCCCTAGCATCAAGCGGAAGGACAACTTCCGATTATCATGATAAAGTGCCGTCATGGTCATCCATCGTCGGCTCGCCCTGCTGGAGGCCAAGCACTACCTGCTTCTCGGACCGCGGCGGGTGGGTAAGAGCACTCTGCTCAAGACCACGCTGCCTTCGGCGCACTTCGTCGACCTTCTGCAGACGGACACCTACTACGAGTACGTCCGTTCACCGTCCTTGTTGCGCGAGCGTTTCGCCAGCCTCAAAGGCACGCTCATCATCGACGAGGTGCAGCGAATCCCTGACCTCATTTACGAGGTCCACTGGCTCATCGAGAATACGCGCGTGCGCGTCGTCGTCTCCGGATCGAGCGCGCGCACGCTTCGACGCGGCGGGGTCACGAATCTCGCGGGCCGGCTCCGCTCCGCGCGGCTGTTCCCTCTGACTTGGCGCGAGCTCAACGACGCTGGGATGACGATCGATTTGCGGACGCTGCTACAGTTCGGGACGCTGCCACCCGTCGTCCTCGACGCCAGCGACGCCGACAAGCAGGGTACGCTCGACGACTACTGCGGCGAGTATCTGCGCGAGGAGGTGCGCGCCGAAGGGCTCGTGCGCAATGTCGGCAACTTCACGCGCTTTCTCGAGATCGCGGCGCTGTCGAACACCGCCCTGCTGAACTTCGCCTCGGTCGCGCGCGACGTCGGCGTCTCGGCGAAGACGGTGCAAGAGTACTTTCAGATCCTCGAAGACACCTTGCTCGCCTACACGCTCGAGCCGTTCGTGAAGACGAAGAAGCGCCGGGCCATTCGCACACCGAAGCTCTACTTTTTCGACTGCGGCCTGCCGAATACGTTGTTGCGGCGTATCCTGAGCGATCGCACGCCGGAGTACGGTCAGAGCTTCGAGCAGTTTTGCGTGCTCGAAGCGCTCGCGGCGCAGCACTACGACAAGACCTTCGGGCAAGCGCGCTACTTCCGATCGGCGAGCGGCTACGAGGTCGACCTCGTGCTCGACGATCACACGGCGATAGAGTTCAAGACCGGTCGCGTGCACGAGTCGGATACGCGTGGGCTCATCGCGCTGTCAGAGGACGTGAAGTTGAAGCGACGCTGGGTGGTCTGTACCGAGTCGCAGCCGCGGACGTTGGCGAACGGCGTCGAGGTTGTGCCCTGGCGGCTCTACTGCGCGGCGTTGGCGAACGGATTGAGGCTCGACTGAAGCGCTCGCGGTTTTTTCCATATCGACCTTTTATCGCTGTTTCGATAACTCGTCTTGACGATCTATTGGTCGACCGATAACTTGTCAGACGTGCGCTATCTTCAGAACCCCATCGCGGAAGACGCGCTCGCGACACGCAAGATGGCGTTCATCTCCGGCCCTCGCCAAGTCGGCAAGACGACTCTGGCAAAGACGTTTCTGTCGGAGCCCGCGAACTACTACAGCTGGGACACGGAAGCGTTCCGTCGCCAGTGGTCGCGGTCTCCGCGGGACGCGCTCGTCAATCGTCGCGAAGGGCCCATCGTCCTCGACGAAATCCACAAGGATCGACGGTGGAAGAACCGCCTGAAAGGCGTCTACGACGAGCTCGGCCACGATCAAGCGATCGTGGTGACCGGAAGCGCGCGCCTCGATTTATATCGCCGCGGCGGCGACAGCATGCAGGGGCGCTACATTCCGTACCGACTTCACCCGTTCACCTGTGGCGAGCGCGCTGCGCCCCCGCTTCCTGACGCCGTCTTCACCCCGACGAAGCCGCGCTTTCCTTGGCGCGATCTGTTGCGGCTTGGTGGCTTCCCGGAACCGTTGCTCGGAGCGAACGAAGCGAAGGCGCGACGATGGAGCCGGCTGCGGCGGGAGCGCGTCGTACAAGAGGACGTTCGCGACATCATGGCCGTCATGGATTTGCAGGCCGTGCGCTTGCTCATGGATCTGCTGCCAACGCGCGCCGCTGGCCTGCTCTCCGTGAATGCGCTGCGTGAGGACGTGGGCGCCAGCTACGCAAGCGTGCGAGCGTGGATGCAAGTGCTCGAAGCGCTTTACGTGTGGTTTGCAGTGCGGCCGTACTCGCGACGGATCGCACGCGCGCTGACGGCCGAGCCGAAGCTCTACCTCTTCGATCAGATGCTCGTGCCGGAAAACGAACGTGGCCGTCGCCTCGAGAACCTGGCCGCGCTTCATCTGTTGAAAGCGACGCAGTATTGGACGGACTGCGCGATCGCCGAGACCGAACTGCGCTACGTGCGCGACAAGGAGAAGCGCGAGGTCGACTTCCTCGTGCTCCGCAATGGCAAGCCGTGGCTGCTCGTCGAGTGCAAGACGACCGAGACCGAACCGAGCCCGCACCTTCTTTACTTCCGCTCGCTGCTCGCTCCAGAGCACGCGATTCAGCTCGTGGATATCGAGGGTTACGATCGGCGGCACCCAGGGCTCGGCGTGCGGGTTGTGTCGTATGAGCGCTTTTTCTCGGCGTGGGTGTGAGGGTAGCGCGGATATTGGCTGCTTTCACCGATCAGGTTCATACTCTCATCGGGGTGTATGACCATGGGGTGTGCTCCCATCCGTACCTTCGCGACAGTGGCCATCGCCATCACGGTCGTGGCCTGCGACAAGGCCAGCGTCATCAAGCTCAACCCGATCACCGGGCTGCAACAGCAGACGTGCGCATCGAAGGAAGAGTGCCTCGCCGGCTACGTCTGCCAGCAGCGCTTCTGCGTGCGCGGCTGCACCACGAAGACCGACTGCGACACAGGCCAAGTGTGCAACGCGGACCACTACTGCATCTCGGCGAGCGTCGCGAAGAAGCTCACCGAGGCGTGCTTCGCGAGCTACGAGTGCGAGGCCGGCCTCGTCTGTGCGACCTCCGTTTGCACCATCGCGCCGCCGAGCGGCAGCACCGGCGGCAGCGGCCGCTCAACGGCACCCGTCTGCGGCAACGGCAAGCTCGAAGGCAACGAGACGTGTGACGACGGCGACACGAGCGGCAGCGATTATTGTTCGGCCGATTGCACCATGGTCACGGGTCGCTGCGGCGATCTCACCCAGCAATCGAACGAAGTTTGCGACGACGGCAACACGAGCGACACCGACTCCTGCAGCGCGGACTGTACGCTGGTTCACTTCTGCGGCGACGGCTCGAAGCAAGCGAACGAGGCGTGCGACGACGGCAACCAACTGAACGGCGACTACTGCGCGAGCACGTGCCAGCAAGTGCTCGGCTACTGCGGCGACGCCAACGTTCAGAACAACGAAGCGTGCGACGACGGAAATACGACAGACGGCGACTACTGCCCGGGAAACTGCCTCGGCGCCGCCGGCAGCGCGAACGATGGCATCGTGCAACCGAACGAGCAGTGCGACGGCAGCGTGGCGTCCGCAGGCCTCACGATGTGCCGGAGCGGCGCCAACGAGTCGGACGGCTACCTCGGGAGCAGCACCGGCGGCGGCAACCGTGGCACCATTCAATGCCCGGCCGGACAGCGGATGATCGGGTTCGAGTACAGTTGGAACCGCTACACCGGGCTTGCGTTTCGGCCGATCGTCGGCTTCCGGATCTTTTGTAACGGCGGCGGCACGATTAACGCGCCGGCGTTCGGCGCCGCGCCGGACTATTTTTCGAATCTGCCAGGCTTCTGCTGCGGCGGCACCGACTACACCTATGCGAATCCGTCGAGCCACAACTTGCCGACGGTGACGATACGCTGCCCGGACGGAACATTCATGGTCGGGGGCCGCGGTTTCGACACTTGGTACAGCAACGTGGGGGCGCGCACGGTGGGCGGAGCGCTGACGGCGCGGTGCCAGGGGAACTTGTCGGCGCCGCTGACCACGACGACGAGCGTGGGCGACACGAATCCGAATCCAACCGAGGTGAGCTCTCCCGCGATCGACTTCATTTGTCCGCAGGGAAAGGCGATCGTCGGAATGAAGCTCCGCTCCGGCGATGTGTTCGACGGTTTCGGCCCCGTGTGCGAGCCTTAAGCGTTCTTTTTACGAGGAAGCAGGGCTAACAGAACGTCAGCCCGAGGGGAGCAGCGCGGGCGCGCTTACTGGAACTGCGGCGGGTTGTTCGTCGGCAGCTCGAGCTGAACCGTCGGCGTCGTCGACACCGGGGCGATCGTCACGTCGGCCGAGAGGACGGCCGTCGGGTACGAGTTGCCGACCATGTTCGAGAGCAGGTTCTGACCCGGCGTCGTCGGGTTCACGCCGCTGAGGATGCCGGCGAACATTTGGCCGTCGACGAGCGGGTTCACGTAGACGCGCAGGTTGACAGCGCTCTTCCCAGAAAGCGCTGCGTTGATCGCCGAGGGCGCGATCTCGAAGAAGCGGCCCGCCTTGTTCTTCACCTGCGCCGAGTTCGTGCGCAAGGTCGCGCGGCGCATGCCGCCCGTCGGGCCGCCGATGTCGGTCGCGCGGAGCTGGTAGCCGGCTGGCGGGCACTCGCCGGTGTCGAGCGCCTGGAAGCCGTTCGCGCCCGTGGTCACGCGGCCGTTCACGCCGAAGTCCTGATCGGCGCAAACGAGGATGTAGCGGTTGCCCGTGTTCAGCGGATCGTCCGTGTACGACTGCACGACTTCCGAGAGCTGGATGACGATGTTGCCGTAGTTATCCCCGCCGTCGTTGCGCTCGATGAACACCTTGGCGATCGAGAGAGCCGCCGCTGCGGGCGCAGTGTGGAAGCCCGTCGAACGCGACGAGAAGACGTACGTGCGCGGGCTGGTTGAGCCAGCGCCCGTGCCGCCGCTTTGGCTGTGGCGGAGCGACGAGACTTGGCCGCTGATGATGTACTCGGCGCCGGCCTGCCACGGGATCGTCGGGGTCAAGGTCAAGATCGTTCCGCTCGGATCGACGGCCGCCACCAGGGTCGCAGCGCCGCCGGCCGCGGGCTTGGTCTCGTACTGCGCTTTGGCGATCGGGAAGCCTTGGCCGTTGATCGCCGGCGTCGAGTTGTCGAGCACGCCGCCCCCACCGAGCGTTCCGGTCGTGTTGTTGCGGTTGTTCGCCCAGTCGTTGAGCACCGAGATGGCGACCATCGCCGGGTCGATCGGCTGGTTGAAGATGATGACCAGCGCTTCACTGGTGCCCACGTAGCGCGTGATCGCGTTCTGTGTGGCATTCGCCGGACCGCCGTCGATCGTGACGTTACCCGACATCGCGCCGTTGACGACGACCGGAATCAGAGCCTTCGTGCCGTCGAGGAAGGTCGACAGCGGCGTCAGCGCCACCTTGCCGTTCGCGTTGAAGAACGCAGCCACCGCCCATTGGTTGAACGAGCCGCCGGCATCCATCGTGCCGTCGTTGTCGAAGTCGACCGAGCCCACCCACGCCGCCGTGAAGCGAGTGACGGGCGCCGGACCGACGCTGCGACCATCGAAGAAGTAGAAGAGCTTCTTCACGTCAGGCACGTTCGGCACCTGCGCCACGCCCGCTGCATTGGTCGTCGCAACGACCGTGCGAAAGCCGGTCGCTTGCGCGCCGTTTCCGAGGTCGATGCCACCGGCGCCGTTGTGCGTGCGGCCGTCGATGAGCATCGACGGAACGTCGACGTACACGGGTGCGTTCGCCACCGGGCGGCCGTCTTCCGAGTACACCGAGAAGCTCCACGTGCCGTCGGTCGGCAGCGCGTAGATCTTGCCGAGGTATTGATTCGTGTTGTCGGTGTTGCCGCCAGGGGCCGCCGCGGCGAGCACTGCGCGCACCGGCATCATGCCGTCCGGGCTCGCCTCGAGGACGAAGGCGCCCGGCGAAACGCCAGCGACTTGGAAGCCGCCGGACTCGTTCGTGGCGACCGTGAACTTGACGTCTTTCGAGGTCAAGATGGTCACGGTCACATTGGCGATGGGATCGCCGGTGTAGCCGTTGTGCAGCGCGCCAAAGACGTTGACCGTCGGGCTCGTCGGCGCGAACTGCATGATCGTATCGATGCTGCGGACACCGCCCACCGAGTTGTCGGCGATGCCGTCTTTGTTGCGATCGACCGTGGGATCACCGGCACCGGGAAGGCACGCCGCGAATCCGGCAGCAGCGACCATGTATGCGAAGGAGCTGAATCGAAGTTTCATTTTTGTTCTCGTTCTCTCGTGTCTCGAAACGTTGTTTTAAGCGTTGTTTATGGTTCGGTTCTTGGGTCGCACGTTAGGGATACAAACAGATATTCCCCGCCGGCGCGCATTCGAAGACGTCGTCCACGCAAGGCGGCATGCTGCCGGTGACGCCGAGGCTGGCCACAGTCGTGCACTTCACCTTGTTGATGGTGATCTCGGTCGAGCCCACGCGGTGATGGATGGAGCCGGCGATGCGCGCGGTGCCGCCTGTACCTTGCAAGCCCGAGCTCGTGTTGAACGACGCCACCGTCGCGTCGATCGGCGTCGGGATACGGAAGAGCACGCGACCACCCGCGCCGCCGTCGGCGTTGGCGTTCACGCCCGCGCCGGCTTGGGTCTTGACGGTGCCCGTCACCTTGAACGTCACGGGACGACCGGCTTTCGTGGTCACGAAGAACGAGCCCCCGGGAGCGCCGTCCTGTCGGTTCGTGCCCGAGCCAGCCGTCGCATTCGATCCGTTCAGGTTGAAGTTCGCGAAGGTGTAGGAGCCCTGGCCCAGGAGCCTCAGGACTGCGCTGCCGCCCGAGTTGCCGGCGCCTTCTGTAGCGTCCGCCGCGCCGCCGGCGACAGAGGCACCGGCGTTGGTGTTCACGTCGGCGAACTGCACATCGACGTTGAAGTAACGCTTGCCACCAACATTCAGCGTGAACTTCTCGGTGGTGGCCGTCGTCGGATCCAAGGCCACGTCGTTGTCGTTCCCGGTCGGCAAGTTGTTCGCCGTGGCCACGGCCGAGGTGATGCCAGTGCCACCGCCGCGCACCGAGGCCAGGCCGCCGGAGCAGAGCTTGCCGCTGCCGCCTTGGGCGTTGACGTTGGCGTTCTTCCAACCGATGCGCGTGCTCTCGCCGTCGCCGAGCTGCGCCTTGAAGGTACCGCCGGTGCCGGCCGTGCGCGCCTTCGTCGCCACTTCCTTGGCGCCGCTGTCGCCACCGTACATGTTCACGACGCCGATGTCACCAAGGACTTCCTGCGCTTCGCGCAAGTCGAACTCGACGTCGCCGCCGTTACCGGCGGTGGTGTTGCCGGCTTCGCCGATCGAGGGACCACAGAGCACCTGCTCGCCGCCGAACGCATTGATGCCGCCCGGCATGCGCACGTCGAAGCGCGACGGGTGGGCCTTGTTCGCGTAGTCGATGAGGAGCTTGAAGTCACCTGACTTCGGCGCCGCCGCCGCTTCGGTCGAGGCCCCGCCCGACAGGTTCACTGACGGGAGCTGTACGACCACGGGACCTTCGGGGTCCGCCACGGTGTCGGCGGTCTGAATGAATGTGGCGGTGAAGCTGCACCCCTCGGCGCCTGCTTCGCCCGCGCCGCCCTTCAGATTGACCTCGGAGATCGAGAGGTCGGAAGAGCGCGAGCCACCGAAGTCGACGGACACGCTGCCACCAGCCGGCGTGCCTTGGAGCGCGCCGGGGTTGGCCACCGCGGTGTCGTTCGGCGGAATGCTGGTCGGCGCTTCGTTGGCGTCGCCGGTGAGGAACGAGCCTTGGGTGTCAACGGCGCCCTCGATCTTGATCGAAGAGGTGCCCGCCGTGGCCGCGCCGAGGGCGCCACTCGATTTGGCGCTGAGCGTAATGTTGCCCGAGACAGAGCAAGTCGCCGCGCCGGCGATGCCTCGGCCAAAGCGCGCAAACAAATTGCCCTTGACGAAGATGCTCGAGTCACGATCCGCATCCGCCGTGATCTTGATCGTGCTCGGCGCGCCCGGAGCCGCCGTGATGATCGCGCCGCTCGTACCGGCGATCTTCGAATCACCGCCGCGTGCGCTCATGTCACCTACCCAGAAGATCGAGTTCTCGCCAGCAGCAGCGTCGGTCTTCAGATCGATCGCGCCGGCGTTTCCGCCAGTGGCACGTTGTGGGCCGCCCGGGACCGCCGCGACCTTGTTGTGACCGCCGTCGGTGCGGATGACGCCACCGATGCCGAAGATGCCGGCGGTCTGTGTTCCCGTGTTCGCGGTGGTCTCGAGCTCGACGGCGGCACCGTTTCCGGCCTTGCCGCCGCCCGACCCCGCGTCCGAGAGGCTGGCGCCGCCGGTCGTGTCGATGATCGTCTTCGTGATCTTTTGCGAGGCGCCGACGATGATACCTTCTACAGCCTTGAGCTTGACCGTGCCACCGTCGCCACCGGCGCGATTGCCCGCGCCCGCGTCCGCCCCGAGGCCAGCTTGGCCGCCCTTGGCGGTGAACACCATGTTCTCGAGGAAGATGTTGGTCGGAGCGGTCGTCTGGCCAATGTCGATCTTGCCTGCGTCGGCGCCGATGAACGCTGCGGAAGCCGTACCGCCGCTCACGCTCATTTGGCGGAAGCGCCGCAGCTCGACGCGGGTTGCCGCATTGATCGTGATGTTACCGCCGCCTTCGCCGTTCGCCTTGTATTCGCCGGAGAGCACGGCGCGAGCAGCGGAGTTGATCTTGATGACGCCGCCGGCCTGGGCCGCGGTCGACGTCGAGGTGTCGACGCCGCCGAGGATCTGGAGGTCCCCACCCGGAATCGCGACCGGGCGCAAAATGGGGGCTACGACGTCGGCCGGAATCGTCGTCGTCTTGACGCACACCGCGCCGCCGTTGGCGGTCGTAAAGATGAGACCGCCCTGCACGGAGGCCGCGTAGACTTGCGCGACGTCACCCATCACTGCCGTCGGGAAGTTAGAAGGCACCGTAGTGCAACCGCCTATCGCGTGGCTGCCGATGATAATTCTCGAAGCGACAATGTTGTCTTCGATGACGACGCGATCGGCGTTTTCGATCTCAACCGGCTGATCGGTCTTCGTCACCTTCGTCACGAAGCGCACTTCCTCGATCTTGAGCCCCGTCTCCGGGTTGATGAAGTTGTTGAGGTTGAGCTTGACACCAAGGCCGATCGAGTTGACCAGCGGATCGCGGATGTGGATCGCCTTGATGCTCGGCGGCGAGTTCGCCGGGATGCATACGCGCGTCGTGTCGTTCGAGGCGAACTTCTGCGCCAAGCGGCACACGTCGTCGTCGTTGATCTGAAAGTCGTTGTTGAACGACTTGGCGATCTCGAGAATGACGCCCGTGCCGGTCATCTGCGGCGGGATGCCAGGCAGCTCGGTCTCGCGGTTATCGATAGCATTCGCCGCGTCGATGGTGATGGTGCCGCCAGTTGTGCCGTTGTTGCCGAGCGTCGTCATCGTCGAGGTCAGGACGACCTTCCCGCTGTGCGTTGTCGTCGCCGAAGCGGTGCCGTTGTTCACGGTCAAGGTGATCGTGAAGTCGCCGGTCGACTGCTTCGAGCAGAGCTCGATCGCCGGCTGGTTCATCTGCATCGGCTTGCCGCAGTCATCGATGATGCTGGCGCCAACCGAGATCGACCACTGATACGTCAAGCCCACGCCGCTGCCGACGCTCGAGCCGAGACCCGAGACGAGGAAGGTGTCGTCTTGGGTGACGTTCTTCGCAGCCGTAATTAAGGCCACCGGAGGAACGGCGCCGGCCGGGGTCGGGGGCGCGGTGTTCATCGACGTCAAGACGCCGGTCGTTGGGGAGGGGGCAGCCGTAGAGGTGCCAGGTCCGTACGCAGGGTTCTGCGGTTTCGCCTGAAACAGCGTGCAGGCCGAGTAGCTGGCCAGCGCGCCGAGGCACAGGAGTAGAGAACGTTTATTCATTGGAAAATACCCTCAGAGTTCGCCATGTCGTTCAGAACTTGAATTGCGTGCCGGCGTTCACTGCGAAGTTCAGTGAGAGCCCCGACGCGCGATCGCCGATGTTGATGAAGCGGCGCTGCGGCTCGTAGCCCGCCTGCGCGTCGCCGTTGATGAAGAAGCCCATGTTGCTCGACGAGAGCGTGTAGGCGAGGCCGAGGCGGAAGATGCCGTGAAACGCCGCATGGCCCGAGCCCGTCAAAAAGGGGCTCATGAACAGCGGCGAGTAACGGAAGAGCAAGCCCGAGAAGAGCTCGACGCGCTCGCTGAAGAAGTACGAGACGACGAGACCGGGCTCGACGTTCAAGCCGACCGAGACGCCCGGCGAGAAGATGATCGGCACGCCCACGTTCGCAACGAGCGCGAGGTGGAAGACTTTGTCATCGACGAGGTTGAAGCGGATGCCAATCGCCGGGATGACGCCGAAGTTGCCGAGCAGCGGCAGCTTCAAGTCGACCACGAGGTCGAACGATTGGCCGAGCGCGATGAGCAAGCCGGCGTCGAGGTTCAAGTAGCCGTTGTTGTGGTTCAACATCGACCCGCCGCCGATTTGCGCGCGCAGAGCCATGCCCTCACCGAGCGTGGTGCCGCCGAGGGTGCCCCAGCGATCGGTGACGCCAGCAGAGGGCTTGAGCTCCTCTTGCGCCTTCACCTCGCCCTTTGGTGGATCATCGGCGTACGCCGACGGAGTCGCCGCCACACTGGCCAACGCCAGCGTCGCGCAACTCAACAGAGTCATCGCTCCAGAAACTCTTTTTCGCATCATGTCCTCGCTCTCCATGCCATCAAAACGTGCCGTCAAAACCGTCGATCCACTCACTCGAATGACTCAGTTCCTTACAAACTCGCCGCACTCACCTGCAGAAACGCCCCGCCCCGTCGGCTTCGCGGACTCAATGCGACGCAAACGGTCGCAAAAAGACACAGCCTCGGAGTGAGGTCAATCGATGTATGAAAACTAAAACATCGATTTGCGCGATCTGAATTCACGAGTGGGTGAACATTCACACGCCAAGAGCGCTCGCAAGTTTTTTGGGCCAGCCATGACACGGCACTTACATCGCGGCGGCGAGCGCTCGCTCGGTGCTCGCGCGCAAAGCCGTGCGCGTTTCCTTGTCGACGAACGCCGCATCGATGCCGTTCAAGCAAACGCGGCGAAGCTCTTCGTCGCTCAGGCGAAAGATTTCGGCGGCGCGCTGATATTCGGCGCTCAAGTCGGTGTCCGACATCAGCCGATTGTCGGTGTTGAGCGTTGCCCGCACGCCCGCGCGCAAAAATCGCGCGAACGGATGCTCGGCGATCGACTGCACCGACTGCGTCTCGAGATTCGACGACAGGCACACTTCCAACGCGAGCCCATATTCCTTCGCGCGAACGAGCAACGCGTCGTCGTCGATGAGGTGCGTGCCGTGGCCCACGCGCTTCGCCTGTAGCGCGTCCATCGCTTCGGCCACCGACCACGCGCCCTCCGCTTCGCCGGCGTGCACGGTGATCTGCACACCGCCGTCGCGCGCCGCGGCGAACGCATCGGCGTGCAGCGACGCCGCGTAGCCGACCTCCGGCCCGGCGAGATCGAAGCCGCACACGCCGCGCGCTTTGTACTTCGCGGCGATCTTCGCCACCGCAAGCGAGCTGTCCGGCGACAAGTTGCGAATGCCGCACAGGATCAAGCCAACGGACACGCCGGTCTTCTCGGCGCCGCGCTTCAATCCGGCGAGCGCCGCTTCGGTGATCGCTTCGAGCGCGAGCTTGTGCGTCTGGTGCAAGAGCGGAGAGAAGCGCGCCTCGAGCCGCACCACGTTCTCGGCCGCGCAGTCCTCGACGAGCTCGAACGCCGCGCGCTCGATGGCCGGCGCCGTCTGCAGCACGCTCAAGGTCAGCGTGAACGCCGACAAGTAATCTTCGAGTGAGGTGCGGATCTCACCAGCGCGGACCGCCTTCTTCAGCGCGGGCACGTCGTGAAACGGAAGGTGCACGCCGTCTTTGGCCGCGAGCGCGAGCATCGTCTCCGGGCGCAGGCTTCCATCGAGGTGGCAGTGCAGCTCCGCCTTCGGGAGCCTACGGTAGAAAGAAATGTCACGAGGCATGCGCTCGCATCCTTGGAAGTGGCGCCGCGGTCAATGGCCGGTCGTGAGCCATCCACCGGCACCGAGCCAGGATTCGAACGCTGAAAACAAACGCTCGGCGGCGTCGATCTCGGCTTTGGCGTTCGCCGACTCGAAGCGCATGGTGCGAGAGTAGTCCGCGATCTGACGGTAGCGCTGCAAGCCAGCGTACGCTTTGGCGACCTCGGGGGGAAACACGCCCGCCTTGACGAAGTGTGTGTACAGAAGGTCGTGCGTGCCACCGTGAGTCTTCGCCTCGAGCCCGCGCGTAAAGAGCACGGCCTGTACGCAATGAAAGACGGCGTAGTAGGCGCGACTCACGGACTCATTGAAGAGCTGCGCCTGGAAACACAAGCGCGACGCCTGCAAGCTCTCGCGGGCCATCGCCATCTCGGCCTGCAGGTTTTGCCTCGAATTTTCTTCAGTCACAAGGCAACACCGTCCGCGGCGATCTCCTTGGCGATCAACCGTTCACGGCGCACGAGCTCGTCGTACTCTTTGTCCGAGAGCGCCAGCGGCATGATGCGCACGAGGCTCACGAAGAACTCCTCCTCCGCCACGTCGAATATCTCGCGCCGCTCTCGTTCCTGCATCTCGGCGATGACGACGAGAACGTCTACGTCGGACTCTTCGTGGTGATCTCCGCGCGCGAACGAACCAAAGAGCCGCAGATCCCGGACACGTGCACCAAAACGTCCGCGCAGCGCGGCGCAAAAGCGACCCAAAGCGTCTTTCGCTTCGCGGGTGCGCTGCTCGTGGTCGGCGGCGGGCATGGCGACGTCACCGTACCACGAACGTTCGAAACTCGTCCGTGTACTTTCCGAAGCGCACGATCACGTCTTCGACGCGCGCATCCGGCGGGCCGTTCTTCGCCCACTTGATCACTTCCTCGACGCCGAAGCGCGATCCTTCGAGCATCATCTCGACCGTGCCGTCCGGCAGGTTCATCACCCAGCCGGTCACCCGCATGCTCTGCGCTTGCTCCATCGTCGACGCGCGAAAGAACACGCCCTGCACCTTGCCGGTGACGATGACGTTGGCGCGCACCATCTCTTCTTCCATCCCTGAAGTGTAGCGCATATAGCCGCCCCGAGCATGCCGCGCCGTCCGCAGAAAAAACGCTGGCTCCCGTGGGTCGTCGTCGCGGCTTTGACCGCGCTGACGATCCTCTACGTCGCCACGCTGCCGAACCCGTCCGAGCTCGCGCGCACGACGCCGGATCTCACCGCGCTGATGCAGCTGCGCATGGAAGAGGCGAAGGACGCCGGAAAGAAATACCGCGTTCGTAAGCGCTGGGTGCCGCTGCGCGCTATTTCGCCGCTCCTGCGCGACGCCATCCGCGTGTCCGAAGACGCCGACTTCTACACCCACGACGGCTTCGACTTCGAAGAGATCCAAGACGCCTTCACCCAAGGCGTGCGCGAAGGTCACTTCCGCGGCGCGTCGACGATCAGCCAGCAGCTCGTGAAGAACGTGTACCTGTCACCCTCGCGCAACCCCGTCCGCAAGCTGAGCGAAGCGATCCTCACCTACCGCCTCGAAGAGAACGTCGAGAAGAACCGCATCCTCGAGCTGTACTTGAACCTCATCGAGTGGGGCGACGGCGTCTTCGGCATCGAAGAGGCGGCGCGCACTTGGTTCAACGAATCGGCGTTCACCCTGAGCCCGGCGCAGGCAGTGCTGCTCGCGGCGATGGTGCCGATGCCGCTGAAGACCGATCCGCGCACGCCGTCGCGGTGGCTCAAGCGGCGCGCGAAGCGGCTGCTCGACGCGTTGAAGGGACTCGGCCGGATCAGCGACGCCGAGTACGACGAAGCGGCGCGGGCCCTTTGAGAAGGTCGGCGACGGTCCAATACATGAAAGTTGATTTTCTTTTGGTCATACTTTAAGAAAACGCGCCGGCAAGACCACGCTCGCGCGCGCTCTCTACCGGATCTTCGACCCTGGCGGCGAAGAACAAGTTCAAGGACACGCTCACAGGCAGAAAGCGCGAGGTCTGGCTCTCGCCGATGATCCTCGACGATCTCCAAGACCTCGGAGACACGAACCTCGATCGGCGCATGCTCCATGGCGGCCTGCCCCCCATGTTCCTCGCCGACACCGTCGATGACTACGTCTACGAAGAATGGATGGACTCGTTCTGGGCGAAAGACCTCACCGAGCTCTTTGTGATCGAGAAGAAAGCGGCGTTCTTCAAGTTCGTCGAGCTGCTCTTCGCCCAGAGCGGCTCGCTCTTCGAGGCCCAATCGTTCGCGGCCCCGTGCGAAATTTCTCGACCCACGGTCCAGCAATACCTCTCCATCCTCGAGACGACGCTCGTCGCCGCCGTCGTGCGCCCCTATCATGCCGGGGCCGCGGCGGAGATCCGCAGCCAACCCAAGGTCTATGCCTTCGACACCGGCTTTGTCTCGTACTTCAAGGGCATCGACCGCCTGCGCGACGACGATCGGGGCATGCTCCTCGAGCACCTCGTCCTCAATGAGCTGCTCGCACGCTACGGCGCAGCGCACGTCTACCATTGGCGCGACAAGCAACAGCACGAGGTCGACTTCGTGCTGCAAGCGGGACGCGCCAAGCAGCCGCTCGCGATCGAGTGCAAGGCCAGCGCGAGCAAGTTCAATCCGGCAGGGATGCAAGCGTTTCGGCGCCGTCACCCCGCCGGCGACAACATCGTCGTGACGCTGCGCGAGACCGAGCGCTTCGAGAAGACCTTTGGCGGAGTGGGTGTGAGCTTCGTGCCACTGACGGCGCTGCCTGGCGCACTCCCCGCGCGCGGCGTCAGCGCACGGCTTTGAACGTCCCGGTCATCGGGCGCCCCACGAAGAAGTTCGTCGTCCCGCTGATCGTTCCGTTCTCGAGCACGTCCGCCTTCGTCGCCGGCGGCCGCGTGTCTTTGGCGGTCGACACCTGCGTGAAGTCGACGAGCGTCCAGGTGAGCGGCACCTTGTCGATCTCGTTGGCGATGAACGTTCCGAGCGCGCCGGCGAGCGCCGTGCAGACGGTGTTCCACCACGTGAGGTGACACGTTGAGCCGTTCGTCACGTCGCACGCGATCTCGTCGGCGGCTTCCTGCAAGCCCGGGCAGTCGACGATGAGCACCACCATCTCTTCGGTGGTCTTGGCGCGGCCGTTCGAGGCGATGTTGCCGATGAGATCGACGAGCACCGAGATGAACTTGCGCATCTCGAGCTCGGCCTCTCTGTGGTTCATCGTCAGCGTGACGCCTTCGATCTTCGCCGTGAACGGCTTCGCCGTCGCCTTCGCCGTCACGTCGCTGCCGAGGTTCGGCGAGAGCTGAATGTTCACCTTCGCGCACGTCGGCCACTGCGGATCGCTCTGGCGGCGCGGGCAGAACGAGGCGATCTTCACCTCGACGTACTCCCACACTTCTTCGCCGTCGAGCACGTTGCCGCCCATCGCCTGCGGCTTCAGATCCATGCGCCCGAAGATGTTGACGTCGCCGAGCGCGGTGAAGAGATCGTTCAGCGCCGTCGCGAGCTTCGGCGCCCAGTCCGGCACGTACGCGCGGATGAGCTCGGTCAGCATCAGCTCGATGACCGGCCCGAAGATCGGGATGTCGACCGGGAGCTTCCCTTGCAGCAGCGTGTCGATCTTCGCGATCGGATCGGCGAGCTTGGTCAAAAAGCCGAGCGTCTCGCTGAAGTCGAAGAGGTACTGCGTGCGCCAGCGGCCGCTGACGTCGATCGACGCGCCCGGCGGCACGCACGAGGCGCCGCTGCAGCCGCCGTACTCGCAGATGTTCGCCGTGCTGCAGCTGTAGCCTTCTGGGCAATCTTCCGGATGACCGCCGCGGCACCGGCGCGAGCCCGCTTGGCACAAGCCGTTCGTGCAGACGTCGCCCGGCGCGCAGTCGCTGGTGAAGCTGCACGCCATCGTCGACGGCAAGGACTCGGCGACGACGACCTCGAGCTTGGCTTCGTTCAAGCGCGGGCTCGTGGCGCGGACTTGATACGACGTGATCGCGGTGCCGGCGGCGAAGGGAAAGCGCGCCATGCCGGAGCCGTCGGTCCACGCCGTCGTATGCGCGAAGAAGCCGGCGCCAAAGTCGCTTTTCCCGATGAGCTCGACCACGACCTCGACGCCGCTCACCGGCGCGCCGCGTTGATTGGTGGCGTTGACGCGCAACTCGTCGTCGGTCTCTTTCTTGATCAAGTGCGGCTTCTTGCCGGCCCAGTCGAGCTTCACCGTGTCTTTGGCGACGACGACCGTGAAGTTGATCGTCGGCGCGTTGCCGGACTTGCAGCGGATGATGACCGTGAGGTTCTCGGCCTCGGGTGTGTGGTACGGGATGGCGAGGAAGCCCTGCTCGGTCGTCCTGTAGCTGCCCGTCCGCAGCTCGCCCTGCGCCGCGCCCGAGAACTGCACGTCGACCTCGATGTCGGCCGCCGGCCCCACCTCTATATATGTGGCGACCAGATTGAGCGTGATGTCGGCGTTCTTGTCGGCCTCGATGCGGGCGCTGCCCAAGGGCTTCAAGAGCAGCGTGCCCTTCGGCTGCGACTGGGTTTGCAGCTCTTCGTTCGCTGCCGGCGGGGTGCACGCACCGAGCATGAGCACAGGCGCGAGCACGAAGGTGAGCGAAGGTACGCCGAATCGCATCCGGTGGGTTATCGGGACGCCCGTCGCTGCGGTTGCGGTGCTCCTGTTGCGGCGGGCGCCGGGGTGCGTCAAAAAGGGGGCATGAAGACCAGCGTTTTCGCCTTTCTGCTCCTCTTCGTGAGCGCGTGCGACAAGAAGCCCGAGACCACCGGGCCGTCCGCCGATAAGGGCAAGCAGGTGTACTTTGCGAGCTGCATCGCCTGCCATTCGGCCGATCCGACGAAAGACGGCACCGTCGGGCCGGCGATCAAAGGCTCGTCGAAGGCGTTGATCGAAGCGCGCGTGCTGAAGGCCGAATATCCACCGGGCTACAAGCCGAAGCGCGACACGAAGCTGATGGTCGCGCTGCCGCAGCTCGCGGCGTCGATCGACGATCTCGCGCTGTTCTTGCAGTGACGCGGTTGGACGAAACAGCTCAGACCAGAAAGCCGAGCTTGCGCGCGATGTCGGCGCCGATGAACACGACCCACACGTAGCGTAGGACGAACGCCAAGATCGCGAAGAAGACGAGCGCGACGAAGCGGCCCTGCGGCTTGAACAAGTAGGCGATGAAGACCATCGTCATCAACGCCGGCGGCAACGCGAGGACGGCGGTCTCGACCTTCTTCGCGACGAAGGTCGACAAGAGCGACAGCTCGCTCGCGCCGTAGTGCACGATGAAGACCGTCGCGGCTAGCGCAAAGCCCGCGGACCACGCGCGCGCCGCCGGTCGTGCGAGCGCGGCCAGGAGCAACGCTTCGAGCGCGAGCCACGCGGTGAAGAGGTCATTGCTCGCCGCGAGCAGCATCGCCGCGACGGTGGCCATGAAGAGCTGCGGCTGCTCCGGCGTCATCGTCGCGCGCAGCGCCGCCATCGCCGCGAGCAAGAGGAAGCCCTTGGCGATCCAGCTCGGCACGTCGGCCGCGAAGGCTCGCGACAAGACCTCCGAGGCGCCTTGCGGGAAGGTGTACCAAAGCAGGAGCGCCGCGAGGAACAGGGCGAAGCCGGCGGTCGCGCGCGCGAACTTCTCGGCGGCGCTGCGATTCGCGATCTGCACGAGGAGGCGCAGCGAGACGCCGACGACGAGCAAGAACTCCGCCGAGAGCTTCCACATGTACTCGGGCGTGATGAAGTAGGTCACGGCCACGCACCGAGCTCGGCGACGAGGATGAAGAGCGCGAGCATCATGCCGTGCGCCGGCGTGATCTCGGAGCCGAAGCGCGGCGCCAGCATGCAACCGACGGCCGCGAAGGTGACGAGCGCGCGGCGCAAGAGCACGAACGCGCGCGGCGTCTGCTCGCGTTTCTTGCGCGTGAGCAGGCCGGTGAGGACGAGGATCGCGGCGATGCCGGTGAGCGCGGCGAAGTCGGTCAGCATCGCTTGGCCGATTTGTTCGAGCATCACTTGTCCAACTTGAGCGCGTAGACGAGGCCGAGCGCAGCGCAGAGCACGACGAAGCCGGCTTCGAGGACGAGCATTTTGACGGCGCCGGCGCGCAGGAAGGATCCGGCAGCCGTGAGGATCGGCACGAGGATCAACGCTGTCGCTGCGAGTGGACCGATCGGGAGACGCATTCAACCTTCGTGGCCGTGAACGTGGCCGTGGCCGTGGCCGGTTTGTGGCGCTCCGACTCTCGACCACGGCCACGGCCACGGCCACCGCCACGATCTAGGACAATGCCGCTTTCAAGACGTCATCGATGTGTTCAACGGGGACGAACGTGAGCCCCTTCCGCACGTACGCCGGGATCTCGGCGACGTCCTTCATGTTCTTCTCCGGCAGCACGATCGTCTTAATCCCCGCCCGCCGCGCCGCCACGACCTTCTCGCGAATGCCGCCGACCGGCAGCACCTCGCCGCGCAAGGTCACCTCGCCGGTCATCGCGAGGCGCGGCTTCACGCGCAGCTTCGTCAACAGCGACACGAGCGCGCAGGTGATCGTCACGCCGGCGCTCGGCCCGTCCTTCGGCACGCTGCCCGCCGGAAAGTGCACGTGCAGATCCTGCTCGCCGAAGAACTTCTCGGGCAGCTTCAGCTCGCTCTGCCGTGCACGGACCAACGACAGCGCGAGCTGCGCCGACTCGTTCATCACGCTGCCGATCTGGCCCGTCAGCACGAGCTTTCCCGTGCCGCGCACCTTGCTCGTCTCGATGAACAAGACGTCACCGCCGACCGGCGTCCACGCGAGCCCGACCGCGACGCCCACTTCGGGCCGCTGCTGGTAGCGATCGTGATCGTACTTCGGCGCGCCGAGTAGATCGTCGAGCTGCTTCTCCTTCACGACGCCGAAGGGCTTCTCTCCACGCGCGACCTTGTACGCGGCCTTCCTGCACACCTTGGCGATCTGCCGCTCGAGCTCGCGCACGCCAGCCTCGCGCGTGTAGCGATCGATCATCGCGTTCAAGGTGTTCACCGGGATCTGCACTTGGCCCTTCTTGAGCCCGTGCTCTTCGAGCTGCTTCGGCAACAGGTACTGCGCGGCGATCTGCGCCTTCTCTTCCGGGATGTAGCCCGACAGATCGATCACCTCCATGCGATCGAGCAGCGGCCCCGGGATCTCGGTCTTCACGTTCGCGGTACAAATGAACAAGACCTGCGAGAGATCGAAGGGCAGATCCAAGTAATGATCGAGGAACGCGGGGTTCTGCTCCGGGTCGAGCACCTCCAACATCGCGCTCGCCGGATCGCCGCGAAAGTCGTGGCCCATCTTGTCGATCTCGTCGAGCATGAACACCGGGTTGCGCACCGTGAGCTGCCGCAGCCCCTGCAGGATCCGCCCGGGCATCGCGCCTACGTAGGTGCGCCGGTGCCCTTTGATCTCGGCCTCGTCGCGCATGCCGCCGAGCGAGAAGCGATAGAACTTGCGATCCAACGCGCGCGCGATCGACTTGCCGAGCGAGGTCTTGCCCACGCCCGGCGGCCCGGCGAAGCAAATGATGCCGCCCTTCCTGTTCGGGTTCAGCTGGCGCACGGCCAAGAACTCCAAGATGCGCTCTTTGATCTCTTCGAGCCCGAAGTGATCCTCGCGCAGCACCTTCTCGGCGTAGCGCAGGTCGTTCTTGTCCTCGCTCTTCTTCGACCAGGGCAGGTCCGCGATCCACTCCAAGTAGCTGCGAATGACGCCGTGCTCGGGCGACTCGACCGGCACCAGGTTCAGCCGGCGCATCTCGTCGTCCGCCCGCGCCTTGGCCTGCTCTGGGAGCTGCTGCGCCGAGAGCCGCTTCTGCAGGTCTTCGATCTGCAGCGTCTTCGGATCCGCCTCTTCGCCGAGCTCTTTTCGGATCGCCCGCATCTGCTCGCGCAGGTAGTACTGGCGTTGCGTCGTCTCGACCTTCTTCTGGATGTCGTCGGAGATCTTGTTGCCGACGCGCATCACCTCGAGCTCTTTGATCAGCCGTTCCAACGCGCTCGTCAGCCGCGCCTCGACCGAGAGCGTGCCGAGGAACTGCAGGCGCTCCACCGGATCTTGCACGAAGTTCTGCGCCACGAAGTCCGAGATCTTCGCCGGCTCGTCGATGTTCAGCGCCGCGAGCTGCAGCTCCTCGGGCACCTGCGGGTGGTTCTTCACGAGCTCTTCGAGCTTGTTCTTCACCTGCCGCACGAGCGGTTCGAGCGCGGCCTCTGGCCCTTCGTAGACGTCCGCCGGATAGCTCACACGCACGATGAGGTGCGGCTTCGTCTTCAGCTTCTTCAGCATCACGATGCGGCGCTGGCACTGCACGACGACGCTCGAGCGGCCGTCTGGCAGGCGCAGGCTCTTCAGCACCTTCGCGTAGATGCCCACCTTCGCCACCTGCGCGCCCTTGTCGGTCTTGTGCCGGCTGTCGACCTTGTAGAGGAGGCGCCGGTTAAAGAACGCGACGTTGCTGCCGTTCGCTTGCACGTAGTCGAAGAACGATCGCTCTTGATCGTTCTCGAGCACGAGCGGAAACACCACCCCCGGAAAGGGCACGAGATCGCCGAGCAAGAACACCGGCAAGATCGCCGGCGTCTCGTCGAGCTTGATCAGGCCCTTGCTGCCTGGCTTCTTCTTGCCGTCGTCGTTGACGTCGATGTCGGCCGCCTCGACCTCGGCGAGATTGCCTTTCATGAACAGCTCACGAAAGCACTCACGAAAATACGCCATCGAGCCCGGCGTAGCGCGCCGCCGCCCCGAGCTCCGCTTCGATGCGCAGGAGCTGGTTGTACTTGGCGAGGCGTTCGCTGCGCGACAAGCTGCCGGTCTTGATCTGCCCCGCGCGCGTGGCGACGGCGAGATCAGCGATGAAGGTGTCCTCCGTTTCGCCCGAGCGGTGGCTGACGACGCAGCGGTAGGCGTTCTGCGCCGCGAGCGCCATGCACTCGAGTGTCTCGGTCAGCGAGCCCACTTGGTTCACCTTGACCAGGATCGCGTTGCCGAGCTTCTGATCGATCCCGTTCTGCAAGCGCGCCGCCTGCGTGACGAAGAGATCGTCGCCGACGAGCTGCTGCGAGCCGCCGCGCGCTTCGCTCAACATGCGCCAACCCTCGTGATCGTGCTCGCCCATGCCGTCTTCGATGCTGACGATCGGAAACTTCGCGCAGAGCGAGCCGTACTCGCCGACGAGCTCTTGGCGCGAGCACTCGCGGCCTTCTTTCTTCATCACGTAGCGGCCGGACTTTTGATCGTAGAACTCGCTCGCCGCCACGTCCAAGGCCAAGGCGATCTCCGTGCCGGGCTTGTATCCCGCGCGCTCGATCGCTTGCACGAGCACTTCGCAGGTCTGCGCGGGTCCGCCGAGGTCAGGTGCGAAGCCACCCTCGTCGCCGACGGCGGTCACCATCTTCTTCTCGCGCAGGATCTTCTTCAGCGCGTGGAACACTTCCGAACCCGCCCGCAGCGCCTCCGAGAACGACTCCATGCCGTGCGGCACGATCATGAACTCTTGGTACTCGAGCTTGTTGTCGGCGTGGGCGCCGCCGTTGACGACGTTCATCAGCGGGATCGGCAAGAGGTTCGCCAACGGCCCGCCGAGGTAACGGTACAAAGGCAAGCCCGCTTCGCTCGCCGCCGCCCGTGCGACCGCCATCGACACGGCGAGGATCGCGTTGGCGCCGAGCTTCGCCTTGTTCTCGGTGCCGTCGACACGGAGCATGGCGCGATCGACCGCCACCTGCTCGCTCGCCGGAATGCCGCAGATGGCTTCGGCGATCTGCTTCCTCACGTGATCGACCGCTTTCCTGACGCCCTTGCCGCCGTAGCGCTCGCCGTCGCCGTCGCGCAATTCGAGCGCTTCGTAGGCGCCGGTCGACGCGCCGCTCGGCACCGCTGCCCGGCCGCTCGCGCCCGAGTCCAAGAACACTTGCGCCTCGACCGTGGGAACGCCGCGCGAATCCAGGATCTCTAAGGCCTCGACACGGATGATCTGCGACATGGTGTCACCACTTGTATTGAAGGACTTCGCTCAGAAACGCCGTCGACAATTCGCCCCGAAGGAACTGTTCGGTGGCGAGCACCTTCTTGTGCAGCTCGATATTGGTCTTGATCCCGACGACGACAAGGCCATTCAGCGCATGCTTCGCTTTTTCGATCGCGTCTTGGCGGTCCTTACCGTGCACGACGAGCTTTCCGATCAGCGAATCGTAGTACGGTGTCACCTTCGTGCCGGCGGCGAAGCCGAAGTCGCAGCGCACGCCCTCGCCCGCCGGCAGCTCCATCTTCTCGATCGCGCCCGGCGACGGCGCGAAGCGCTTCTCCGGATCCTCGGCGCAGATGCGAAACTGGATCGCGTGGCCTTTGGCCTGCAACGCGCTCTGGCCGAGCGGAAGCTCTTCGCCGCCGGCGACGCGCAGCTGCCACTCGACGAGATCTTGGCCGAGCACCATCTCGGTGACGGTGTGCTCGACCTGCAGGCGCGTGTTCATCTCGAGGAAGTAGAAGTTGCCCTGCTGATCCGCCACGAACTCCACCGTGCCCGAGCTCGTGTAGCCAACGGCCTTCGCCAAGCGCAGCGCCGCGTCGCCCATTTCCTTTCGCTTCTCGGCCGTCACGATCGGCGACGGCGTCTCTTCGATCACCTTCTGATTGCGCCGCTGAATCGAGCACTCGCGCTCTCCCATGTGCACGAGCTGGCCGTGCTTGTCGCCGAACACCTGCACCTCGATGTGGCGCGGGCGCAGGATGTATTTTTCGATGAACACCGACGGATCGCCGAAGAACGTGGCCGCCTTCTTCGACGCGTCTTCGAGGGTGCGCGCCAAGGTGCTCTCGTCCTCGACGCGCACGAGGCCGATGCCGCCGCCGCCGCCCGACGCCTTCACCATGACGGGATAGCCCACGCGGTCGGCGACGGCCTTCGCTTCTTCGAAGGTCTTGACGGCGCCGTCGCTCCCCGGAACCAGCGGCACGCCGTGCGCGCGCGCGATGTCACGTGAGCCGATCTTGCTGCCCATCTTGCGGACGGCGTCCGGCGGCGGGCCGACCCACGACACGCCTTGGCCGGCCACGCGCATCGCGAAGTCGGCGTTCTCCGAGATGAAGCCGTATCCAGGGTGCACGCCGTCGGCCTTCGTCTCTTCCACGGCCGCGAGGATCTTCTCGATCTGCAGGTAGCTCTCGCGCGGCGGCGGTGGTCCGAGGCGCACCTTCTCGTCCATATAATTGAGGTAGAGCGCTTCGCTGTCCGCATCCGAATAGACGCCGACGGTCTTGATGCCCATGCGCCGCGCTGTCTTGGCGATGCGCAGCGCGATCTCACCTCGGTTGGCGATGAGCAACTTCGTGATCGGTTTGCGTGGGATCATGCCCCGGGCGGTTGCCCGAAAGCTTCGGCGGAGTCCAGAGGCCTACTTGCCCTTCGTATACACGGCGACCTTATACGAGCCGTTGCCGCTGTTCATCTTCGCCTGCACCTTGAACATGCCGGTCTCTTTGGCGCAGTGGCCGATCATCGGCGTGTGCGTGTCGCTCTTCGCCTCGGAGATGCGCTTGTTGTCCGGGCCCCAGAGGTACAAGTACAGCGACTTCACCTTCTCCGGCTCGCCGCAGCCGATGACCCAGTAGCACTTACCGGCGTCCATCTGGATCGAATAGTCGATGCGATCGTCGTGGCCGATCGAGTTGCCCTTGCCGTCGAAGAACTCGCCTTCGCGCTTGGCGCCCTTCGCCGCGGCCGAGGCCACCTTGTCGCAGAGCGGCCCGAGGTCCGGACCTTTGACGACCTCGACCGGCGGCGGCGGTGGCTGCTTTGGCGCCACCTTCGAGAACACGCCGATGACGTAGTTGCCGCTGCCGTCGGCCTTCACTTGGAACTTGAACATGCCGCTCGTCGTCGCGCAGTGGGCCATCGTGCCCTTGCCGTCGGTCTTCACGTCGGCGACGCGCATCGTGAACGGATTGCTGTTCGGCGGCCAGAGGTACATGTAGAGCTTCTTCAAGCCTTCGGACGCGCCCGAGAACCAGTAGCATTGCCCGGCTTCGAGCAGCACTTGGTAGTCGGTCTTCTTGCCGCTGCCCTTGAAGAACTCGCCGACTTGGTTGGCGCCCTTCTCTTGCTGCTTGGCTTGCTGCACGACGGCGTCTTCGAGCGCGTCGGCGTGCGCCACGCCGGCGTAGGCGATGGAGGACAGAACAAGAAACAAAACGCTGCGTTTCATCGGAACTCCCCTTGGTGAGGCCTTGGTGAAAACGCGGCGCAGATGCCATGCCCGACGCTGGCGAAGCAACGACAGATGTCCGTATTATCGCGCCAGAGCGACTCTACTTGGAGGCAATCACCGCTTGAAAGCGCATTCTATGAGTGTGCGCAGGCCAGGGCGGGCGGCAAACGAAGTATCGAAAACGTGACCAGTGCGCACCGTCAACAGCGACAAAATCGGTGCTGCGTCAGAAGCAGGAACCACTCCAGAGCTGCTGCAGAAACGCCCGATACGGCAACACTTCGACACCATCGTCTGTGGTCCGCGCTACATCCTCGCGGCACACACAGAGCTTACGGGCTTTGGGAAAGTCCTCAGCGAACGCGCGTAAACCGGCAAAGTCTTTCTTGCTCGCGCGCTTCGTCGCTTTTGCTTCGATCGCAATCAGGCGATCACCTCGCCGCACGATGAAGTCGACCTCGAGCTGAGAAAGCGAGCGCCAGTAGGTGAGCGCTTGCAGCGGATCCAAGTAGTCGATCGCAGCTCTCAGCTCCATGAAGATGAAGTGCTCGAACACAGCGCCGAAGTCGGTGCTCACGGTGCTGACGGATTCTCGCTCCAGCAAGGCATGCACGACGCCGATGTCGAAGAGGTAGAGCTTGCTGCTTGCGACAGCCTTGCGGCTCTTCGTGAGGCGGAAGCTCTCGAGCTCGAAGCCGAGCAGCGTGTCCTTCAACACCTCGACATAGTCTTTCACTGTACGCGCAGGCACACCAGCATCGCTGCCGATGCTGGTGTAGACGAGCTGCTGAGCGTTGCAGACGGCGACAGTCTGCAAGAAACGCGAGAACGCTCCGATCGAGCGGGTCAGGCCTTCGGCCGCGATCTCTTGTTGGAGGTACGTCCCGACATAGTCGCGCAGGTCGAGCGCGGGCGTCTTGCTCGTCAGCACCGACGGCAAAGCGCCGCGCTGCCACATGATTTCGGGAGCGAGATCCGAGCCGTCGAGCTCAGCCGAGACAATCGGATGCAGCGCGAGCGTTCGTGCGCGGCCACCGAGCAGGTTGGTCCCTTGTCGCTTGAGCTTGCGAGCGCTGCTGCCGGTGAGAACGAAGCGGAGCTGCTTGTCGCGCTCCATCAGGCGGTGAACCTCATCCAAGAGCTGCGGCAGCTTCTGGATCTCGTCGATGACGACGATGCGGCTGTGAGCCGCTGCGACGCGCTCGGCCAAGTGGCCAGGGTTCTGGCTCAGCGTCGTGAAGGTTCCTGCGTCCAAGAGGTCGATCACCAAGGCCGAGGGAAAGGCGCCGCGGATCAACGTGGACTTGCCGGTTTGCCTCGGCCCCAGGAGGAAGACCGACTTTCCGTTGACGACCTCGGCAATGTCGAGCTGCCGTCTAAACACCACATGGACTCTACCACTGAATTTCATGAAATCCAGTGGCAGAGTCCAATCAACACAGAGCAACGGCCTGAGCGACATGGTTCAACAGCGCGGAAAACTGCGCCCGTGTCGCGCCCGGATCGTCAGGCAGGCGCGGCAACGCCGCACGGAGCGTGGGCACGCGCCGGACGAGCGCCGCCGCGTTGTCGAAGATCTGCGCGGTCAGCGTGCGATCCGTCGCGACGTTGACGACGCATGGAAGCAAGCGGCGCAGCGCATCGTTCGGCGCGAGCCGCGACAGGCGCAAGCTATCGCCGTGATCGATCGCCACGAGCGCGCGTAGCGGAACAGCGAGCGGCACGCGCGGCGGCAGATGCTCACCGGTGAACGGCGCGCGATGCGCCAAGCCGGCCCCGTCGACGCACACGATCTCGTCAGAGAGCAGCGTGCCTTCGGCAAAGCCGCGAGCCAAAGTGCTCTTGCCGGCGCCGCTCGGACCGAAGAACGCGATGGCGCCTTCGCTCGTCGCCGACGCATGCAGCAGCACCCCGCCCTTCGGCGCGAGCTCGAGCACGAGCAGGATGCGCAGCAGGTTCTGCACGCTGCCCGGAGGAAAGAGCTCGGGCACCGCACCGAGCGCCGCGTGCGCCGTCCGTGTGATCGGATCGACGCGCATCGAAATTTCGTGCTTCAGCGTGAAGGTCCAGCGCCCGTCGTGACGCGCCCCAACGAGCACCCCGGCTTCGCCGCCGATGGTCAGCGGACCGCGCTCGTCGAGATCGACCGTCCAAGACGCAGGCGCGTCGCTCTCGAAGCCACGGAAGTGATCGCGCGCCGCGGCGAGGATGCGCTCGGACGACGAGCGCAGCTCAAACGACGTGCCGGCGAGCGCGATCTTCACGCGCTTACTTTAATACGATCTCTTGCTCGGCTGGAAACTCGATCTGCTTCTTTTGCAGCTTGCCGCCGATGACGGCCGACACTTCGTACTTCTTCTTCTTGCCGGCGACGACCACGCGCGGCCCCTTCCCCGCGAGCGCGCCGTCGATGAACACCGGCACGCCGTCGGGCGCGACGATGGTCAGGTGCCCGCTCGCGAGCTTCGTCAGATACTTCGGCGCCATGTCCACGCGAATCGCGAAGTTGACGAGGCTCGCGTCCTTGATGCCGCTCGTGACGATGCCGGCCACGCGGCCTTGGCGATCGAACACCGGCCCGCCGGACGCGCCGGGGTTCACCGGGATCTGCGTCTGGAACACAGACAACCCCGAGAAGTCGTAGCTGTTCGTCACCATGCCGGTCGTGAACGTCCAGATGCCGCCTTCGCCGTGGCCCACGCTCCCCGCCCACTGGCCGATGCGCAAACCGGCGGCGCCGTCGGTCGCGAGCGGCGCCGATTTTTCGTAGTCGATCTTCACCAGCGCGAGATCGACTTTGTCGCGCGCGACCTCGAGGACGTCGCCTTGGAAGCTCTGGCCGTCGTAGAGCACCACCGTCACCGTCTTGCTGCCGTGCACGACGTGCTCGTTCGTGAGGATGGTGCCTTTGTCGTCGACGAAGAAGCCCGAGCCGATCGCGCGGGTGTCCTTCGGCGTCTGACCCGTCGAGATCGACACCTTCGGCTTGCTGCCGCTGAAGATGAAGACGACGCTCGGCGCGATCTTGTCGAAGAGCTGCGTCTGCTCGCGCTCGAGATCGGCGAGCGCGCTCGGCGAAGCCGCCGTGACGACAAAGAGGAGAGCGAGCATCAGAAGGTCCCGCCGAGCGCGATGCTGCCGCCTTGCGGTCCGAACGCCGGGGTCACGCCAAACGACATCTTCACGTTCTTGTCTGGCGACTCGCGCTCTTCGGCCTTGGCACTCTCGCCGTTCTCGATGCGATCGCGAAGGCGCTTGTTGTATTGATCCGCGAGGGCGTACGCCTCGTGCGGCTTCACCGGGTGCGGGTTCATGAACATCGCGACCATGCCGGTGACGATGCCGGCGACGCCGAGGATCGAGCCGGTGACGACGAGGCCCAAGCCAAGGCCGCCGCCGCTCGAGTCGTAGGCGGCGCAGCCCGGCGTCATGTTGGTGAGCGTCGGGATGTTGTAGCGGAGGCAGGTGCCGCTGCCGTAGAGGCTGCGCGCGGCGCCCAGCATCTGCACGACGCCGATGGTCATGATCGTCGTGCCGACGACGAAGCCGCCGAGGCCGGCGCCGAGGCCGAGGCCCAAGCGCAAGCGCTGCTTCGCCTTGTAGCGGTCGGCGAGATCTTGGCGCTCGACGATCTCGTAGAACTCGGCGTTCGAGAGCTGCCGGCGGTACTTGCCTTGGTACGGCTGCGACCAGCTCGCCACGACTTGGCCGTAACCGTTGATGCCGATCCACTGCTCGAAGCCGATGTACTTCGTGTCGTAGGCGTCGTTGCCGGTGTCGACTGGCGCTTCGAAGGCGCCGCTGCCTGTGATCGCGCCGCCGCTTGGCGGCGGTGACTTCGCCGACGCGGTGCCGCCGCTCACGCCGCCCGACGAGTCGATCACCTTCTTGATCGTGCGGCTCGCCTTCGAGGTCTCGACCGGCGCGGTGTCTTCCGAGCGCGCGGCGATGCGCTTGCCCTTCTCGGCCGAGAAAGCGCTCAAGACCTCGGCGCTCTTGTCGTAGATCGTGACGATGACGGTGGCGCCGTCGTCCGAGTCGAAGGTGCGGACGGTGATCACGAGGTCGAGCGGCAGCTTGTCGACCTTCTTGACGATCGCTTCGTCGTCCATGTCGGTGAACTTGCCGAGGCTCGCGCTCGACACGACGACGCGCGTCTTCTTCGTCGCCTTCAAGGCGGCTTCGAGCGCGCTCGAGGCGGCCTTGGCGTCTGGCGAGTCGCTGCCGGCGGTGATGACGACGACGCGCAGGCCGGTGCCCGTCAGGTGCGTGGCGAGGGCGTCGGCGGAGAAGGTTTGCGGCCAGCCGGCGGCGGGTGCGGGCGCGGCGGCGAAGAGGGCGGTGAGGATGAGGGCGTTCATGATGGGCTCCAAAGTTCTCGGATGATCACTGGCAGTAGCCGGAGGTGCCGCAGTTGTCGGAGCAGCAGTCGCTGTCCTTCTTGCAGAGCGAATATTTCGAGCGGCAACCGAACGCGCACTTGTCGGTGCTCGCGCAGTAGTAGTCGCTGCAACATTCGGAGTCGTCGCTGCAGGTGCCGGAGGACGAGCTCGTCTTGCAGCTCAAGGAGCCGGTCGAGCCCGTGCTTCCGGTGGTGCCGGTCTTGCCGGTCGTCCCCGTCGTGCCAGTGAGGCCAGTGAAGCCGGTGGCTTGCGTCACGAGGCGATAGTCGTACGCGCAGACGCTCACCGTGCAGACGAGCCCGGACGCGCAATCGGTGGTGGTGACGCAAACCTGACCGAGCTGACGGCCGGCCATGCCGCAGGCGGCGGCAGCGAGACAGAGCAGAGACAAGAGCAGGACCTTCATGAGAGCACCTCGATTTGCAGGGCGGGATACGGCCCCAAAAAACGCTGGCCCGCTTAAAATAATCTAAGCGGGAAAGGTAGGACATTTGCCGTGCGAGGACGCGCCAAACACCCCGTGGCGAGCGACACTTTTCCATGGCAACACCTAGGGTGCTCCCGTTGTTGTTCAGCCTCGCCTTGGCCGCCGGCGGCTACACGTCGATCTACGGCGAATCCATGATTTCTCGTGCGGAACCGCGCCACGCGAAGAGCGCCACGGCCATGCGCTGCGAGGCTCCGGACACGTTGCTCGAAAACGCGACGCGCGAGTACAAGCGAGTCGCCCTCACCTTCGACGCGTGCTCGAGCGGCGAGTACCGCTTCGATCGCGAGGTCTACGATGTGCTCGATTCCATGCGGGTGCGAGCGACGATCTTTTTGGGCGGCGAGTGGGTCGAGAAGAACCGCCGGACGGCGCACATGATCGCGGCGAATCCGTTGTTCGAGGTCGCGACGCACGGCTACCACCACCCGCACCTGCCGAAGCTGTCCGACGCCGAGGTCGCGTGGGAGATCGCCCAGGGCCAGGCTGCGGTGTTTCGCGAGCTGTCGGTGTTTCCGCGCTTGTTCCGGGCGCCCTTCGGCGAGATCAACGCGCGCGTCCTCGCCGTCGCCAAGCAGCAGGGCGTCACCATGGTGCAGTACGACCTGCCGAGCGGCGATCCGGATCCGCTGCTCAAGCCCGACAAGATCGTGCGTTGGGTGGTCGACAACGCACGCGGTGGATCTATCGTCGTCTTCCACATCAACAAGAACGGCGTGCACACGCGCCACACGCTGCCGAAGGTGGTCGCCGAGCTGCGCAGCAAAGGCTTCGAGCTCGTGACCGTGAGCGAGCTGCGCGATCAACCGGTGACCTTCACCGACGGCGCCTACTCGTACGACCCGATTGTCGAGGCGGCGCCGGCCGGCGGGATGCGCATCGCCGCCGTGGGGAGCGCCGCGAGCAAATGAGCCTCGAGCTGCGCGAGCTGCGCATGAACGACTGCCAAAGCGCCGGCGAGATCGTCGGCCAAAACGCGATCTGGCGCGACACCTACCACTACTCCGCCGAAGCCGCCGCGCGCGATCTGCTCTACGGCGCGAGCCACGGCGACTACGTGCTCGGCGCGTTCGACAAGACGCTCATCGGCTTTGCCTGGATCCTGCCGAAGGGCGGCTTTGGCCGTTCGCCGTACTTGCGGCTCATCGCCGTCAGCCCGAACGCGCAGAGCCGCGGCATCGGCGCGCAGCTGCTCGATCGCGCCGAGGCCGACTTCAAGAAGACGGCAAAGCACCTATTCTTGATGGTCAGCGACTTCAACGCGCGAGCGCAGGCGTTCTATGCCGCGCGGGGTTACAACCGGGTCGGTAACGTGCCGGGCTTCGTGCTCGCCACCGTCGATGAACAAGTTTGGATGAAGACCCTTTGAAATATCGCGCGCGATCGCTGTAAGATCGACGTCCCGATGCGTCACGATGATCTGATCCACGACTGGAACGGCAGCGCGCCCATCGCGGGCCCGGTCGAGCTCTTCGACGAGACGCTGCGCGACGGGCTGCAATCGCCTTCGGTCGTCGATCCTCCGATCGACGACAAGCTCGAGATCCTGCGGCTGATGGATCGCCTCGGCGTGTCCGGCGCCAACGTGGGCCTCCCGGGCGCCGGGCGGCGCGCAGCGGAGGACGTCATCAAGATCGTGGAGAAGATCCGCGACGAGCGCCTGCGCATCAAGCCGGCCTGCGCGGCGCGCACCGTGGTCAAAGACATCGAGCCGATCGTCGAAGCGCAGCACAAGACCGGCGTGCAGATCGAAGCGTACGCCTTCATCGGCTCGAGCCCGATCCGCTTCTTCGCTGAGGACTGGACGCTCGAGCGGGTGACGAAGCACGTCGACGAAGCCGTGCGCTTCGCGACGACGAACGGCCTGAAGGTCTGCCTGGTCACCGAGGACACGACGCGCAGCTCCCCCGAGATCCTGCGGCCGATCTTCGAGACCGCGCTCGCGGCCGGCGCGTCGGCGCTGTGTCTCTGCGACACCGTCGGCCACGCCACCCCTGAAGGCGTGCGCGCGCTCCTCGGCTGGGCGCAGGCGCAGCTTCGCCAGCTCGGCCGCGAAGACGTGCGCCTCGACTGGCATGGCCACAACGATCGCGGGCTCGGCGTGGCCAACGCGTTGGTCGCCGCGGCGGCCGGCGCGCAACGCATTCACGGCTCGGCGCTCGGCGTCGGCGAACGGGTGGGCAACGCGTCGATGGATCAGATCATCGCCAACTTGTGGTTGCTCGGCGTGCACGGCCGCGACGTCAGCGCGCTCGCCGAGTACTGCGCGAAGAGTGCAACAGCGCTCGGCGTCGAGATCCCTCCGAACCATCCGGTCGTCGGCCGCGACGCGTTTCGCACCGGCACCGGCGTGCATGCGGCGGCGATCATCAAGGCGTTGAAGAAGGGTGACCGCTGGCTCGCCGATCGCGTCTATTCGGCAGTGCCAGCCGCGCAGTTCGGCCGCGAGCAAGAGATCGAGGTCGGCTACATGAGCGGCCTGTCGAACATCGCGTTCTGGTTCGAAGCGAAGGGCGTCGCCTTCGACGAGAAGCTCGCGTCGAGGATCTTCGAGCGCGCGAAGGCCTCGGATCACATGCTGAGCGACGACGAGATCTGGTCGATTGTGCGCGAGGGTTCGCGCCTATGACGATGACCCCGATGGTGCTGCGCCTGCTGATCGCGATGGCGGTGATCGGCATCTTGTTCATGATCCTGGGGCAAACGGACAGCGGTCACGTCCTCGCCGAATATCTGCTGCTGACGCCGACCGACGCCGTCTTCAAGGGGCGCGTCTGGCAAGTGGCCACGTACATGTGGGTGCACGTGGCGCCGCTGCAGCTCCTCTTGAACATGCTCTTTCTGTGGTTCTTTGGGCCGCAGTTCGAGGCGCGCTGGGGCCCGCGCTCGTTCATCCGCTTCGTCGTGCTCGCGGGCATCGGCTCCGGCATCGTCGCGACTTTGGTCGGCATCGTCATGCCCTTCTTCAACGTGGCGGACTCGGGCATCGGCGGCGCCTTGAACGCGCTGCTCATGGCGTTCGCGCTCGCGTTTCCGGAGGCGACGATCAACTTCTACTTCCTGATCCCGGTGAAGGCGAAGCAGCTCATTTACATCGTCGTGCTCGTCGAGGTCGTGTTCGCGGCCGCGGGCATGAATCATCAGCTCCCGGGCCAGCTCGGCGGCTTGCTCAGCGGTTGGCTGCTCATCACCGGCAAGTGGCGGCCATCGCGCTGGGGCATCGGCGGCAAGCAGGGTGGCCGGCCGAAGCGGCCGAATCCTGGGAACCTCCGCGTCGTCAAGGGCGGCGGGGATGAGGATGACGACGACGAAGAGAAGCCGCCGAAGTATTTGAATTGACCTGGCCCTGACCCTGACCCTGACCCAAAGCCATGGCCGCGCTCGCGAGCCTGAGCTTGGACTTGGACTCCCGCCTGCGCCCGCCGCGGCCAGGGCCAGGGCCAGGGCCAGGTTCATGCTCAGGCTCGCGAGCGCGGCCAGGTCTCAGGCCAAGTCCAAGGCCAGGTGTTTGGGCCAGGGCTATTGGGTCAAGGATCGCTACCAGCCGAGCCCGTGACGATCCGAGACTCGCCGCCGGAGCGACAACTGTCGATCATCGCCAGGTGCGTGCCGTTGCCGCGCTTCCTGCACAACCGTTGCGCGCGCGATCCGCTAACGCTCTACAGAGGTGCCGCGATGAGAGTGCTCGTGTGTGTGTCGATCGTCTTCGCTGCTTGTAACGCGCATGATCGGGTCTCCCCGATCGCGACGATTCACGACAACGCCGCTGTCGAGCCCGCTGCGGCCGCCGAAGCGGAGGCGCTGTCGTACGAGATGAGCGTGCGCCGCGAAGAGGGCGCGTTCAAAGAGCACGCCGCGTCGCTCGAGAAGTACTTGTCGCAGAACCCGGCTTCGCCGGCGCGGCCGCTCCTTCGCTTGTGGATCGCCGACGACAAGAAGCTCGCAGACGACAGCGCTGCCGAGGCCGCCTATCTGCGGATCGTCGACGAAGATCCGCGCGCGACCTTCTTCGGCAAGTCACTCGCCGCCCACGCGCTCGATCAGCTCGCGGGCCTCGCCGTCGCCAAGGGTGAACCTGGCCGCGCCGCCGCGTATTTGCAGGCGCGTGAAGATCGCTTCACCGCGGCCGCCGATCGCAAAGACCTCGCGACGAAGCGCGCGCGCTACCACGGCCTCGCCGGCGAGCGCGCGCTGGCGAAGGCTGCCCTCACCGGCGCCGCGGCCGCGGGCAGCAACGCAGCGAAGCGCATGCTCTCCTACGAAGCGATCGCCGTCGCCAAGAAGCAGGCGCTCGTCACCGCGTTGGCGGATGCGCTGGCGCAGCGGAACACGAAGGCGGTGCTCGCGCGCTTGCCGAGCGAGCTTTGGAGCCTTGGCGTGCCTGGCGCGGAGCGCGTGTACGTTTCCGCGACGGTGCTGCGCCCGCATCTCACCCGCGCGATCGACGGCGCCAAGACGATCACCGTCGTCGACGACGAGAAGGACGCGCGGCAGACGAAGAGCTACGTGCGTGTCACCGGGCTCGCGGGCGACGTGCTGACGCGCGACGTCTCGTTCGTCATCGTCGAGAGCGCGTTCGGCTACGTCGTCGAAGGCCTCTTGCTGCACGCCGACGGAAACTCCGGCGCGGCGCTGGCGGCGATCGCAGAGCTCGTGCCACCGGAGGGAGCCTTGCCCGCGACTCCGCCACCCGCGCGCGACGGGCCCGGACGGCGCACCGAAGACGTCGGCTTCAAGGCGCCGTGGCCCGCCGGCATGTCGATCCGCGCCGGCAACATCTCGATCTATTTTCCGGGCTGGCATCCGGGCGGCTTCGAGTGCTCGCTCGGCGCGTTGCCCGGCTTCTACTACGGCGTCATCACCCACACCACGCGCTTCGGCGATCACTTCGCCATCGACTTCCAGCACCCGGCGAGCAACGGCTTGCCCGCGCTCGCCGCACAAGAGGGCGTCGTCGTCGACGCGCAGGCCGGCAACGAGACCGGCAACCCCGACTGGGCAAACCTCGTCAAAGTGCGGCACTTTGCCAATCGCAGCGACATCGACTTTCGCGCCGTCGCCGAAGGCAGCTTCGACCTCGAGCGCGCCGATTTTCAGACGGAGTACTGGCACTTGAAAGGTCCCGGGCCGCTCGCGGTGCGCGTGTCACTCGGGCAGTTCGTGTACCAAGGCCAGACGCTCGGCTTCGTCAACGACTCCGGCAACTCGGCGTGGGACCACTTGCACTTCTCGATTCACGCGCGCGCGGCCGGCTGGCAGAGCGTCAAGCAGACCGGGCTCGACGGCACCAGCCTCGAAGAAAATTGGGGCGACAGCGGCCGCTGCGTGCGCTCGACCAACCGCTTCGCCCCCGACGGCTTCGCCGAGCGCTCGATCGATCGCGACGGCGACGGCGTGCCGAACTGGAGCGACAACTGCCGCTACACGGCGAACCCGGCGCAGGCCGACTGCGATCACGACGGCGCCGGGGACGCCTGCGACGGCAACTCCGACAACGACGCGATGGCCGATGAATTCGACGCCTACGTCTGCAACCCAGCGTGGTCCGGCGATCCCGACGGCGACAAGGTCGACAGCAACACGGACAACTGCCCGTGGGACGCGAACCGGGATCAAGCGGACAGCGACAGCGACGGCCAGGGCGACGCGTGCGATCCGTTCACCCTGCCGGCGATCTACGAATTTCACTGGTTCTGATCGCGGCCGGAACCTTGACTACGTAGGCAAAACTGACGACGTACGCCCTTCGATGTTCGCCCCGGAATTGCTCGCCAAAAAGCGTGACGGCCACGCCCTCGACGACAACGAGATCCGCGATCTGTTCGCCGCGTACATGGCAGGCGACGTCGCCGACTATCAAATGTCGGCGCTGCTCATGGCCATCTGCTGCAAGGGCTTCGACGCGCGCGAGACGGCCACCCTCGCCGACGTCATGCTGTGCTCGGGCACCATCGTCGACCTGACGAAGATCGCCGGACGCAAGGTCGACAAGCACTCGACCGGCGGCGTCGGCGACAAGGTGTCGTTGAGCCTCGCGCCGCTCGTCGCCGCGTGCGGCGTGCGCGTGCCGATGGTGAGCGGCCGCGGCCTCGGCCACACCGGCGGCACGCTCGACAAGCTCGAGTCGTGCCCGGGCTTCAACGTCGGCCTCGACCTCGATCGCTACCAGCAGCTCGTCCGTGACATCGGCTGCGCGCTGATCGGCCAGACCCGAGAAATTGCCCCGCTCGACAAACGCCTTTACGCTTTGCGCGATGTCACCGGCACCGTCGAGTCGATCCCGCTCATCGCCTGCTCGATCATGTCGAAGAAGCTCGCCGAGGGCATCGACGCGCTCGTGCTCGACATCAAGACCGGCCGCGGCGCCTTCATGCGCGATCGCGAAAAGGCGCGCGAGCTCGGCAAGCTCATGGTCGCGATCGGCGCGCGCGCGAACAAGCGAGTCGTCGCCGTGCTGACGCAGATGGATCAGCCGCTCGGCGCCGCCGTCGGCAACGCGCTCGAGTGGCGCGAGGCCACGGCGATGCTGCGTGGTGATGGCCCCGCGGACTACAAAGCGTGCGTCTATGCGCTCGCCGGCGAGATGCTCGTGCTCGGCGAGGTCGCGCGCGATCAGGACGCCGCCACGCGCCTGCTCGACGACGCCGTGAAAAGCGGCAGAGCGCTCAGCAAGTGGCGCGAGATCATCAAAGCGCAAGGCGGCGACGTTTCCTACGTCGATGCGCCCGAGCGTTTGCATCCGGCGGAAGCGATCGTGCCGTTCACCGCGCTGAAGAAAGGGATCGTGCACGGCATCGACACCCGCGGCGTCGGCTTGCTGTCGGTGCGCATGGGCGCCGGCCGCACGCGCCTCGAAGACAAGGTCGATCCCGCCGTCGGGTTGGTGATCGACAAGAAGATCGGCGATCGCGTCGAGTCGGGCGAGGCGCTCGGCTACATCCACGCCCGTGCGAAGCCCGCCGCCAATGCCTTCGCCGAAGAAGCGCGCGCGCTTTACGAGATCGGTGACGGCGCCGTTTCACCGCCCCCGCTCGTCCTCGAACGGATCGCCACATGAAGCCGAACCTCGACCAAACGACGCTCAGCGAGGCTGCTGAGTTTCTCGCGAAGACCCTCGGCCCGCCGCCGCCGATCGGCATCGTGCTCGGCAGCGGCCTCGGCGCCTTCGCAGAGCAGCTGACCGGCGCGCGCGCGCTGCCTTACGCCGAGATCCCGCACGCGCCGATGTCGAACGTGCTCGGCCATGCGGGCAAGCTCGTGTTCGGCCGCATCGACACGACGCCAATCGTTGCGCTCTCGGGCCGCGTGCACGGCTACGAAGGTCACCCGCTCGAGCGCGTGGTCTTCCTCGTGCGCGCGCTGGCGAAGTGGGGCGTCACCCGCGTCATGCTCACGAACGCGGCCGGAGGCGTCAACCTGGCGTACCAGGCGGGCGACGTCATGCTCATCGTCGATCACATGAACCTCTCGGGCATGAACCCGCTGACCGGCCACAACGAAGAGAGCATGGGGCCGCGCTTCGTCGACATGACGCGCGCCTACGATCCGAAGATGTCGGACGTGCTCCGCCAGGCGGCGCTGCAGCAAGAGATCACGCTGCGCGAGGGCGTCTACGCGGCGCTCGCCGGACCGAACTACGAGACGCCGGCCGAGATCCGCATGCTGCGCGCGCTCGGCGCCGATGCCGTAGGGATGTCGACCGTCGTCGAGACGATCGCGCTGAGGCACATGGGCGTGCGCGTCGCTGCAGTCTCCTGCGTCACGAACATGGGCGCGGGGATCACGGGCGACACGCTGAGCCACCAAGAGGTCAAAGAGGTCGCCGACCGCGTGGCCGGCAAGCTGATCAAGTTGTTCTCGATGGCGCTGCCACGCATGGCGGAGTGTTAGGAGAGCGAATGAAGAACCCCGCCAAGAAGCGCGCGCCTGCGACCGGCCACGAAGCTCTGATCCTCGCCGCGGTCACTGCGAAGTCGCGCGCGTACTCGCCCTACTCGCGCTTTCGCGTTGGCGCCGCGCTGAAGACGAAGAGCGGCCACGTCTTCGCCGGGTGCAACGTGGAGAACCGCTCTTACGGCCTGACGATCTGCGCCGAGCGCAACGCCGTGGCGCAAGCGATCGCGCACGGCGAGAGCGAGCTCGAGTGCATCGCCATCGCCTCCGACGCGTCGCCGCCCGCGCCTCCGTGCGGCGCCTGCCGCGAGGTGCTCGCCGAGTTCGCGCGCGACTTGCCCATCGTGCTCGTCGGCAGCAACCCCGGCGAGATCTTCGAGCACCGCTTGGCCGATCTCTTACCCGAGCGCTTCGTCTTCGAGCCGCCCGATCGCCCGAAGCGTTCGAAAAAATGATCCCGCTCGTCATCAGAGGCGGGCTCGTCTTCACGCAAAACGCCGCGCGCGAGGTCGTCACCGCCGACGTCTTGGTGAAAGACGGCAAGATCGCCGCGATCGGCGAGAACCTCCCGGCCGACGGTGCCGTCAAAGCGATCGACGCGCGCGGGCTCTTCGTGGTCCCGGGCTTCGTGCAGGCGCACATCCACCTGACGCAGACCTTGTGCCGCGGCCTCGCCGACGATCGCGAGCTACTGCCTTGGCTGAAGGATCGCATCTGGCCGCTCGAGGCCGCGCACTCTGCCGAGACGAGCCACACCGCCGCGCGCGTGGGCATCGCCGAGTTGCTGACGACCGGCACGACCACGATCCTCGACATGGGCACGACGCAACATCACGACGCGATCTTCGAAGCCGCGCGCGACATGGGCCTGCGCTACTACGGCGGCAAGGCGCTGATGGATCAGGGCGAAGGCGCGCCGAAAGAATTACTCGAAGACACCGACACCGCCCTGCGCACGGCCGAAGCGCAGAAGCAGCGCTGGCATGACACGAGCGGCGGCCGCGTCAACTTCGTCTACGCGCCGCGCTTCATCCTCTCGTGCACCGACGCCTTGATGCGGAAAGTGGCCGAGCGTTCACGCGCCGATCGCGTGCTCATCCACACGCATGCGTCGGAGAACAAGGGTGAGATCGAGGTGGTCAAGCAGATCACCGGGCACCAGAATCTCAGAGCGCTGCATGAGCTCGGCTGTCTGCACGCAGGCACCGTCGTCGCGCACGGCGTGTGGATCGACGAGAGCGAAGAAGCGTGCCTGGTCGCAAGCGGGGCCGCCATCTGCCACTGCCCGGGCTCGAACTTGAAGCTCGCGAGCGGCGTCGCCGACGTGCCGCGGCTCTTGAAGAAAGGCGTGCGCGTGGGGCTCGGCGCCGACGGCGCGGCCTGCGACAACACGCTCGATCAACGCGTCGAAATGCGGCTCGCGGCGTTGCTGCATCGTCTGCAGCACGGTCCGACCGGCCTGAGCGCGCAGGCCGTCCTCGATTTGGCGACGATCGGCGGCGCTGCGGCGCTCGGCATCGCGCACGCGATCGGATCGCTCGAGCCCGGCAAGCGCGCCGACATCGTCTGCCTCGATCCGGGCTTCGCGTTGCCCTCGCCGGATCCGGTGTCAGCGCTGGTGCACGGCGCCACGGCGGCCAACGTGCGGCACGTGTTCGTCGACGGCATCGCGCGCGTCAGCGACGGCGAGCTCCTCGACGTCTCGCTGCCCGCGCTCATGGCCGACGCGGCGCGCGATCAACGGCGCTTGGTCGAGCGGGCGAGGATCGCTCGCTAACGCCGGGGCGGCAAATGAGGCATCATCAAGGGACGATGCGGCTGATACTTGCCCTCGCGATCGCGACCTTCGGCGGCTGCCTCGACTTCAGCGCGCCGCTCTTTTCGCAGGGCGCGCCGCCGCCGCCTGAGATCGTGGCGACGTTGCCGCATGACGGCGAAGAGAACGTCGACACTTCAAGCGCGTTGACGATTGTCTTCACGCGGCCCATGGATCGCGACGCGTTGCTCGTGCTCGCAAGCCCCGCGATCGCCCTCGGCTCGCCGATCTGGGATCTCGACGACACGCGGGTCGCGTTTTTTCCGACGCAGGTGCTCGATGGCGCCACGCGCTACGCGGTGTCGATTGACGGTGCCGCCGTGGGCGGCGGTCCGCTCGCGCCGGCGGCGATCATCTTCACGACCGCAGCGGCGACGGTGATGAGCCAAGGGCCGGCGCCGCCCGTCGTCAGCGCGACGAACCCGCTGAACGACGCCGGCGGCGTGGCGCTCCAGCCGAGCATCAGCGTGACGTTTTCGAGGCCGATGGCCTCGGCGACGCTCGCGCTGAACCCGGCGGTCAACCTCGACGCGCCAGAGTGGAACACGGCGATGACGGTGATGACGTTTCCGCCGCCCACCGCCCCGCTGCTCGCGAACCAAAGCTACGTCGCAACCATCACGGGCCTCTCCGACGACGGCCTCGATCTCGCCGCGACGAGCTTCACCTTCACCACCTTGACCCCGCCGGACGTGACCGCGCCATACATCCAGCTGCGATCGCCCGAGGCGAGTACGACGCAAATACCAACCGGGGTCGACGTCGTCGTCGGCTTCTCGGAGCCGATGAACACCGCGAGCGTGACGATGTCGGTCACGATCAACGGCAGCGGAACGCCGATCGCCTGCACGCCGGCGTTCGACGCGAGCCATAAGGTGCTCACCTGTGATCCGACGAGCAGCTTGCCGCCGTCGACGCAGATCAACGTCGAGATCCTACCGGGCGCCACCGACGCGCATGGCCTGGCGATGGCGGCGACGCCACCGCACCATTTCATTACCGGCGTCGCCGACGACGTGATGCAGCCTTCGATCACCCTGGTCACGCCGCCGACCGGAACGGTGAACGTCTATCCGAACGCGGTGTCGCTCGTGTTTCACTTCGACGAAGCGATGAAGCCAACAGCGACCGAGGCATCGCTCACCGTGAACGACGGCAGCGTGAACCTCGCCGGCACGACGAGCTGGAATTCTCCGGCGAACGACACCCTGACCTGGACGCCGACCTCTGCGCCCGCCTGGGGCAAGATGCTGACGTGGACGTTCAAGGTCGACGCCGCAGACCGGGCGCATTCGGCGACGGATCCTTCGACCAACCTGTTGACGGGCACGAACACGGGCTCTGTGCGGATTCGCCAGCAACGCTCGGTGGTGATCCTCGCGACCGGCACGTGGGACGGCCATCTCGGCTCGGACGGCGGCGGTCCTTACCAATACCCGCAGCTCTACGTCGGCGATTGGGACACGAACGTCGGCATGCGCGCGTTCTTCACCTTCGATCTCGGGCAGATCTTGACCGCCCCGGGAGGACCGACCGGCGCCTTCGACGAAGCGCGCAAAGACGCTGTCACCTTCTCGAACGTGGCGCTCAAGATGTACATGATCAATTGCCTCACGAACGGCGCCAACACGCTCGTCGGCGACCTCGGCTCGATGTTCTTCGAAAGCGTCGACTACGGCCCAGGGATCGGCGTCTTCGACTGGGCTACCGCGGTAGACGAGACCAGCGAATGCCCGGCGGTCGTGTGCTCGATCGCCCCGACCTACGACCTCAGGTACAACACCTTCAACGCACACGACACGAGCCCTGGCTATCACACGATCGGCGTGACGAGCGTCCTCGGCACCAACTACAACGTGGCGCCGAAGGTGCGCTACGATTGGATCCACCGCAACGATCTCGCTCGCAACCTGCGCTCGCAGTGGCGCATCCGCTACAACACCGTCACCGACAACAACGAGGACTTCGACTACTGCCGGTGGTACAGCGGCGCGGTCACCGGCACCTTCGCGTTGCTGCAGAAGCCGCGCCTCGAAGTCACCTTCGAATTTCCGTGAACGTTGACTCGCGCGGGATCCCGTGATTTGACGCGCGCGCGACGCACTTTGTGCCAACTCGCCACTCATTTGGAGATCACGTGATGAAACGTTCACTCGTTGTTGCTGCTACGCTCCTCGGTCTCGTTGCCTGTGAAAAGAAGCCGGTGTCGATCCAAGTGACGCCGCCGACCGCCAAGATGGACAAGGCGGGCATGACGCAGACGCTCGCGGCGACGGGCCTCGACGCCGAGAACAACAAGCTGCCGCTCGCCGCCGCCACGTGGTCGAGCTCGGACGCCAAGGTCGCGACGGTCGACAACACCGGCAAGGTGACGGCGGTTGGCTCGGGCGTCGCGACGATCAAGGTGACGCAAGAAGAAGTGAACGGCGCCGCCGCGGTGACGGTCGAGATCGCGCAAGCGGTCAAGGTCGAGCCGTCGGAGATCAAGATCGCCAAGGCCGATGACAAGCCGACGGTGAAGGCGACGGTCGTCAACGAGAAGGGCGCGCCGATCGCCGGCAAGCCGGTGACCTTCGCGATCGCCGATCCGACGATCGCCACGGTCGATGCGACGGGCGTCATCACGGGCGTCAAAGACGGCTCGACGACGCTCACCGCTGCCGCTGGCACCCTGAAGGCGGAAGTGAAAGTCGACGTCGCGGGCATGGCCCCGGCCCCGGAGAAGACCGCGAAGGCCGACAAGAAGGGTAAGAAGAAGAAGTAAGCAAGCGCCCGCAAAAGCGGCAATTGCACTTAAGCAAAACAGGCGACCTTTCCGTTTGGAAGGGTCGCCTTTTTGCTTTCTTGACCCCAAAATCGCTCGGAAATCGATCACAGAATTTTTCGCCTGTGGCCACTCACACCGCATAACCATGCGGTTTTTCGATTGACAGTGCAGGGAAATGTCGCCAATGTGCCGGACCTTGTCGGGACATGTGAGCGGAGCGACGCCGTAGACGTGCTTACCGATGATGTAATTAAGCGCTTAATTAAAGCGCAACGAGATTCGAAGCGGACCGATGATCGCGGCCCCGAATCCGTGAACGGAGCGAAGAGATGATGACAGCGCGCCCCGGCAACTCGACAATCCTTACGCAGCGGCTCAGCATTTTGGTGATAGGAATCGCCCTTTTTGCGCTCCCGACCGGTTGCGGTGAGGATGGATTGCTCGGCGTGTCGCCGGACATCGTCGTCGAGATCGAGCTCGCACCGACCGCTGCCGCAGGCCAAGCGCTCGTCGTCGACTTCAGCGACGTCGTCGTCACGAACACCGCCAAGCGCAACTTGATCCTCTCGAACAAAGGCCGTCGCAGCCTGCAAATCTCGGACGCCAAGTACACCGGCGACAAGTCGTTCAGCTACTCGAAGCTGCCGACCGCGCTCGGCCAAGGCGAGACCGGCAAGGTCATCGCCGCGTTCGCGCCGACCGAAGTCGGTGAGTTCACCGGCACGCTGGTGCTGACGACGAACGATCCAGACGCCAAGGCCGTCACCATCACATTCAAAGGCACCGGCGCCGATCCGAACGTGCTCGTCTGCACGCCGCCGCTCGACGTCACCGAAGACAACTGCAAGCCCGGCAAGCGCGTGCTCGACTTCGGTCCGACGATCGAGAAGTTCTCGCGCAAACGCTTCCTTCGCATCGGCGCGATCGGCGGCAGCGACGTGTTGCTCTCGAGCGCCACGGTCAGCAACGTCGAAGGTCCGAAGTGTGCGAAGGCCGCGCTCGATCAAGCGTTCGTGACCGACGCCGTCGACAATCCGACGCGCGTCGAGTCGCTCACCAACTGGCCGCTCGGCATCACCTTCACGCCGCCGTGCCCGGGCGAGTACTCGGCCGAGCTCATCATCGAGACGAACGATCCGCGCAACCCGAGCCCGCGCGTCACCCTCGTCGGCGTCGGCGAGCAAGACTGCGTCGCCTACAGCGAGACGTACACGTCGAAGGTCACGGTCGACAACAAGGTCGACGTGCTCTTCGTGATCGACGAGTCGTACTCGATGAACGACACGCAAGAGTCGGTGAAGTTCTACGCGAAGAGCTTCGTGCAAGAGCTGAACAACCCGACGCTGCCCGTCGACTTCCACATCGGCGCCATCTCGACCGACCTCGACGCGAGCGGCCGCTCCGGCAAGCTCGTCAGCGCCACCTTCACGAGCGGCGCGTTCAGCGAGCAGATCAAGATCATCACACGCAACTCGCTCATCGGCGCGCCGAACGCGGCTGACCGTGGCCCGGTGAAGGCGTTCGAGCACCTGATGGATCAGTTCAACACGAACGGCTCGAGCGACGAGTACGGCTTCGCCGCCGTCGCCGTCGCGTTGACGACCGGCGGCAACTACACCTTCACGAACGAGTGGGGCTCGCCGAAGACGGTTGCGGGCGCCGCCAACCTCTCGACCTCCGCAGACTTGTCGAAGCCGAACGGCTTCTTGCGACCGGACGCGCGCTTTTACGCGATCATCATCACCGACGCCGATGACGTGACGGGCGACGCCAACGTGCAGCAGCACATCGATTACATCAAGCAGCTGAAGGGCCTCGTCGGAAAGCCAGGCGTCCCGGCCGGCTTCAAGCAGAAGCTCCTCGACAAGCCGGACGACAACCTCGCCATCTTCGTCATCGGCGAGCCGTCGGTGAGCGGCGCGCCGGCGTGCCCGATGCCGTCGAACTGGAAGATCGGCGATCCGCCGTACGGCAACGAAGCGTCGAACACGCCCGTCTACCACAAGTTCGTGACGGCGATGGGCAAGTCGGGTCAGTTCATCCCGCTCTGCTCGGACTTCGCGAAGACCTTGAGCAGCATCGGCAAGATCATCGCCAAGGCCGACTGCACCTTCGCGGTTCAGCAAGGCCAGGTCACGGTCGACGAAGAGAACACGCTGTGCATCCAAGGCGGCGTCTGCTTCGATGCGGCCGACTACAAGTACACGCCGCCTGGCGAAAACTCGCCCTTCGGCACGGTGACCATCGTCGACAACAAGTGCCCGACGACCGAGAGCTCGATCACCTTCGACTACACCGCCTGCTTGCGCACGCCGGACGGTGACAAGGACACGGTGCCGGACCTGATGGACAACTGCCCGTTCGTCCAAAACACCGATCAGAAGGACGAGAACAGCGACGGCATCGGCGATCTGTGCATTGCCGACCCGAACAAATTGCCAGACTAGGGCGCGTCCCTTTCTGAGATAGTAGCCGTGGCCGTGGCCGTGAGCGTGGCCGAAATCGGTCGGTCTCGGCGCGCGTTCTCGGCCACGGCGACGGCCACGTTCACGGCCACGAGTGAGACAGGCGCCCCTAGAGTCCTTGCCTTCTCCGCGGCGCTCGCCCATCTAGAGCGCGTGAGCGACACTCCAACTCCACCCAGGCCCGCCTCGACCGTCATCGTCTTGAAAGACGACTTCTCGGTCCTGCTGATTCAACGCAACAAAGCGATCAACTTCTTCGGCGGCGCCTTCGCGTTTCCGGGCGGCCGTGTCGAAGAGAGCGACGCGCCCCCGAGCGGTGCGAGCATCTCGATGCCCGTGACGGCGCTTCGGCGCGTGCCGTGGACCAAGCACGCGCTGCGGCCCGCAGACCTCGGGCTCAACGACGAGCAGCGCGCCTACGTCGCGTATCTCGCCGCCGCCGCGCGCGAGGTGAAGGAAGAGGTCGGCCTCGACGTCGCCATCGGCTCGCTGGTTCCGTGGTCGCGCTGGATCACCCCCGTCGTCGAGCCAAAGCGCTACGACACGCTGTTCTTCCTCGCCCGCGTGCCGCCCGGCGCCGACGTGCAGATAGACGGCGACGAGACCGTCCTACACCGTTGGCTCACGCCGGCTGCCGCGTTCGAAGCCCAGGGCCGCGGCGAGATCTCGCTGCCGCCGCCGACGCAGGTGACCCTGCGAGAGCTCGCGGGCTTCGCCTCCGTCGATGCGCTCTTCGCCGCGGCGACGCAGGCCGAGGTTCCGGAGGTGTTTCCGGAGCTCGTGGCCAAGGACGACGCGCTCTGGCTCGTCTTGCCAGGCGACCCCTGGCACTCGCAGAAGGCGTTGCGCCCCTGGCCGGACGGCCTGCCAACGCGGGCGAAGGTCGACAACGGGATTCGTTTTGCCTGAGCTTTCGCGGCCGGTCCCTTGCGTGCCTAGGTCGATTTTGCTACGGCCACGCCTCCTTTTGGGAAGAGGTACGTGCCATGGCCAAGTGTCAACTGACCGGTAAAGCTCGAGTCGTCGCGCACAAAGTGTCGCACTCGAACATCAAGACCAACATCGTGAAGCGCGCCAACGTGCAGAAGCGCCGGGTCTACGATCCGGTGACCAAGCGCACGGTCACGCTCTCGTTGACCACGCGCGCGCTGCGCACGCTCGATAAGATCGGCCTGTCGGCGTACATCCGTAAGTACGGCGTCGACGATCCTCGAGTGTTGAAGGCGTTGGGCCTCTAGACCAGCAGGTCTGTCCACGGGGGCTAGAAAGCCTCCGGCGAGAGGTACAACGCCTTCGCCGAGAACAGCGCTGACACTCTCCGCACGTAGTCCGCGATCGCCTTGAGATCGATCGCCGGCGTCGCTTTGATGCCGACGCTCTCCGTCACTTCCGCCGCGAAACGTTCGAGCCGACCGCCGCCACCCGCGGGGTACGGGCGCACGTTGACGATCGCCGCTTCGGACAAGCCCGCGAGCCGCTTCGCCTCGTTGATCGCGTCGATGAGGCCGCCGAGCTTGTCGACGAGGCCATGCTCGAACGCCGCCTTGCCGGACCACACCCGGCCGCGCGCCAGGCTGTCGGCCTTCGCGACGTCGAGCTTGCGCGCGTGGGCCACCTTGCGCAGAAAGCTCTGGTACAAGTCGCCGACGTACGCGTGCATCATCGTGTGCTCTTCGTCAGTGAGCGGCCTGCTGAGATCGGTCATGTCGGCGTGCTCGCCGCGCTTGATGACGGTGTTGTTGATGCCGAGCTTCGCAAACAGGCCCGAGAGATCGACGCTGAAGTTGAAGACGCCGATCGAGCCCGTGACGGTCTCGGGCTCGGCGAAGATCACGTGCGCCGGCAACGCCGAGTAGTAACCGCCCGACGCGGCCATGTCGCCCATCGAGACGACGGTCGGCTTCGTCAGCGCAGCGCGGCGCATCGCCTGCCAGATGAAGTCGGACGCCAGGATGTCGCCGCCCGGCGAGTTGATCCGCACGACGATCGCCTCCACGTTCGGATCGAGGCGCGCCTTTTCGATGGCGCGGATGATCGTGCCGGCGCCGGCGATCGGGAAGAGGCCGAAGGGATCCTCGAAGCTGTCGCCGCCGGCGATGGTGCCGTTGATCGAGACAATCGCGATCTCGGGCGGCTCGTTCCATTCGTCACGATGGATCACGGTGCTGCCGGCGTTCACCAGGTTCGAGTAACGCGCGCGCGGCAACGGCGCCGCCGGGTCCGGGTTATAGGCGAGCGTGTCGATGAGCCCGGCGTCTTTGGCTTGCGTGGCGGAGAACAGACCCTTCTCGATCAGCTCGCGCACGCGCTCTTCGGGCAGCTTGCGCCCGTCGGCCACGGCTTTGACGATCGCGCCGCTCATGTCGTCGAGGAGCGCGTTCTGCACCATGATCTGCTGCGACGACGGCTGCTCCTTCGTGAACGAGTCCGGCGAGTTCTTGTACTCGCCGCTCGCGTGCGCTTCGACCTTGACCCCGATCTTGTCGAGCAGGCCCTTGTAGTTTCGGATCGTCACCTTGATGCCGTCAAAAGCGAGGCCGGCCTCGGGCTCCATGATGATCTCGTCGGCGGCGGAGGCCACGTAGAGATCGCGATCGTCCGATTCACCGAGCTCGGCGACGACACGCTTGCCCTTCTTGCGCAGGTGCAGGATCGCGTCGCGAATTTCGTGGAGCGTCGCGAAGTTGCAGTCGAAGCCTTGGAACACGAGACGCACACCGGTGATGTCGGCGCGTTCAGCGAGGGCGTAGAGCTCGAGCGGAATCTCGCCGAAGGGCGGGCCCGTGAAGTCGCCCATCGCGATGCGCAAGAGATCGAGATCGGCGCCGGGGCGCAGCTCGCCCTTCAACGCCATCTGCACGGTCTTCTTGCCGGTGAAGTCGAGGCCCTCGCGCGCTTTGGTCGTGCCGCGGGCGAAGACGTAGGACGAGTAGAAGCCCTGATCGCGCGAGACGCCGAAGCCGACGCCGGCGTCGACGTGCTGCTCGCGCACGGTCACGCCGGCGTAGAACTCGCCCTTCGTCGTCGCGCTGAGCATGAGGCCGAGCCACGACACTGGCCGCACGTCGAGGGTGAAGCGCGGCGCCGGCCACTGTCTGAGGTCGAGCGTTTCGCGCAGGCGCGCGTCGGCGCCGATGGTCAGAAAGTCGCTGCGAAAGGGCCGCACGCCGAAGCCGACGGCGTAGGTGCGCGGAATGACGAAGCCGCGCGAGACCGGGTTGGAGAAGTTCTCGATGGCGGCGGTGAGGCTGAGCCAGCGCGCCGGACGAAAACCGAGGCCGAAGTCCCAGGCGTCGAGCCGCGCGCCTTGCAACGCGCCCATGCCGAAGAACGGGCGATAGACGAGCGACACAGACAGCGCGACGGTTGGGCGGAAGCCGAGCGCGATCGCGCCTTGCAGGAAGCGATGATCGCCGGGGAAACGCGCGTACTCGAGGCCGCCACCGAAGGTGACGAACGACCAGGGCGCCCAGGCGGCGAGGAAGGCGTCGGTGTCACCTTCGCGCGGCGGGCCGACGTGGCGATAGCTGAAGCCGGCGCCCTCCTGGAACGCGAGCGTGCCGGCGTTCGCCTGCAGCGCGTCTTGGCCGTCGAGCGTCGCGTGCGCTTCGAGCGGCGGCTTATTGGCGATCGGGAGGACGACGGGCTGCGAGACGGCGAGGGAGAGGAGGGCCACAGCGAACATGGGGGACAGTGGTACTCGGGGATGGACTGCCGCTCCAGCCCCGGAGAAAACCTCCCCGGTCCCTGCTCCCCGGTCCCTTTTCGATTTCTTCCCCGGTCCGTTTTCGACCCGCTACAAGTGGGCTCGCGCAGCGAGCAAGGGCGCCAGCCCGACGAAACGAAGATCCGATAGAGCCATGCGGCGTTTGAGCTTGTCACCCGCAGGGGGACGAGGAGCGAAGCGACGGAGGGGGGGCCGACAAATTTGACCGAGAACGAGCGAAGCGAGATCTAGGTCAATACCCGCAGCTCTTCCCCGTATTCTCCTTCTTCAACCACCCCATCAGCGGCTCGAAGTAATCGACGAGCGCCGTCGCATCCATCGCGCTCTCGCCGGTCACCGCCGCCAGCGCCTTCGGCCAGGGCTGCGACGCGCCGAGCTCGAGCATCGCCTTCAGCTTGGCGCCGGCCGCGGCGTTGCCGTAAATCGAGCACGTGTGCAGCGGCCCGGTGTGACCGGCGGCTTTGCACAACCCGCGGTGAAACTGAAACTGCAGGATGCGCGCGAGGAAGTAACGCGTGTACGGCACGTTCGCCGGGATGTGGTACTTCGCGCCCGGATCGAAGTCGGCCTCGGTGCGGGCGACCGGCGGCGCCACACCTTGGTACTGCTTACGCAGCTCCCAAAAGCGCGCGTTGTAATTCGCCTTCGTGGTCCTGCCGCTGAACACTTCCCAGCGCCAGCGATCGAGCAGCAAGCCGAAGGGCAAGAACGCGATCTTCTCGAGCGCTGCCTTCATCTGCTCGTTGATCAACGCCTTGTCATTCTCCGCGCCCTTCTTCACGAGCCCGAGCTTGTCGAGATACGCGGGCGTGATCGACAGCGCGAGCGTGTCGCCGATGCCTTCGTGAAAGCCGTCGTTGGCGCCCGCCTGAAAGAGCACCGGCAGCTTGAAGTAGCGCTGATAGTAAAAGATGTGGCCGAGCTCGTGGTGAATGGTGATGAAGTCTTCTTCGGTCGGCTGGATGCACATCTTGATGCGCACGTCGTTGTCGTAGGCGACGTCCCACGCCGACGCGTGGCACACAACCTCGCGATCCTTGGGCCGCGTGAACTGTGAGCGTGTGTAGAAGGTCGGCGGCAAAGGATCGAAGCCGAGCGAGGTGAAGAACGCTTCGCCCTTCTTCACCATCGTCACCGGATCCCACTTCGCTTTGACGATCGCCTTCGACACATCGACGGTGCCGGCGCCTTTGTACGGCTCGACGAGATCGTAGATGTTCGCCCACTCCTGCGCCCACATGTTGCCGAGGACGTGCGCGGGGATCGGGCCGTCGGCGGGCACTTTGTCCTTGTACTTCTCGTGCAGCTTGCCGCGCACGTAGCAGTGGAGCTGCTCGTACAACGGCTTCAGCTGCGTCCACAGCCGATCCGTCTCGGCCTCGAACGCCGCCGGCGGCATGTCGTAGCCGCTCTTCCACAGCTCCGAGAGGTCCTTGAAGCCGAGCGCGCGGGCACCGGCGTTCGCCAGCTCCACTTCACGCGCGTACTTGTCGCGCATCTGAGCGCCGGTCTTGTGCCAGCCGACCCAAATGTCCTTCGCGATCGCTTCGTCGTGGTTCGTCGCCAGCTCTTTGCCGAGGCCGTCGAGCTTCTCGCACTTCTTCTCTTTGCCCTTCTGGAAGCAGTGCTCGCCCTTTCCGTACATGGACGAAAGCTCGGTCGCGAGCTGCGCCAGCTCCGAGCGCGCCGCGGCGTCGTCGGGCGGCGGAAAGGTGTCGGCGATGCGCAGGAGGAGCATCTGCCGTTCGAGGTCCGGCGGCAGCTTCATGCCGCGGAACTTCTCGGACTCTTTGATCAACTTCGCCATCAGCTCCATCGAGCGTTCGCTCATCGCGGCGGCGAGCGCGTCGCTGTCGTCCGTGATGTACGTGGCGTTCACGTAGGCGGCCTTGTCGCGGACGGTCCACGACGCCTTCAGCTCCTTGTTGGCGCGCTCGAAGAAGGCGCGGGCGTCGGCTTCGGTCGGTGCAGCAAGCAGAAAAAGCGAGAGAAGTAGCAAGCAAGCCTCCAGGGTTCAGGGCGGCGCGGAAACTTGCACACAGCCGCTAGATGGCACAAGCGTCGGTATGCCTTCGCTTCTTCTGTGCGCAGCGTGGCTCCTCGCCGATCCTTCGACCGCGCCGAGCAGCGAGCCGGCGAGCGAGGCCGCGGGGCCAACGAGCGCACCGAGTGAAGAGCCGTCGCTCGACGTCTTCGACATCCTGAACGAGGAGCAAGAGGTCTTCACCGGCGCGCGCGGCGTCACCAAGGTGCGCGAGTCCGGAAGCAACGTGTGGGTGATCGATCGCGCGACGATCGACGCCATCGCCGCGACGAGCCTGCCGGACGTCTTGCGGCTCATCCCCGGCATCTACGTGCGCGAGATCAACCCGAGCTTCGTCGAGACGCACACGCGCTTTCCGGTGATCATCCCCGACAATCAGACGCTGTTCATGATCGACGGCCGCAGCCAGCAGTTCGACGTGTTCGGCTACACCGACAAGATGGGCATCGAGCTCGGCGACGTGGAGCGCATCGAGGTCATCATGGGCCCGTCGTCCACCTTGTACGGGACCAACGCCTACGCCGGCGTCGTCAACATCGTGACCAAGAGCGCGGCGCAGGACGGCGCGCACACGAACCTGAGCGTGCGCGGCGGCCTCGCCACGGGCGCCAGCGGTGAACCGGGAAGCACGCCGAGCGGCGCGTGGCAGCCGCTCGCCCGCGCCTTCGTCGACACGAGCTACGGCAGCGAGCGCTTCGGCTTTCGCGCGAGCGTCGGCGCCGATTACCTGCCGGCGTTCGTGCCGGCGCTGCGCTTCGACAACGTGAGCACGAAGGAGATCACCCCGCACGGCCGCGTCAACGCGTCGCTCGACTTCAGCGAGCGGGCGTCCGGCTGGTCGTTGCGGCAGCGCGTCGCCGCCACCGTACACAACGCGGTGTTCACCGCCGAGAAGCCGGCGCTGATTCGCTTCCAAGACTACTCGCTCACCGTGCACGCGTCGCGGCCGAACCTGGCCAAAGAAGGCGACGAGCTCTCGTTCATCGTCTGGGGCCGCTTCGTCGGCGTCGATCACACGTTCATCCGCGACAACATCGTACCGCTCTCGTTCTCGTCGCGTTCGGGCACGAGCGAGATCTTCGCGCAGTACCGAACGCCGAAGTTCCTGTTGAACAACCAGTTGAGCGTCGGCACCCAGATCCGCTTCGCGTACATCGGCCAGCAGGGCATCCCCGAGGACGCGCGCTTTCAGCACGTGTACGGCCTCTTCGCCGAAGACACTTGGCGTCCGATCGACAAGCTCGTCTTCACGCTCGGCGCGCGCATCGAGACGAACGAGAGCCCACGCCTGCGCGCCTTCAGCCGCTTCAACGTGGCGCCGCGCGGATCGATCGTCTGGCTCGTCAACGATGACCATGCGCTGCGCCTGGAAGCGGCGTCTGCGTTTCGCAACCCGAGCGTGTTCGAGAGCTTCTCCGATGCGATCGCCGAAGACGGGTTGCCCTGGTACCACGGCAACCCGACGACGCGCAGCGAGCAGATCTTGCAAATTTCGCTCGGCTACAACGGCCGCATCGATTGGCTCAAAATGCGCGCCGAGATCCTGGCGGTGCGCGTGACGAACGTGATCATCCCGCAGCGCGTCGGCGCGAACTCGGACGTCACCGAGATCTTCGGGTACCCCGTCGACGTGTACGAGGGGCAATCGAAGAAACTGCCTGACGTTTTCGGCAACTTACCCGACGTGTTTTGGATCCCAGCGGCGAGCCTGCGCCTCGAAGCCGACATCAAGAAGATGGCGAAGGTGTGGGCGTACTACCACTACACGCCGATGCGGCCCGAGCACATGGCGGGCCTCGGCGCGCAGCTCAACGTCGGGCGCTTCGTCGCGTCGACGCAGCTCTACTACCTGGATCCCTTCCTCGACTTCGGCGCCAACCCGAAGACGCCGGGCACGAGCGAGTATGCCGGGCGGGTCATCTGGAACGCGCAGCTCGCCGTCGCGATCGACGACGCCGAGCGCTTCAAGCTGGTCGCGTCAGGCACGAACCTGCTCGACCTTCGCGTGTTTCGCTACGCGGTGACGAAGCACGTCTTGCGCGATAATCAGAGCGGCGAGCGCATCGGGCAGCGTTTTTGGATCGAGCTGCGCGCCAGCTTCTAGCCGGACAGCTTCTGAGATCTTCTACAGCTCGAGCAGGATCTCGAGCGGCTTCTGCACTTGCGGCGCCTTGCCTTCGACGTTGAAGCGGTTCTGCACATAGCCACCCGCTTCGCCCGGAACCTGTATCGTGAACTGCATCGGAAACGCAGCGACGAGGCCGCGGCTCGAGCGGTAGAGCAAGCCCTTCGGCGGCGGCGGGAACGGCGCCGTCACCATCAGCGCGCGCAACGCTTCGCGATCGAGCGAGCCGTAGGCCGAGCGCGCGATGTCGGTGACCACGAGATCGCCGAGCTCGTCGACGATCACCCACACGACCGTCGTCAACGTGCCGGCCGGCAGCACTTGGTTCGGATAGTCGGCGAGTGCTTGGCGTGGATTCCAGGTGTCGGCCACCTGCTTGCTGAACAGCTCGGTGTACTTGTCGAGGGCCGCTTGGCGATCGGGACCGTCGAGGGCCGTGGGCGTTTTCGGCGCACAGGCGGCGGCGCTCGAAGACAGAAGTGCGAGCGAGAGCAGAAAGAGGCGCATGCCGGGCGCCCTACTGGGTTCGCCCCCAAGGTGTCAATTCGCCGCACGTTTGTGCATCTCGAGCCGTTGCAATCGACCCCGGAGGCCGCGTAGACGCGCGCGCATGTACGTCATTGCTTTGACCCTGCTGCTCTCGCAAACCGACGCCGCTTCGCAACCTGCCGACTCCATGAAGGAGCTCGTCGAGCTCATGAGGAAGACCGCCGACGCGGCTGAGCGCTCCGCCGCCGCCGCCGAACGCTCCGCGCGGGCGGCCGAGAAAGCGAGCGGCATCGAAGCACCGGTCGCGCCGCTGGCCGACGGCGCCGCGCCTGCCGCCGAAGCCCCGAAGTCGAAGGTGAAGCTCAGCGGCTCGGCGTCGCTCTCGTTCGTTTGGCTCGCCGGCAACTCGAACGCGCTCACCGGCCAGCTGAACGCCGGCCTCAGTCTGCTCGTCGACAAGTGGACACTGACGCTGAAGGGCAACGGCGCCTACGGCCAATCGCGCGGCGCAGAGGACACGGTCAGTCAAGTGACGGCCCTCAACGTCGGCGGAGAGCTGCGCGCTGGACGGAACTTCACCGACTTGGTCAGCGCGTATTTGCTGACCGGCGCCGGCCACGATCAGGTGGCGAAGGTGCAATGGCGCGTCTACGGCGAAGGCGGCCTCGGGCTCACCTTCTTCAAGATCATGGACAAGGACTTCATCAAGTTTCAGCTCGGCGCGGACGTCGGTATTCGTTATCAGCGCGAAGCATGGTTTCGCTACTTCCCGAGCGCGACGGATCCGGTCGGCCCGATCGTCAACCCGGCGCCGAACATCTTGGCGATCAAAGCCGGCCTCGGGCTGCGCTACGCGCCGACGACGAACGTGCTCGTGACCGAGGCCATCGAAGTGCTGCCGGACGTGCTGACGCCGCGCAATTTCATGCTCAACAACACGACCGCGCTCGTCGTGAAGTTGATCGGCCCGTTGTCGTTGTCGACGAGCTTCACGCTGAAGTTCGACAACTTGCCGCCGCCCGGCTCGCAGAAGCTCGACACGATCCTGGCCTTCGGCGCCGACGTTTCGTTCTAGAGCGCGTGCCCTTCGCGCGCGAGGAAGAGCAAGGTCGTCACGGCGCCGGTGGCGCTGTCTCCTCCACGTTTCATGACGCCGCCGTTTTTGAAGACCTCCGAGCGCAACATCGCGGGTAGGAGTCGTTGCTCGGCCTCGAGGCTGTCGTGGATCACTTCGACCTTGCACAGGGTGCTGGCGCAACTGACGCTCGCGACTTGCGTCCCCTGCAATTGCGCCGCCGCGAAGACGTCGCGGATCTTCGTCTCGGTCCCGCCGCTCCATTGGGCATCTCTCGCTTCGTTTCTGGCGCGCTGATCGAGCTCAACGAACTGACGCGCCTCTGAGTCGTCTTCCGGCGGCGCGACCTCTTTCTCCGTAGCGGCCGTTGCGGCGGGCGGGGGCGGCGCTACCGAGCGCGCGGCGAGCTCGGCGCGCAGCGACGCGATCTCTCGTTCTATCCGCGCGAGATCTGCAGCGCGTTCTGTTGGCGCACTTTCGCCGGCGGCGCTGGTGCCGCGATAAGCGAGCGGCGCATCGTCATGGCAACCGATCCCAAAGCCAAGACCCAAGGCGAACGCGCAGGCCGCGAGTAGCATGGAGCGTCGCATCTCAGTTCGAGCTCCAGCGGTAGAACTCGACGCCGGACAACGATCCGGCCGAGCTCATGGGAACGTAGCAGTAGATGCTCCAGCGCGCGTTCGGCCAGCCGGTCATCGGCCCCCAGCGCAAGATCTGGCGGCTTGCCGATGCCCCGCTCGAGTACAGCACACCCGTGAAGGCCGAGAAGGCGTCGGTCTGAAACATCACCTGACACGTGAAATCCTGGTTCGGGTTCTTGTCGATGACACCGATCTCGATGTTGTAGGGAACGTTACCGTTGGTGGTGAGCGGACACACGATCGTTCGAGCCCAATTGGTCGCCGTATTGTACACGACGCCCCACTCCGTCAGGTACGTCGAGCCCTCGTTGTAGGCGGTCTCGCACGCTGCGCCCGTCGCGCTGTAGGTCGCTGCTTCTGCCGATGCGGCGATGCCGAGGATCGTGACCACTGCTAGAATTCGCTTCATGACTGACTCCCGTTGGTGCCCGCGACATTGCGAGCGGGAGCGGCGTATCACGGCGAAGGAGCGCGTCGAGCGGGTAAAACAGGGATCACGCCGCACATGGAACATGTGTCACGGCGCTCACACGCCCGCCGGAATGTTTCCGTTCCCCGCTCGTTCAACGTAGATCTCGACACGTGCGCCGCGCCCTCGCCCTCGCCGCCGTCCTCCTCGCGATCGCGCTCGCGCTGACGATCTCGCACGAGCTTGCCGCGCCGCCGCCCGAAGCCGCGACTGACGAAGCGCCCAGGGAAACCGGCGCCCCGCCCTCCTCGAGCACGACGACGCCCCCGGTCCCTTCGTTCCTCACGCCCGACGCGCCGATCTCACCGCCGCCACGCTCGCCGCCGCTCGAGCGCGCCGCCACCGCCGATGACGGCGTGCTCGAAGTGCGCGCTACGAGCAACGGTGTCTCGCTCGCCGGCGCCGAGGTCACGATCTACTCTCGCGGCGCGCGCGACTCTACCGACGGCGCGATCGCGTGGCGTCGCGCCGGCGCCGGCGTCACTCGCGACGACGGCATCGTCCGCTTCTTCGCCGCGCCCGGCCGCTACGTCGTCGCGGCCCGAGCCCAGCGCTTCGCGCCCGCGTACAAGGAAGCCGTCAGAAACGCGGGCGACGCCGAGACAAGAGTGACGATAGCGCTCGCCACCGGCGTCGTGGTCCGCGGCGAGACCGTGCGCGACGAGGACAGCGCCCGCGTCGCGTTCGCGCACGTCACCGCTACGCCTGTCGCCGAGACTCCGAGCGGCGACGGCGACGTGCCGCGCGACAAAGAAGTGAAGACGAAGAGCGACGCGCACGGCGTCTTCTCGTTTACGAACCTCGCGCCCGGCAGCTACCGCTTCTCCGCGTATGCCGAGGGCGAAGGCCGCGGCCGCGCGCGCGAATCGATACCGCGCGACGCGTTGATCCGCATCGCGCTGAAGGCACCCGGCTTCCTCACCGGCACGGTGCGCGCCGCCGACGGTTCGCCGGCCGCGGGAGCCACGGTGACGGCCTACGGTCCGGCCACGCCGCAGACCGCGATCGCCGGCAAGAACGGCGGCTTCGCGATCGAGGCGGCGCCAGGCCGACACCGCCTGGTCGCCGCGCTCGCGGGTGAAACCGGCGCGCATCCAAACACCGTCACCGCGATCGCGAACCGAACCCTGAGCGGCCTAGACATCGAGCTCGGACGCGCCGCCGCGATCGCCGGCACGGTCACCGACGCGAAGACGAGCCAAGCGATCGCCGGCGCCGTGATCGAAGTGAGCCCGTTCGGTTGGTACGGAGACAGCGGCCACGGCAAGAGCGGCGACGGCGGGGCGTTCACTGTCACGCCGCTCTCACCCGGAGCCTACGACGTCGTCGTCCGCGCCGGCGGCTACGCGCAGAAGATGCGCCGCGGGATCAGCGTGCAGCACGGCGAGCGCTTCGAGCTTTCGTTCGCGCTCGACCAACCGGGCAGCATCGAAGGCATCGTCACCGACGAGAACGAGGCGCCCCAGGCCGGTGTTCTCGTCGAGCCGGACGGCAAGAACGAGCTGCAAGCGACCACGAATGAGCAAGGCCAGTTTCACTTCGACGAGGTGGCGCCGAGCAACGTCTCGCTGCGCGCGCATCGCCCAAACGAAGAGAGCGACGTGAGAAAACGCGTCGCGGTCCGCCCCGGCGAAACGGCGCGGGTGACGATCACGCTGCCGACCTCGGGCCGCCTCGAGGTCGAGGTGGTCGATCGCGAGGGCAAGCCGGCGACGGGCGCGCAGCTCTCGATCGAGCCGGCGACCAAGGACGTCAGCCGCTTCAAACGCGAGCTCGACGGCAGCGCAAGCTACTCGTTCACCTTGGTGAGCGGCGCGTATCGCGCGGTCGTGCGGCCGACGCCGAAGAGCGACCTCTCGGGCAAGAGCGCGCCGATCCGCCTCGAGCCCGCAAAGACCGCAACGGCGAAGGTGATCGTCGACGCGAGCGGCGACGATCTCGTCAGCGGCACCGTCCTCGACGTCGACGGCACGCCGGCCGCGCAAGCGACCGTGATCTTCGAGAACAGTGATCAAAAGCGCAACGGCGCCGACGCGTGGCAGCGCACTGGGAGCGACGGTCACTTCGCCCTGCGCAGAAACGCCGCGGCGCGCAGCTCGACGATGCAGCTCCGCGCTTGGCTCGATCCCGGCAAGAACACGCCGGCGATTCCGTTCGTCGCCGGCCAAGAGCACGTGCTGCGCCTGTTGCCGCCGGGGACCGTCGAGGGCAGCGTCACCGGCGTGCCGGACGGCCAAACGATCGAAGTCGAGCTGCAGTCGAGCCAGATGACGCGCCGCCTGGAGTTCGCGGGCGCGGCGTTCTCATTCCACGACGTGCCGGCGATCGGCGACGCGACCGTCCACGTCGTGACGAGCGGCGGGAGAAAAGGCGAGGCCCGCGTGCGGGTCGTGTCCGGAGCGACCGCGACCGTGCGCGTGTCGCTCGAATGATACGCCTCGAATAAAGCGGCAGCGTCGCCGAAGTCGTGTCATGCCTCTATCGGCATGCGCCGGCTCCTCTTCGCCGCAGCAGTCCTGACCTTCGTCGCGTGCAAGCGCGAAGGCCGCATCCTCGGCCCGAGCGGGATCACCGTCGACACGAAGCCGCTCACGCCGAGCTGCCGCGTGCCGTGCAAGAGCGACGGCTCGTGCCCGGCCTACGCGCCGGCGGTCGGCGAAGTGAAGTGGGTGTGGCAAGGCTGCGTCGACGGCGCGTGCGTCGACGTCGAGTGCAACGGGACAAACGACTGCGCCATGCAAACGCCGCCGCCCGCCTGCACCGACGACGCGTCGTGCGCGAGCCCCACGTTTTGCTCGGCGCCCTCGGACTGCACCCTGTTCTCTGGCGGCGCGCCGTGCGTCGGCGATCCCGACTGCGCGCCCTTCGGCAATCTCTGCACCCAGCCGAAGATCTGCCGCAACCTCGAATGTCGCACGGCCTGTACCTCCGACGGCTTCTGTCGCTTCGACGAGCGCTGCGACAACGGCGCCTGCGTGCCGCGGCCGGTCGACTGCGTCGAAGGCCAGTGCGCGCAAGCGTGCGCGAGCCAGGCGGACTGCGACAAGATCAGCACGGCGTACGAGTGTCGCGGCGGCCGCTGCTTGATCCCGCTCCCGCATTGCGTCGCCGGCGAATGCCAGCGCACGTGCCGCTCCACCGCCGACTGCGGCTACTACTCGGGCGCCAACAACTCCGTCTGCCTGGCGGGCGTCTGCCGAAACACGCAAGTCGTCTGCGCCGATCACAGCTGCGCCTCGCAGTGCGACAGCGAAGACGACTGCGACGTGCGCGACGATTGCGTGAACGGCCGCTGCGTGCGCCAACCGGAGAAGATCGAAGCGCGCCGCTGCTGCACGCAGGCGAGCAGCTGCCCAACGGCGTGCGACTTCGACGCCCGCTGCGCGGCGTGCACGAGCAACGACTGCGTCGTGTGCCAAGGCAACGAGTGCGCCGTGTGCAATCCGCTCGGCCGCACGTGCTTCTTGCGCGCCGCCGCCGAGTGCCCGCCCTGCGATTGCGACGAAGCGAGCGATTGCCCAGAGTGGGCGGCGTGCCGCTCGGACAGCGTGTGTCGCGGCGCCCAGAACGATTGGGGCACCGCGGCGAGCGGTCGCGGCTGCGCCGACGACCAAGAGTGCGGGCGCAAGCACATGTTGCAGGACATGCTGATCGCCGGGCTGAACAGCGAAGTGTCGAACCACTGGTTCGGCGGCGACGGCAACCATCCGCAGTGCGCGGACCAGTGCGCCGACACCAACCTCGGCCTCACGCCGACGTGCGGCGCTGGCTTCGTCTGCACGCCACCCTTTGCGAGCCGCACGGTAGACAAGAAGAGCGTGCAGCGCCGAACGTGCTTGCCTACGGCGTGCGCAGCGCCGAGCTGCATTTCGACGCTCGCGCCGTGCGAGAACGACCCAGAGTGCACCGCCGCCGGCGAGAAGTGCGCGTTTCCGACGCCGGGATGCATCGGCGCGTGCCTGAAGGTCGACTGCCCGAGCTGCGCGACGTGGCTCAGCGAGAAGCGGACGCGCGCGTGCATCACACCGCCGGCGGCGCCGACGGCGACGGTGGCGCCGCCCGATGTGCGGAGGCCCGACTGATGCGCCTCGCGCTCTCTATGCTCGTCGTCTGCCTGGTCGCGCGCGACGCCTTCGCCGCGAAGTCGAACCAGCTGCGCCCGACGCCGTCGCCGATCCAGAACAGCCGCCTCGACGCCGGCCAATGGCTGTTCGCGCCGCGCTTCGTCTACACGAACTACTCGGACACGACGCCGCTGCCGACGACGCCGGCGACCGAGCGCAAGTACGCAATCTCGTCGCTCGGCCTGCAGCTCGAAGCGCAGATCGGCCTCGCGCGCTGGTTCTCGTTGACGCTCGGCCTCGAAGGCTACGCGAAGATCGGCAGCATCACCGGGCCGAGCCCAGGCGACATCACGCAGAACACCGAGGCCGACGTCACCGGCTACGCGTTCAAGCTCGCGGTGCAGACGAACTTTCGCGTCTTCTCATGGGGCCCCGATCGCGGTCAGCCGAACCCCGGCAACATCTGGATCTACGTTTACGCGCGCGGCATCGCCGATCTCTTCCGGCAGCAGCAAGTCGAGCCGCTCGCGCGCACGGACTTCGCCGAGCAGTCCTTCGAGTATCGGGCGGGCGTCGCGGTGCACTTACACATCTGGCGCGGCATCTTCATCGCGGCGTTCGGCGGCGTCGACGGCGTCGTCTTCGGCGGCAACCGCACCGACACGGCGCCCGCCGGCACGACGACCTTCGCGAGCGCCGAGACGCCCTTCCCCTACTTCGGAGGCGATCTGCTGTGGGCGCCACCGTGGAGCGGCGGCCGCTTCGACGACGCGATCTCGCTCGGCGCGATCTTGGCGCTGACGTCGCAGGACACGACGGGCTACGGCGGCACGCAGTGGACGATCAACCTCGGCTACAGCTTCGTGTTCGATTGGCAGAAGAAGGAGCCCGCCGCGTCCATGTCCACGCCGTGAGCGTCCACTAATAGAACTTCTTCCCCTGCCTCGCCGCGTCGATGAGGGCCTGCGCCGGTGTGAAGCGCGTGCCGACGCTCGCTGTGTACTTCTCGAGCTTCTTCGCGATCTCGCCGGCGCCCATCGTGTCGGTCCAGCGAAACGGTCCGCCGAGGAAGGGCGGGAAGCCGAGGCCGAAGATCGCGCCGATGTCGCCGTCGCGCGGTGAGCGCAGGATGCCGTCGCCGTAGCAGTGCATCGCCTCGTTGACGAACATCAGCGTCGCGCGCTCGGCGATCTCTTGGTCGGTGAGCAGCGACGCGTTCTTCTGCACGCCGAGCACGGTGTAGACGCTCTCGTCCGGCACTTTCTTCTTCTTCGCGCCCTCGTCGTAGAGGTAGAAGCCCTTCTTGTTCTTGCGTCCGCTGCGCCCGTCGGCGATCAGCTTCTCGAAGCCCTTCGGCGGCGCCATGCGATCGCCGTACGCGTCCCATACGATCTTCGCGACCTTGGCGCCGACGTCGATGCCGACTTCGTCCATCAGCGCGATCGGGCCGACCGGCCAACCGAAGTTGGTCAGCGCGCGATCGATCTGCTCGATGGGCACGCCCATCGCGAGCATGTGCGCCGCTTCGTTCGTGTACGGGCCGACGATGCGCGTCGTGTAAAACGCGACGCCGTCTTTGACGACGATGACCGTCTTGCCCATCTTCTTGCCGATCGCGACCGCGGTCGTCACGGCCTCATCGCTCGACTTCGGCCCGCGGATGACCTCGAGCAGGGGCATCTTGTTGACCGGCGAGAAGAAGTGCATGCCGACGACGTTCTCGGGGTGCTGCGCCGCCTCGGCGATCTTCGCGATCGGGATCGACGACGTGTTCGTGGCGAAGATCACGTTCGGCGATTCCTTCTCGACCGCCTTCAGCATCGTCTGCTTCAGCCCGAGATCTTCGAACACGGCTTCGATGACGACGTCGGCGCTCTTGAAGCCGGAGAAGTCGGTGCTCACGCTGAGCCGGGCCCATTGCTGATCACGCTCGATCGCGGTGATCGCCTTCTTCTTCAAGCGATCGTCATAGAGCTTGCGCACCGCCTTCAACGCGCCGGCCGCGCCCTGCTCGTCCTTCTCGCGGATGCGCGTTTGGTAGCCGTTCTGCGTGGCGACGAAGGCGATGCCCGATCCCATGAGCCCGCCGCCGAGCACGCCGAGGCGCATCACCTCGCGCGGCTTCGCCTCCTTGTTGGCGACGCCGTTGTCTTTCTTCAGCGCCGTCGTCGCGAAGAAGATCTCGATGAGGCGCTTCGACACGTCGCCGGCCAAGAGCTCGCCGAAGCCTTGCGCCTCCTTGGCGTAGCCTTGCTCCGCACCCTTCTGCACGCCGGCTTCGATCGCCTCCAACGCCTTCACCGGCGCCGGATAGTGGCCCTTCGTCTTCTTCTCGAGCATCTCGCGCGCCTTCTTGAACATCAGCGCGCGGCCGAACGGCGTCTCTTCCAACGCGAGCCGCTGGATCTCTTTCGGATCGGAGAGCGACTTGAGATCGAGCTTCTTCGCGCTCGGCTTGTAGCCACCGGCGTACTTCTTCGCGAGCTGCACCGCCGCCTCTTTGAGGATCGCCTTCGGCACCACCTCCTCGACGAGGCCGATCTTCTTCGCCTTCGCGGGCTTGATGTTCTTGCCCGTGAGGATCATGTCCATCGCGGTCTGCAACCCGACGAGCTTCGGCAGGCGCTGCGTGCCGCCGGCGCCAGGCAGCAAGCCGAGCTGAACTTCCGGGAGCGACAGCACCGTCTTCTTGTCGTCGGTGCAGATGCGCGTCGTGCAGGCGAGCGCCGTCTCGAGCCCGCCGCCCATGCACGCGCCGTTGATCGCCGCCACCGTCGGCACCCGCAGCTTCGCCCAACGCGCCATGCCTTCTTGGCCACGCCGGCTCGCCGCTTCGCCTTCTTGCGCGGTCTTGAGGTTCTTCAGCATCGACACGTCGGCGCCGGCGATGAAGGTGTCGTCTTTGCCGCTGATCATGACGACGGCCTTGATGCTGCTGTCGCCCTCGATCTGGCGCACGATCTCGGTGAACTCCTCCTCGAACGTTGGCTTCAGCGTGTTCTGCGATTCGCCGGGCACATCGAAGGTGACGATGCCGACGCCGTCTTCGACCTTCAGGGTGAGCGCTTTGTCCATGGCTTACTCCCGCTCCAACACGGCCGCGGCGCCGAGGCCACCTGCGGCGCACAAGGTGACGAGGCCGGTGTTCTTTCCGCGCCGCTTCAGCTCGTTCAAGGTCTGCGTCACCATGCGCGCCGCCGTCGCTGCGAACGGATGCCCGAGCGCGATCGAACCGCCGTTGACGTTGAACTTGTCCATGTCGACATCGCCGGTCGCTTGTGGCCGGCCGAGCGCGTTGTTCGCAAAGTCCTTCGACGCGAACTTCTGCAGGTTCGACAAGATCTGCGCCGCGAACGCTTCGTGCATGTCGACGAGGTCCATGTCCTTCAAGGTCATGCCGGCGCGCTCCAACGCGATCGGCGACGCGTACGCCGGACCGAGCAGCATCTGGCCGTTCGGGTCCAAGGCGGCGAACGCCCAGGAGCGCAGGTAGCCCATCGGGTCGATGCCGAGCGCTTTCGCCTTCTCTTCGCTCATGATCATCACTGCGGCCGCGCCATCGGTGAGCGGCGAGCTGTTCGCGGCGGTCACCGTGCCGTGCTTGCGATCGAAGACCGGCGACAGCTTCGCGTATGCCGCGAGGTCCGACTCTTTGCGATAGGTGTTGTCCTCTCTGACCACCTTCGAAAAATCGGCGCCGGCGTAGGTGGTCATCACTTCGTCTTTGAACTTGCCTTCGGCCCACGCTTTGGCCGCCCGCACGTGTGATCGGTGCGCGAGCTCGTCCTGCGCGCCGCGGCTGATCTTGTTCTCCTTGGCCATCTTCTCGGCGCTCTCGCCCATCGATAGGCCGGTGGACGCCTCTTTCAGCGCCGGCGGTACCGGGAGCAGATCCTTCAACCCGAGCGACAAGAGCGCCTTCACGCGCCCTTGCAGATCCTTCGCCTTCGACGCCTTCAACAGCGCGTGCGACATCTTGCGCGACACGCCGACGAGCACGTCGGACGCGCTGTCGACGCCACCGGCGATGACCACCTCGGCGTTGCCGGCCATGATCGCTTCGGCGCCGCTGGCGATCGCTTGCAGCGACGTCGCGCACGCACGGACGACCGAGAAGCCTTCAATCTTCCTCGGCAGGTTCGTCTGAAAGATGATCTCGCGCGCGATGTTCGGGTGCGTGAGCGAGGGACCGACGGCGCCATACACGATCTGCGAGATCTCGTTCGGGTCGATGCCCGTGCGAATCACCAGCTCCTTGACGACGGCGCTCGCGAGCTCGAGCGGCGAGTTTTGCTGAAACTCCGTCGCCTGCTTGACGAACGGTGTGCGGAGGCCCGCGACAATCGCGACACGCCCGCCTTTGCCTTTGTGCTGTGCTTTTGCCATGCGTTGGGCCTAACTCGTTTCGACACTTCGCGTCACGTCATGAGCTATCGCACCATCGGCCAAAAGCGCGTCTACACCCGCGAGCAACACCACAACGTGCTCGAAGCGTGGGCCGACGCGCGCGACGAAGCCGGTGCTCCACTGGCGCTGATCTCGTTCGACTATCACACGGACACGTTGCCGGCGTTCGCCGACGAGGTGTCGCGCCGCTACAAGAAGCAGCACGCCGAGCTGCCGGCGCGCGACGTGCGCGACGCTTTGTGCGCTGACGAGCACGCGCGCATCGACTGGAGCGATCGCACGGCGCTGAAGGACGCGGTGATGCGCCTCTCGCACGACGAGCACATCGACGCGGCTGTGCGCGCCGGAATCCTCGGGCCCGCGTTCGTCGTGCTCGGCTGCTACGAGCCAGGGAGCGTGCCGCCCTGGGCGACGGTGATCGTGCCGCCGTGTCCCCTCGCGCACACGGGCGCCCACGACGCCGAGTGCACGCTGGCGTTCTGTAACGCTTTGCTCGAGGATCACGTGCTTCAGCCGATCGTCGCGCGAGTCGAAGCCGCGCTCGGCGCGCCGATCGATCGCAGCGACTACATCCTCGACGTCGACCTCGACTACTTCCGCACGGCGCGCGGCATCGCTCCGACGGCCGGCGCCGTCTTCGATCGCCTCATCCGCCACGCGCGGCTCATCACCGTCGCCGAAGAGCCGGGCTGCGTCGGCATGCTGCGCTTGAAGGGCGAATCGATCATCGCGAGCGAGCTGTTGGCTGCGCTCTACGATCGCATCGCCGCCGTGGCCGCGGATTTGTGACTCAGGACGCCGCGTCCGTGACGGCGTCGGCGAGGCGCTCGTAGTCAGGGAGCGTGTTGTAGCCGTGCGCGGACAAACGCAGAAGCCTGTTCTCCCCCAGCGGCATCACCGGGATCTCGATGCCGCGGCGCGCGAGGGCGTCCTGCAGCGGATCCGGATCGAGCGCGGAGGTGCGCGGTGCGCCTTGGCTCGGCGGCAGCAGCAAGGCGCCCATCGATCCACGCATCGCCGCCGGCGCGCTCGGGGTCCATCCGAAGCGCTGCGCGAGCAACGCCGTCGCCTCGGCCGCGAGCTTCCGATTGCGCGCCGGCAAGTCCGGATGCATCGCCTTCAACACGCGGATCGCCTCCGGCACACAAAGGTACGCCGACGGATCGTCGGTGCCGGTCCAATCGAACTCGCGGCGAAAGCGCGTCGTGCCGTCTGTCGGCGCGTTCAAGCCGTGGCTCGTCGCCAACGGATGAATCGCGCCTTGGCGATCGCGACGCACGTAGAGAAAGCCGCTGCCCTTCGGCGCGCACATCCACTTGTGGCAGTTCGCCGTGTAGTACGCGGGTTGCATTGCTCCGAGATCCACCGCGATCTGCCCGGGGGCGTGCGCGCCGTCGACCAGCGTGTCGATACCGCGCGCGCTCAAGGCAGCGACGATCTCGGCCACCGGCAAGACGAACGCGCTCGGGCTCGTCACGTGATCGATCAGCGCGAGCTTCGTCCGCGCCGTGACCTTGGCGAGGACGGCCGCGGTGACGCTCTCGGGATCGCGCACCGGCAACGGCAGCGTCGCGACGACAACGCGCGCGCCGGTCTTCTCCGCGATGCGAACGAGCGCGTTCTTGCACGCGTTGTAGGCGTGATCGATCGTGAGCAACTCATCGCCATGCGTGAGCGACTGCGCCAGCGAGACGAGCACGGCGTTCACGCCCGCCGTCGCATTCGGCACGAACGCCACGTCCTCGCTCGGCGCGCGCACGTAGGCGGCGAGCGTCTCTCGCGCTTCTTCGAGCAGCGGCCAGAGATCGCGCGAGAAGAAGCGCACCGGGTTCGCTTCGATCTGATCGCGCAGCGCCTGTTGCTTCGCCAGCACCGCGTGCGGGCAGGCGCCATACGAGCCGTGGTTCAGGAAGGTGACGGCGGGGTCCAAACGCCAAAATCCGCAAAAAGGTCCCAGGGACCATTTCTCCGAAAGCGAAGTCATCGGCGTCATGAAATGGTCCCAGGGACCTTTTTACTCCGGCTTGTATTGCAGCTGCATCGCGCGTCCCGATCCAGCGCGCTCGACGTACTTCGTGCCGAGGATCTCGCCGGCGGCTTGGACAGCGGCCTCGGTGAGCAAGATCTCGTTCGCCTTTGCGGTGTCTTCGCCGAGCTTGCTCGCCAAGTTCACCTCTTGGCCGTAGACATCTTCGTCGCCGATACGCAGCACGCGGCCATAGCCGAGGCCGATGCAGAGGAGCACTTGGTCCTCCGGCGCGCGCGTCTTGTTGAGCTTGTAGCACGCGCGCTGCATGTCGACGGCCGTCCGAACCGCAGTCGCCGCTTTGCGGAAGAGGATCAAGAAGCTGTCGGCTTCGACTTTGACGACGATGCCGTCGTTGGCGGCGACGATCGGCAGCAGCAGGCGCTTCTGCTCGTGGATCACCTGCAAGAAGTGGATGATGCCGAACGCCGCCACGTGCCGCGAGAACCCGGACAAGTCGGTGAACATGATCGCCCACTCTTGCCCGAAGAGATCCCAGATGCGCTGATCGATCACCTTGCGATCGGCGCCGGGCTTGGTGCGTTCTTCGACGAGCTGCCAGAGCTTCACTTCGCTGCCTTTGAGATCTGCACCGATCATGGAGCCTCCTTTATAGAGTCGCGCCGGCGAAGCCCCAGGCGTGGAGCAGGTCCGGGCGTGGTACGTCGTTGGCCGGCGAACGATCGGTCTTCAGCCACACGATCTTCGCCTCGGGAAATCCTTCTTTCAACGCGTTCGCGTGCGCGGGCTCGTTGTCGAAGCCGGCGATGACGCGACCGATCCCGCGCACCGCCTCGAACGCGCTCTTCTTGTAGTCGGTGTCAGGGATGTCGAGCGTCGGCTTCATGAGCAGCGTGACGCGCGCTTCGGGCGGCGCGGGGAACTTGAAGCGCACGAGCGACTCGGCGGAGCCCGCGCGCATCTCTTCATGACGGCCGGTCAAGTAGACGATGTGCGCCCCGCGCGCGTGCAGGCCGCGGACGTAGTGCGGCGCGTGCGGCATCGCGACGTCGTAGAGGCAATAGGGGCTCGTGAAGAAGCGCTCGCGCCAGAACTGCTTGACGTCGGCATGCACCGCCTGCGCTCGTTCCGGGGCGATGCCGAGGCGCACGAGCGGCGTCATCAGATCCCAGTCGACGAAGTGCGTGCGCTCGAGGCCGAAGAGCTCGGGCATGCCGTGGGCGATGCCCCACTCGCGCAGGATGTGCACCTGGCGCGGGCGATTGTCGAAGACGGTCGAGTCGAGATCGAAGACGACGACCTTGGGCGCCGGCGCTTTTTGGACGCTGTCGAGCACGTCGTTCAAGACGCCCACGTGGGCGGCGTCGGTTTGAAATGGGTCGTAGGACTTCATGACGCCACGCCGATTAGTGCGTTCCGCCAAGCGTTGACAAGGCGGGAGGCGGAACTTAGGCGCTTCCACCATGAACGCCCCTGGTCACCCGCTCGTCTTGAAGCCCATCGCCGCCATCGGCGACACCCTCGGCCTGCAGTCGGATCACGTGCTGCCGTGGGGACGCCACCGCGCCAAGATCGATCTCGCCGCGCTGAATGGCCGTTCGGCGAAGGGCAAGCTGGTCCTCGTCAGCGCGATCAATCCGACGCCGGCGGGCGAAGGCAAGACGACGATGAGCGTGGCGCTGGCGATGGGCCTCCGGCGCCGCGGGAAGAACGCCGTCGCGGCGCTGCGGGAGCCGTCGCTCGGCCCGGTGTTCGGCGTGAAGGGCGGCGGCACCGGCGGCGGGCGTGCCACCATCGAGCCGCAGGACGACATCAACCTGCACTTCACCGGCGACATCCACGCGGTGACGGCGGCGCACAATCTCCTGGCGGCGTTGGTCGACAACGCGATCCTCTACCGTGACCCCATGGAGATCGACCCGCGCACCGTCACCTGGCCGCGCGCGATGGACATGAACGATCGCTCGCTGCGCAACGTGATCATCGGCCTCGGCGGCAAGGGCCACGGCATCCCACGCGAGTCGCGCTTCGACATCACGGCGGCGAGCGAGGTGATGGCGATCTTGTGTTTGGCGAAGAGCCTGCAAGATCTGCAGGAGCGCTGCTCGAAGATCATCGTCGGCACCACGCGATCGGGCGACACCGTGCGCGCAGGCGACGTGTTCGCGGGCCCGGCGATGGCGGCGCTGCTCCGCGACGCGCTGATGCCGAACCTCGCGCAGACGGCCGAAGGGGGCCCGGCGATCGTCCACGGCGGCCCGTTCGCGAACATCGCGCACGGCTGCAACTCCGTGCTGGCGACGGAGATGGCGCTTGCGTACGGCGACGTCGTCGTCACCGAGGCCGGCTTCGGCTTCGATCTCGGCGGCGAGAAGTTCATGGACATCAAGACGCGCGTGCTCGGTAAGCAACCGGACGCGCTCGTGCTCGTGGCGACGGTGCGATCGCTGAAGTACCACGGCGGCCAGAATCCGAAGCAGCTCGGCGATCGCAACGACGAAGCGCTGCGCAAGGGCATGGACATGCTCGAGAAGCACTTGGACACGGCGAAGATGTTCGCGCTGCCTTGTGTCGTCGTGTTGAACCGGTTTCCGACCGACAGCGACCACGAGCACGAGGAGCTGCGAAAGTTCCTGCAAGCGCGCGGTGTGACGCTCGCGGTGTGCTCGTCGTTCGTGCAGGGCGGCGAAGGCGCGTTGGAATTCGCCGACGCCGTGACGAGCGCGTTGGAGACGGCGCCGAAGCGGGCGCCGAGGTACACCTACGCGCTCGAAGATTCCATCGAGCAGAAGCTCTCGGCCATCGCGACGAAGGTGTACGGCGCCAAGGACGTGCAGCTCACGGCGGCAGCCCGCGACGATCTCGCGCGCATCGAGAAGCAGGGCGGCGGCTCGCTGCCCGTGTGCGTGGCGAAGACGCACCTGTCCTTGAGCGACGTCGCCAGCGCGGTCGGCCGTCCGAAGGACTTCACGATCACCGTGCGCGAATTACGGCACGCGGCCGGCGCCGGGTTCGTCGTCGCGCTGACCGGCGAGTTGCTGACGATGCCAGGGTTGCCGAAGGAGCCGAGCGCGCGGCGGGTGAGCTTGCACGCTGATGGACGGATCAGCGGACTCATGCAGGGCGGCTGATCGCGCGACCGAGTCGCCGGGCCGACTACGCCGTCGCGAATGCCGGAACTCGCCTCGCTGGCAACGCCGCGATCGACACGCCGGAGTCGTCCACGTTGTAGACGCGCAGCGGATCTTTGCTCTCGACGACGGACTCCGACGAGAACACGCGCGCGCGAGCGTTGCCGGGCCAAATCTCCTGTACCGCGCGGTGCGTGTGTCCGTGGATCACGTGCACGTTTGGAAAGTCTTTGAGCAAGGTGTGGACGAGGTGCGCGTTTCTCAGGCCATCGATCCACTGCATCGGCGAGAAGACGTGCCGGCGCGGCGGGTGGTGCATGAACAAGACGACCGCGCGGCCCTTCTTCGTGCGATCGGCGACGAGCGCCCGAACCTTGTCCCACTGGGCGTGGTCAAGCTCGCCAGCGCTGAGCACATAATGCTGCGCCCGCGTGGTGTCGACCGGGATGAACGTGACGCCGCGCGTGTCGATGGGCTCACCGAAACGACTCGCCTGCGCAGCGGCGGCGAGCGGACCGGCGAGCGCGCGCTTCCAGCCGTCGGAGCGCGCGTAGATGTCGTGGTTGCCCGCGAGCAGGGTCACGCGATCGGACGCGATCTTCGCCTCCGCGAGCGCTTCTGCCGCGACCTCGAACTGCTCGGGCTCGCCTTCTTCGGTGAGATCGCCGCTGACCAAGAGGTGATCGAAGCCGCGCTGCACCGCCGCCTTCAGCGCGTCGACGAAGCGGGTCCTTCGCGCCTTGGCGTCGAGCGGCCGCCCGATGCTCAAGAAGCGCGCGCGCCACTGACTGCCGAACGAACGCGCCGAGAACCCAGGTTCGAGCAAGTGTAAGTCTGACAGCTGAGCAACCCGCATCGTTCTAATAATATACCTCGCCGCGGCAAAAGGTGCCCCTGCGTGAAAAACGCCCCGAATCCGCCCCGAAAAGGGACCGGGGAGCACTCCGAAAAGGGACCGGGGAGCGCTCCCCGGTCCCTTTTCGGCGGGGGACACTGAGACGCGGCGCGTCAGTTGTGAAGGACGAGGGCGGCGAGGGCGGTCGAGAGGGCGACGTAGCCGCGCCGGTTCAGGTGTACGTCGGGGGCGCCGGCGCGGCGGTACTCTTGCCGGACGAAGCGCGGCACTTCGGGGTCGCTGACCAGCGGGTTCGTTGCGAAGGTCGAGAAGTCCGCATGCTCGCCCTGCTGCAGCCACTGATTCAGCGCGTTGAACGTGCGCTCTTTTTGCGCGGTCAGCTCGGGCTTCGTCCGCTTCTGCGCGTCGAACCACTGCCCGCGCACCGGCACGGCGCCGAAGACGACGCGCGCTTTCGGGCTCGCCGTCTTGGCGATGCGGGCGAGCAGGGCGACGTTCAGCTTGATGGTCTCGAGCGACTCGCCGGCGGTCACGTCGTTGCCGCCGAGCTGGAAGTAGACGACCGTGCGGTTCTCCACGACGCGCGGGTTCTTTCGCAGCCAATCGACGAAGAACGCGCTGCTCTTTCCGGAGAACGCGTGGATGTCGACGCCGAGCGTGGTGAGGACGCCCGCGTTCTTTAGCCCGGTCGCTTGCGAGTCACCGATGATCACCGTGCCTTCGGCGGGGAGTGAGGACAGGAGGAGGAAGAGAACGACCATACGCCGCAATTGTCGGGCGCGTGTTTCAAAGAATCAAAGTTTCGGCCAAGTGCCACGGCCAGGTGCGACGGCCACGAGGGTCAATCGGGCCGTAGGCCGTCGAGCACCATCGAGATCAGCGCCTCAGCCATCTTCAGCGGCTCGCCGAGCGTTCCGTCGCGGAACAATTCGAAGAGCAGCTGCTCCGACGCGCCGAGCACGGCCAACGACGTCACGCGCGGATCGAGATCGCGCAGGAGCTTGTGCTCGTGCGCCACCAAGGTGAGGCGCAGCGCGGCCTTCTTCATACTGTCGGCCAGCGCGACGACCGGCTCGCGGGCGCCGACGCCGGGCGAACGGCTCTCTTGCAAATAGAGGAGCACGAGGCGTTGGTTCGAGAAGATCACGCCCGAGATCGACAGCGCGAGCATTTGGTAAGTCTCCATCAGCTCGGGCGGCGAGCGCGCCGCTTCGACCGAACCGGCGACGTTGCCAAACACTTCGTCGAGCGACTCCTTCACCGGCTGCAGGAGCGCGAGCACGATGTCGCGCTTGTCCTCGTAATAGCGATAGAAGCTGCCCTTCGCGGCGCCCGTGCGCTCGACGATGTCGTCAATCGTCGTGCCCTCGATGCCCTGGCGCAAGAACAGCTCGAGCGCCGCCGTCTCGAACTCGGCACGGCGCTGCTTTCTGTTCTCGTCGCGCTTGCCGCCGATCGGCCCCGGCCGCGCCAGCCGGGGTGACGGCTTCTTGCGTGTTGTCGTCGCGTTTTTCGTCGCGGTTTTGCGCATCATGATCTTTCGCTTGACCGATACTCGATATGGTGACTAAACAGTCATCATTAAACGGTTGTCCTCAAACGGCTTGGTGCTTCGATGATCGGAATCCCCCTTGGCCTCCTCTACGCGAACGCAGGCGAATGGCTCATCCACAAGTACGTACTGCACGGACTCGGCAAGAATAAGCAAAATTTCTGGGCCTTTCACTGGCACGAGCACCACCGCGCCGCCCGCGAGCATAACCAATACGATCCCAACTACAAGCGCAGCCTTCTTTCATGGAGCCCGCAGACGAAGGAAGCCCTCGGCCTCGTCGGCATGGCGATCGCGCACTTGCCGCTCTTTCCGATCGCGCCCTTCTTCACGATGACCGTGTGGTACGCGGGCATCAATTATTATCGCGTACACAAGCGCTCGCACCTGGATCCAGAGTGGGGAAAGAAGCACCTGCCGTGGCACGTGGATCACCACCTCGGGCCGGACCAGAACCAGAACTGGTGCGTGACGAAGCCGTGGTTCGATGACATCATGGGCACGCGCAAGCCGTACGTCGGCACACAGAAGTTCGAAGACGATCAAGCGCGCCGCGCTCAGAAGTCGCGCGTCGTCCTGCAGGCGAACGCCACCCGCAAAGAGGACGACGCCGCAATCGAGGCTCCGAAGACTGTCGCCTGATCCCGTGCTATGACCTTGGGCGTATGATCTCGCCGGAAAAGACCTCGTATCCCAAGGACAAGATCAAAGTGCTCCTGCTCGAGAACGTGCATCAGAGCGCGATCTCGGCGTTCCAAGAACAAGGCTTCGCCGTCGAGACGAAGAAAGGAGCGCTGTCCGACGATGAGCTCACCGCGGCGCTGAGCGATGTGCACGTGCTCGGCATCCGCTCGAAGACGCAGGTGCGGGCAAAGCACCTGAAGAACGCCAAGCGCCTGCTCTCTCTCGGCTGCTTCTGCATCGGCACGAACCAAGTCGACGTCGACGAGTGCAACAAGATGGGCGTGCCGGTGTTCAACGCGCCCTTCTCGAACACACGCAGCGTCGCCGAGCTGGTCATCGCCGAGGTGATCGCCCTCGCCCGCCAGCTCTTCGATCGCTCACGAGAAGTGCATGAAGGAAAATGGCGCAAGATCTCGGCGAACTGCCATGAGGTGCGCGGCAAGACGATCGGCATCGTCGGCTACGGCCACATCGGCTCGCAGGTGGGCATCCTCGCCGAGATGCTCGGCATGCGGGTCGTGTTCTACGACATCGCGACGAAGCTCCCGCTCGGCAACAACCGGCCGGTGGCGACGCTCGACGCCGTGCTGCGCGAGGCGGACTTCGTCACCCTGCACGTTCCCGCCACGCCAAAGACGCACAACATGATCGGCGAGCGCGAGCTGAAGCTGATGAAGCCAGGCAGCCACTTGCTCAACATCAGCCGCGGCACGGTCGTCGCGATGCCAGCGTTGGCGGCGGCGATCAAAGAAGGCCACATCGGCGGCGCCGCGGTCGACGTGTATCCGGATGAGCCCGAGGCGAACGGCGACAACTTCACGAGCGAGCTGCGCAACCTACCGAACGTGATCCTGTCGCCACACATCGGCGGGTCGACCGAAGAGGCACAGGAAGCGATCGGCCGCGAGGTATCGACGAGCCTGATGAAGTTCATCAACGCCGGGGCGACGACAGGCGCCGTGAACTTCCCGCAGATCGAGCTGCCGATCGAGCCAGGCAAGCACCGCATCTTGAACGTGCACAGGAACGTTCCGGGCGTGCTCTCGAGCATCAACGGCATCGTGAGCAAGCTGCAAGCGAACATCCATAGCCAGCTGCTCGCGACCGATCCGCACATCGGCTACTTGATGATGGACCTCGATCACGATGTCTCGAACGAAGTGCGCAAGGAGATCTCGGAGCTGTCGACGAATATCCGTACTCGCATTTTGTACTGATGGATCCGAACCTCATCCTGTGCTGGCTCGTCGGGCTCGGCTCCGTCGGCAACACCGCCGCGCTGTTCATCCTGCAACGCTTCCGCGCGCCGTCTTGGTACTTCGTGTACGGCGTCAACGCGGCGCTGCTCACGGCCGGCCTCGTCTTCGCGCCGGACATCGCCGGCTACGCGACGGCGCCGATCTTCGCCCTGACTGTCATCGCGCCGGCGTGGCTCGTGCGCCTGGCGAACGCCGCCGCGCATCGCAGCCGGCACGCGTTGACCCACCGGCTCTTGCAGCTCGCGGGCATCCTGCATCCCTTCGGCCTCTTTGCGGACCAGGTCCGTTTGTTCGAAGCGTCTGCGCTCGTCGATCGCGGTGACTTCGAAGAAGCGCGGGCGGCGTTGCGAGCGTTGGTCGAGCGTGGCGGCCCGGCGGCGGATTACGCGCGCATTCACGCGATGCGCCTCGACGACGACTTCTCGGGCATGCGCGACTTCATCGAGCAGGATCTCGTGCGCCTGCGAAACCCGGTGCTCGCCGCGGTGTACGTGCGCGCGCTCGGCGAGACTGGCGCGATCACGGAGATGCTGGCGGCGGCACGCGAGCAGCACGGCCTGCCCGTCGAGCCGTGGGCCAACGTGCGGCTCGTCATCGGCGCCTTCACCGGGCGTTCGCAGATCGTCGACGCGATGCTCGACGGCCCGCTGCGCGCGTACCCTGTCGATGTGAAGGCGTACTGGCGCGGCACCGCTGCGCTCGCGGCAGGTGACGAGGCACTGGCGCGTTCGGCGTTCGCGTCGGCGGGCGTGGGACCCGCCGTGCGCCGGGCGATCGATCATCGCCTCGCGCGCGGCGTGGTGCGGCCGGCGCTCACCGACGAGCAGACGGCGCGCCTCGATCGCTTGGAGCGCGACGCCGTCGCCGACCGCGACGCGTTCGTGCGCGAGCACGGCGTCCTGCGCTTCGCCAGCGTCACGACGGCGTTCGTCGTCGTCAACTTGGCGATGTTCGCCGTCGAGCTTCCGGGCGGCGCGCTCGACACCGAGAACTTGATCCGCCTCGGCGCGCTCGTACTTCCTTTGGAATCCTGGCGCGACGCGTGGCGCCTGCTCAGCGCGTGCTTTCTCCACTTCGGCTGGCTGCACGTCGTGATGAACGTGATCGCGCTCGTGGTCTTCGGCGCGGCGTTGGAGCGCATGCTCGGCCGCTGGCGCTTCTTCGTGCTCTACCTCGGCGCCGGCGTCGGCAGCATGGGCGCATACGCCTTGTTCCACGCGTGGATGCAGGACTCGGGCTCCACGCTCGCGCAGGCGGACGTGCTCGTCGGCGCTTCCGGCTGCGTCATGGGCATCATCGGCGGCTTGCTCGGCGCGACGATCGGCGAGTGGTTGCAGACGCGGCGCGCGCACTTGCTGCAACGCATCGGGCTCTTCGCGGTGATCTTCGGCGCGCAGGCGTTGTTCGACTTGTTCACCCCGCGCATCGCCATGGCGGCGCACGTGAGCGGCGCGGTCATCGGCGTGCTCTTCGCGTTCGCGCTCAGACCGCGTCGAAGATCTTCCCCGGATTCAGGATCCCCTTCGGATCGAGGACGCGCTTCAACTGCCGCATGATCTCGATCTGCTCCGCCGAGCGCGTGTATTTTAACGCGTCCTTCTTCAACAGTCCGATCCCATGCTCGGCCGACACGCTGCCCTTGTGCTTCTCGACGAGCGCGAACATGTGGCCGTCGGCGGCCTTCGTCTCGCGCAGAAACTCCGCCTTCCCCATCGCGTCCGGCTTCATGACGTTCACATGCAGATTGCCGTCGCCGATGTGGCCGAAGAGGCAGATCTCCCAGCCGGGGTAGCGCATCGCGAACAACGCATCGAGCTCGCCACAGAACGCTTCGAGGCCGCCGACCGGCAAGGCGATGTCGTTCTTGTGCGGCAACCCCGTCGCCGACAGGCTCTCGCTGATCCCTTCGCGCAGCGCCCACAGCTCTTGCGCCTGCTGTGACGACTGCGCCACGACGCCGTCCGTCACGAGCGCGGCCTCGAAGATTTCATGTATGAATTTGTCCACATCGGTCGCCTGCCGCTCGATCTCGAGGAGCACGTAGTGCGTCGCCGGCGCCGCAAAGGGCTGGCGCAAGTTTCTATGCCGCAGCAAGCGATCGAGGCAGCGATCGGTGAAGAACTCGTACGCCATGATCGTCACGTCTTTTTGACGGACGGCGCGAAAGAGCGCGAGCACGGCGGCGAGATCGCGAACGGCGAACAAGAACACGTCGAGCTCGTCGGGTGCGCGCACGAGCTTCAACGTCGCCTCGGTGACGACGCCCAAGATCCCTTCGCTGCCGATGAAGAGCTGGCGCAGATCGATGCCGGTGTTGTTCTTCTCGAGCGCGCCGCCGCCGGCCCCGCCGAGCTCGAGCACGCGGCCGTCGGCGAGCACCACTTGCAGCCCGAGCACCCACTGGCGCGTGAGCCCGTAGCGGATCACCTTCACGCCGCCGGCGTTCGTGGCGATGTTGCCGCCGACCTGCGAGCTGCCTTTGCTCGCGAAGTCGACCGGCCAGGTGAGGCCGAGCGGCGCGCAGTGCTCGTGCACGGCTTGCGTGACGGCGCCGGCTTCGACGCGCACGGTGCCGCCGAGGACGTCGACGGGCTCCATGCGGCGCATGCGCGACAACGACAGCACGACTTCACCGTTCGCGGCGACGGCGCCGCCGGCGAGGCCGGTGCGGCCGCCCGATGGAACGACCGCGACGCCATGCGCGTGGCACAACGCCAAGAAGCGCGACACTTCGGCGGTCGAGCGCGGCAGCACGGCGAGGCTCGGCGCCGGCGCGTAGACCTTCGTCCAATCCTTGCCGAGCTCTAGGAGCTCCTTGGGATCATAGGTCGCGAAGTCTCGCGGAAAATCTCGCTTCAGCGCGGCGGTGAACGCTTCGGGCAGCACGGGGCCAACATATTGCAAAGCGTGCGCAACGGCTACAGTGTGCCTCAGCGGATGCAAGCCAACGCGAAGATCGACCGCTACGAGCTCCTGGCCTCGCTCGGCCAGGGCGCGACCGGCATGGTCTACCTCGCCAAAGACACGAAGCTCGATCGCGAAGTGGCGCTGAAGGTGATCTCGCCCGAAGTCGCCGGCGATCCCACGGCGCGCTCGCTCTTTCACCGAGAAGCGCGCGCGATCGCCAAGCTGCACCACCCGAACATCATCGCGCTTCACGACTACTCGGGCCCAGACTCCGAGATCATTTATCTCGTCGTCGAGCGCTTGAGCGGCCAGACGCTGCTCGACATCGTGGAGAAGCGCGGTAAGCCGATGAGCGCGTCGCACGCCGCCGCCGCGGGGCACGAGATCTGTCTCGCCCTCACGCACGCGCACGCGAGCGGCATCATCCACCGCGACGTGAAGCCCGAGAACGTGTTCCTGGAGCCGGACGGCCGCGTCGTGCTCTGCGACTTCGGCATCGCGCGCGACTATCGCAGCGCCATGAAGCACACGCTCGCGAGCCACAACACGACGCTCGCTGGCTCGCCGATGTACATGTCGCCCGAGCAAGTGCTGACGCCGCAGCAAGTCGGGCCAGCGTCGGATCTGTTCTCGCTCGGCAGCCTGCTCTACTTCTTGGTCACCGGCGTGCACGCGTTCGCCGGCAACTCGATGCACAAGATCCTTAAGAACGTGAGCGAGGTGAAGTGCGCGAGCTTGCTAGAGACGCGCAACGACGTGCCGGAAGAGTACTCGCGCCTCGTGCACAAGCTGCTCCAGCGCGATCCGGAGAAGCGCTTCGGAAGCGCGCGACAGGTCGGCGAGCAGCTCGCGCACATCGTCGCGAAGAGTCCGCACCACGACCCGCGCCGGGCGTTGCAGGCGCTGTTGATGCACGCGCGTGACGAGTCGGCCGGCATGAACAGCACGACGCTCATTCCGCTCGACCAACTGAAGGACAATCCGCGCCACACGATGATCATGCTGACGCAGAAGAAAGCGCCGAAGGAGCCGGCTGCGCCGCCGCAGATTGAAGCGGCGTTGAAGGCGAAGCCGCAGCTCCTGCCGCTCGAAAAGTCCGACACGCATCCGCGACCGCCGCCGCCGCCGAAGTCGCTCGGCGTGCTCTTCTGGTCGATGATCGCGGCGACGAGCATCGTGCTCTTGGGGCTGGTCGTCGCCGAGACCGAGGTGCTCGCCGGCTTGCGCGCTTGGCTGCAGCGGATGTTCCAAAGGTGATCCTCGCGCTCTTGCTCGCGGCCGTCGCCGAGGCGGGCTGTCCGGTCGTGCGCCTGCCGAGCGACGCGACCTTCGCTGCGCTCGCGAGCGCGCTCGATCGCGACTCGACCGACGGCGATCGCATGCGCCGCGTGGAGACCTACGTCGCGAAGTCAGCGCTGCTCGCAGCGCAGGCAGTGCGCGTGTATCTCACCTTCAGCGCCCCTGCGCAGCGACACAACGCCGCGGTGCTCGTGTTCCCCTACGTCGTCGACAAGGACAACTTCGCCGATCTCGAGCCGCGCGTGCCGGTGCCGCCGTGGTACGCCGCGCAGCCCGATCGCGCCGGCGCCGGCATGCTCATCGTCGGGCCGATCGTCGCGGCGACCGGCCTGCGCTTGCAGCCGGCGATCTGCCTTGCGCTCGCGCCGATCACCGACGCCGACGTTCAGAAGATGCAGGGCGCCGTGGCGAGCGAGCGGCCGGCGTCGGCACAAGTGAGGGCGGTGCGGGCGCACTTGCGCGATCGCACCTTCACGGCAGCGCAGGCGAAGGCGCTGATCGACGCCGTCCTCTATCGCGACGAGAAGCTCGCGGCTGGGCGGCTCCTGCGCGCGCGCGTGATCGATCCGCCGGCGTGGAACAAGAACGTGTGTCAGCCGATGTCGGACTGGTTCGACTGCGCCATCGACCAGTGAACGGCCGATTCTTGGCACCCGCCTCCCCTGCGCGATAGAGTGTCCGAGCCATGGGCAGGCGCGGCCTTACATATATTGTCATCGTGCTCTCGCTCGCCGCGTGCCGGCGCTACGTCTTTCAGCAGCAGGCCGAAGGCATCGTCGAAGCGAGCAAGAAGGAGGTGACGATCAACGTCCCGTCCGAGAGCGACATCTTGTTCGTGCTCGATAACTCGGGCTCGATGGGCGAAGAGATCGACAACATGCGCTGCTCGATCCAAGGCTTCGTCGAGGCCTTGAGCGCCACCGAGAACAAGTTCCGCGTCGCCGTGACGACCACCGACAATCAGGACGACACCGGCGGCAACTGCGACAATCCACCGGGCGTCTCGGCGTCGGTCGACCTCGCAAACAAGCGCCACGGCCGTTGCGGGCACTTTTTGGCGCCGGCGGGCAAGCCCGGATTTCTGAAGCGCGAGGACTTCGGCACGCCGCAAGCGATGGCGGTCGAGTTCGCCAACTACTTGAAGCGCGACAACTCCACGATCACGACCGGCGGCAGCCCGGTCGAGCAGCCGTTGAAGAGCGCGTTCAACGCGTTGGATCCTTTGCTGGCGATGCCGGGCGGCCCCAACGAAGGGTTCTTCCGCAAGGACGCGCTGCTCGTCATCGTGTTCGTCACGGACGAGAGCGACTGCTCTTACGACGACGACAAAGCGGCGGTGTTCGCCACCGTGACCGCGCGCATGACGCCTGGCACGGTCTTTGGGCACTCCTGCTATTCGCAGCGCGATCAGCTGGTCGCGCCGGCGGTGTGGGCGAACCGGATCATCCAAAGAAAGGGCGGCGACAAGACGCTCGTGCGCGTCGGGTTGATCTCGTCGTCGGTGAAAGACGGCAACGGCACGCTGCAACCGGCGTCGTGTCGCATCAGCGACGTCGGCGGCCAAAGCGTCGCCACCGATGACTGCGCGTGCTTCTACTTGAACCCGGTGTCGCAACCCCAGTCGTACTGCAACTTCACCAAGCTGAAGACGCCGTCGCTGACGTCGGGCAACGCGTGCGGCCAGCAGGCGATGAGCACCCCGCCGACGAACGCGTGCCCGGCGCCGCAGGCGAACGCCGCGCTCGAAGGCAACTGCTGCATCGCGCTCGCGAACGATCGCATGTTCGCGTTCACGAACACCTTCGAGAATCTGAAGGACACGATTTGCCAGCGCGACTTCTCGCAGACCTTGCTCGCGCTCGCGAACCTGGCCGATCGGCAGTGCTTCTCGCTCGAGAAGGCGCCGCTCGACAACGATCCGAACAACGTCGAATTGAAAATGCGCCGGCTCGGCGAGGCGCGCTTCGACGTGATCCCGCTGACCGGCTCGGCGGTCGATGAGCGCGGCGACGGTTGGTACTACGAGAACAACGGCACGCCGACCGCGTGCTTGAACGGCATCTGGAAGCGCAAGACCGGCGACACGATCTCGCTCTTCGTCGTGTCTGGCGTGTCGGGATCGACAGACACGGTCGCGCAGTAGGCGCGCGAACGAAACCGCGCAGTAACGGTCACAGCACTTCGAGCAGCCGCAACAACCGCAGCACTTCCTGGCGCGCGTCGTCTTTGTCCGCGTAGCGCGTCGGATGCGCAGCGAGCAGCCGCTCGGCCAAGGTCGCAACGTCGCCCGTCGGGCCACCGGCCACCATCGCAGCCAGCGCATCGAGCCGGGAGCTCCACCCGAACGCCCGCGGCTCCTTCAGCCGCAGTCCGAGCTGCGCCAGCCAGTCCTCTTTGCCCCCGCCGAAAGTCGCGCCGAGCCCGTCGCCCTTTGACGTGTGTCTGACACCACGTGCGGACCACCGGTAGGTCGAGCGATCGCTGATCAGGCGTGGCTCGACGGACAGAGAGAAGTGTTCGCCACTGGCAACGTCGAGCGGCGGGTCGAGCGGGAAGACGATCTGTTGCCAGGTGGTCGGAGCCGACGTGACGGCGGTCGAGAGATGCACGTCGCCGTATAAGTGGCTGTCGAAGCCGCAGACTATCGCGTTCGCTCTGCCTTCTCGATCCGAGGTGAACGACCCTCCGAACGAGCGCGGCAGCGGCTCCGCCAGCGCGAACGCCTCGGTGCGAACCTCAGGTCCGAGCAGCTCTGCCGGCTGCACCAGCATGACCTCGGGCCGCGCCGCGAGCTTCGACCACAGCGCCGAAAAGTAAATCGGATTTACGGATCCGTAAATGTCATTTACTTTTGTAAATGTCGTTCGCTCGGAGAAAAAGCGCTCTACCGCCGCGAGCGCGAAGGTCATCGCGTAAGTGTCTGGCACCGTCACGGCGTCGGGGCGGGCGACCCTCTTGGCGGCGCGAAACAGGCGGTGCACGTGCTCGTCGCCGGCGACGTGGCCCAAGATCTCGCCGAGGATCACGCGCACGTCACGCAGGCCGGGGATGAAGCGCGGGTGCTCGGGATCGAGCGCGTCGCTCGCTTCGGCGCGGACGACTTCGATGACACCGGAGAAGCCGTTCTCGGCCGCGTGCGCTTTGGCGAGCTCGGCCGCCGCGGTGCGCTCGATCGCGTAGACTTTCTTCGCCCCCGCCTTCGCCGCGAACAACGCGAGCACACCGCTACCGGTGCCGATGTCGACGACTGTGTCGCCTGGCCGCACGGCAGCAGCGATGGCACGGGCGAACGCGGCGGTGCGCACCCGATCGAGCACGAGCCAGGCGTGCGTGCGTGGATCGTCGTAGCCGAACTGCATCGCGCTTGCTTTGCGTCGAGTTTCCGCTTCCGTGCAAGTTTCACCTCGGGACGCGTTTCAAAGGTTTCGATTGACGGCGACCGATCAATCGGCTCAAGGGATCACGCGGTGACAAATTTCTGAAACCCGTTCGTAGAGATCGCGTTCCTTCAGAATCACCACCGCCCCGGGAGAGAAAAGTGCCGCGTAAACGCACGATCACCTTCATTCCTCGCGTCTTGTCTCCCCGCCCCATCAGCTTCGACTCATCGACGATCATCATCGGCAGTCGCCCGGACGCCGATCTCGTGCTCGATGACTCGGCCGAGCCGGTGCACGCGCTGATCCGCATGCGCCACGAGAACGTGGAGCTCGCAGCGTTTGGTCCGGTGGAGCTGAACGGCACCATCGTCGAGCGCGCCACGCTTGCCGAAGGCGATCACCTGCGCATCGGCCGCTTGTCCTTCGTCTTCGTGACGACCGAGCAAGACGACGCGCCGCCGCCCGCGCCGATCGAATTGCCGAACTTGGAAGGCGCCCTCGCCGGCGTCGATCGCGATGTCGCCGGCATTCCGACGGCGGTGCTCGCGAGCGGTGAATCCGAGGCCGCGCCGGCGAAGAGTGAGCTGCGCACCGAAGTGGCGCTCTTCTGGGGCAACGAGCTCTTGCAGGTCGCCCACTTCGGCCCGGGCGCCACCGTACGCATCGGCGAAGGCGAGGGCAACGACTTCGTCCTCGCCGCGCGCGAGATCAAAGGAAAGAGCTTCGTGCTCGTCGAGCCGAGCGACGCAGGGCCCATCGTGCGCGTGCCGAGCCTCGCGCCCGTCGAGCTCGATCGCGCCGGCTCGAAGACGCGTTCGGCCCGCGGCGCGCTGGTCGAAGCGATGCGGTTGGTCGACGATCGACTGCGCATCGAGCCGAGCGAGAAGATCGCCATCGCCCTCGACGCGCTGACGGTCGTCGTCAAGCGCGTGCCGAGCACCGCCGCCGTCACGCGACCGCTCGGCGAGCGCTTGGACCAGGCGTTCGTCAGCGTGCTCACGTTCACCGGCATCGCTGCGGCGTTCTTGTTCGGGCTCGCGCTGTCGGCGCCGAAGGGTGAGGAGGCGTTGAGCGACGCGCTCACGACGAACCGCCGCCCGCACACCATCGAGGTGAAGCTCGAGAAGCCAAAGCCGCACGCTGGCGGGCCCGCGTTCCGAGACACCGCTGGCGAGATGGGTCGCAAGGACGCGCCAAAGAAGCACACGAGGAACAAGCCCGTGCGTGCCGAAGACGTGGGCATCCTGGCGATCTTGAAGGGCACGAAGACGGCGACCACGCGCGTCCTCGGCCCCGGCGGTCTCGACGCCGCGATCGATCGCTTCGCCGGAAACCTGCGCGGCAACGACGAAGGCGACGCCGGCGGCAACGGCGGCATGTCGACGCGCGGCAACGGCCCGGGCGGCGGCGGCGACTCGCTCGACATCGGCCGCATCGGCAAGCGCGGCCCAGGCGGCCTCGGCGACGCCGACATGGGCACGAAGGAACGCCCCGAGCGCGACGTCACGATCGACAAGAGCGGCAAGCCGGGCGACGGCCTGTCGCACGAGGTCATCGCCCGCGTGCTCGCGCGCGCGCAGAGCCAGATGCGCCACTGCTACGAGCGCGAGCTCGGAAAGACGCCGGATCTGCACGGCAAGGTGACGCTCGCGTTCAGCATCGGCAGAGGCGGCGAGGTCGTCGACGCGAGCGCCGCGCTGAGCACCCTCGCGCACGCGGGCGTCGAAGGCTGCTTACAGCGCGTCGTGGCTCGGCTGCGCTTCCCCGAACCGAAAGGCGGCGGCACCGTCTCCGTGAAGTACCCGCTCGTCTTCACCACGACTGGGCGCTGACCCTCCGGCGTGCTAGCCAAATCGCCGTGGCCGGCGTCGACGATCGCAAACGCGCTCCCCTAGCCAAACCGAGCAACCCGCAGGCCGCGGGCGCGTCGCACAAGCCGAGCCTCTTCGCCAAAGACGCTGATCTTCCGAAGCTCAAGCCGGAGCTCGTCGTCAAAGCCGCCGACCAAGTGGCCGACGGGCGCGGCGCTTATCGCGGCATCCTTTATCTCAGCTTCGCCCGCATCGCCGATGTGCCCGCGCTCTTCGAAGCGAGCCAATCGCAAGACGTCGAGACGCGCTGGCGCCGCCTCTGGGTGCTGAGCCCGTTCCTCACGAAGATCTCCCGCACGCAGCAGGGGCGGGCGGCGCTCGCGGCGCAGCTGCGCACGGATCTGCCGGCGCTGAATCTGTTGGGCAAGTTCGAGCAGAAGCGGCACGCCTCGGTGCGCCGCTTGTTCACGCGCATGCACGACGAGCTGCTGTCGATCCTGATGGAAGCGTTGATCCTCACGCGCGCGGACTCGCGACGCGCCGGCATCTTCGCGTCGCTCTTGGCGCTCGTCGAGACCGACGGCGCGATCTTGGCGAAGGAACTGCGCGCGCGCCTGCCGGACAACGAAACGCCGGCGCTCCTCTCGCAGCTCGTCGTGAAGGAGCCGGAGCAGAAGAAGGGCCTGCAGACGAGCTCGATCCGCGACAAGCTCGTGGCCATGGGCTCGGCGTTCGAGAGCGAAGAAGGCGAGGACGCATGAAGATCGGAAAGCCGCCGCCCGGCCCGCCACAGACCTCGCACCCGCCGAGCACGAAGCACGTGAAGCCGCAGAAGCAAGGGCCGATGACCGGCGGCTTCAAGACGATGCGGAACAAGGCGCAAAAAGCCGGCGAGGCCGCAGCGGCCGCGGCGCTCGGCGACGAGATCGCGCCCGAGGACATCGACTCCTTGCAGAAGCTCGAGGCGTCGGGCGAGTCGGGGCAGCAAGGGTTTCAGCAGCAGCAGCAGCAGCCGAACGTGCCGGTCGGGCCGAAGCTCGACAAGCAGCCGAAGCAGCAAGAAGGCGTCACCCTCACCGAGCCGCACCTGCACGCGATGCTCGCGAGCGTCTGTGCGCAGCTCGATGAGCTCGCTCAAGAGATCGATCTCGCGAGCGGACAGCCAGGCGTCGCGCAGAAAGCCGGACAAGCGCCGGATCTGAAGCGGGTCAAAACCGAAGAACAACTGCGCGACATCTTGCGCCAAGTGATGACGGGCGACTTCGGCTTCAAGCTGAGCACGGATCCGAACACGACGCTCGGTCGCTTGTTCTGGCAGCTGAAGGGCTGGCCGCGGGGCGTGCCGCCGAACCGCAAGCCGACACAGCAGCAGCCGTGGAACGCCGACGAGTGGGACGAGTTCGTCAGCTGGCTGAACGCGCCGCCGCCGCTGCCGCCGTTCGACGAGCTGCTTTAGGACGCCATTTGGGCGACCGAATTGCCTAGCAACGAGGCAACCAAACTCACACGCCGCCCGAGAACGCCAAAGTGCACCGTGTGCGAGATGATGTCGATGAAGCTCGAGGCGATTTTGAGCCAATGTTGCGCTCAAAAAACGCAGGCATGGCGGTGTTCTATGTCGAGATTCGCGACAACATCTCGCATGCGGTGCACTAATGCGTTTGTCCACGCTCCGCTTGGTCGTCATCGCGCACCTGCTCTTCGGCTTTACTGGATTCGGCGGCACCGGCGCGGGCTGCGACGCCTGCGATCCGGATCCGCCGAATCCACCGGGTCCGACCGGCCCGACGAGCTCGACCGGCACCACGGGCACGACAGGTCACACAGGCACGACGGGACAAACGGGCACCACAGGCCAGACAGGCGTCACCGGCACGACTGGCGCCGGCCTCGACGCGCGCCCGAGCAACAACGCGTGTCTGGCACCGGCACGGCCCGCCCCTTCGACCGGCGTCGCCCTGGAAGCGATGTTCCCGGCGCTCGCGTTCGACTCGCTGACCCAAGCGGCGCGCGTGCAGTTCGCGAGCGGCGAGCCGAACCATTGGCTGCTCGTCGAGAAGCCCGGAACGGTTCGCCTCGTGAAAGACGCCGCGCCGGGCACGTCGTACATGTTCTTGAACGTCGAGGGCTCCTCTGATCGCGTGGAGTCCTCCTGCTACGAGTGCGGCCTGCTCGGGCTCGCCGTCGATCCGGACTTTCGCAACAACCGCCGCGTCTACGCCTCGTACACCTCGAGCAAGGGCTGCGGCGCCGGCGTCGCGATGTGCTCGTACCTCTCGCGCTTCACCGTGACGCCGAACGCCGCGCGGACGAGCTTCACCGCGTCGAGCGAAGACGTGCTCCTCAAGATCGATCAACCCTACGACAACCACAACGGCGGCGGCGTCGCGTTCGGGCCGGACGGCATGCTCTACGCGTCGTTCGGCGACGGCGGCAGCTGGCTCGACCAGCTCGGCAACGCGCAGAACAAGAACGTGTGCCTCGGCAAGATCCTGCGCTTGAACGTGAACGGCGGGTCTCTGGCACCGTCCGACAATCCCTTCGCCGGCACGTGCCCAGCGGGGAACGCTTGCTGTCCGCTGGTTTGGGCGTACGGCCTGCGCAACCCGTGGCGTATCTCCTTCGATCGGACGACCGGCGCGCTCTGGGCTGGCGACGTGGGCCAAGACGACTACGAAGAAGTGAACCGCATCGAGAAGGGCAAGAACTACGGCTGGAACTGCTTCGAGGCGACGCACCGGATCACGAGCGATGGCGTCTGCGCGGGCGTCAACAACGTGGCCGCGCCGCTCGCCGAGTACTCGAACGACGTCGGCAATCGGCAGTCGATCACCGGCGGCTACGTCTACCGCGGCTCGTCCGTCGACGCGCTGAAGGGCAAGTACGTGTTCGGCGACTACGGCTCGCGCGAAGTGTGGGCGCTCGACGCCACGACGGCATCGACCGTGTTCGAGCCGGCCGCGCTGCTGACGACCCCAGCGAACATCTCGACCTTCGCCGAGGACGAAGCCGGCGAGCTCTACGTCTTGAACCTGTACGGCGGCCAAGGCACCCAGATGTACAAGGTCGTGCCGGCGTCCGGCGGCGGCGGCTTTCCGCAGACCTTGTCGGCGACCGGCTGCTTCAGCGGCGCCACGCCATCGAGCGGCATGATCCCGTTCGACGTGAACGCACCCTTGTGGTCGGACGGCGCCACGAAGCGTCGCTGGCTCGCGCTGCCGAACGGCACCCAGATTCACGTCGAGAGCGACGGCGACTTCACGCTGCCCGTCGGCTCAGTTTTGGCGAAGGAGTTCTCGCTCGGCGGCGCGCGCGTGGAGACGCGGCTCTTCGTGCGTCACTCGGATGGCGGCTGGGCGGGCTACAGCTACGAGTGGAACGCGGGCGGCACCGAGGCGACGCTGCTCGACGGGCGCAAGGAGACCGCGGCGTGGACCTTCCCGAGCCGCGGCGATTGCATGACTTGCCACACGCAGGCGGCGGGATTCAGCTTGGGCCTCGAGGTCGCGCAGCTCGATCGCAACACGTTCTATCCGGCAACCGGACGAAATGCGCCGCAGCTCCTCACGCTGTCGGCGATCGGCCTATTCGACGGCGCGCTGCCGTCAGTGCCCGCGCTGCCCTACCCGCACGACTCTACTGCACCAGCCTCGTCGCGGGCTCGCGCCTATCTGCACGCGAATTGTTCGAGCTGCCATCGCCCGGGCGCCGCCGCTGTCGTGCCGCCGAACTTTCTCTTTTCCACGTCGTTCGCCGGCATGGGCATCTGCGACGCGCTCCCGACGCGCGGCACGCTCGGCATCACGAACGCACGCGTCTTCGCCCCGGGCGCGCCGGCGTCCTCGGTGATCTCCGCGCGCATGCACGCGACCGCGTCCGGCCGCATGCCCCCGCTCGGCACCGCCGCCGTCGACCCCGACGGCACCGCGCTCGTCGACGCCTGGATCGCCGCCACGCCGTCCTGCCCCTGAACGGATTCCCTCCCCGGTCCCGCTCCCCGGTCCCTTTTCGATTCTCTCCCCGGTCCCTTTTCGCTGGTCCCTGGAGGCGATGTGGGATAAGGGGACGCGGTCTCGTTGCCACCCCGGGGCGACGGGCCGAGGTTGTTGATGGCGCGCGTTTGGCTCTCCCCAGGCCACGTGTTGCGATGGCTCGCAGGCGTCGTCGCTATCTCCTTGTCGGCGCAAGCGTGCGTCGTTCAAACGGAAGAACCGCAGCAAACGTTCTCAGCGACGACGTCGCTTCCGCCGGGCGATGACAACGCGACGATCGACGAAGACGATGACACCGCGACCGGAACCACCGGCAAGACCGGCAGCACCGGGACCACGGGATCGACAGGCAGCACCGGAACCACGGGCTCGACCGGCAGCACCGGCCCGCTGACCACTGAGCCCGCGATCCTGAAGCCCGGCGATCCGAACCGCGTGCTCCTGAAGGGCACTGTCGTCGCCGAACAAGGCGTCCTCCGAAACGGCGAAGTGCTCGTCGTCGATCAAAAGATCGCTTGCGTCGCCGAGAGCTGCCACGCACACCCAGACGCGCCGGCGGCCACGATCATCGACACCGGCGGCATCATCTACCCGGGCCTGATCGACGCCCACAACCACATCCTCTACAACGTCTTCGACGAGCAGGACTGGACCCCGCCGCACCTCTACACGAACCGCTACACCTGGGGCAGCGACCAAGGTTACGGCGCCATGAAGGATCGCTACGACCAAGCCTACGCGACGATCGCCTGCGAGATGAACAAGTACGGCGAATTGAAAGCGCTGCTCGCCGGCACGACCAGCGTCATCGGCCTCGCCACCGAACGAAAGTGCTTCGCCTCGCTCGCGCGCACGATCGACACGCGCTACAACGATCTGCCCGCCGACAAGATTCGCACGTACACGCTCGCGCTCTCCGGCTTCGATCAAACCGAGGCCGACGCGCTGAAGGCCGACGTCGCCGCCGACAAGGTCGACGCGTGGGTGATTCACCTCGCCGAAGGCATCGACCAAGGCAGCAGGAACGAGTGGAACCGCCTTGTCACGCTCGGCCTGTTGATGCCCGAGACCACGATCATCCACGGCACCGCGCTCACGTCCGCCGAGTTCACGCAGATGGCCGCGCACGGCATGACGCTCGTGTGGTCGCCGAAGTCGAACGTCGTGCTCTACGGACAGACGACCGACATCCCCGCCGCGCTCGCCGCCGAAGTGATCGTCGCGCTCGCGCCGGACTGGTCGATCAGCGGCAGCGTCAACATGCTCGACGAGCTGCGCTACGCCGACGCGCTCGACAATCAGCAATGGGGCGACGTGCTCTCGCCGCAAAAGCTCTTCGAGATGGCGACGATCAACGCGGCCAAAGCCCTCGGCGTCGACATGCACTTGGGCTCGATCACCGAGAACAAGTACGCCGACCTCATGGTGCTCGCCGGCGATCGCGAAAAGCCCTTCGAGGCCCTGCTCGCCGCCGACACGAGCCACGTGCGCTTGACGATGGTCGGCGGCAAGACCCTCTACGGCGACGCGCGCCTCATGGACGCGAGCAACGTGCAGAGCTGCATCAGCGCCGGCCTCTGCGGCGAAGCGAAGTTCCTCTGCGTCGAAGAGCCGAGCACGGCCGACAAGCTGAACCAATCGGCGGCGGCGTTCACCCAAGCCGTCGTCGCCAACGTCAGCGGTCCGTTGCCGCCCGCCTACACCTGCATCAACGGCAAGGGCGCGCAGGGCTTCTGAGCGGCCGGCTTTTCCTTCGTTTCATTGTGTGTCAGGATCTTCGGCATCTGCATGAGCCGTATGAAGAACAGCCGCTCGAAAGACCCTGCGCTGACCGACCAATCAACGCGCTTTCGCGTCGATGAGCAGACGCTGCAGCTCTTCGAGCAGCTCTGCAACGACGATCAGGACGAGCAAGCACTCCGCCTCCTCGCCGAAGCGGTCACCGGCGTCTCGCACCCGGAGCTGCGCGCCACGCTGAAGGAAGCGCTCTCGAACGTCGGCGACATCGACCGGGCGTATGAAATTTGTCTCAGCTCGGCGCAGAAGAACCAAGGCAGCGGGCCGCTCTTGTTCCAGCTCGGCGAGCTCGCGGTCGCGCTCGATAAGACGGCCGAAGCGTGCGCGCACTTCAAGGACGCGCAGCAAGCCGGCGAAGAGACGGTCGACCTCTATCAATTGTGGGGCGCGAGTGAGCTGGCGCTCGGCAACATCGCCGAAGCGGGAACGTTGTTTCAAACCGCGCTCGAGCTGGCGCCGGATCGCGTGAGCGAAGTCTACTCCGCGTGGGGCAAGGCGTACTGCGACGCCGGGCATCCGAAGGAAGCGCACGAGAAGCTGTCGGTTTCGATCGCGGCTGACGCCGGCGCGTTCTATCCGCACGCGTACATGGGCGTCGTGGCGCTGCAGCTCGGCAAGCCCGACGAAGCCGAGCCGGCGTTTAGGAAGGCGCTCTCGCTGATCCCGGCCGGCCACGAAGCCTACGCCGCGTGGATCGTGCAGGAGCTCGCGGCCGTCGTCGAGACACGGCACGGCGGCGCGGCAGCAGCCGAGACGGTGATGCAAGCGTTGAAGAGCGGCCGCCGGAGTCTCGCGTTGTTCGAGCGGCTGCGGCGCCTCACCGGCCTCACCGTTGGCCCGCGCGGCAAGCGCTTCGTGCTCGTCGTCGCCGGTGAGGACGCAGAAGGCGACTACTACGAAGAGTGCGAGGTAGACGCCGACAACGAGGAAGGCGCCCTCGGCTTCGTGCGCGCGGTGCACGAGGAAGCGGAGGCCGAGCACCTCGTGGTCGCCGACCTCAAAGTGACAGGCAAAGCTGGCGGGCCGTTCGCCGGCGTCGTCGACATCTCGGACAAAACGCGCGTGCCGGAGATCCTGCAGGAAGGTGCTGCTGATGACGACGACGACGAGTGAGAAGGTCGAGAAGCGTCCGCGGCGCGTGCGTTTGCAAGGGCGCGTCCTTTACCTCACCGAGAACCAAGACACGCTAAAGGCGCAGTTGTCGGGCGACAAGGCGCTGAAGTACGACGCCAAAGAGAAGCTCATCGACAACATCTCGACCGACGAGATGACGCCGGGCTGGGTGTGCTTTTGGTACGACGAAACCCTGGGCCACTACGCGTTCGTCGGCCTGCGCGGCGGCAACGTGGAGAAGGACGCGATCTGGAAGAAGGGCTTCCAGGCGATCGCCAGCGGCAAGTCGAAGGGCTGCGGCAGCTCGCGCGAGACGGCGCCGTACGCGGAGAAGGCGGCAGGCGTCGAGATCGTGTTCGCGCAGAACATCGAGAAGATCTACGGGCAGAACTGCCAGAACATCGGGCTGCTCACGTCCACGGACTTTCTGCTGCTGCAACGCTTAGAGGCCGGCGAAGAGGTCGACGTCGACGAATTCACGCGCGGGCTCGATCCCGTGAGCAAGGCGATCGTCGAATACGGCGGGCTGTTCCAATACAACCGGGCGCGGCTCGCGGGTGAGACGGTCCCGGCGCTGCCCACGCACGCCTCCAAGTCGACGACGCCGCCCATGACGCTCGTCGAGAAGATCATCGCACGGGCCGCGATCGCCGACGCCGTCAGCGCCAAGCTCGGGATCAGCGCGGTGAAGCCCGGCGACGCGTTGTTCTGCCGTTCGCACTTGCGCTTCTCGCACGACTACACGACGGCGATGGCCGAAGCGCAGTTCATGCAGGGCTTCGGCGCGCAAGCGCGCGTGAAGGATCCGGCGAGCATCTTCGCCTTCCGCGATCACTTGACGTTCCTGAACCAAGTGATGCCCGAGGCGCAGAAGAAGCAGGGCCTGAACGTGCTCGCAGACAATCTGAAGACGGTGCAGGAAGACTTCTGCAAGCGCCAAGGCATCCGCCTCTACGACGAAGTCGAGGCGGGTGGCTCGGAAGCGATCTGCCACAACGCCGTGCTCGAGGACCTCGCGATGCCGGGCGATCTCGTCGTCGGCACCGACAGCCACACCTGCACCGCCGGCGCGCTCGGCACCTTCGCGTTCGGCGTCGGCAGCACCGAGATGGCGAACGCCTGGTTCACCAAAGACGTGCGCGTCACCGTGCCGAAGAGCGTGTTGTATCGCTTGCACGGCAAGCTGAAGAAAGACGTCGTCGCCAAGGACGTGATGCTGCACGTGATGGCGCACGAGTACATCAAGAACGGCAAAGCGATCGGGCAAGTGCTCGAGTTCCGCGGCGAAGCGATCACGGCGATGTCGATCGACGAGCGCGCCACGCTGACGAACATGGCCGTCGAAGCCGGAGCGACGACGGGCATCATCGCCGCGGACGACGTCACGGTCGACTACTTGAAGCGCATGCGGCCCGGCGTGGACGAGCAGCAGATTCGCGCGGGCTTCATGGCGAGCGACGCCGGCGCCGAGTACGCCGAGACCTTCGACATCGATCTCTCCGCGCTGGAGCCGATGGTGGCGACGCCCGGCGATCCGCGCAACGGCATCCCGGTCTCGCAGCTGCCGGCGGCGGTCGCCGTGAACATCGCGTACGGCGGCTCGTGCACCGGCGGCAAGATGGAAGACATGGACATGTACGCCTCTGTGCTCGGCCGCGCGTTGGATCGCGGCATGCGCCTCCATGACGGCGTGCAGCTCTACATCCAGTTCGGCTCGCAGAAGATCCGCCGCTACGCCGAGCAAAAGGGTTATCTCGCGTTGTTCGAGCGCGCGGGCGTGCACGTGATCAATCCGTCGTGCGGCGCATGCATCAAGGCCGGCCCCGGCGTCTCCAGCGACAAGTCGCAAGTGACGATCAGCGCGATCAACCGAAACTTCCCAGGTCGCAGCGGCCCCGGCAGCGTCTACCTCGCCTCGCCCTTGGTCGTCGCCGCCAGCGCGATCGCCGGCCGGATTGTCGCGCCGGAGCAGTTGTTCGACTAAAAAGGTCCCAGGGACCTATTTTTTGTCCAGATTCTGTACACCTGTGCTCGTCGTTCTCTTTGCGTGTGCGTGCCGAACGCCGGCGCCGAAGAGCGAGCCGAAGCACGTCGTCGACCGGGCTGGGTCGCAGAGAATCACGGTGCCGCCGGCAGGGGTCGCGAGCGTGTCCCGCGTGGCGAGCGCCGAGCAATTGCCGCTCGGCGTGAACGCGACGGCGAAGCTCGGCGACTATCGCTTGGAGAACGCCGACGTCGAGATCTTCGTCGACAGCCTGGGCGGCAAGCAGGGCTTCGCGGCCACCGGCGGCAACGTGATCGACGCGCGCCTGAAGCCGACGGGCGTCGACGCGCTGAACCAAACGTTCCTCTATTTGGACGAGACCTTTCCGCGGCAAGCGTACTGGCGCACGATCGAGACCGCGACCAACGCCAACGACGGCAGCGCTTCGATCACCGTCGCCGGCGAAGACACGAACGATCCGACGCTGAAATTTTCGAGCACGTACACGCTGCCGGCGCACGGCCCAGTGCTCACGATGACGACGCGCGTGACGAACAAGGGCAACAAAGTCGTCAGCGCGTTCGAGCTCGGCGATTGCTTGCAGTGGGGCAAGACCGAGCACTTCGCGCCAACTGTCGGCTACGAGATGCAAGGCAAGCGCCTCGACGTGCCGTGGGTCGTCGGCGTCGGCGACGGGGTGAGCTACGGCGTCGTGTCGAAGACGCCGCTGATGAGCTCGTTCTCCGGCGCGTCGTGGACCGACGTGGTGCACAAAGCCGCGACGCTCGGACCCGGCGAGTCTGCGAGCTTCGAACGCTACTTCATCGTCGGTGCCGGCGACGTGACGAGCGTGCTCGATCACTACGCGACGTACACACCGCCCGGCGCGCCGCTGATGACGCTCGGCCGCTTGCACGGCGTCGTGTCGCAATCGAACGGCGAGCAAGTGGTGAACGGCGAGCTCACGTTCATGAAGGGCGACCAGCCGTTCGCGACGACGAAGTGCGTGAGCGGCGGCTTCTACGACGCAGCGCTCCCCGCCGGCGAATACGATGTCGTTGTCACCGGCGCCGGCCTGCGCAGCAAACAACGCGAGCGCGTGGTCATCGGCGAACGGAGCGCGGAGAAAAACTTCGTGGTCGAGAGCGGCGGCACCATCCGCTTCTCCGTGAAAGAAGGCGACCAGCCCGTCGCGGCGAAGCTCACCGTTCTCGGCACGAACGGCACGATGAACCCTGTGTTCGGCAAGCCGTTTCAAGCGAGCGGCGCGATGAACGTGGCGCTGACGATGAGCGGCAGCGGCGAGGTGAAGCTGCCGGCCGGCACCTACAAGCTCTACGCGTCGCGCGGCGTCGAGTACGATCTCGCCGAGAGCGAGCTCACCGTCGAGTCGAACAAGAGCTACGATGTGGCGCTCGTGCTGAAGCATGTCGTCGACACGCGTGGCTATACGAGTGGCGACTTTCATCAGCACCAGAGGAACTCCTTCGACTCGGCGATGAGCTTGGAAGACCGCGTGATCACGAACCTGGCCGAGGGCCTCGAGCTCATGGTGCCGACGGATCACGACTTCATCACCGACTACCGGCCGGTGCTCGCCCAAATGAAGGCGCCGCTCGTCACCGTGAGCGGCGTCGAAGCCACCACGCACACGCTCGGCCACTTCGGCGCCTTCCCGATCAAGCCGCGGCCGGACCTGCCGCGAAACGGCGCTCCCGACACGTGGAACAAGAAGGTGAAGGACATCTTCGCCGATCTGCGCGGGGAGCCGACGGACAAGGTGCTGCAAATCAACCACCCGCGCGCCGAGATGACCGGCTACTTCGACGCGCAGCACCTGGATGCGAAGACGGGCGAGTCCGTGGACCCCGACTTCGCGTGGGACTTCGACGCGGTCGAGGTCTTGAACGGCAAGCGCATCAAGGACGCCGAGAAGGTGATCGTGGACTGGATGCACTTGCTCTCGAAGGGCAAGCGCGTGACCGCTACGGGCAACTCGGACAGCCACAACGTCGTGTTCCAAGAGGTCGGCTACCCGCGCAATTTCATTCGCATGCCAGAGCCGTTCAACGAGAAGGCGTTCGTGGAGGCGGTGAAGAAGAAGCATGCGATCATCGTAACGAACGGGCCGTTCATCGAGCTCTTCGCCGGCGAAGCGTCGGCGCCGGCGCAGGTGGGCGATTCGCTCGCGGTGAAGGCGGGCGAGGTGACGCTGCTCTACAAGCTGCAAGCGGCGCCGTGGGTGGACGTGTCGTCGTTGGAGCTGTGGCAGGACGGCGCGAAGATCTTCACGCTGCCGGTGCCGGCGTCGAAGAACCCGCTGCGCGCCGAAGGCATGCACAAGCTGCAGGTGACGAAGGACTCGTATGTGTTCGCCGTCGTCCGCGGCGAGAAGTCGTTGGACCCGGTGGTGCCGACGTTTCGGAACAAGCCGTCGAAGCCGTTCGCCGTGACAAATCCGATCTATTTCACGATAAAGAAGCGGTAATGACCCTCCGCCGCGTCGATTTCGTACCGACCACGCGCTACCAGGACGTGTACGCGGCGATGCAGGACGAAGCGACGAAGATCGCCCGCGGCGAGCTGCCGGAGACGTTCTGGATCGGCGATCACGCGACCACGGTCACCCTCGGGCGATCGTTGAAGTCGCAGTCCCAGCTCTTGGCATCGCCTAGCGAAGTGAACGTCGTCGAGGTCGAGCGCGGCGGCGGCGCCACGATGCACAACCCCGGGCAGCTCGTCGTCTATCCGTTGATCCGGCTGGACACGCGCCGCCTCTCGCCGGTGACGTACCTGCGCGAGCTCGAGCGCGTGATCATCGACGGGTTGGCGATGGACGGCATCGAAGCGCGCGCCGAAGAAGGCAAGACCGGCGTGTGGGTGGGTCCGCGCAAGATCGCGTCGCTCGGCGTCTCGTTGATCGAGGGCGTCACGCGGCACGGGCTCGCGGTGAACGTGAGCAACGACTTGAAGGACTTCGCGCTGATCACGCCGTGCGGCTTCTCCGCCGACACGATGGTGCGCGTGCAGAGCTATCGTCGCGAAGCGACGTTTGACGAATACAAAGAGCGCTTCGCTGAGTTGGTTGTCGAGCGCTTTTCGCTCGCGTCATGACCGCGCGCTTCGCCTTGCCAGCGTGACGTCGAGCCACACCGCGAGCACGAGCACGCTTCCACGCGCGATCAACTTGAGCTCCGGCGGCACCGCGAGCAGCGTCATGCCGTTCAAGAGCGTGGCCATGATCAGCGCGCCGAACAGCACGCCGGCCACGCTGCCCCGCCCGCCGCGCAGAGACGTTCCGCCGATCACGCACGCGGCGATGGCGTCGAGCTCCATGAGATCGCCGACGGTCGTCGTCGACGCGCCGGCGTAGGCGGTCTGCAAGCAGCCGGTCAACGCCACGACGACGCCCATCATCGCGAACGCGACGACGATCGTCTTCTCCACCGCGATCCCCGAGAGCCGCGCCGCCTCCGGATTGTCGCCGATCGCGTAGAGATAGCGGCCGAAGGGCGTGTGCTGCGTGAGCGTGTGGATCGCCGCCGCAGCGACGCCGAGGATCACGAGCGACACCGGCACGCCGCGGAAGCGATCGAGCACGAGGAGCAGCAACAACGCGGCCTGCGCGGTGACGATGAGCTGCAGCGTGAAGCTCTCGCGATCCTCGACGCTGAGCCCGTGCGCGACCCGCGCTCTTCGGCGGCGCATGCGCAAGAGGAGCAGCGCGGTGACCGCCACCGCCGCGAGCGTGAAGCCGGCCGCGCGCGGGAGGAAGTAAGTCGTCAGCATCGACAGCGCGTTCTCCGTGCTGCCGCGCGCGACCGGCACCGTGGCGTTTCGAATGACGAGCCAGAAGAGCCCTTTGAAGACGAGCAAGCCGCCAAGCGTGATGATGAACGCCGGCATCTTCTGGCGCACGATCAGCGCGCCCATCGCCGCCCACACCGCGATCGCCGTCAAAGCGCCGATGAGCATCGCCAGGCCGGCCGGCAGATCGTGGCGAAACACGAGCACGCTCGCGATGCCGCCGACGAGGCCGACGCCGCTGCCCGCCGAGAGATCGATCAATCCCAAGAGCAAGACGAGCAACATGCCGAGCGCGAGGACGGCGGTGATCGACAGCTCGATCGCGAGCATCGAGAGATTGCGCGGGCTCAAGAAGGACTCGGACGCCGACGCGAACGCAACGAAGAGCGCGATCAACGAGGCGGCGAGCGGCAGGGTTCTATAGCGCATGCGCGGCCTCCAGGAGCGCGTCCTGCGTCGGCTGCGTCAGCTCGGCGCGGACGCGGCCCTGGTCGAGCACGAGCACGCGATCGCTCATGCCCACGAGCTCGAGCACGTCGCTCGACACGAGCACCACCGCCCTCCCCGCGTCGGTCAGCGCGTTCATCCACTCGTAGATCTCGACCTTGGCGCCCACGTCGACGCCGCGGGTCGGCTCATCGAGGAGCACGAGCTCGGGGTTCGTGGCGAGCGCTTTTCCGAGCACCACCTTCTGCTGATTGCCGCCGGACAGCGCGCTCACGGGCGTGGCGAGCGACGGCGCCGCGATCTGCAATCGGCGCATCGCGCGCGCGTTGTCGGCGCTGACCGCGATGTTGTCGAAGGGAACAAAGGCGTTCATCGCGAGCAAGCGCGTGACGCCGAGATGGAAGTCGACGTCCTGCTCCCAGAACAAGCCTTCACGCCGGCGATCTTCCGGCACGAGCACGGCGCGTTTCTCACGAGCGTGCATCGCGCGGAGCAAGGTGCTGCGCCCCGAGCCGAGCGCGCCATAGATGCCGAGCACCTCGCCGGCGTAGGCGTCGAAGCGCAGGTCTGCGAAGCGCACGCGCCCGCGCTGGTCGCGCACGGTGAGGCCGCCGGCGACGAAGACGGCCCGGCCACGCTCACCACGGCGCCTCGGATAGAACGCTTGAAGGTCGCGACCGATCATCGCGCGGACGATCTCGGCTTCGGACGCGCCTTTGGCGAAGGTGGCGGCGGTGCTCCCGTCACGCAGCACCGTCACGCGATCGGCGATCGCCGTCACTTCGCGGATACGATGCGAGACGTAGAGGCAGGTGACCCCGCTCGCCGCCAACGCCCGCACGCGCGCGAGTAAAGCGTCGGCCTCGCGCTGCGACAACGCCGCGGTCGGCTCGTCGAGCAAGAGCACGCGGCAATTCTTGGCGAGGGCCCGCGCGATCTCGACGAGCTGCTGGGCGCTGACCGACAGATCGCCGGTGCGCGTCAGCGGATCGACGTCGAGGCCGACCGCGGCCAAGTGCGTCTTCGCGGCGAGCGCCATCGCGTCGTGATCGACGAACCAACCCTTCATCAGCGGCCGGCCGAGGAAGAGGTTCTCCGCCACACTCAGCTCCGCCACGAGCGCGAGCTCTTGGTGCACGATGACGAGCCCCGCGCGCTCGGCGTCGCGCACGTGGCGGGGCGCGAAGGGCTTGCCGTCGAGCGTCATCGTCCCTGTGTCCGGCGCGTGCACGCCCGAGAGGATCTTCAGCAGCGTCGACTTGCCGGCCCCGTTCTCACCGCAGATGGCGTGCACTTCTCCGCTGCGCGCCTCGAAGTCGACGCCCGCGAGCGCACGCACGGCGCCGAACGACTTCGCGATGCCACGCAGCGCGAGCGTCACGGAAAGACGTCTTTTTCAGCGTGAAAGCCGTCTTTGACGACCGTGCTCTTCAGGTTGTCTTTGTCGACGACGACGACGTCGAGCAGCACCGCCGGCACGTCGACCTTGCCGTTGTTCAGGCTCCCCTTGGCGACCACCGGCCGCCCAAGCGCCAGCTTCACCGCGAGCTCCGCCGCCGTCGCCGCGAGCTTTTCGAGCGGCTTGTAGATCGTCATCAGCTGCGAGCCCTGGGCGATGCGCTGGCACGCGACGAGCTCGGCGTCTTGGCCCGTGACGACGATCTTCCCGGCGAGCCCTTCCTCGGTCAGCGCCTGGATCGCGCCGCCGGCCGTGCCGTCATTCGCAGCGAGCACGGCGTCGATCGTTTTTCCGTGCTTCGTGATCGCCGCGTTCGTGATCTTCTTCGCTTGTTCGGGCTTCCAGTTCTCGGCCCAGTCTTCGTGCACGATCATCAGCGCTTTCGAAGCGATCAACGGCTGCAGCACCTTGTCCTGCCCTTGCTTCATGAAGTGCGCGTTCTGATCGGTGTTCGCGCCGTGGATGCGCACGATGCGCTTCTGTGCGCCGAGGTGATCGACGAGATACTGCGCCTGCACCTCGCCGATGCGCACGGGATCGAAGCTCACATAGAGATCGAGGTCGGTGCCCGTGATCAGCCGATCGTAGGCGATGACCGGCACGTGCTGCTCGTGCGCGAGCTCGACCGCCTTCTTCATGGCGTCGCCGTTGTGCGGCACGATGACGAGCACGCTCACGCCGGCGCTGAGCAGCGCTTGCACGTCTTGCATCTGCCGCGTGTCGTCGCTGTTCGCCGACTGCACCAAGACTTCGGCGCCGAGGGCCTTCGCCTTCGCGACGAAGTAGTCGCGGTCGCGCTGCCAGCGGGCTTCCTTCAGCGTGTCCATCGAGAAGCCGATGACGAGGCGCTTTTCGGCGCTCTTCGTGTCGCCGCCACCGCGCAGCGTGAGGCCGATGAGCACGCTGAGCGCGAGGGAGACGGCGACGAGGGCGATGCGGGCGTTCACGGTCTCCCGTATACACCGGCGTGCCGGGCGAATCGACGAGTCGTGCGTATCATGGCGAACGCGTCCTTCCCGTGCGCTGCGCTTTCGGCCGGAGCGCTAACAGTGGTGCGCAGCCTTTCGTCAGGTGCGGTGAAGTGCGCCATCAGAGGTCTTCGTTTCTCTTGCGAATTTCGCGTTCTACGGGAAGACTAAGCCTTGGAACTGCAACACGTTCTTACGCGCGTGGGGGACACATGCGAGGCGTCGGCGATCGTGCAGTCATCGGCATTCTCTTCGTCTTCAGCGGGTGCACTGCAGGGATCGACGTGGACGCCAGCGAGGGCGACGACAAATCCCAGGCTTCGACGGGCCAAGAAGCGCCTGCGGACGCGACGGACACGCGACCCGTTGCAGAAATCATCGCGGAGCAGTGTGCGTGCGCAGGACCGTGGTCGAATCACGGCGACTATGTCTCCTGCGTTGCGCATGCGACCAATCAAATGAAGGCCGAAGGGCGGATTAGCGGCAAAGAGAAAGGCGAGCTGCAGTCTGCCGCCGCGAAAAGCGAGTGCGGTCGCGCCTCTGTAGAAAAAGGATGCCCCGGCGAAATGCTTCCCAGCCAATGCGGCACTTGGGAAGGCGTCGAGTTGTTGGCAAGCCGTGCCTACGCGACGAACGCGAACCAGTGTGGGAAAAAGAAAGGTTCGCCGAAGGAGCACTTCACTTCGGTGGACGGCGAACGCTGCCTCTGCGCTGCAATCTCTTTCGAGATTCCAGCGACAATCGCCGTGCGCGCTGGAGACGCAGGGTCCGCCACGGCCAAGCTGACTTTCACAGATGCAGCGGGTGGGGGTTTCACGACTTGCTTCTTTCGGGGCGAGGGCACGTCTCGCGGAATTTGCGACGAACCATCTACGCCAAACGAGCTTGGGCAAAGGTTCATATTTGAGAGCTGCTCCGACGGCGCCGTCGCCGGTGACGTACGCCTAAGCCAGTACTTCTTATTCAGCGTCGATGGCAGTCCTCTTGCCGGCGTGACGACAGCGGACTTGCGCCTCGGCGAGCCTGACGTCGTCGGCGGCGTTGTTCAACTCGAAGAGTTCGTGACCACAGACGCGAACATCATCGGGGAGGCGCTGATTATTCCGCGTGGTGTCGTGCCGCCGTTTCAGGATTTCACGCTCGTTTCGAACGCGGAGATCGCGGAGACTTCCATAATCGGAGATCAGGAGATGTTCATCGTGCTCGGACCGAGCTCGAACGTGAATGCCGTTGGCATCAACGGCGCCTATCTCTTCAACCCGAGCGATCCTTGCGTTCGGCTGCGCAAGACCTACGAGCCCAGTTGGTTGGTACCGTTCGGTCTCACGCCTTCCGATTTGCGACTGTATAAGATTGCAAACCCGATCGAGGTGCTAGCAGGCGAGGCGCCGACCGTCATCGAGGCCACGGATATTCCGATCGTCGACGAAACGAATCACACGATTAGCGCGTGCGTCTCCTCGCTCAGCTGGTTCTTCGCTGGGGCTCGCCTGTCTCGGACGACGAACCTAGCCCCCATTGCGATCGACTCACGCCCATTCGTCCCGTACGGCGGCACGCAGGTCCTGTCGCCCTTCGACAATGCGACGTATGTGAATGGAGTTTTGAAGCCGTGCGGTGACGAAGATCAATTCTTCCCGTTCGAAGACATCGCGACCACGCGCGTTTTCGTGCCAGAAGCCGGCATAGATGTAAGAACAGGCATCGTCGTCAGCGATTCTCCCAGTCTACGCTACGTGATCACCGCCTCCGGCACCGTTGTCCCATTTCCCGGAAGCTTCGTTCTCGGTCCTTGGGGCCTCGACTCCCTAGCAATTCGAGACATCGGCCCTTCTGGTGCACATCCAGAACGCGCGCCGGCTGGGTTTCCGGTTCCGGGCGCGCCAGTCTACGCGCTCGTCGCGCGCATTGGGGCAATCACGAACAAGTATTTTCAGACTGGCGGTTCGCACGATGTCATCCCTCGACGCGGCGAGCAGGGCCATCTCATTCTGCGCGTGAACGACGACACTCCGGGTGACGGGACCGGCGGGTTCGATGTGACCATCACGACGCAGATACGCCGCGCACGGTGCAGCGAGCACGTGGACAGAAATTTGATGATCGCGGTCTGGAGCTCGACGGGGGCCTTTGAGCGAAGCGGTACGCCGAACATTATTCTCGGACCCTGGCGAGAGAAAGTTGACCGCTACGCGGCGTTTCTGTCGGACAAGAAGCCCGATGTGATCATTCTCAACGAAGTATCCATGGAAGGCGGCGGTGCATCCTGGGGCGATCTGAAGCCGGGGGAGTGGCTGGACTACTTTGTCGGCGCAATGGAGCGTGTGACCGGTGACGATTTCGCCGCGGCGAACAGCTCGGCTGGCTTCCACTGCAAATTGGGAAATCTCGATGTCGGGACGGGTGGCGATGCGATTGTCTATCGAAAGAGTCGGCTCGACCTGCTCAACACAGACGAGCGCTATGGCACGACGATCAACTCGCCCGACAGTTTCAACGAGACAATGGGCCTTCTTCGAAGCGAACACGCGCGAGTGCCACCGGCCTTTGTGATTCGTCCAGACAAGCCGAGTACGACGTGCAACGATATTGTCGGCGGATACTCACAGCCAACACTTGTGGCAGCATCATTCGAGTTTCCCCGCGGATCTGGTCGATTCATCTCCGTGGGGGCGGCGCACCTCGACGGCAACCCTGACTACGAGCTGCTTCATCCTTTCTTTGCTCGCATACATCAGGAGTTGCCGGGCCCGGCATACCCGCCGTTCTTCGGTGGCGATCTCAACTACAACTGGGGCGACTGGTTTACTTATACGAAGTGGTTGCAAGGCTCTGAAGTAGTGTCTCACGATAACCAGCTTAGAAATTGGGCTTTCGACTTGGACGACCCCCGGGCTGAGAGAAGAGCCCCAGTGCAGTGCCTGCTCCGAAACTTCAAACCAGCCATGTCCGAAGACGACTTTGCTCGAGGCTTGCTTCACATCTACAGCGGCAAAGATGTGTGGGGTAGCGCGCTGCCGGCGTCGCTAGTGACGAACGGCGACTCACTGTATGACGAACGTGCGGCGTTCTGCGGAGGTTACCGATTCAGCGCTGATCCCGCCATCTATCACTATCCTTGCGCACTGGGAGATCACGGCGCGCCTTGGCGTCGATTTCACCTTGCCTCGCGTATGGACGGCAGTGCTCCTCGACATGTCGCCGCCGAGGACTTCATACCCAGCGAGATGCCAAACGCCGCGGACGAGTGTCAACGCTGGGCCTTCAATGACATTGCAAGGACGTGCAACTACGAGGAACAAACATTAGCTTGGTGCCCCAGTGAGCCACCTTTCTCGGTATCCGCCCGCCAGCCCGCATCTTGTTGAGGCCTCCGCATGACGCTGAAGGTCGGCGTAACACGGAGGTGAATCGATGCAAGCGCGATCCGATGACGGTTGGTTGAGGGCACTGAGCGGGCCCAG